>NZ_CBCSCA010000010.1:0-236523 GCF_965137885.1 Bordetella sputigena
CGCTCGAAGGTATCCGGGCCATTCACCGCGGAAATATCCGAGATCTGCGCCACGTCCAGCTTGGCCGCCACGCGCGGCGCCACATTCTTGCCCGACGCGGTGGCCGGGAACAGGATGTGGCNGTAGTCCTGCGCCACCGCGAGCACTTGCGCGGCAACGTTTTCCGCCAGGCCGTCGGCCAGGTGCGGCGCGTCGGCCAGCAAGACCTTGGACACGCCGGCGATGCGGGCGGCCTCGTCGGCCACGGCTTGCGCGCCGCCGCCGGCCACCAGCACATGCACGTCGCCACCGATCTTCGCGGCCGCGGCGACCGTGTTCAGCGTCGCGCCCTTCAGCTGGGCGTTATCGTGTTCGGCAATAACCAGGCTCGTCATCTCAAACCACCTTCGCTTCGTTCTTCAGTTTGTCCACCAGCGTCGCCACGTCCGGCACCTTGATCCCGGCCTTGCGCGCCGGCGGCTCGGTCACCTTCAAGGTCTTCAGGCGCGGCGCCGGGTCCACGCCCAGGTCCTGCGGCGTGACGGTGTCCAGCGTCTTCTTCTTGGCCTTCATGATGTTGGGCAGCGTGACGTAGCGCGGCTCGTTCAGGCGCAGGTCGGTGGTAACGATGGCCGGCAGCTTCAGCGCCACGGTTTCCAGGCCGCCATCGACTTCGCGCGTAACGGTGACCTTGCCATCGGCGACCTCGACCTTGTTGGCGAAGGTCGCCTGGGGCCAATCCAGCAGCGCGGCCAGCATCTGGCCGGTCTGGTTGGCGTCGTCGTCGATGGCCTGCTTGCCCAGGATCACCAGCTGAGGCTGCTCCTTGTCGACCAGGGCCTTCAGCAGCTTGGCCACCGCCAGGGGCTGCAGGTCCGCATCGGTCTGCACCAGGATGCCGCGGTCCGCACCGATCGCCATCGCCGTGCGCAGGGTTTCCTGGCATTGCTGTACGCCGCACGATACCGCGATCACTTCGCTGGCCGTGCCCTTTTCCTTGAGCCGGGTGGCCTCTTCCACGGCGATTTCGTCGAACGGGTTCATCGACATTTTCACATTCGCGATGTCGACGCCCGTTTGATCAGACTTCACGCGCACCTTGACGTTGTAGTCAACCACGCGTTTGACCGGTACCAGTATCTTCATGAGGATCCTATGGATAGCAGCAGCATCACAACCGCACGTCGGCAATATCGTGCTGCAGGCGATTCAGGAAATGGACGAAGGCGACGCTATCGTCGAAACGGAAGTTCTTCAACGCCTGCCGGTAGAACTCGTAGATGCCAGGCTGGATGCCGTCCCAGAAACGCTTGCCGGCCGGCAGCAGCATCACCACGCGGGCGCGCCGGTCGGCTTCATGAGGCACCCTGCGCACATGGCCTTCGGCCTCCAGCCGTTTGAGCACCCCGTCCAGGCTTTGCCGGCTGACGACCAGGTAATCCGCCAGTTCGCTGAACGTCATGCCATCGGCAGCCTGCGGGCGCGTCAGCGCGCCCAGCACGGCCCACTGCACGGTGCTGATGCCCAGTTCCTTGACAGCCTGACGCTGCAGGGAATTGCCGAGCTGGAACAGCCGGAAGAACAGGCGGTTGTGTATCTCGGCGCCGTTTTTATTTGCCACGGTGATGCCCTTTTGATTGTTCAGAATGGTGTATCCGCGGGGAACGCGGGCGGGCGCTTCTGTAGGAAGGCGTCCATGCCTTCCTTGCCCTCGGGACTGGCCATACCGATGAACTCCATCGCCAGCGAAGCATCGAAAATGGGACCGGCCTGCCGCATCCAGTTATTCAGCGCATGCTTGGTCCAGCGGATAGCGCCCGGCGCGCCGTCGGCCAGGCGCGATGCGATCTCGACGGCCTTGGCTTCGACGTCGGCATCGTCCAGCGCCAGGGAAATCAGGTTCATGCGTTCGGCTTCCTCACCGGTGAAGCTGTCCGCCGTCAGCAGATAGTATTTTGCCTTCGCCATGCCGCATAGCAGCGGCCAGACGATGGTGGCATGATCGCCCGCCGCCACCCCTATCTTCATATGGCCGTCGGAAAACCGCGCGTCCTTGGAGGCGATCGAAATGTCGGCCAGGATAAGGCAGGCCAGTCCGGCGCCGACGGCCCAGCCGCGCGCCGCTCCGACGATGGGCTTGGAACAGTTGATCATCCCGTAGACGATGTCGCGCGCTTCCCTCATGGTTTGCATGCGTGTGTCGTAATCGTCGGCGCCCTTGCGTTCGTGATTGAGATCCCCGCCCGCGGAGAACGTGCGCCCTTCCCCGGTAATGATGATGGCCGATACGGAAGGATCGGCGTCGACGTCCTTCCAGATTTCGGAGACTTCGTGATGCATTGCCGCGTCCATCGCGCCCATCTTCAGCGGAGAGGCCAGCGTAATGCGCAGCACGCGGGCATGGGGTCGATCGAATTTCAGTCGGGTATAGCTGGCGTAGCGGTCGTTCATGGGCTTGGTGTCCTGGTTTGGAGATTTTCGTTAGTCGGGGTTTCCCCGGTGAGCGATCGCGCCCACCGCGGGGCCTGCGCGATGGCTCGGACGGCGTCGAGCTTGGTTGCGTGCCGGGCGCCGCCCACCGCCGCGATTCGCCGCGGCGACGCGGCCGCATGGCGAACGATAGGTTCGAGACTCACTCGTCCCTGAATACGGCCGGCCGCTTCGCCAGGAAAGCGGCAATGCCCTCCGCCGCGTCGCGTGACTGCGTGCATGCCGAGAAAACATCCGCCTCGATGGCCAGGCCGGCATTCAGGCTGACCTCCTGGCCGCGACGCATGGCCTGGCGCGCCGCCGCCACCGCGACCTTGCCATGCCGCACCCACGGCGCCAAGTAAGCAATGCCGAGCTCCCCGGGCCGCCCGCCGTCGACGATGCGGTTGATCAGCCCGATGTGCAGTGCCTCTTCGGCGCCGAGGACTTCGCCGCCAAGGATTATCTCGGCTGCACGAGCCTCGCCGATCAGGCGCGGTAGCCGCTGCGTGCCGCCGTAGCCCGGAATCAGGCCCAGCTTGACTTCCGGCAAGCCCATCTTGGCCCGGGACGTGGCGATACGGGCGGTGCACGCCAGCGCCAGCTCCAGTCCGCCGCCGAATGCGAAGCCGTGTATGACGGCGACGCTGGGCAAAGGGGAACGATAGACGCGGTCGAAGACGGCTTGACCTAGGACGGCATTGGCCCGGTGGGCGCGCGGCGTCCTACCCTGCAGCTGGGAGATATCGGCGCCGGCGCAAAACGCCCTGTCGCCCGCGCCGGTGAACACCATGCCGCGGCATGTCGACGACTCCACCTCGTCCAGCGCTGCGTTCAGGTCCGCGAGCATTTGCTCATTCAGTGCGTTCATCGCCTCGGGCCGGTTCAGTTCGATCAGGGCGATGTGGTGCTGGAAGGTCGTGACTACGGTCATTGCCTTGTCTCCCATGGTTCGTAATTATATCAACATCATGATTCAAATCCGTCTCGCTTGTAAAGCGAAAAAAGCAATCTTACTCCAACTTTGCGAGTTTATCTCCCGCATAAATGGCGGACTCTACTTTCGAATGCGCAGCCAATACGACATGATGCTGATGAATCTGTGCAAGGTGATGTCGAGAAAACCATTGCGCCGGCCGCCGCACACGTTTAGAATTTCGACCATTATTCGTATATATGAACGCCGTTCAGACCAAACGGCAGGAGACACATGACATGCCAGGAACCCTTGCCCATCTGCGTGTTCTGGACCTGACTCGCGTCCTGGCAGGTCCTTGGTGTACGCAAATGCTGGCCGACCTTGGCGCGGACGTAATCAAGGTGGAACGGCCCGTCACGGGCGACGATACGCGGCATTGGGGGCCGCCCTGGATCGAGAACAGCCGCGGCGAGCGTGTCGGCGACTCGGCCTACTTCACCTCCGCGAACCGTAACAAGCGATCCATCGCCATCGACATCGCGACACCACAAGGCCAGGGGCTGGTTCGCGACTTGGCGCGGCAATGCGATGTCCTGGTCGAGAACTACAAGGTTGGCGACCTGGCCCGCTACGGCCTTGCCCACGCCGATCTGCGCGAGCTCAATCCCCGCCTTGTCTACTGCTCTATTACCGGCTACGGCCAGGACGGCCCGTACGCCCATCTGCCCGGCTACGACTTCATCTTCCAGGGCGAAGGTGGCCTGATGAGCATCAATGGCGAACGCGACGACAAGCCCGGCGGCGGGCCGATGAAGTCCGCCATCGCGGTCGCCGATGTATTGACGGGCTTGAACGCCACCATCGGCATCCTGGCGGCGCTCGAGAATCGACACGCCACCGGCCTGGGACAGCGCATAGACGTGGCGCTGCTGGATAGCGTGGTGAACTTCGGCGCCAACCAGATCGCCAGCTATTTCGCCAGCGGCATCATCCCGCGACGCTGGGGCAACGAACATCCCAACCTGGCTCCATACCAGACCTTCGCCACGGCCGATGGGCACATCATCATCGGTTGCGGTAACGACGGCCAGTTCCGCAAATTATGCGTGCTGATCGGGCTGCCCGCCCTCGCCGAAGATCCGCGCTTCCTGACCATGCCCGATCGCAATGTGAACCGGGCGGCGCTGGTCGCGTCGCTGGAGGCCATGCTGCGCACACGCCCCTCGGCGCACTGGCTCGAGGTCCTGGGAAATTCGGAAGTGCCGACCGGCTCCATCAACAACTACGCGCAGGTCTTCGAACATCCACAGGTTATGCACCGTGGAATGCGGGTGGACATGCCTCATCCCGGCGGGGCAACTGTCGGGACGGTGGCCAACCCCATACGTCTTTCAGATACGCCGGTGGAGTACCGGTATCCGCCGCCATTGCGCGGCCAACACACCGCCGAGGTCCTCCAGTCCCTGCTGCACAAGAGCGCCGCCGCTATCGAGGCGCTGGAGGCGGCCCGGGTCATCGAAACCCGCAAGTTGCCGTGAAGACGGCGCGATGCACGGCACCCAACAGGCTTTCATCATGAATTCCTTCCAGTACGACCTGAATGACGACCAGCGGCAGATCCGCGACCTGATCAGACGTGTCGCCCGTGAAAAAGTCGCGCCACGCGCCGATGAGATCGATCGCACGGCCGAGTATCCCCAGGATATGTTTGCCTTGTTGAAGGAATTGGGGCTGTTTACCTTGCCCTTTCCGGAACAATATGGCGGTGCGGGCAGCATGCTGTCGGCCTGCCTGGCCATCGAGGAATTCGGCCGCGTTTGCTACAACACGGCGTATCTCCTGCTGGTGCAGTGGGTCCCCTTCGGCGCCATCCTGCATGGCGGCACGGCCGACCAGAAGGCGCGCCTGCTGCCAGGCCTGGCCAGCGGCGAACTGCGTGGCGCGTTCTCCACCACCGAAGCGCAGAGCGGATCCGATGTCGGTGGCATCGCGACGCGCGCGGAACGGACAGCCGGCGGCTACATCCTGAACGGGGCAAAAATCTGGTGCACCAATTCGGACATTGCCGACTTTATCCTGGTTGCGGCGAAGTACCGCGATCCGGCCAAGGACCATAAGGACGGGATCAGCCTGTTCATCGTCCATAAAGGCGCCGCCGGCCTTCAGGTCGGCCGCAAGGAAGAGAAAATGGGCGCGCGGGGCGTGCCTTCATGCCCCCTCTTTCTGGACAACGTCTTCGTGCCGGAGCAGGACATGCTCGGTGGCGGCTTCAAGGCCGTCATGGAAGCCTTCAATGCCAGCCGCCCGCTTATCGGCGCCCGCGGCGTCGGTCTGGCGCAGGGCGCGCTGGACCATGCCATCGGATTCGTCACCAACCGCTCGGCCTTTGGCCAGCCGGTCAGCGATTTCCAGGGCGTGCGTTGGATGCTGGCCGATATGGCGATGCAGACGGAGGCCGCGCGCCATCTGGTCTACCGCGCGGCCTCGCTGGTCGATGCCGCCGCTCCCGCCGAGCAACTGGCCCCCATCGCCGCCATGGCCAAGTGTTTCGCGACCGATACCGCCATGAAGGTCGCCACCGACGCCGTGCAGCTGTTCGGCGCGGCAGGCATATCTTCCGAATACCCCATCAATCGCTACTTCCGCGATGCCAAGGTGCTGCAGATCATCGAGGGCACCAACCAGATCCAGCGCAACATCATTTCGAATGCCCTGCTTGGACGCCCAGGCAGGAAGTGAACGCTAATCGCACAACCGTGAGGAGACCGCTTTGAACAACGAGGAACTCGACACCGTCGGCCTGGGCCTGTACTACGAAGACCTGCCTATTGGCCGCAAATTCAAGACCCTGGGGCGCACCATACAGGATGCGGACGTTTGCGCCTTCATCAATGTCATCCACATGACGGAAGTGCTGTTCACCGATATGGATTTCGTCGCAAAGGAATCCGACATCAAGGGCCGCTTCGCCCCAGGCGCCTTCGTCTACGGCATATCGGAGGGTCTGCTGGCCCAGGCCACCATGCAGAAAACGGGCTATGCCTTCCTCCACATGGAGCTGGACATCAAGGCGCCGGCCATGGTCGGCGACACCATACACGTCGAATGCGAGGTGATCGAAGCCCGCCTATCGAACAGCCGGCCCGGGCGAGGCCTAGTCCGCACCTTCAACAAAGTGGTCAATCAGAATGGCGCCGTCGTGATGACCTATACCCCGCTGCGCATGATCAAGTGCCGCGGCTGAACCGGCCGCAACGCCAGGAGCACACCATGAAAGGATTGCAGGACAAAGTCGTGATCGTCACGGGCGGCAGCGGCGGCATCGGCGCCGCGTTGTGCGTACGTTTCGCCGAGGAAGGCGCGAAGGTCGCCATCTTCGACCTCAACGTGGAAGGCGCCGCGGGCGTCGCCGCGCATATCCGGGGCGCGGGCGGAATCGCCACCGCCTACCCTTTGGATATTACCGACCATGCCGCGGTCGTCGCCGCCGTCGCCAAGGTCGAAAGCGAATTGGGCACGATCGACGTGCTGGTCAACAACGCCGGCTGGGATCACGCGGCCAGGTTCCTGGACACCGAACCGGCGCTGTGGGACAAGATCGTGAACATCAATCTCAAAGGCCCCATCAACCTGCACCACGCGGTATTGAAGGGCATGAGCCAGCGCGGCAGGGGCCGCGTGGTCAACATTGCCTCGGACGCGGGCCGGGTAGGCTCGTCGGGCGAATCGGTGTATTCGGCATGCAAAGGCGGAATCATCGCCTTCACCAAGACCATGGCGCGCGAGATGGCGCGCAAGCAGATCAATGTGAACGTCGTTTGTCCCGGCCCCACCGACACGCCGCTGTTCCGCGATTTCGCCGGCGAAGGTGAAAACGGCGCCAAGCTGCGCGGAGCGCTGGAAAAAGCCATCCCCTTCGGCCGTCTCGGCCAGCCGCACGACATGGTCGGCGCGGTGTGCTTCCTGGCTTCGGACGATGCGGCCTTCATTACCGGGCAGGTGCTGTCCGTATCGGGTGGCCTGACCATGGCGGGCTAGCACCCGCCGGACCATAAGGGTGTGACCCTCCCGCAGCGGGACGCCCATACAGCAAGTACAAGGAGAGAGACATGTTTCAACACAAGCAGCTTCGCATAACGGATAGCTCGCCCGCTTCCGGCGGTCGCCGTCGGGCGATCCGCGACACCCGTGGCACTCCGCACATCCGGGGCGCCTGGCGCACTTGGGCCGGCTCGGCCGCGCTGCTCATCACCGCCGCCCTCGCGCTAGGCCTGGCCATGAGCGGGCCCGCCCGCGCCGCCGCGGCGCAGGACAGTTATCCGTCCAAGCCGATCCGCATCGTGCTGGGATTTTCGGCGGGCGGCGGCACCGACGCCATCGCGCGGGCGCTCGCCCGGCAAATGGCCTCCGACCTGCACACCAACGTTTTCATCGACAACAAGCCCGGCGCCAATGGCAACATCGCCGCCGATGAAGTCAGCCGCGCCCCGGCCGACGGCTATACACTGCTTTACAACACGTCGGCCATCGCATCCAGCCCTGCGCTGTACAGCAAGCGGCTCTCGTATGACGTAACCAAGAACCTCACGCCCGTGGCCCTGACCGCCAGCCTGCCCATCGTGCTGGTGGTGCCGACCAACTCGCCCTTCAAGACCGTGCAGGAATTGGTCGCCTATGCCAAGGCAAACCCCGGCAAGCTGAATTACGCATCGGCAGGCAACGGCAACGTCACGCACCTGTCATCGCTGCTGTTCGAAGACGCCGTCGGCATCAAGTGCACGCATGTGCCCTACAAAGGCGAGGCGCCCGCGATCGTCGACCTGATGGCCGGCATGGTCGACTATTACTTCGCGACATCCGCCGGGGCGATCCCGGCGGTCAAGTCCGGCCGCCTGAAAGCCCTGGCGGTGGCGACGAAGCAGCCGCTGGCTTCGCTGCCCGGCGTCCCGACGCTCGATGCAACCGTGGCGAAAAACCTGGAGCTGGCCGCCTGGTCCGGCCTGATGGCCCCGGCCGGCACGCCCGCCGAAATCATCGCCAGATTGAATGCGTCGGTGAACAAGGCCCTGGCCGATCCCCAGACGCAGCGCTTCTTCGCGGAGCAAGGCGCGCAGGCTACCCCGTCCACGCCCGAGCAATACCAGAGTTTCCTGCGCAAGGAGATCGACTCCCTGGCCAAGGTGATCAAGGCGTCCGGACTGACGCTGGATTGAACCTCAGCCTTGGAAGTCCACCACCGTCCTTCCCGTGCTCTGGCCGTCCAGCATGCGCCGCAGCTGGGCGGCCAGCGCGTTCAGAGGTATCCCCCGGGCGTGTTGGAGCGTATGCACGGGCTTGATATCCGTGGCCAGCCGCTGCCACAGCAGCGTTTGCAGGTCCAGATAATAGGTGAGGTTCACACCGATCAGCCGCACACCGCGCAGGATGAAAGGCAGGATATTGGTCGTCAATTCGTTGCCTGCCACGTTACCGTAGCTGGCCACGCATCCGCGCGGCCGGATGCAACGCAGCAACAGATCCAGATGGCGGCCTCCGAGCGCATCCAGGGCTCCCGCCCACCGCGCGGTCTCCAGCGGCCTGCCCGTATCCACCAGGTCCGATGCAACCATGACTTCACGCGCGCCCAGTTCGCGCAGGTAGCCGGCCTGTCCGGGCTTCGAACTGACCGCGGTCACGGCATGGCCCAGGCGCGAAAGCATTTCGATGCCCATGCTGGAGACCCCACCGGTGGCGCCATTGACCAGTACATCGCCCTGCCCGGGCACGCAGCCGGCGTCTTCCAGCAAATGCACCGCAAGCGCGGCGGTATAGCCGGCGATACCGAGCACCGCTGCATCTCGTAGCGTCATGCCGGCCGGTAGCGGCATGACCCAATCGGCAGGCACCCGGACAAACTCCGCGAAGCCGCCGTCATGGTCCACGCCGAAGCCCCGTCCCAGCACGGCCACGGGGTCGCCTTCACGAAAAGCCGCATGCCGCGAGGCGACGACCCATCCGCTGACATCGCTACCGATGACGCGTGGAAAGCGCCGGATCACTTTCCCATCCGCGATGGTCGCCAGGGCGTCCTTGTAGTTGATGCCGGCGTAGGCGGTGCGTATCACCACGTCGCCAGGCGACAGATCATCCAGCGTCAAAGGCACGATGGCCGCCGATAGCGCGGTCGCTCCTTCTTTCCCACGGTTTTCTCCAGCGCTGACCTGGTAGGCCAGGAAGGACCGCGATGGGACCGTGTCCGGTATATCTTCGTTGCCGGCTGCAGCCGCCGCTCCCGTTTGGTCGTTCCTCATCGTAGATGCCTCCGTTCCGGTCAAATCGTCCCGCGCTTGCGGGTATCATTCGTCAAAATGAAAACGCCATCCGAATCCAGCGCCACACCGGCCGAGCCGCGCTCCCTGTTGCGTATACTCGGCCTTTTCGAAGTACTCGCCCGCAACGCCGGCGGCGCCACGTTGGCCGAGCTGAGCATTGAGCTCGAGGCGCCCAAAAGCAGCCTGCTGCTGTTGCTGCGCCCGCTCGTCGCGCACAAGTACCTGTTCCATACCGCCGGTCGCTACGAGTTGGGCCCCGCGATCTTCCAACTGTCCGCGGAGGTCATGGCCAGCGCGGGCGTGACGAAGATCTTGCGTCCCTATCTGGAGCAGCTCGCCAGCCGATCCGAGGAAAGCGTCTTCCTGGTGCAGGTCGACAAGGAAAGCAAGGCGGTCACCTATATCGATGGGATCGACAGCAGGCAGGCGATCCGCTATTCGGTCCCGATCGGTACCAAGCGACCGCTGCACGTCTCGGCCGCCGGCAAAGTGCTCTTCGCCTTCCAGGACCAGGAATGGCGCAAAAAATACCTGAAGACCGCCAGGCTCAAGCCGATGACCAGCAAGCCCCTGCCGGACAAGACGGCGCTGGAAGCGGAACTCGAAGAGATCCGCGCTTCCGGTATCTCCATCAGCATGGGCGAGGCGGTGCCCGGCGCCTCCGGTATTGCCGCGCCCATCGTCAAGGCCGATGGTACGGCCACCTATGCCTTGATGATCGCCGCGCCCAGTGACCGCTTCGTCCACACCATGCCGTCCCTGCGCCAGTTGATACGGGAAGTGGCCGCGGAAGCTTCCGAAACCCTACGCCATATGCCGGGTGGCTGATCCGCCTCCGGAATCCCGCGCCAGACGATCATCCCATTCCTGAGCCTCCCCCGGCGCCAGCCAGGCAGCCAGGGCAGCCTGCATCGCGCCCGCGGTGGCCGCTTCCGGCGGTGTGGGGCACGCCGTCGGCGTTCGCGAAAAACGCGGCGCCGGCGCGGGTTGTGTAACGCCATCGACCTCCATTAACACCTCCCTGTGGCGGATATGCGGATGCTGCCCGACCCGGTCCAGCGGCAGCACTGGGGCGACGCATACGTCGATGCCGCCCAGGATTTCGCACCACTGCGCCTGACTTCGGGTCTTGAACTTTTCCGCCAGGAGCTTCTTCGCCCGCGGCCATGCCTGGCGATCGTGCCGCGAGCCGAACGCGCTGGGATCCAAGCCGAGCACTTCCAGCAACCTGTCATGGAATTTCGCTTCCAGGGGCGCGACGGAGATCCACTCGCCGTCGGCGCATTCGTAGACATCGTAAAAGTAAGCGCCGGAATCCAAGGTATTCGTGCCGCGTTCATCCCATAGCCCGGCGGCGTGCAGGCCGAAGAGCGCCGTGCCTAGCGATGCGGCACCGTCCACGATGGCTGCATCCACGACCTGCCCTTGCCCCGACTGGCGGGCCTCGATAATCGCCGCCAGCACGCCCAGGGCCAGATACAGGGCGCCTCCACCGTAGTCCCCCACCACGTTCAATGGTGGCGTGGGTGGCTGGCCTGCCCGACCGATCGCGTGCAGCAGGCCGGTAACGCCGATGTAGTTCAGGTCATGGCCGGCTACCTGGGATAGCGGACCGGCCTGGCCCCAGCCGGTCATGCGGCCGTAGACCAATCGGGGATTGCGCTGCAGGCAGGGATCGGGGCCCAGGCCGAGGCGTTCCATGACGCCTGGCCGGAAACCCTCGATGAGGGCATCGGCGTCCTGCACCAGGCGCAGCAACAGCTCACGCGACGCGGCGGCCTTCAGGTCCAGCGCGATGGCCTTGCGGCTCCGCAGCAGCAGATTGAACTTCAGCGGACGTTCGATGCCGAGCGGCGCGGGTTCCGGACGGTCTATGCGCAGGACCGTCGCGCCGAGGTCGGCCAACAGCATCGCGGCCATGGGGCATGGACCGATGCCGGCCAATTCGATGATCTTCAATCCTTGCAGGGGGCCCATCGGAAAAGCCGTCTCCATTCGCCGTTCGTGATTCGCCGGCGCATCATGATGTTCATCATTATGAACGAC
Source organism: Bordetella sputigena (assembly GCF_965137885.1). Classification (NCBI taxonomy): domain Bacteria; kingdom Pseudomonadati; phylum Pseudomonadota; class Betaproteobacteria; order Burkholderiales; family Alcaligenaceae; genus Bordetella; species Bordetella sputigena. The sequence goes on from NZ_CBCSCA010000010.1 coordinate 11,725, forward strand.
ATTCACATTCTAGTTCTGGCCTTGGCGGCTTGTAAAGCGGGCCGATCAACGCGCGCCGGATTGCTCCCGCCATGCGCGTGCCTTGCCGACGACGAAATCGATCAGGGTGCGCGCGGCCAAGGTCTGGTATCGCCCCGGCATACGCAGCAGAAACATGCGCGTGCCGAAAACGCTCAGCCGCCAATCCGACAGCGCGGTAACGACCTGCCGGTCGGCGACATCGCGTGCAACGACGTAATCCGGCACCAGTCCCACACCCAGGTCCGCCAACACTGCCTCGCGCAGGAACTGGAAGTTCTCCGAAGCCAAAGTGGGATGCAAAGTAAGCTCGCGCCGTCCGTCCGCGCGGTACGCCGACACGCGCAGGTCCCGCCCCGAGACGCCGGACGTGATCAGGGGCACGTCCGCCAGCCCTTCCAGGGTGCGGGGCAAGGGCTGCCCACCCGCATAGCCGGCGGACGCGCAGACCACATAGCGCACTTCCGCCAATTCGATGGCCACCATCTGCTGGGGCGGCTCCGACATGACGCGAACCGCCACGTCGACTTCATCGCGCAGCAGATCGTCCACACGATTGTCGAACAGTACGTCCAGTGCGATATCCGGATAGCCACGCTTGAACTCGATGAGCCAGTCGGACATGACCATGTGTCCGAAGCCGGTGGGCAGGCTGATCCGCAACGAGCCGTGCAAGCCCCTGCCCAAGGTTGCCATTGCTTCCCGGGCGGCGAATACTTCATCGCGGATGACACGGCCGTGCCGGTAAAGACGTTCCCCGGCCTCGGTCAGCTCGACCCGGCGCGTGGTCCGCCGCATCAGCTGCATACCTACGGATCTTTCCAGTTGCGCCAGGTGATAGCTGACATTGGCCCGGCTCATCTTCAGGTTGCGCGCGGCCGCGCTCAGGTTGCCCGCTTCCACGATATCTACAAAGAACGCGAGCGACTGTGCATCCATCGGCCACCTCATTTGTCAATAATATTTGACAGACTGTTCATTGTCTTTGGGATTGTCAAGGCATGTCGATAGGAAAATAATAGGCTCCTCACAGTTAGGCCCCGAATGCCGGAGACAGCCGATGCCCCTGGACCAAGAAACCTTCCAGCTGCTGCGCGACAGCGTCCAGCGCTTCGTGCGCGAGCGGCTGATGCCCGCCGAAGACAACGTCGAGGAGCACGACGAAGTCCCCGCCGACATCGTCGCCGACATGAAGGAACTGGGCCTGTTCGGCCTGTCCATCCCGGAGGAATACGGCGGCATCGGCCTGAGCATGGCGCAGGAATGCGAGGTCGCCTACGAGCTGGGCCATACCGCCCTGGCGTTCCGCTCGGTCGTCGGCACCAATATCGGTATCGGCTCGCAGGGGATCCTGATGGACGGCACCGACGCGCAGAAGGCTGAATATTTGCCGCGCATCGCCAGCGGCGACCTGGTCGTCTCTTTCGCCCTGACCGAGCCGGATGCCGGCTCGGACGCCGCATCGATCAAGACGCGCGGCGTCAAGGAAGGCGAGGATTACGTTCTGGATGGGACCAAGCGCTTCATCACCAACGCGCCGCGCGCCGGCGCCTTCACGCTGATGGCGCGCACCGACGGCCCCGGCGCCGGCGGTATTTCGGCCTTCATCGTGCCGGCCGGTCTGCCGGGCCTGAGCCTGGGCAAGCCGGATCGCAAAATGGGCCAGCGCGGCACCAAGACCTGCGACGTCGTCCTGGACCATGTACGGGTACCGGCGGCCAACATCATCGGCGGCGTGCCGGGCAAAGGCTTCAAGACCGCGATGAAGGTGCTGGACCGCGGCCGCCTGCACATATCGGCCGTGGCGTGCGGCATGGCCGACCGCATCCTGCGGGAAAGCGTCGCCTACGCCCAGCAGCGCAAGCAATTCGGCCAGCGCATCGGCGATTTCCAGCTGGTGCAGGCCATGCTGGCCGACAGCCAGGCGGAGATCCTGGCGGCCTGGTCGCTGGTGCGATCCGTGGCGCGCCGCTACGACGACAAACCCTTCGGCGTGACCGATCCGGACGTCAGCATGCAGGCGGCCTGCGCCAAGCTGTTCAGCACCGAGATGGTCGGCCGCGTTGCCGACCGCGGCGTGCAGGTGCATGGCGGGTCGGGCTACATCAACGAATACAAGGTCGAACGCTTCTACCGCGACGTGCGTCTGCTGCGGCTGTACGAAGGCACGACGCAGATCCAGCAGCTGGTGATCGGCAAGCAGCTGATGAAGTCAGCGTAGGACCGGCAGCGTCTTCTGCACCGCTTCGCACCGTTCGCGCAGCAACTTGTACAGCGCCTGCACGCCGGGCGAATACTGCTTGCGATGCGGGCAGATCAGCATCAAGGGCGCCGACACGCCGCGCAGATGCGGCAGCAGCATATGCAGGCGGCCAGTGCGGACGTCATCGCTGACGTCCAGCCAGGACTTGTAGGCGATGCCCTGCCCCGCCAGGGCCAGGCGGCGCACCACGTCGCCGTCGTCGCTGTGTATCGCGCCCGTGACGTTCACCGACAGCTTGCGATCGCCGTCCTCGAAGGTCCATCGGTCGTAGAGCCGGCTGCTTAGCAGATAAAGCAGGCAGTCGTGCCCGGCCAGATCGTCCAGCGACGATGGCATGCCCCGGCGCGCAAGGTATTCGGGCGACGCCACCAGCACGCGCCGGTTTGCCGGCGCCAGCGGCAGCGCGACGTAGCTGGCGTCCTCCGCCACGCTATAGCGCACGGCCACGTCCACCGGATCGCGGAAGACATCGGTCACCCGGTCCGAAAAGAACAGCTTCAGCGTCAGGCGCGGATAAGGCTGCCGAAACAGCGCGAACCAGGGTAGCAGCACGTTGCGCCCCAGGTCGGACGGCGCCGCGACCTGCAACACCCCGCGCAGTTCGCGCTGCTGGCCGTGCAGTTCTTCGTGGCCGGCGCGCACGCTGTCCAGGATGGTCCGCGCGTGCGGCAGATAGGCCTCGCCTTCCGCCGTCAGCCGCAGGCTGCGCGTGGACCGGGCGAACAGGCGGACATCGAGTTCGCCTTCCAGGCGCTTGATGGCGGCGCTGACCTGTCCAGGCAGCAGGTCCGCTTCGCGGGCGACGTCGGAAAAACTGCCCAGGGCGGCGGAACGGACGAACAGGGCAAGGTCATCGAGCTTGATCATTTTCACGAAAACAGTGAAAGGCCTGCTTGATTTTCCCTGTTTTTCATCAAGTGTGGCAAGCGGAAGATACGCGCACTTCGACGGCGAAGGACCGCCGTTCCAGACCGGCCAGCCTTCTCCGGGCTACGCCGGCGGCTTCCGCCACGCGCCCGCTCACGGCGGCGCTCACACATAGGACATCGCCATGGAAACCCTTACCGCCATCCAGGACCGCTACACCACCAAGGCCTACGATCCGGCCCGCCGAATCCCGCAGTCGCGGATCGAGCAATTGCTCGAAGGCCTGCGCCTGAGCCCTTCGTCGGTGAATTCGCAGCCCTGGCATTTCATCGTCGCCGGGGACGACGCGGGCAAGGCTCGCATCGCCAAGGCGGCGCAGGGAACCTTCAGCTATAACGCGCCCAAGATCATGGACGCGTCGCACGTGATCGTCTTCGCCGCCCGGACCGATATGACGACGCGGCACATGGACGCCATCCTGGAACAGGAAGAACGTGACGGCCGCTTCAGCTTGGAAGGCGCGAAGGAAGGCCAGCGCAGGGGCCGGCAGTCCTTCGTCGATATTCATCGCTACGAGCAGAAGGACCTGCAGCACTGGATGGAGAAGCAGGTCTACCTGGCGCTGGGCACGCTCATGCTCGCCGCGGCGACGTTGGGCATCGACACCACGCCGATGGAAGGCTTCGATTTCCGGCTGCTGGATGCCGAGCTGGGCCTGCGCGAGCGCGGCTACAGCAGCGTGGTCCTGCTCTCGCTGGGGTATCACGCCGAAACGGATTTCAACGTGCGCCTGCCGAAGTCGCGCCTGCCACGCGCAGAGGTGATGACGTTCATCTGACCTGGCGCGGCCATGCGGACGCCGCGCGGCGTGCCGGGCTCAGGAGCGGATCTTGGCCAGCAGCGCCTGTATATCCGCCCTTCTGCCTTCGTCGGCCACTTCGCGGCCCGGTCGGGGGGGCGCCTTCAGCGCCTTTTCCAGGTACGGGATCGCCTCGGCCTTGCGGTTGCGGTAGACCAGATAATCGGCATAGAAGTAATTCGGATCGATGCCATCCGGGTTCACCGACAATGCTTGCTGCAGCAGGGCCTCGGCCTTTTTGTTGTCGCCGAAACCGATGGGCCAGCCTGGCACCTTGTAGTACAGGACGCCCAGACTATTCAGGGCGGAACCGTCCAGCGCCTTGCTGTTGATCTGTATCGCCGCCTCATAGTCGGCCTTGGCCTGCTTGGCCAGGTCCAGGGCCCCCAGGCCGCCCTTGGCGCCGGCCCAGGAGCTCATGATGATGCCTTCCCAGATCAGCGGCTCGGCCCGGCCGCTGTAGCGCGCGGTCAGCGCGTGAGCTTGCCGGGACAGGGCTTCGAAGCGGCTCGCGCGCTGATCCTCCGGCGTTTTGTACTGGATCACCGCCCACTCGGTCTGCAGGGCATGGATGCCCTGATCCAGGTCCGCGGGTTCGGCCCGGGCGGGCGCTCCCAGCGTCAGGGTCGCGCCCATCAGCAGCGTCGCGGTCCATCCGGCCAACCGCGCGGCGCGGGAAAAAAATCGAATCATGAAGAAGCTCCAGGGGGAAAGGCGGAAGGCTTCAGGGCGCGCCTGTGCTTGGAAAACGCCCCGTCCATCCATTTCGGAAAAAGTCCGTTCAAGCGCACGGCCAGCGCTTCGACCGTGCCGGCGAAGCGCTGCGGCGACTCGTCGCGCAGCATGCGCACCAGGTCGCGCGCCACCGCGTCCGGCGTATCGCTGCGCGAGCCCGTCGCCCGGTTGAAGGCCAGCACCTCGGGTGCATTGAAGGACGTCGCGATGGCGCGCGGGGCGTAGTACTGCACGCGCACGCGCGTATCGGCGAGTTCCCGGCGCAGCGACTCGGTGTAGATGCGCAATGCCGCCTTGCTGGCGCCGTAGGCGGAAAACCCGGGCACGCCCAGGCTGCCGAGCGTCGAGCCGATATTGATGATCTGCGCCCGCTTGCAGGCCAGCAGATGCGGCAGCACGCCCGCGGTCAGCAGCATGGGCGCGAGGATATTGGTCTCGACCACGCGGCGGGCTTGCTCGGGCTGCAGGTCCTGGGCACGGCCGAAGGCGGGCACGGCGGCATTGTTGATCAGCACATTGGCCTCGCGAGCCGCGGCCGCATCGATCACGGCGGCGCGGCCGTGGTCGGTCGTGATGTCCACCACCAGCGCATCGACACGCCAGCGGTCGAAGGAACCGGTGGCCAGCGCGTGCGCCAAGGCAAGCAGCGGCTCGGCCGTACGGCCGACCAGCAACACGCGCGCGCCTTCGTCCAGCAGGCGGCGCGCGATCGCGCTGCCCAGTCCGCCGGCGGCGCCGGTCAATACCACGGATGCTTCCGTCGGCTTCATTGCGCGGCCTCCCCGGCCTGGACACGCGGCAGGCCGCGGAAGATGCCGCCGTAAAGCCGGTAGAACATGTGCGCGGCATGCAGCACGGCCACCTGGTCGCGGGTATCGTCCAGCCGGTCCATCAAGTCGGCGAAGTGGCGCGTATGCTCCTGGTCCAGCGTGCCATGCGAACGCAGATAGCTGAAGGCGGTCGCCGGCAGACCCAGCGTCTGCTGGATGCGGTCGGCGGCATTCAGGGCCAGCGCCACGCTGGTGCCTTCCAGCACATGCACCATGCCGAAGAATCCCGCCGGGTTGCCGCGTGCGATGGTGTCGTACGCGTAGGCCACCATGATCTCGGTATCCGGGCCGGGGCCCGCGCGCCGCACTGCGTCGGCATCCTGGCCCAGCGCGCGCAAGTCGTTCAGTATCCACTCGTCGTGGCCGGTCTCCTCCTCGATGTATTCGTCCAGGGCGCCATCCATCCACGCCAGGCGATCGGGGAGTCGCGCGCGGCAGGCTTGCATCAAGGGCACCGTATGGCGCACGTGGTGATAGGCCTCGCGCAGAAAGGCGACGTAGGAAGGCAGCGCGACCTGGCCGCGCAGACAGTCCTGGATGATGGGAGTCTGCACCAGGGATGCCCGGCTTGCTTGGGTCTCGGCGAGCAGTGTTTCAAAGAAGGACATGATGGTTCAGGGCAAATTGGAAAGATGCGTTGTCAGGAAAATGTCGCCATGCCGGGCGGCGATCGCGTCGCGCCGCGGACGCCCGTTGGGCGTCGCCATACCGGCCGCCGCGGTGAATTCGGCGCGGGCGCGCACCCAGACACCGATGCGGGCGTAATCGGGCAGCAATTGGTTGGCGCGCTCGACGCCCGCCTGGATGGCCTCCTCTCCGGCGCCCGGCAGCGGCCAGATGACGGCGCCCAGCGCTGCCTGCCCTTCTCCCAGCACCACGGCATGGGCGATACCCGCCTGGCTGGCCAGATGCAGCTCCACCCATTCCGGCGACACGTTGCGGCCGAATCCGGTGATCAGGACATTCTTCTTGCGGCCGCTGACGTGCAGGAAACCGTCGGCGTCGATATGGCCCAGGTCGCCGGTCGGCATCCATTCGCCCGACCAGGGCGCGTGGCCAAGATAGCCCAGGGCATGCGTGCCGGCGACCTCGATCTCGCCATCGGCCGCCACGCGCAAACGAGCGTGCGGCAGCGGCCGTCCGGCGGAGCCGGCGCGATCGGCGCCGGGCAGATTCAGCGTCTGTACCGAGCAGGCTTCCGACAGGCCATAGCCTTCGTAAGCCGGCAGGCCCACCGCGCGCGCCTGCGCCAGCAATTCGGCGCCGACCGCCGCCCCGCCCACCGCCATGAAGCGCAGGCTGGGCGGTGCCGTCCCCTGAGTCGCCCGCAGCCATCCGGCGTAGGCACGCAGCATCTGCGGCAGCACGATCACGCTCTGCGCGCCAGTCGTGCGCAACGCGCGGTCGAAGCCGCCCGGATCGAAGCCCGAGGATCCCTTCATGCCGACCTCGCCCAACGGGCGCACGGCGATGGCCGCGCCTTGCAGCAGGGGCGCATACACGCCGGCAATGTTTTCCAGCAGGATCGGCAGCGGTAGCGCTGTGAGATGGCAGCGTATCCCGAGGAAATCCGTGGCGCGCGCAAGGCTGGCCGCCACGCCGAGCATGTCGCGCGCGGCCAGGCAGACGCCCTTGGGCGTGCCCGTGGATCCCGACGTGAACGTAATCTTGGCGGTGCCGGCATGCAGCGCGGCCCGCGGAACATCGCGCCGGTACACGTCGAGCGCCGGTGACAAGGAGCGGGCCTCGCCCATCATCAGGCCGTCCAGGGCGCCGCGCATGGCGGCGCCGGCCACTACGGTTCCCACGCCGGCGGCCGCCAGGGTGGGGACGATCTGTTCGGGCGTGAAAAACAGCGGCAGCGGCAGATGCACGACGCCGGCCTTCATGCAGGCCAGGTCATGCACGATCCATTCCGCGCCGTTGTCCATCAGCGACGCCACCGCGCCGGCGCCGGTCGCGCCCAGTGCGTCGGCAAGCGCCGCGACGCGGCGGTTCAGCGCGGCATAGCTGACCGGACCGTCCGGCGTTTCCAGCGCGGTCATCGACGCACGCCCCGGTTCGCGCAATAGCGCCAGGAAGTCCTGCGCGTTCATGCGGACTGCTCCCCGAATCGCTGCAATATGGTGCGCAGGTGGCCGGAGAACACCTCCGGACCGTGCGCGTAGTAGTCGCCCCAGTCCTGGCGCTCCCGTTCATCCAGGCTGGCCGCGCTGGCCACGGCAAGCGAACGATGCGCCAGGCCCATCCTGGCGAACAGATGGTGCAGTTCGGCCGTCAGCGTGCAGACGGCCCACTCATATCCCTGGCGATGCAGGTGCGCCACCAGCAAAGGCACCAGCAGTCGGCCCGCCCCGGGACGCATGGCGGCAAAATGCCCGACCTCGACGATGCTTTCCCTTCTTACCGGCACGCCGTCCTCGCGGATGTAGCGTTCAACCGGAGCGGTCAGATAGCGTTCCAGGAACAAGGGCTGGCTGGCGGGACGGTAACCGGCCGCGGCCACGATCTCGCCATCGGCCTGCACGCTGACCAGCGTCGGCAGCCACTCCTTGAGATTCGCGCCGTACCGCTGCCGGTAGCGCTGGGCGATATACGATTCGACACGGTGCCGCACCGGATCGTGCGGCTGATGTATCTGCAGCAGGGGCTGCTGTCCGCCGCCCCCGGGCGACCACGGAATCGAGGAGGACGGCCCCCTGCGCTGCGACATCAAGAATTCCAGGCAATGCATGTTCGGTTTCCAATGCGATGCGGCGCAGCATAGGACCGCAACATTAATCGGAAATTAACGGCCGCCGGGGTGCTAAGCTGGCGCGCATTGCGGCGGAAGGAACGTGAATGAGAATCCTCATCATCGAAGACGATCCACTCCTCGGTGACGGCGTAAAACAGGGCCTGCGGCTGCTGGGCTATGCGGTCGATTGGTTCACCAGCGGCAAGGACGCGGATCACGCCATGCAGGTCGTCAAGTACGACGCGGTGGTGCTCGATCTGGGGCTGCCCGGCGAAGACGGCATGGCCCTGCTGACGCGCTGGCGCCGCGCCGGACACACGCTGCCCATCATCGTGCTGACGGCGCGCGACGCCGTCGAAAGCCGCATCAAGGGGCTGGATGCGGGCGCCGACGATTACCTGCTCAAGCCGATCGCGCTGGACGAACTGGCGGCGCGCCTGCGCGCGGTGACCCGGCGCGGCGCCGGCAAGCCCGAGCCCGTATGGCGGCATGGCGACCTGGAATACCACCCCGCTTCGCATGAGGTGTACTGGCAGGGCCGCCGCGTGGATCTGTCCTCGCGCGAGGCCCTGCTCCTGGAGTTGTTCCTGACCCATCCGAACCGCGTGCTGACCCGCGAATTCATCCGCGAAAAGCTCTACGACTGGGATGCCGATGTCGAGAGCAACGCGCTGGACGTCTACGTGCATCACGTACGCAAGAAGATCCATCCCAAGATCATCCGCACCTTGCGCGGGTCGGGATATGCGCTGGGACAGGTGGAAGTCCAGCCATGACGCTGCAGCAAAGACTGATCGTCGCCGTCCTGCTGGCCGCGCCGCTGGCCTGGGTATTGACCATCGCCGGCACCTACTGGCGCGCCGAACATGAGATCAACGAGCTCTACGACACCGACATGCTGCGATTGGCGGAGCAAACGCTCGCGGTGTCGCGGCTGTTGCCTCCGGGCGAGACGGTTCCGCCCGCCCCCTTGCAGCAGACGCTGCCCGCCGACCTTGGCGATGCCGGGCTGCGCGATTGGGCCGTGGCGCTATGGCGCGGCCCCGGCGAACCGTTGGCGCTGGATCCGGAAGCCAGGCAGTTCGACCGTAACGGCACCCTGGAAGGCTTCTTCGAAACCCGCATCGACGACACGCCCTGGCGGCTGTTCTACCTGAACGACGCGGCCTCCGGCACGCGCGTGGCCGTCGGCCAGCGCATCGGTGAACGGGATGACCTGATCGTCGCCTACCTGGCCAGCCAGGCCGTGCCGTGGCTGCTGAGCCTGCCGGTGCTCATCGGCCTGCTGGTCTTCGCCGTGCGGCGAGCGATGCGACCGGTGCGCGAACTGTCCGCCCGCCTGGAGCGGCGCGACCCCGACGACGATACGCCGCTGCCCATGGAGGGCACGCCCGCGGAACTGCGCCTTCTGGTGCAGGCCATGAACGGCCTGTTGACGCGCGTGTCGACGCTCATCGACCAGGAACGGCGCCTGACGGCCGACGCCGCGCATGAGTTGCGCACGCCGCTGGCCGCGCTGCGCGCGCAATGGGACGTGGCGCAACGGACGGACGATCCGGCCCAGCGGCGCGAAGTCCAGGCCAGCGTCACGCGGGGCCTGGAACGGCTGGACCGGCTGGTGGCGCAGCTGCTGACCATGGCGCGGCTGGACAGCAGCAGGCACGTGGGCTTCGGCGAAGCGATCGCCTGGCGCTGCGTGGCGGAACAGGCGGTCGGCGATTGCCTGTGGATCGCCAATCGACGTGACATCGACATCGAGGTGGAGTGGCCGGCCGACGGCCAGGCCCCGCTGCCCATTGCCGGCGATTCCGATGCGCTGGTCATCATGCTGCGCAATATCCTGGACAATGCGGTGCGCTACAGCCCGCGGCACTCACGGGTACGCCTGACCTTTACGCCATCCCGCATCCTGGTCGACGACCAGGGGCCCGGCATACCGCCCGACCTGCTGCCGCGGATCGGCAACCGTTTCCTGCGCGCGGCCGGCAACGAAGAATCCGGCAGCGGCCTGGGCGTCTCGATCGCCCGCCGCATCGCCCAGAACCACGGCTTGGCGCTGCGTTTCGAGATGCGCGGGGCCGACAGTGATCTGGGCGCGGGACTGCGGCTGACTATATTGCGCGGGGTCTGACACGCGGCTCCGCCACACCGGATTAGTCTTTGTGGATGGCCCGCCGGCATGCCGCGCGGGAGGCGCCGGCCGTGCTGCGCAATGCTTGACCAATATCAACGCGAGCCGGCCGCCACGGGGCGAGTATGAAAACACGGCTTCCATCGAAGCCTGACATTCATCCACCCCTGGAGCACACCATGAGCCGACTCACCCGCTACAGCCCATTCAGCACCGAACCGCTCGCCGACGCATTCGAAGGCTTTCTGCGCCCGATACGCGGCATGGTGGAAGACGGTCCCCGCATGGACCTGGATATCACCGAAAGCGACAACGAGTATGTCCTCCAGGCCGAAATCCCCGGCGTGGAGAAAGAAGACATCCAGGTGGATATCAACGGCAATGAAGTCCGCATCTCGGCCAAGAAATCGTCGCAGAAAGAAGTGAAGGACGGTGAACGCGTCGTGCGCAGCGAGCGTTACTGGGGCCAGATGCAGCGCGCCGTCGCGCTGGCCAGCAACGTCGACGAAAGCAAGGCGACCGCGGTCTACGACAAGGGCGTACTGAAGCTGACGCTGCCCAAAAAGGCCGGCGATGCCTCGCGTCGCCTGACGATATCCTGATGCGCCCCGGCGCGCCTAAGTGGGAGGGATAAGCATGGAACAGGACCGAAAAGCCAGTGACGACGAGCTGCGCCAGCACGTGATCGATGCGCTGGCGGTCGACCCCGCGGTGGATACCGCGCACGTCGGCGTCAGCGCGCGCGACGGCATCGTCATGCTATCGGGCTACGTCGAGAGCTACGCCGAAAAATTCGACATCGAGCGCATCGTGCGCAAGGTGCGCGGCGTACGCGGCATCGCCCAGGAAGTCAACGTGCGCCATACGTCCGGAAAGCAGCTGGAAGACGACCAGATCGCGCAACGCGCGCTGTCCATCATCAAGTGGAGCGTGGGCATCCCCGCCGAGGATATCCAGGTCACGGTCCAGCATGGCTGGGTCACCTTGAACGGCCAGGTTCCATGGCACTTCCAGCGCATGGCGGCGGAGACGGCGGTGCGCAAATTATCCGGCGTCACGGGCATCACCAACCAGATCGAGCTGCAGCGGCGCATACGCCCGGACAACGTGCAGCATGTCATAGAAACCGCGCTGCGCCGCAACGCGGAAGTCGAAGCGGCCGGCATACACGTCACCATCCATGGCGACACGGCGGTGCTGGAAGGACACGTGTCGACCTGGCACGAAAAGTCCGCGGCCGAACGCGCATGCTGGTCCGTGCCGGGCATACAAGGCGTGGAGAACAAACTGTCGATACGGGCCCAGACCGCTGTTTGAGCCGCACGATCCGCGGCCGGCGGCCTCGCCGGCCCAACCCATGAATAGCGAGAACAACCATGCTGAAACGCATCGCCCTACACGTCGAAAAAGATCAGGCCTGCGCCGGCCGCACCCTTACCGCACTGGCGCTGGCGCAGCGCTTCGAGGCCGAACTGCTGGCCATCTACGTCAACTACACCTGGGCCCATTATCCCTACGGTGAGAGCGTCATCCCCAGCGCCGCCTATGAAGTCATGCTGCAGCAGCTCGCGCAGGAGCATGACAAATGCCACATGGAATTCGAGCGGTGCGTTGCCGATACCGGCATCGCGACGCAGTGGCGCAATCCGGGCGGACGTCCCGATGAAACGCTGCCGCTGCACGCGCGCTGCGCCGACCTGCTGGTCTTGAGCCAGGCGCACGAGCGCGACACGGACTCCATCGTCGATCCCTACATGGTCGAGAACGTCATCATGAACGCGGGCCGTCCGGTGCTGGTCGTTCCTTATGCCGGCGAATACACCCGCATCGGCAGCCGCATACTGGTGTGCTGGGATGGCGGCCGCGAAGCCGCGCGCGCGCTGGCGGACGCGGCGCCTTTCCTGGCGAGCGCGGAAGAAGTCCTGGTCCTCACGCTGGACGCCGACTCCGATGCGATGCGGTCGCGCGAGACGGTTCCTGGCGACCTCCAGGCCTGGTTCCGCGCCCAAGGCTACGGCGATCCCCGGATGCTGACGCGCGAAACGGCCGAACTGGGCCATGGCAACGCCATCCTGAACGCGGCGTCCGACCACAGCTGCGACCTGATCGTCATGGGACTCTACGGACACAGCCGGATGCGCGAATGGGTGCTGGGCGGAGCCTCCCGTGACATGCTGAACGCCATGACCGTCCCGGTGCTGTTCTCGCATTGAACACCGGCCGCGCCCGCGCCGCGGACAGGACACGCGCGGCTGGCGCCCCGTCCGCGCAGCCGGCGCCGCCGGGCGCGACGCCGCCCGGCGGCGGCCCGATAAGCGGCGGAGCCGGCGTTATCGCACCGGGGCGGGCTCCGCCCCCACCTCCTTGCGCACCTTGGCGACCTGATCCGCGCTGACGGCGGGGGCCTGGTTGCCCCAGCTATTGCGCACGAAGGTCACGACCGCCGCGACTTCGCCGTCGGTCAGGCGATAGTCGAAGCCCGGCATCGCGTACGCCGTGGGCGCCGACCGGGTACCCGGCATCTGCGCGCCCTTGAGCACCAGATGAATCAGCGAGGCGGGATCCTGGCTCAAGACCGTCGAGCTCTGCGCCAGCTGCGGGAAGGTCTCCGCGTAACCCTTGCCGCTGCTGCGGTGGCAGGCCGCGCAGTTGTTCAGGAAGGTGATGGCGCCGTCGCTCTTGTCGCCGCCCGTGCGCAAGGCCTGGGCCGTCGCATCGTTGTAGGCGAGCTTGGGCGCCCCCTCCTTATCGGCGGGCTTCAGCGTCTTCAGGTAGGCCGCGATGGCGTTCAGGTCGGCGTCGCTCATGTATTGCGTACTGTCCTGCACCACCTGCGCCATGCCGCCGAAGGCGGCGGAATGCGCGTTGCGCCCGCTCTTCAGGAACGCGACGATGTCTTCCCTGCTCCAGCCGCCCAGTCCGCTATTGACGTCGCCGCGCAGGTTCTTCGCCAGCCAGCCTTCCACGACGGCGCCGGACAGGAACTCGGGACCGCCGGCATCGGTGGACGCCTTTTCCTGCAGCGCGAAGCCGCGCGGCGTATGGCAGGCGCTGCAGTGGCCCAGGCCCTCGACCAGATAGCGCCCGCGCAGCACCTCGGCGTCGCCGGCGGCCGCCGCTGGTTCGCCGGCGCCGGGGGCCGGCCCGGCGGCGACGTCCGGCGCGAACAGCGCCCGCCAGATGCCCAGGGGCCAGCGCATCGATAGCGGCCACGGAATATCCGCGTCCTTGTTCCGCTGGCTGACCGGCGCCACGCCGTGCATGAAGTACGCGTACAGCGCCTTGACGTCGTCGGGCCGGATATGCGCGTACGAGGTATAGGGCATGGCCGGGTACAGGTTGCCGGTGCCCTTGCCCACGCCATGGCGCAAGGCGCGGTCGAAGTCCTCGTAGCTGTACCTGCCGATGCCGGTGTCCTTGTCCGGCGTGATGTTGCTGGAGTACACCGTGCCTATCGGTGTCTCGAAACCCAGGCCGCCGGCGTAGGGTTTGCCGCCCGGCGCGGTGTGGCAGGCCACGCAGTCGGCCGCGCGCGACAGGTACTCGCCTTGCTTGATCATTTGCGCATCGGCATTGCCGGCCGCGGGCGCCTGCGCCCACGCATGGGTAGCCGCCAGCGTGAAGGCGGCGGCGATGAGATGTGGCTTCATCATGTTGACGCCTCCTTATGCCTGCACCAGCGGGCCGGGATTCTTCAGATACTGCTCGCGGATATGATGCGCGGCCCAGTAGGCCAGCCCGCCGACCAGTCCCGTCGGGTTGTATCCCATGTTCTGCGGGAACAGGCAGGCGCCCATCACGAAGACGTTGGAAACGTCCCAGCTCTGTAGATACCGGTTGACGACGCTTTCCTTGGGATTCGTTCCCATGATGGCGCCGCCGGTGTTGTGCGTGCTCTGGTAGACGCGGGTGTCGTAGTGCGAACCCTTTTTGCGCACGGCGATGAAGTGCTTTTCCGGATTCATGGCCTTGGCGACTTCGTCCATGCGCGTGCCCAGGTGCCCGATCATGTCGAACTCGTTGTCGTGCCAGTCGAAGGTCATGCGCAACAGCGGTTGGCCGAATGCATCCTTATAGGTCGGGTCGAGCGACAGATATGCGTCGCGATAGGACATCACCGATCCCGAGATGCCGATGCTCATATAGCGCTGATAGGTATCCTGCACCGCCGCCTTCCAGCCGCTGCCCCAGCGCGGCGCGCCCGGCATGGTGGGCGTTTGCGCGATGGGCCGGCCGCCATAGCGGATGTGCCGGATCGACGCGCCGCCGATGAAGCCCAGCGGCCCGTGATCGAACTGGTCGCCATTCAGGTCGTCCATCGCTACCCCGCCCGCGCCCGTGCCGACGAAGGGATTGAGCTGCGTGCCCTTGGGCAGCAGCACATTGACCGCGCCGTTCATCTGGTAGGCGTAGTTCTTGCCCACCGTGCCTTCGTTGGTGACGGGATCGTAGGGCTTGCCGATGCCGGAAAGCAGCAGCAGGCGCACGTTGTGCATCTGGTACGCGGTCAGGATCACCAGATCGGCGGGCTGTTCGACCTCCCGCCCCTGCGCGTCGACGTAGGTGACACCCGTCGCCTTCTTGCCCGAGGAATCCAGATTGACCTTGAGCACGTGCGAATGCGTGCGCAGCTCGAAATTCGGCTTTTTCAGCAGGACCGGCAGGATGGTGGTCTGCGGCGACGCCTTGGCGTACATATAGCAGCCGTAGTTCTCGCAGAAGCCGCAGAAATTACAGGGTCCCAGGCGCACGCCGTAGGGATTGGTGTACGGCTGCGATGCGTTGGCGGCCGGCGCCGGATAGGGATGGAAGCCGACCTCGCGCGCGGCTTTCTCGAACAGCTGCGCGCCCAGGGTGTTGGGCAGCGGCGGCACCGGATATTCCTTGCTGCGCGCGCCTTCCAGCGGATTGCCGCCGGGGACGATCTTGCCCTGCAGATTGCCCGCCTTGCCCGACGTGCCGCACACATATTCAAACTGCGTGAAGTACGGTTCCAGTTCCTCGTAGGTCACCCCGAAATCCTGGATGGTCATGTTCTCCGGGATGAACTTCTTGCCGTAGCGTTCCTCGTAGCGCGTGCGCAGCTGCAGTTCCTCGGGCAGCACCCGGTAGTGCATGCCGTTCCAATGGAAGCCCGCGCCGCCCACGCCGTTGCCCAGCAGGAAGGACCCGTTTTGCCGGTAAGGCACCGCAAGGTCGTTCACGCCGTGGCGTATGGTCACGGTTTCCTTGGCCAGTTCCTGGTAAAGCTTGCCGCGTATCGAGTACGCCAGTTCGTCGATAACTTTCGGATACTGCGCATCGGTCGGCGTATCCCGCATGGGGCCGCGCTCCAGCGCCACGACATTCAGGCCCGCCTCCGTCAGCTCCTGTCCCATGATCGCGCCGGTCCAGCCGAATCCGACCAGCACCACGTCGACTTTATCTCGCTTGATCGCCATCGTTCAGCCCTTTTCTCCGGAAATGGACACAGGCCCGTACGGGTACTTGACGTTGGGCTGGTCGGTCCAGTCCGCGAAATCCGCCCGGGCGCCCGGGAAGCCCACCATCTTCCACCCCGCCATCTGCTTGTTTCCGCCGTAAATGGGATCGGCGAAATAGCCTTCCTTCGTGTTGGAAAGCAGGAAGTTGAAGAAGGTGCGCGACGGCACGTTGTCGAAAGCGATCTTGCCCGTGTCGAGATCCTTGAGGATCTGCTCCTGCAGCGGCTTGTCCAGCTCGGCATAGACCTTGCCATGCTGCTGTTTGCACCATGCATCGCACGCGGCGATACCGTGGCGGTAGACATCGCGCGGCGTCTGGTTGATCTGGTAGCCCAGCTCCGGCACCACGTCAGGATGAAACGGGCCCTGCATGTACCACAGCTGGCCGTGGCCCCAGGGCGTTTCCATCTGCCGGTCGATGAATTCCGGCACCCCCGCCTGGATGGCGCCGGCGCCGTACTGGTCGGCCGGGATCAGGTGATCCACCGCGGCAGTGACGAACTTCCATTCCGCTTCGGTGAAGTAGGTCGGGGTGTAGGGCTTGGGGGGATTCGCGCCTGCCGCCGCGGTGGTCTGCGCCGGCTGGCCGGTACAGCCGGTTTGGCTTACCGCGGCGCCCGCGGCCAGGGTCGAGGCGGGCACGATGGCCAACACCTGCTGCAGGAAACGCCTGCGCGGTTCTCGCTCTTGGGTCATAAAGCTTCTCCGTGGAAACCGGCGGCGAAACAGCCTCTATGACCATCCTTCGGACTGTGCTTCGCCGGAGCCGGATCCGGCACTTATATCAGATACCGCCTTACAAGGTCTTAACGCGCACCGTCCGGCGCGGCCGTTGACCTGCGTCAAGCCGGGTTCGCGCCGCCCGGCATACGCTGCGTCCCATGCGCCCTTATTCCATTTTCTCCATGCCCGCGGGTTTGCCGTCCGCGGCCCGCCGTGCCCGCCGCCATGCGCTGCTGCGCCTGGGCCTGGCATGGCTGGTCATGATGCAGGTGATGATGCTGGCCTGGCCCGCCTACGTGCGGCACGACGGCCTGGCGCCCGGCAATCTGGCGACGCTGGACTGGGCGATCGGCCTGATGAACTGGACCAGCCTGGTGCTGACCCTGCCGGTACTGGTCTATTCCGCCTGGCCGCTGTGGCGCGGCGCCGCCTTGCGGCTGTGGCAGGGCCGCGTCGGGATGGATCTGCCGGTCGCCATCGGCATGGCCGCCGCCTTCCTGCCCAGCGTCCACGCCACCATCGCGGGCGCGGGCGATGTGTACTTCGATTCGGTGACGATGTTCGTGGCGTTTCTGCTGACCGCGCGCTATCTGGCGCTGTGCGCCAGGCAATCCCGCCATGCCGGCCGCCAGGATCGCCTGCGGCGCCTGCGCTCCCTGCTGACGCTGTACGCGGACCGCCGCGCCGCTCTTTTCTGCACCTTGCAGCTGGGGGCGACCTTCGTCACGGGCGTGGTCTGGATCTGGGTCGATGCCGAACGCTTCCTGCCGGTTACCGTCGCCATGCTGGTGATCAGTTGCCCCTGCGCGATGTCGATGTCCGTGCCGTCCGTGATGGCCAGCGCGGACGCCGTCCTGGGCGCCCTGCCGGACGCCGGCGACGCGGACATCCGGACCATCCAGGCGCTGGCCACGCGCAAGGCCATGCAGAACCTCTACGGCAGCGCGGCCTTTCATCTGCTGATGATGCCGCTGGCGGCCTTCGGCTGGGTTACCCCCTGGCTGGCGGCGATCACCATGCTGGCGTCGTCGCTGGCCGTGGCCGGGAATGCCTGGGGCCTGCGCCGGCAATGGGCGGCGCCCGAACCGGGACGCCACGAGGCGTATGTGAAGGCGCCATGAGCATCCTGCTGTTGCTGCTGCCCCTGTCGCTGCTCTTCGTGGGCGCGATCGGCGGCTTTCTGGCATGGGCCGTGTTGACCGGCCAATACGACGATACGGACGCCACCGCGGGCAAACTGCCAGATGGGGAATGACACGGCCGGTTAGGCGCGGCCGGCTAGGCGCGGCCGGCCAGGCGCGGCCGGCTAGTCACGGCCGGCCAGGCGCGGCCACCCCGACACGGCCGCGCCGGGTTGCTTTCCCGCAACAACCGCACCCCCACCCAACGAGGCGACTTCGTCCGACGATTCTCCCTTGATCGATGTCAAGCGGCGCCCCGCCCCGCCGCACCATCATGGCGCTTACACAAACCATGGGGGAGAATCCATGAGGGACAGTCCAGCGGCGACAGCCGAAACATTCAATTATGGCGTCGTGCGGCGTTTCGCCCTGATGACCATCGTCTGGGGCATCGTCGGCATGGCGGTCGGCGTGGTCATCGCCGCGCAACTGATCTGGCCATCCCTGAACTTCGACACCGCCTGGCTCAGCTACGGCCGCCTGCGCCCGCTGCACACCAACGCCGTGATCTTCGCCTTCGGCGGCTGCGGCCTGTTCGCCACTTCCTACTATGTCGTGCAACGCACCTGTCAGGCGCGGCTGTTCTGCGGCTGGCTGGCGGAGTTCACCTTCTGGGGCTGGCAGGCCGTGATCGTGGCCGCCGCCATCACCCTGCCCATGGGCCTGACCAGCAGCAAGGAATACGCCGAACTCGAATGGCCCATCGACATCCTGATCACCCTGGTGTGGGTCGCCTACGCCATCGTGTTCTTCGGCACCATCGTCAAGCGCCGCATCCGCCACATCTACGTGGCGAACTGGTTCTTCGGCGCCTACATCCTGACCATCGCCATCCTGCACATCGTCAACAACGTCGAACTGCCGGTGACGCTGTGGAAGTCCTATTCCGCCTACGCCGGCGTGCAGGACGCCATGGTGCAGTGGTGGTACGGCCATAACGCGGTGGGCTTTTTCCTGACCACCAGCTTCCTGGGCATGATGTATTACTTCGTGCCCAAGCAGGCCGGCCGTCCCATCTACTCCTACCGCCTGTCCATCGTCCACTTCTGGGCGCTGGCCTTCACCTATATGTGGGCCGGCCCGCATCACCTGCTGTACACCTCGCTGCCGGACTGGACGCAGTCGCTGGGCATGACCTTCTCGCTGATCCTGCTGGCGCCATCGTGGGGCGGCATGATCAACGGCATCATGACCCTGCAGGGCGCCTGGCACAAGCTGCGCACCGATCCCATCCTGAAGTTCCTGGTGACCGCCCTGTCCTTCTACGGCATGGCCACCTTCGAAGGGTCGATGATGTCGATACGCAGCGTGAACGCGCTGTCGCATTACACCGACTGGACCATCGGCCACGTGCATTCCGGCGCGCTGGGCTGGGTGGCCATGATTACCTTCGGCTCGCTCTACTACCTGATTCCCCGCCTGTACGGCAGGGAGCGCATGTACAGCGTGCGCGCCATCGAGCTGCACTTCTGGATCGCCACCCTGGGCGTGGTCCTGTACATCGCCGCGATGTGGACCGCCGGCGTGCAGCAGGGCCTGATGTGGCGCGCCACCGCGCCGGACGGCACGCTGGTCTACAGCTTCGTCGAGGAATTGAAGACCCGGGTGCCCTACTACCTGATCCGGCTGCTGGGCGGGACGCTGTTCCTGGGCGGCGTGCTGGTCATGGCCTGGAATACCTGGATGACGGTGCGCTCGGCCTCCGCGGTCAATCCCGCCATCCCCGACGTCGCGCCCGTGCCCGCCCAGGCGCCGCGCGGCGAGCCGGCCGTCGCCACCACTCCCGCTTGAAAGGCCGACCATGACTACCGGAAAGCAATCCTTCTTCTCGCATCACACGCTGGAGAAGAACATCGGCCTGATGATCATCGCCACCATCGTCGTCGTCTCGATGGCCGGCCTGGTGCAGATCATTCCGCTGTTCTTCCAGCATTCGACCACCGAAGCCGAAGCCGGCGTCGAACCCTACAGCCCCCTGCGCCTGATGGGACGCGACATCTACATCCGCGAAGGCTGCGTCAGCTGCCACTCGCAGCAGGTCCGCATGCTGCAGTCCGAGGTGCAGCGCTACGGTCCCTATTCCACCGCGGGCGAATCGGTGTTCGACCATCCCTTCCTGTGGGGCTCCAAGCGCACCGGACCGGACCTGGCGCGCGTGGGCGAACGTTATTCCGATGCCTGGCACCGGGAGCATCTGCGCGATCCGCGCTCCGTGGTGCCGGAATCGAATATGCCCGCCTACCCGTGGCTGCGCGGCACGCCGCTGGCCGGCCAGAACGTGGCCGCCCGCATGCGCGCCCTGCGCCAGTTGGGCGTGCCCTACACCGACCAGGACATCGCCGATGCGCCCAAGGCGCTGGCAGGCAAAACCGAGGAAGACGCGCTGGTGGCCTATCTGCAGGGGCTGGGCCTGGCCGCGCGCAAGAACATGCCGGCACCCGCGCCGCGCAAGGGGGAATGAATCATGGCCTACCTGACTGGCATCGTCACCGCCATCTCCATGGCGACATTTCTGGGCATCATCGCCTGGGCCTGGTCGCGCGGCCGGCAGCCCGCCAACCAAGCATCCGCATTGATCCCCTTCGCGCTGCCCGAGGAATACAGCGCGCCGCAGGCCGGCAAAGGACGTTCCCATGAGTGACTTCACCACTCCCTTCTGGGGCTACTTCGTCGGCATCGTGGCCATGGTGGGCATCGTCTGGTGCCTGTGGCTGCTGTACACCCAGCGGCGCTGGCTGGGCCGCGCGCCGGCGAACCAGCCCGCCGACACGGGTCACGTGTGGGACGGCGACCTGACGGAGCTGAACAATCCGGTCCCGCGCTGGTGGACCGTGATGTACCTGCTGATGTGCGTGTTCGCCGTCGGCTATCTGGTGGTGTTTCCCGGCCTGGGCCATTACGCCGGCACACTGGGATACACCAGCGCCGACGACGTGCGCAAGCAGCAGGCGGCCCAGGAAACCGCGACGCGTCCGCTGTATGCGCGCTACGAAGCCATGCCGGTGCCGGAAATCGCGCGCGATACCCGCGCGCTGGAAATCGGCCAGCGGCTGTTCCTGAATAACTGCGCGCAATGCCATGGTTCGGACGCCAAGGGCGCCCCGGGGTTTCCCAACCTGACCGATGGCGACTGGCTGTATGGCGGCTCGCCGGAAACCATCCTGCAGACCATCACCAAGGGCCGGCATGGCGTGATGCCCGCCTGGCAAGGCGTGATCGATGCCCGTACCGCGTCGGATATCGCCGACTACGTGCGCTCGCTGTCGGGGCTGGGCGTGGACCGTTCGCGGATCTTCAATGGCAAGGATGCCTACGGGACGTACTGCGTAGCCTGTCACGGCGTGGATGCCAAGGGCAACCAGGCCTTGGGCGCGCCCAACCTGACCGACGATGTCTGGCTGTACGGCAGTTCGCAGCGCACCATCGAGGCCACCATCCTGAACGGCCGCGACAGCCGCATGCCGGCGCAGGAAGGCATTCTGACGCCGGCGCAGATCCGCATCCTGACCGCCTGGGTCTGGCGGCAATCCAATTGGAATGCCCCCGAGGGCGGCACGGCGGCGACCGGCAGTGCCGGCGGTCCTGGCGACGCGCGTCCCGGCGGCGCCGCCGCGGCGCCCGGCGCGACCAGCGCCGCCGAACCGCATCCCGGCCCCGCCGCGGCCAGCAGCGGCGCGGGCGACGCGGCCCGGACCCTGGCGTCAGCCCGGCCATGACGGCGGTCGACGCCAAGATCTACGCCCGCGCCGTCACGGGTACCTTCGCGCGCTGGCGCGTGGTCTTCGTGTTCCTGACGCAGGCGCTGTTCTACGGCCTGCCCTGGCTGCAGTGGGACGGCCGGCAGGCGGTGCTGTTCGACTTGGGCGCGCGGCGCTTCTACCTGTTCGGCCTGGTGCTGTGGCCGCAGGACATGGTCTACCTGGCCCTCCTGCTGTTGATCAGCGCCGTGGGCCTGTTCCTGTTCACGGCCCTGGCCGGCCGCCTGTTCTGCGGCTACGCCTGTCCGCAGACGGTGTACTCGGAGATCTTTGCCTGGATAGAACGCAAGGTGGAAGGCGACCGGTCGGCCCGGCAGCGCCTGGACCAGGCCCCCTGGTCGGCGCGCAAGCTGCGGCTGAAGGCGACCAAGCACGCGCTGTGGCTGGCGATCGCCTGGTGGACCGGCAGTACCTTCATCGGCTACTTCGCGCCCATCCGGCAACTCGCGCATGACCTGTTCACCCTGCAGCTGGGGCCGTGGCAGTGGTTCTGGATCGTCTTCTACAGCCTGGCGACCTGGGGCAACGCGGGCTTCCTGCGCGAATCGGTATGCAAGTACATGTGCCCCTACGCGCGCTTCCAGAGCGTCATGGTGGACCGCGATACCCTGGTGGTCGCCTACGACAAGGCCCGCGGCGAACCGCGTGGCGGCCGTTCGCGCCAGGCGGATGCGCGCGGGCTGAGCCTGGGCGATTGCGTGGACTGCAACTGGTGCGTGCAGGTATGCCCCACCGGAATCGATATTCGCAACGGCCTGCAGTACATGTGCATAGGCTGCGGCGCCTGCGTGGACGCCTGCAACGGCGTCATGAAGAAAATGCACTATGCGCCCGGCCTGATCCGCTACGCGTCCGAGCGCGCGATGACGGAGAGCGTGTCCCGCACGGCGGCGATACGGCGCCTGTTGCGCCCGCGTACCGCGGTGTATGGCACGCTGCTCCTGGGTCTGGTGCTGGCAATGGCGGGCGCGCTGTGGCTGCGCCAGCCATTGCGCATGGACGTCATCCGCGATCGCGGCGTGCTGGGCCGGGAGGTGGCCGGCGGCATGGTGGAAAACGTCTACCGCCTGCAATTCATCAACACGTCCAGCCTGCCGCTACAGGTGGCCTTGTCCGCCGATGGGCTGCGGGATGTCGTGGTAAGAGCGCCGGATGGATCGTCCGGCGTCCACGTGGATCCGCTCGACAACAAGGTGATCGCGGCTGTCGCGCGCGCCCCGGGGGCCGGCGCCGAGCCGGGCGCCCATCGCATCGTGATCCATGCCGTCGGCACCGCTCCCGACGGATCGGTGGTGCGGACGGACGAGCCCGCCAGTTTCTTTATTCCGCAATAGCGGACCTGCCTGGATGAACACGATGGAAAACGATAAGACGCCAGCCCCGCCTGCCCGCCCCTGGTATCGGGAGCCATGGCCCTGGATACTCATGGCGGGGCCGGCCATTGCGCTGATCGCCTGCATGCTCACGATCTACCTGGCCACTACCCGTTATGTCGATATACCGATCACGGAAGGCGTAACGCGGCAGGGGCTGGTGGTCACCAAAAGCCGATAACGCACCATCGCCGGCCCCCGCCGCCCGGGCGGGGATCACACCCCGGCCGGTACCGCCACGCTCTCGGTGAAGTCCTTGAAATACTCATCCAGCACTTGACGGGTGAACTTGCCGATCGATGCGTATTCGATCTCCGTCAGGTTGGCCAGCGATACCCGCGCCGAAGTATCCACCACCTCGAAGCCATTGCCCGGCAATAGCACCACGCCCGTTTCCTCGGCCAGGCGGAACAGAAAGCGGATCCCGAGATCGCGCTGCACGAACCACCTTTCGAACGCCGTACCGTAGATCTTTCCGGCCAGCTCCTGCAAATCGATCAGCGTGTAATAGTTCACATCGTTAGGCCCATGGCCGACGTCCACGCCCATGCTGCGGTACAAGGTCTGGTACCGCTTGCGTATCAACTGCTTCGCCGCCGTCTTGTAGCGCCCTTCTCTGTCCATCAGCCCGTTCAGCGCGAACAAGCCCATCTGCAGCTGTTGCGGCACGGACAGTCCGGCGGTGTGATTCAACGCCACCGCCCTGCTGTCCGCCACCAGGCGGTCGATGAAGCGCAAGGTGTCCGGCTCGGTCGTCAGCGAACCGTAGCGGCGAGCCAGCAGCGCTTTTTCGTCGGTCGATAGTGCCGCCAACGCCGCGTCCAGGACATTGTCGTGATGCAGCGCGATCGTTCCCAGGCGCCAGCCGGTGGCCCCGAAAAATTTCGAGAAGGAGTACACGCACAGCGTATTTCGCGGGCACCGTGCAAACACCGACACGAAATCGTCGGCGAAGGTCCCATAGACGTCATCGGTGACGATGATCAGGTCCGGCCGGGCCGTCGATACCAACCGCGCCAGGGCATCCAGTGTCGCGGAGGAAAGCCGCGTCGACGGTGGATTGCTGGGATTCACCAGGCAGAACACCTTGACGGCCGGGTCCAGCAATTTGGCCATCTCGGCGTCCGGCAACTGCCAATCGTCATGACCGTCCATACGCACGTCGACCACGTCCAGGTCGTATTCGGCCAGCGCGGGAATCTCCAGATAAGGTGAAAAAATCGGCGTGGCCAGTGCGATCTTGTCGCCGGGACGGATCAACCTGTTCACCGCCAGGCTCTGAAAAATATAGGTCATCGCCGCCGTCCCGCCTTCCGTGGCGAACAGCGAGAAATCGCCATTGGACGGAACGGCGCCGAACATCTCCTGTACCAGGTAGGCTTTGACGATTTCCTCCATATGGGTCAGCATCCGCGGCGGCGTCGGATAATTGCAGCCCAGGAACGCGGCCACCATTTCGAACAGGAACGCATCCCGGTCCAGCCCCAGTTGGTCCTTCACGTAGGCGATCGCCTTGCGCAGGAAGTTGACGCCTTCGCTGCCGGGCCGATGCATGGCATAGGCCTCGAAGCGCTGCACGATACCGCGGGCTTCCGGCAGTCCGCCGAAGCCGCTGTCCAGGTAGGCGTAGGATCGTCCCGCTTCCTGCATCGCAAACTCTCCCACGCTAAGGAAGGCGTGGCGCGGCAGCATCGCCAGGAAGTTCGGGTTGCCACGGCCGGCATTCAGCATCAGCCGTTCGGCGTCCGACGACGCGGCGGCGGCCAGTTGATCCTTGAGTTCGAAAGGACTCAAGGCCGACAGTTTGGCGATATCAAGATCAAGCATGATGTTCATCCGTTGAAAAGTTGGGGCGCCGCGCGCGGCGGCGCGATCGATGCCGCCGCTCAGGCGGCGTTGCGGGTGACCAGGGCGACGATGACCGGTCCCCATAGCGTCAGGAAGACATTGGCCACGGCATAAGTGACGGTGAAGGAAACCACCGGCGTCGCATTGCCGGCCTTCGCCAGCAGCGCGGCGAAAGCCGGATTGGCGCTGCGGCCGCCCGCCACGCAGGCCAGGGCCTCGATGGGGTTGCGGATGCGCAGCACGTAGTAAGAAAAGAAGAATGTGATGACCTGCGGAATGAGCGTGACGCCCACGCCCAGGAAGAACAGCGCCAGCCCATATTGCTTGATCGCCGCCAGGGCCTGCGGCCCGGCGGTGATGCCGACGATGCCGACGAATACCGCCAGGCCGAAGTCGCGCAGGAATGTGGACGCGCCGATGGGCAGCGCGGCAAAGCGCGGATGCACGTTGCGCAGCCAGCCGAACAGCAGGCCCGAAAGCAGGCAACCGCCGCCGCTGCCGATCGACACCGGCACGCCCAGCAACTTGAACTGGATCATGCCGATAAGCATGCCCAGCGTCATGCCGATGCCGAAGAAGATGAAGTCCGTCACGGCGCCGGCGTTGATCTTGTAGCCGATGCTCGACTGCACCCTGTCCAGATCCTTGGGCGCGCCGACGAAATGCAGTTCGTCTCCACGCTGCAGGGTCAGCTTGCGCAGCACCGGCAAGTCCCTGCCCATGCGCCTGACGGCGGTCAGGAACACCCCGTGGCGGGACTGGACGCTGGCGTGATCATGGATATCGCCGAGCTCGCGATGGCACAGCGCGCGATTGGTCAGGATGATTTCGCGGCGCTCTTCCACCAACTGCTGCCGCGCCGGCGGCGCGATCTCGCCGCCCAGGACGCCAGGCATGGCGCCGATCAACTCGGCGCGCCCGGTGACCGCGACCTGGTCGCCGGCGCGGATGATCGTATCGTCGTTGAGCTCCAGCAAGGCGCCTTCTCGCCATACCGCCTCGATGGAGGCATCCGCGAGCTCCGTGTCTATGGCCATCACGGATTTGCCCACGGCCTTGCCGGTGGGCGAGACCGCGTACACGCGCGTCACGATGTCCTGCAGCGCGTCGAACTGGCCCGCCTCCAGGTCGAGGCGCCCACCCGACAAGGTGCGTGCAAGCTTGACCGCTTCGCCACGGATGTCCCACTTCATGATCCACGGCAGGAACCAGGTCACCATGATGATGGGGCCGAGGGAACCGAAGATATAGCAGACCGCGTAGCCCACGGCCACATTGGTCTGCATGGTGCTGGTCACCGCCGCCGGCAGGCCCAGTCGCGCCAAGGCGTCGCCCGCCGTGCCCAGAATGGCCGATTGGGTCAGGCCGCCGGCGGCGAGGCCCGCCGCCATGCCGCGGTCCAGTCCGAACATCCACGCGGCCACCAGCACGCACAGCAGGCCCATCACGCACATGACGAACGCGGACACCAGCTGGTTCAAGGAACGCCGGTTGAGCGCGTGGAAAAATTGCGGGCCGCCCTGGAAGCCGACGGCGTAGATGAACAAGGCAAAGAAGATCGACTTCAGGGCGGGATCGAAATTGATCAAACCCAATTGACCGACGATCACGCCGACCAGCAGCGTGCCGGCGATACCACCGAGGACGAAAGTCCCGATTTTGATTTTGCCGACGAAATAGCCGAGCGAGATCGTGATGAACAAGGCGATCAGCGGCTGGCTGACAATGAACTGACGTAGGGCATCCATGTCCTGATAGGCGTAGCGCCATCTCCGTGAAGCGGATGAAGGAAGTAATGCCGCCTTCATGACGATGGCGGACAGACCGGCAGGCGGTGGGGGAAGCGTGTAGGTGTGTGGCTACGGCATTCCTGCTTGGGAATGCATTCTCCGCATGGCCGCGCATGGCCGCCATCGGCGATCCCTTGATACTTCCTGTAGGCCTAGCCCTACACAGGACAGGTAGGTTTCACCACTGAAAGGAAGGAGCAGCGCCATCGGCCCGACGGGCCGATCCATCCACGGACATTGCGTCCGGTGATCCGGCTACATCAACAGGCCGTTCTCCGCCGCGTAGCGCGCCAGTTCGGCATTGCTGCGCACGCCCATCTTTTCCAGGATGCGGGCCCGGTAGGTCGTAACGGTCTTGGGGCTCAGATGCAGCACCTCGGCAATGTTCGCCAGGCTTTCGCCCTTGGCGATCATCTTCAGCACCTCGAGCTCGCGGTTGGACAAGGTTTCATGCGTGGCCGCGCCGCCCCCCGCCATCATGACGGCGAAGCGCTCCATCAGCGACGGGCTGACGTACTTGCCGCCGGCGGCCGCCTTGCGCACCGCTTCGATGAGCGTCGCGGTCGGGCTGTCCTTGGTCAGGTAGCCGGCCGCGCCGAGCTTCAAGGCGCGCACGGCGTAGATATCTTCGGCGTAGGTGCTCAGCACCAGCACCGCCAGGCCGGGACGCTCGACGCGCAGGGATTGCAGCAGGTCCAGCCCGTTCTTGCCCGGCATCGCGATATCGATCAGCGCAACATCGAACTCCTGTTCCTTGACACGCTCCAGGGCCTGCCTGGCATTCTCGGCCTCGCCCGCGACCTGGATGTCGGCGGCCGAGCTGAGCATCAGCCGCACGCCGTTGCGCACCACGGTATGGTCATCGACCAGCAGGACTTTGATGGGTTCACCGGCCATCGTTATCTTCCAAAGGCAATCGCAGGCCCACGCGCGTCCCGTGGCCCGCCGTGCTCGACACCGTCAATTGTCCACCGAAGTGGCGCGTGCGCTCCTGCATCCCCTGGATGCCCCAGGAATGCCGGTTGGCCGGCGACTCCGCCGCGAAGCCCTTGCCGTCGTCATGAATCTCCAGATTCACCACGCCATCCTTGACCGCGGCCTGCACCGTGACCAGCGATGCGTCCGCGTGGCGAACGACGTTGGTCAGGGACTCCTGCACGATCCGGAACAGCATGATGCTGCGATCGGCGTCCACCTCCGTCGCCAATGCGGAAGGCGCGATGATGCAGTCGCACACCAGGCCGAAACGGCTTTCCACCTGGCTGGCATGCCAGGCGATGGCTTCCCAGACGCCCAACTGGTCCAGCACGCTGGGCCGCAGGTCGTTGATCACCCGGCGTACGGCCTGGATGGCCTCTTCCGACAGCCGCGCCGCTTCCAACAGCAAGGGATCGGGGCTGCCGCCGGCCTGGGCGGCGCGCTCGGCCGACACCGATACGTGGGCCTTGATGCCGGTAAGCAGCGCGCCCAGTTCGTCGTGGATTTCCTGCGCGATGCGCTTGCGCTCGCTTTCCTTGATGCTTTCCTGGTGCGCCGCCAGCCGGCGCAGCGCCTCGCGCGACTCCCGCAGGGCTTCCTCGGCCAGCTTGTTTTGGGTGATGTCGATCAGGATCCCCTGCAGGAACAGCTTGCGTCCGGCCGGATCACGGACGACCTCGGCTTCGTCGCGGAACCAGCGTTCGCGGCCGTCCCTGGCGATCAGGCGATACTCCAACCGCATCGGCGTACCGTGGGCCATGCTGCCCGCGATCCCCGCTTCGGCGCGCGCGCGGTCGGCCGGGTGGATGGCGGACAGGCGCAAAGCCGGATCGGCCATCCATTCCTCCGCCGAAAAACCCAGCGTGCGTACCTGCGGGCTGACGTAGCGGTACGCGCCCGCGTTGCCCAGCTCGCGCACATAGGTGATGGTTTGCGTCTGCTCCACCAGCGTGCGGAACATGGCTTCGGCCTGGCGCTTGTCTTCCAGCAGGCGCTGGCCGCGCAGCATGCGCTCGATCGCGGCCGGCAAGGCCTGCAGGTAATGGCGGTCCTGGTCCTTGTACAGATAGTCGCGCGCGCCGTGCCGCATCATTTCCACGGCGACCGCGGCGCTTTCTTCGCCCGTCAGCGCCAGCACCGGTATGGGCACTTCGCCGGCGTCGTCGGCCAGCGCGGCCAGGAACTCCAGTCCCGTCCGGTCCGGCAGCCGGTAATCCAGCAGGACGGCGTCGAAGTCCTCGGAACGCAGGCGTTGCAGCGCGTCCTCGGCGGTTTCGGTCTCGATGATGTCGAACTGGGGGCTTTGTTCCGCCGCCAGGGCGCGGCGGCAGGCGATGCGGTCGACGACATCGTCTTCGACCAGCAGGATGCGGATGCGCGGCTTGCCCATGGGCGGCCCTTTTATCGTTCAGCGAACAGGCGCGCGATCGCTCCGCGCGCGAAAACGCCAGCTAGGGAAGCTCACTGATGGTCCAGTAAAGATCGATGGACCGCATGACGTCGACGAACTGCCGATAGTCCACCGGCTTGGCGATATAGCCCGCCACGCTCATATTGAAGCTGTTGATCTTGTCCTGCTGTTCTTCCGACGTCGTCAGCACGATAACGGGCAGCCGCCGCAATTGTTCGTCCGCCTTGATGACGTGCAGGAACTCGATGCCATTCATCACCGGCATGTTCAGGTCCAGCAGGATAATGCAGGGCCTTTCGTTACCGGCATCGCGCAGGTATTCCATCGCCTCTTCGCCGTTCTCGCTGCGCACCAGCGGGTTGCAGACGTTGATTTCCTTGAGCGCGCGCTTGACGGTCATGGCATCGACGGTGTCGTCTTCGACCAGCAGTATGGGTTTTGTCGTGGTTTTCATGAGGACATTTCCGATTCGTCCGGCGCCCGGCTGGCATCCAGGACCGGTAATGTGAACGAGAATGTGGTGCCGGCGCCTATGACCGATTGTACGGATATCTCGGAACCGTACATTTCCACGATCTTCTTGACCAGCGTCAGGCCTACCCCCGTGCTTTCGATGCGATCCCGCGGCGCCAGGGTCTGGAACAGCTGGAAGATGCGTTCGTGATGGCGCTCTTCGATGCCGGGCCCGTTGTCCGCGACGGCGAAGCGCCAGCGGTCGCCGGCCGGCTCGCAGGTGACGCGGATGATGCCCGCGGGCTTGTCCATGTACTTGATCGCATTGGAAAGCAGGTTCTGGAACAGCTGCTGCATGCGTGTGCGTTCAGCGTGGACCACCGGCAACGGGCCCTCCACGCGCACCTCGATATGGGGCGGCGGCGCCAGCAGATCGATGATTTCGCGTACCAGCACGTCGAGGTCCACCGGCGCGCGCGCTTCCTTGATGCGGCCGATGCGCGAATACTCCAGGATGCCGTCGATCAGCCCGCTCATGCGATGCACGCGTCCCACCAGCAGGCGCAGGTGTTCGCGCCCCTCGTCGTCCAGTTTATCGGCGTAATCGGCCATCAGCCAGTTGGCCAGAGAGCTGATCCCGCGCAGCGGCGCCTTCAGATCATGCGAGACGATGTAGGCGAAGTTGGTGAGCTCCTCGTTGGCGCTGGTGACCTCACGCAGCAGCTCGGCATACTGCGCTTCCGCGCGCTTGCGCTCGGTGATGTCGCGCACCATGCCAGTGAACATCCGGCGCTCCCCTACCCGCATCTCGGCCACCGCCAGGTCCATGGGGAAGACGGTGCCGTCCTTGCGCATGCCCAGCACCTCGCGGCCGATGCCGATGATTTTCTTTTCGCCCGTCCGCAGATAGTTGTGCAGATAGCCATCGTGCATCTCCCGGTACGGGCCGGGCATCAGCATGGATACGTTGCGTCCCAGCACCTCTTCCTGGGCATACCCAAAGACCCGCACGGCGGCAGGATTGAAGCGCTCGATGCGGCCCTGTTCGTCTATGGTGACGATGGCGTCCACGGCGGTATCGAACACGGCCCGCAGGCGGGCCTCGTTGTCCCGCACGTCCTGTTCCGCCTGCCTGCGCGCGCGGATGTCGCGGATGCTGACCATGTACAGCGTCAGGCCCCAGTGCGTGGTCAGCGGCGAAATGCAGAGCTCGACCGGGAGCGCGGTGCCGTCGGCGCGGCGTCCGGAAACCTCGATGACCTGGGTCGTTTCCCGCGCGGTTTCATCCTGCGCCGCCGGGCCATTGTCGTCGCCCGGCTCGCCCAGGGAGATATCGGGCAGCAGATCCTTCACCCGCAGCCCGCCCAGTTCATCGACGGGCCGGTCGAACAGGCGGGCCGTAGCGCTGTTGCCTATCAGGATACGGCCTCCGGCGTCGGCGATGACGATGGCTTCCTTGGCCGATCGTATGAGCCAGTCCAGGGTCTGGCTCTCCAGTAAGTGGTCTTTCATGCGGTGGCGTCGTGGCTGCCGGGTTGGACGGGTGGGCGGGGGCGCGGGCCGGCATAAGTACGCCGCCCGCGAGCGACCCAGGCGCGACGGGCGCGGGCCACGGCGGGATTTTAAGCGAGCGCTCGCCGGCCGAGGCCATTTTTTCGCGCGCACACCGGACCTCGGTCTGTAGGGGCGCACCCGTCAGCCGGCGTGCACGGCCAGCGGCTTGTCCGCCGCCGGGGGGCCGTCGCCGGTGTTCAGCGACAGACGCACGCGAACCTCGGAGCCCAGGCCGTGCGGCTCGACGCTGAAGCCGCAGCGCCGGGCAACTTCCAGCATGGCGTCGTTGTCCGCCATGACAATTCCGGACAACATGCCTATGCCGCGGTCCGTGCAATAACGGATCAGACGGCTCAGCAGCAAAGTGCCCAGCCCACGGTTCTTGTAATCCGAGCGCACCATCAGGGCGAACTCGGCCGCTTCCTTGTCGGGATCGGCAACGGCGCGGGCCTCCCCCACGATATAGTCCGCGCCCGACGCATCCTTGCGGACGGCCAGGAAAGCCATTTCACGGTCGTAGTCCAGCTGCGCCATCCGCGCCAGTTCGCGATGCTGCAGTTGTCCGACCATCCCGAAAAAGCGGCGGCGCAGGTCGTCCGGCGTCAGGGCAGACAGGAAACGGGCATAGAGCGCTTCGTCTTCCGGACGGGCCGGCCTGATCAATATGGTGGAGTCTCCCCACTGCATGCGTTCTTCGAGCTCGACCGGATAAGGCAGGATGGACAGCCTGTCGGTGGCCCGGCCCGCGTATTGCGCCACGCTGACGCGCGCATCGACGGCGACGACGCCCGCCGCGTCCGCCAGAAGCGGATTGATGTCCAGGCTGACGATCT
Organism: Bordetella sputigena; assembly: GCF_965137885.1. Classification (NCBI taxonomy): domain Bacteria; kingdom Pseudomonadati; phylum Pseudomonadota; class Betaproteobacteria; order Burkholderiales; family Alcaligenaceae; genus Bordetella; species Bordetella sputigena. The sequence continues at coordinate 43,550 of NZ_CBCSCA010000010.1, forward strand.
GCGGAATATCGCACATCAGGCGCGATATCTGCATCAGTACGCGGTGCAGCGCCGCATGGTCGATGGCCGGGCGGTCCCGGTATCCTGCCAGCAATGCCGACACCCGCGTGCGCGACACCATGTCGCGGGCCAGCGGCTCGTTCAGCGGGACCAGCCCCACGGCACGATCGGCGACCACCTCGACGGATGTGCCGCCCTGGCCGAAGAGCACGATGGGACCGAAGACCGGGTCCACGGATGCGCCGACGATCAGTTCGTGCGCCTGCGGCCGCCGCAGCATCTTCTGCACGATAAAGCCCTGGATGGGCGCATCCGGCCGTAATTGCGCGACCCGGCGCAGCATGGCGTCGGCCGCGGTCCGCAGCTGCTCGCCGCTTTCCAGGTCCAGCGCCACGCCGCCGACATCGGATTTATGGGATATCGCCGGAGACAGGATCTTCAGCGCCACGGGATACCCAAGCGCGGCCGCGCAGGCCACCGCCTGCTCGGCGTCGCTGGCGATCTCGGTTTCCAGCACCGGAACGCCATAGGCGGCGAGCACCGCCTTCGCTTCGTTATCCGTCAGCATGGTGCGGCCTGCCGCCAGCACGCCGGCGACGATGGCCCGCACTTGCGCCGTATCGCCGTCGCGCTGGCCACCATTCGATGAAGGCGTTTCCAGCAACAGCGTCTGGTTGCGGCGGTATTCCACGGCATGCAGGAAGGCGCTGACCGCCTGCTCCGGCGTGTCGTACGTGGGAATGCCGGCGCGGCGGAAGCGCTTGCGCGCATGCAGCACGGCATCGCCGCCCAGCCAGGTAGCGAAGACGTTGCGGGAGGAGCCGACGATATGGGGCTGCATGGCCGCCGCGATATCCTCGCTGGGAACGATGGCGGTCGGCGCATGGATGAAGAGCACGGCATCGCTGCCGCGGTCCCGCAACAGGATATCGATGGTATCGACATAGCGGCTGACCGGCGCGTCGCCAACGATATCGATAGGGTTGGCGTGCGACCAGGTGGCCGGCAACACCGCATTCAGCGCATCCAGCGTTGCCGGATCCAGCGTCGCCAAGGCGCCGCCGCCGCGCACCAGCGCGTCCGTGGCCATGACGCCCGCGCCGCCGCCATTGGTCAGGATGGCCAGGCGCTCGCCGCGCAGAGGCCGCGCGCGGGCCAGGGTTTCCACGGCGTCGAACAGTTCGTCGGTGGTATCCACGCGCAGCATGCCGGCGCGGCGTATGGCGGCATCGTAGACCACGTCCGAGCCGGCCAGCGCGCCGGTATGCGTGGAGGCCGCCCGCGCGCCTTCCGCCACCCGGCCCGACTTGACGATGACCACCGGCTTGTTGCGCGCCGCCCGCCGCGCCGCGGACAGGAACTTGCGCGCGGAGGTCACCGCTTCCACGTACAGCAGGATGGCGTTGGTATCGGCGCTGTCCGCCAGGTAATCCAGCACGTCGCCGAGGTCGACGTCCGCGCTGTCGCCCAGCGTGACGAAGTGCGAAAAGCCGATGTTGCGGCTATTGGCCCAATCCAGCACCGCCGTCGCCAGGGCGCCGGACTGCGAGACAAAGGCAATGCGGCCGCGCAGCGCCATGGCGGGCGCGAAACTGGCGTTCAGGCCCAGGCCAGGGACAAGCAGGCCCAGGCAGTTGGGGCCGAGGATGCGCAACAGATGCGGCCGGGCCGCGCGCAACATGGCTTCGCGCAGCGTGCCGCCGTCCGGCGCCGCGGCCGACAGGCCGGCGCTCAGCACCACCGCCGCCTTGGTGCCCTTCGCGCCCAGTTGCGCGATCAGGGCCGGAACCGTCGCCGCGGGCGTGCAGATGACCGCCAGATCCGGCGCCCGCGGCAGGCTTTCCACGTCGGGATGGCAGGCCAGTCCGCGCACCACGCAATACTTGGGATTGACGGCGTAGATCGTGCCCGCATATCCGGCGGCAAGCAGGTTGGAAAGGACATGGGCGCCAACCGTATACGGCTGCTCCGAGGCACCGATGACCGCCACCGATTCGGGCCGGAACAATGCCTGCAGGTTTCTGATCGTCATCGTCGCGCCTCCCCCTGTATGCCCGCGCGCAGGCTCAGTGGGCCGAGCCCGGCTTGGCTTCCTTGTGCGGCACCAGCATCACCGGGCATTCGGACAGGCGCACGAAGCTCTCGGCCACGCTGCCCAGCATCAGTCGCTGGAATCCACGGCGTCCATGCGTGCCCATGACCACCAGGTCCACGCCGGCCTCGGCCGCCGTGGCCTGCAGCTGGTCGGCGATGGTGCCGCTCATGAGGCCCAGATCCACCATTTTGACCGCGCCGTTCACGTTGGCGTCACGGAACTTCGCCTGCGCGGTGTTGAGCACGGACTGGGCTTCTTCCACCATGGCGTCGTGGAAAGGCTCGACGTCGATGAAGGCGGAGGAATACATGGAACTGGGGTATTCCACGATATACACGGCCAGGATGCGGGCGTGTTCGGATCGGGCCAGCGAAATCGCGTGGTCCAGGGCGCGCTCGGAAGTGACGCTGCCGTCAACGGCAACCAGGATGTGTCGGTACATGATGTCCTCCTAGGGGAGAACCCACTTTATCGGCACCGGGCGATGCACCCATTGATATGGGTCAACGGCGGCGGACGTTTGTACGCGGCCGCCGCGCGAACGCCGGACGGAAATGCGGCCGTGCTCGCGCCGCCGCGGCAAGGACGGCATGCAGCTTGCGGGCCGGGGGCGCCCCGACTCATCACGGACCGACATCGCCATGCAAGATACCGCCGCCACGCCAGCCGGGCCCGCCAGCCCCCAGCCCTTCTTCCTTGGCCGCGCCGACGCGGAACACGCGCTTGCGCTGGTAATGCCTTCAATCGAGGCGGCCCTGCGCAATCCGGCGGTGGGCGAAAGCGGGATTCTCTATGTGGTCATCATGAATCCCGCGCTGCGGCCGTGGGAGGCGCGGTTCGAGGACGCGATCCTGCTGGAACACGCGGCCGGCCGCGACCGCGCCGACTGGGATGCCGACTATGCCGCGTACGCGCGGGCCAAGGCGCGCACCACGTGGCGGCTGGGCCGCGACACGCACGACGCCGCGACGCAGGCGCCCCATCTGCTGCGCGCGGGCGACGCGGGGGTCTGGGGCAGCGCCGTGGTGGACGGGATCGTCGTGGCGACCAGCGGCGCGAATCCCTGGTATGACGAAGCCTTCTCCGGCGCGATCGCCTATGCGCTGCGTGCGGTGGCCAAGGGCCGTGCCCTGGCGCGGCCGCCGTCCCTGCAATTGGGCTGAACGAGGCCCGGTGATCCGGCGCCGCCCCGCCGAAGCGAGGCGGCGCCGCGGCCGGGCGCGGGAAGATCAACCCGTCGCCGCATCGTAGCGGCGCGCCACCTCATCCCAATTGATGACGTTGTAGAACGCCGAGATATATTCCGGCCGGCGGTTCTGATACTTCAGGTAGTAGGCGTGCTCCCACACGTCCAGCCCCAGGATGGGCTGATTGCCGGTCATCAGCGGGCTATCCTGGTTCGCCGTGCTTTCCACGACCAGCTTCTGCTGCGGGGTCACGCTCAGCCAGGCCCAGCCGCTGCCGAAACGCGATAGGGCGGCTTTGGTGAAGGCGTCCTTGAACTTTTCCATGCCGCCCAGCTGGCTGTCGATCGCCGCCGCCAGGTCGCCCGTGGGTTCGCCGCCGCCGTCGGGCGACATCACCGTCCAGAAAAGGCTGTGATTGGCATGGCCGCCGCCGTTGTTGCGGACGGCGCCGCGCACGGTTTCCGGCAGCTTATCGATGCCGGCGACCAGCTCTTCGATGGGAGGGAAAGGCAGCTTCGCCCCTTCCAGCGCCGCGTTCACGTTATTGATATAGGTCTGGTGGTGCTTCGTGTAGTGGATCTCCATGGTTTGCGCATCTATGTTCGGCTCCAGCGCGTCATAGGGATAGGGCAAAGGAGGCAGTGTGTAGGCCATGCGACTCTCCGATGAATGGTTCATGGTGGGATACAGGAGCCGATGGACCTCGACGCATGCCGCCGCGCCCCCATCGGCGCATGGCGACGCCTGGGGTGGCAGGGGGCATGGGGTTTCCGAAGGATGAGCAGCATTGGGGCTCCCGCGCGCAGGGCGGACACCGGGGCATGATACAAGCCCGCGGCGCCCGGCCATGGTCGAAACGGGTCCGCAGGAAACGTACCGGTGCGCGCGCCATCGCCGGCAAGGCGGGCACGGCGTTTGCACGAGCGGCGTGCCTTGTCGGATCCCACCATGCCGTCCATACAGAACAAGTCCCCAGCCCAAGCGCCCAAGAGCCCGCCCGAGCCGGCCCCGGCCACGACCCCGCCCGTCGCCAACCCTTGCTGCGAAGTCGCTGGCCTGGTCTATGTCGATGATCGCGGCCCCGGCATCACGCGGCGCATCTCCGGCGAGGTCTACGAGTACTTCGATCCCAAGGGCAAACGCATCCGCGATCCCGAGGTCATCGCGCGCATCAATGCGCTGGTGATCCCGCCGGCATATACGGATGTGTGGATATGCCCCGACCCCGCGGGCCACATCCAGGCCACCGGCCGTGACGCGCGCGGGCGCAAGCAGTACCGCTATCACCCCTCCTGGCACGCGGTACGGGACGCCAACAAGTACGAACAGCTGACCGAGTTCGCGGCCGCCCTGCCCCGCATCCGCCGCAAGGTCGAGCGCGACCTGGGCAGGCCCGGGCTGACGCACGACAAAGTGGTTTCGGTCGTGGTGCGCCTGCTGGAAACCACCTTCATCCGTATCGGTTCGTCCACGTATGCCCGCACCAACGGATCCTACGGGCTGACGACGCTGCGCAGGCGCCACACCACCATCGCCGGCAGCCGCATCCGCTTCCGTTTCAAGGGCAAGAGCGGCGTCGAACATGACGTGACGGTGAACGACCGCCGTATCGCGGGCGTGGTGAAACGCTGCATGGAAATCACCGGCCACGAGCTGTTCACCTATCGCGAGGACGACGGCAAGGTGCGGACGGTGGATTCCGGCTGCGTCAACGACTATCTGCGCGAAGCCGGCCAGGCCGACTTCACCGCCAAGCACTACCGCACCTGGGCGGGGTCGGTGCTGGCGCTCGCCGAGCTCGGCAAGCGGCCCTGGACGACCCAGACCGAAGCCAAGCGCAATGTGGTGGAGGTGGTCAAGGCGGTGGCCAAGCGCCTGGGCAATACGCCCACTGTTTGCCGGCAGTGCTACATACACCCCCGCATCCTGGAAGCCTACCTGGCCGGCGAAATGTCCGGCCACGGCGCGGCGCCGTCCACGCCGCGCGGACTGAACGCCGACGAACGACGCCTGCTGCACTTCCTGTCCACCCCGCCGTCGCCTCGCGAGCAGGCGGCGGGCGTGGCGGAGAAACAGGAAATGCCGCTGGACGAGCGGCCGGCCGATACGCCGAAAAAGGAAAAGCAGTTGCGCGAACGCGGCCGCGCCAGGCAAGCCGCCGCCCGCCCGGCCGGCGCCGCGGCGGCGGCCCCGGCCGTCGCCTGAGTCACGCGGTGTGGGCGTGCGCCGCCTTCGCCACCAGGGCGATGAATTCGCGGTTGAAGGCGGGCAGGTCATCGGGCTTGCGGCTGCTTACCCAATTGCGATCCACCACGACTTCCTGGTCGACCCAGGTCGCGCCGGCGTTGCGCAGGTCATCCTGCAGCGACGGCCAGCTGGTCAGGGTCCGGCCCCGTACGAGGCCGGCGGAAATCAGCAGCCAGGGGCCGTGGCAGATCACGCCGACAGGCTTGCCCGCGGCATCCATGCGCCGTACGAAGTCCAGGGCCTTGGGATGGCGCCGGATCTCGTCCGCGTTGACCACTCCGCCGGGCAGCATGACGGCGTCGAACTTCTCCGGCTCCGCGTCCACGTCGATGAAGGTCAGGTCGACCTTCACGGTGTCGCCCTTGTCGGTGTGCTTGAAGCCCTGGATGGGCTCCAGCGTATTGGACACGATCACCGCCCTGCCGCCGGCTTCCGTGATCGCCTTGCGGGGTTCGATCAGCTCGGCCTGCTCGAAGCCGTCGACCGCCAGGATGGCCACCGATATACCTTTCAATTCCTCAGCCATTGTGTACTCCATCGAAGACATGGTTATCGAAACGCCGGCGCGGCCGGCGACCTTCCGTCCGCAGCAAACCCGGTGCCGGCGCCGGCCGCGCCGGCGGCTTACAGCGCCCTGAAGCATCAGCCGCTTAATCCAGGCACAATCGCGATCGTGCGGGCGTATGTCAAAACCGCCCAACGCAGATCAATAACCGAACGGGAGATAAACAATGAAGGCATATGCCAAGCGCGTGCTGGCGGCAACGGGACTCGCGGCCGGGCTGCTCATCCAGGGCGCGCCCGCGGCGGCGCAAGGGGCGGACGACTACCCCAGCAAACCCATCACCATCGTGATTCCCTATGCGCCCGGCGGCTTCGCCGATACCCGCATGCGGCTGATCGCCGCCAAGCTGGAACCGCGGCTCAAGCAGACGGTGATCGTGGAGAACCGCGCCGGCGCGGGCGGCGTGGTGGGCACCAATTTCATCGCCCGCGCCAAACCGGACGGCTACACCATCGGCGCGGGCAACCTGGCGCCCCTGTCGGTCAATCCCACGCTGATGCAGAGCATCCCCTACGATCCGGTGAAGGATCTGGCGCCCGTCATACTGATCGAGAACAGCCCGCTCGTGCTCAGCGTCAACAACACGGTCAAGGCCAAGAACCTGCAGGAGCTGATCGCGCTGGCCAAGGCCGAGCCGGGCAAGCTGACTTTCGGCTCTTCCGGGGTAGGCGGCGCCCATCACCTGTCCGGCGAAATGTTCGCCGAACAGGCGCACATCGAGATCACCCACGTGCCGTACAAAGGCGGCAACCTGGCCTCCACCGACCTGATGGGCGGGCACATCACCATGATGTTCGAAATGGGCTACGCCGCCCTGCCCGCCATCCAGGGCAATAAGGTGCGGCCCATCGCAGTCACCGCCGCCAAGCGCCTGGCCGTGCTGCCGGACGTGCCCACCATGGCCGAAGCCGGCCTGCCGGGCTATGAATCCTATAACTGGCAAGGCATCGTCGCGCCGGCCGGCACGCCGCGTCCCATCATCGATCGCCTGAACCAGGAACTGAACGCGGTGCTGAAGGATCCGGAAGTCGCCAAGGCCATCGTCGATACGGGCAGCCAGGCCGCCGGCGGCACGCCGGAAGACTACGCCGCCTTTATCAAGTCCGAAACCGCCAAGTGGGCGCAGGTGATCAAGGAAGCCAAGATCGCGCCGCAATAAGCGCCGCGCCTTTCCTCCGCGCATAGCCGGCAGGTGACTCCGGCAGGTGACCCCATGAGCGACTTCGAAGCGCTGTACCGGCAATCGGCCGACCCCTGGCAAGTCCGGACCTCGTGGTACGAGCAGCGCAAGCGCGCGGTGCTGCTGGCCTGCCTGCCGCGGGCCCGCTATGGCCGCATCCTGGAATTGGGCTGCGGCAACGGCGAGATGACGCGCCACCTTGCGGTCCGCTGCGATGCGCTGGTGGCCGTGGACAGCTCCGCCACGGCCATCTCGCTATGCGAGCAAACCCTGGCGCGCGATGGCCTGCGCAACACCAGCACGCACGTGGCGCGCTTGCCCGAGGCCTGGCCGGTGGACGCCGGCCAGCGTTTCGACCTGATCGTGGTGTCCGAGCTGGCCTACTACATCGCGGAAGCCGACCTGCCGTCCTTCCTGGCGCGATGCGCGGCCATGCTCGGCGAGCATGGCGAATGGGCGATGTGCCACTACAGCAAGGACCTGGAGGGCCGTCCCCAGCCGACGGCCGCGTTGCACGGCCGTGTCGACGAACTGGGCGGTCTATCGAAGGCCGTTCGTCATGAAGACGAGCGCTTCATGATCGATGTCTGGCGGCGGGCGGATCCGGCCGGCCCGGCCGCCTGACCCCGCCGGCGCCGCGCCGGGCCGCTTGCGCGAGCCGCCGCCCGCCGGCCCGGTGAACGGCCGCCGCCGGCCTCAGGCCTTTTCGTACGCCAGGTAATCCATGTGGATGCCGATATGGTCCGCGATGTACTTGGCGTCGTGCCACACGCCCCAGATGAATGACGAAGAGCGGTTCGTCTGGTTGGGCAGGCCCAGGAAGTAAATCCCCTTCTCCGCCGAAATCCCGCGCTTGTGGACCGGATAGCCCTTCTCGTCGAAGGTATCGATCTCCATCCACGAATAATCCACCTTGAAGCCGGTGGCCCAGACGATGCTCTTGATACCCGCTTCGGCCAGGTTCAGCGCCAGGATGGGGTGCTTCAGGCATTCGGGATCTTCCAGCAGTTCCCAGGCTTCCGGCTCCGGCGGCAGGTCCAGGCCGTTCTGCTCGATATAGGCATCGGCCTCGCGCAGCACCTCGAAATAGTCCGCGTCGCCCTGCGCGATGTTCGCGGCCAGGCCCTCTTCGAACGTCACCGTGCCGTTCTCATAGCCCTTGGTGATGCCGACCAGCTTGATGCCGGCATGCGCGAGACGGCGGAAGTCCACCGTCTTGCCGCCTTCGTAGCCGCTCACGGCGAAGGCCACGTGCTCGCGCTTGGGCTTTTTCTTGACCTCGTCCCACATGCCCAGGGCGCCCAGCCACCAGCAGTAATCGCGCTGGCGATAGGAGCGCGGCGGCCGATAGTGCTCGCCCACGGACAGGTAGACCGTGCGGCCGGCCTGGCGCAGTTCCTCGGCGATCTGCGACCCCGATGCGCCGGCGCCCACCACCAGCACCGCGCCCTCGGCCAGCTGGCCGGGATTCTTGTAGGCCGACGAATGGACCTGCTGGATGCCGGCGCTTTCCGGAACGATCTTCGGGTAGCTGGGAATCTGGAAGGCGCCCGTCGCCGCCACCACGTGGCGCGCCTCGATCACGCCGGCCGACGTCGTCACGGTAAAGCCGGGCCGCTTCTCGTTGCGCGTGACCTTCAGCACCTCCACGCCGGTGCGGACCGGCGCCTCTATCATCTTCGCGTAGTCTTCGAAATACTGCGCCATGCGCTCCTTGGGCGGGAATACGTCGGGCGCGACGTCGCCGAACTTCAGGTTCGGAAAGCGGTCATGCCAGGCGGGGCCGTTGGCCACCAGGGAGTCCCAGCGTTCGGAACGCCACCGCTCGGCAATACGCTTGCGTTCCAGCACGATATGGGGAATACCCATCCTGCCCAGGTGCTCGCTCATCGCGATGCCGGCCTGGCCGGCGCCGATCACCAGCGTATTGGTTTTTTCGACTGACATTTGGAGTTCCTTCGCTCACTCGGGGATGGCACGCAGTGTGAGCCAGAACACCAGGCTTGATAACTTCGTTTTTCGGACGCCGGACCTAGGAAAAACCAAATGGCGGCCAGGCGCCCCGGGCTTTCGTTTTTTCCGATGAACGGCCTCAGCATCCACAAAGGGCCGGCGCCCCCTGCTTGCCGTATTCTTCCCGGCATCCATCGTGTCTAAATTGCCGCCGCCATGCAGAACAACCCCTCTCTTCCGGATTCCTCTTGCGCGGTCAGTCTGGAAGGAGTGGTAAAGAAATACCGCGACCAGACTGTGCTGCACGACGTGTCGCTGAAGATCCGGCGCGGCGAGTTCCTGACCCTGCTGGGTCCGTCGGGCTGCGGCAAGACCACCCTGCTGAACCTGATCGCCGGCTTCGCCGATGCCGACAACGGCGAGATCTTCATCGACGGCCAGTTGGTCACCGACCTGCCGCCCTACCAGCGGGAAATCGGCATCGTCTTCCAGAACTACGCGCTATTCCCGCATATGACGGTGGAACGCAATATCGGCTACGGCCTGCGGATGCGGCGCGTGCCATCCAGGGAAATCGCCGAGCGCGTCAAGGAAGCCATGGCGATGGTCAAGCTGGACGGCCTGGGGCAGCGCAAGCCGCGCGAACTGTCGGGTGGCCAGCAACAGCGCGTGGCCCTGGCGCGCGCCCTGGTGATCCGGCCCAAGGTACTGCTGCTGGACGAACCGTTTTCCGCCCTGGACAAGAGCCTGCGCGGCGCCATGCAGGTCGAAATCCGCGATATCCAGCGCCGGCTGGGCGTGACCACTGTTTTCGTGACCCACGACCAGGGCGAAGCGCTGAGCATGTCCGACCGCATCGCCGTCATGTCGGCCGGCGTCATCCGCCAGATCGCCACCCCGGGCGAGCTCTATCGCAATCCGCAGGATCCCTTCGTGGCATCCTTCCTGGGCGACGTCAACATCCTGCCGGCCCATTACCACGGCGCGGACACGGACGGCATCCACCTGCGCCTGGGCGCCGGCCTGATCCGCGTGCCGCGCGAACGCCTGGTTGGCGGTTCGCACGAGGGACGCCGCCTGGACGTCTACGTGCGTCCCGAGCAGATCACGCTGGAGAACCTGCACGGCAACTCCGTGCTTAGCGGCACCGTCGTCAATCACGTATTCCAGGGCGATCACATCGATTCCTACATCGACGTCGATATCCCCGTGGCCGGACGGCAGCGCGTCATGGTGCGCAGCGCCGGCCTGGACGCCATGCAGCAGTGGCCCGTCGGCGCGGTGGCCGGCCTGGTGCTGCCCGACCAAGGAATTAGCGTATTCAATGCCTCCGCCTGAGCCCATGACCGATATCCCCCGCACCATGCAGGCCGTCATCGCCACCCGTCCCGGCGACGCCGGCGTACTGGCCCTGGCCGAGCGCCCGGTGCCCGTCCCCGGCCCCGGCGAAGTCCTGCTGCGCGTGCGCGCGGCCGGCGTCAACCGGCCCGACATCATGCAGCGCCAGGGCCAGTCCAAGCCGGCCGAAGGCGTCACCGACGTATTGGGCCTGGAAGCCTGCGGCGAAGTCGCCGCGTGCGGGCCCGGCGTCCCCGCCACGCTGCTGGGCCAGCGGCTGATGAGCCTGCTGCCCGGCGGCGGCTACGCCCCATGGTGCGCGGCCCGCGTCGACCACTCGCTGCCCGTGCCGGAGGACCTGGACGACGCGGCGGCCGGCGCGCTGCCCGAAGGCCTCTTCACCGTCTGGCACAACCTTTTCGAACTTGGCCGGCTGCGCATGGGCGAAACCGTGCTGATACACGGCGCCGCCGGCGGCATCGGCACGCTGGCGATCCGCATGGCCCACGCCGCGGGCGCGCGCGCCATCGCCACCGCCGGCCGGGCGGAACGCCTGCCGGAACTGCGCGACATGGGCGCGGCGCTGGCCATCTGCTACCGGGATACCGACTTCGTCGCCGCCTGCCAGGAATACACGCAGGGACGCGGCGTCGACGTCGTGCTGGATATGGTCGGCGGCGACTACGTGCGCCGCAACCTGCAGGCCCTGGCTTTCGGCGGCCGCCACGTCAGCCTGTCCTTTCTGCAGGGATCGTCGGTGAACATCGAGCTGCTGACCTTGATGCAGAAACAGCTGAGCCTGCACTCGTCCACCATGCGGCCGCAGACGCCGGCTGAAAAGGCCCGCATGGCGCGGGACATCGCGCGCCACGTCCTGCCGCTGGTCGCGGACGGCCGCGTCCGCCCGAAAATACACGCCAGCCTGCCGCTGGCCCAGGCCGCCGATGCGCATCGCCTGCTGGAAAGCGGCGACGTATTCGGCAAGATCGTGCTGCTGCCCTGACCGCGACTTCCTGCCTGCCCGGGGCTCCGTGGCAAGCAGGATGCCGTGTATGCCCCGACCATCACCCGAAGGCTGCCTCCATGCAACTGCTCTACGCCCCGACCTCCCCCTTCGTCCGCAAGGTCATGGCCTGCGCGCACCTGTGCGGCATCGCCGACCGCATCACCTTCCTGGATAGCGCCGCCCACCCCATACGCCGCGATGCCCGCATCGCCGCCCACAACCCGCTGGCCAAGGTCCCCACCCTGATCCTGCCCGACGGCCAGTCGCTCTACGACAGCCGCGTCATCTGCGAGTACATCGCCGACCTGGCCCGCAACGAACACCTGTTTCCCGCCGCCGGACCGCAACGCTGGCGCGCCCTGACCCAGCAGGCGCTGGGCGACGGCCTGCTCGACGCGGCCCTGCTGGCGCGCTACGAAACCACGGCGCGTCCGCCCGCGTCGCAATGGCCCGACTGGCGCGCCGCGCAGCTGGTCAAGGTGAGCGCCACCCTGGACGAAATCGAGCCCCAGGCCGCATCCCTGGCCGTGCAAGGCCCCACCATCGGCGAAGTCACCCTGGGCTGTGCCCTGGGTTATCTGGACTTCCGCTTTCCCGAACTCGACTGGCGCGCCGGCCATCCGCGGGCGGCACGCTGGTTCGCGACCTTCAGCCAGTTGCCCGCCATGCAGGCGACCATTCCGCACGACGCCTGAGAACCGAACCGCCATGACGACGACCGACACGCCCGCCACCGCCACGACCAAGGTCTGGTTCCTGAACGGCCCCAACGCCAATCTCTACGGCCTGGACGCCAACAAGACCTACGGCTCCGAAAGCTTTCCCATGCTGCGCCAGCGCTGCGAAAACAAGGCGGCCGAGCTCGGCATCGCCCTGAACTTCGTCCAGTCCAACTACGAGGGCCAGCTGGTCGACTGGATCCAGGAAGCGCGCGGCGACGCCCAGGGCGTCATCATCAACGCCGCCGGCCTGACCTACACCTCCATTCCGCTGCTGGACGCCCTGCTGTCCTTTCCCGGCCGCATCATCGAGGTCCACATGAGCAATATCTGGAAGCGCGAACCCTTCCGCCACCACTCCTACATCTCCAAGGCCGCCGACGGCGTCATTGCCGGCCTGGGCGCCGAGGGATACGAACTGGCCATCGAAGCCATGTCCCGCCTCATCCGCCGCCCCGCCTGAGCCCGGAAACCCAGCCTGGGTCCAAACCTGCCTTCGAGCCCGAGAACCCCGCCATGACCGCACCGCACAATGGAGCATGCTCCGGCTCCCTGGTCTTCTACAGCGAATTCGACCACTTCGACACCTGGAAGTCCGCCCTGCGGGCCCGCTTGCCGGACCTGCGCGTCCTGCACGCCAGCGAGGTCACCGACCCCAGGGACATCCATTACGCCCTGGCCTGGAAACCGCCGGAGGGCTTCTTCGACAGCATGTCGAACCTGCGCCTCATCATCAACCTGGGCGCCGGCGTCGACACCCTGGTCGGCCGCAAGGACCTGCCCCCCGGCATCCCCATCACCCGCATCACCGACCCCAACATGGGCCGCATGATGGCCGGCTACGTCCTCTTCGCCACCCTGCGCTACGCCCGCGACATCCCCTGGTTCGAGCAAGCCCAGCGCCGCGCCGAATGGGCCTACCGCCACCCGCGCTCCCCGGAGGAAATCCGCGTCGCCGTCCTCGGCCTGGGCGAACTGGGCGCCTACGCCGCCCGTGAACTGCAACGCCAGGGCCTGACCGTACTCGGCTGGTCCCGCAGCCCCCGCCAGATCGACGGCATCCAGTGCCACTCCGGCATCGACAGCCTGGACACGGTGCTATCGCAGGCCGAAATCCTGGTCGTCATGCTGCCCCTGACCCCGGAAACGCGCGGCCTGCTGAGCCGCGAGCGCCTGCGGAAACTGCCCCGCGGCGCCTCCTTGATCAACGTCGCCCGCGGCGCCCTGGTAGACCAGGCCGCGCTCACCGAGCTGCTGCAAAACGGCCACCTGGGCGGCGCCACGCTGGACGTCTTCGAGCGCGAACCCCTGCCCGCCAGCGACCCGCTCTGGAAAATGGACAACGTCCTGATCACGCCCCATCTGGCCTCCGTCGCCATCCCGGCCTCGGCCGCCACGCAAATCGCGGAAAACATCGTCCGCGTCTCCCACGGCCAGGAACCGGCCAACCGGATAGACCCCGGCCGCGGCTATTGAACCGCCGCAAAGCCGGCCCCCAATCCACCCGCGTCGCACCGCGAAACAGGCGTGCGCTACTGACAAAACCGCGCAGGCGTGGCGCACAGAACCGCGTAGGCGTGGCGTGGCCGCGCAGGGCGGCCGCACCACGCCGGGCAACAGCAAATCTTTCTTAAGCCAACCCAGAAGCCACGAAGGGCCAAGCACACAGCCCCCCTACCGCGACTCCTCGATGTTCAAAACCTTCCCCAACCCCAGGAACCCATTAGCCACCGCCAACACCCCCGCGGTCACGAAGATATAAACCACCGACAACGCCGCCAAGGTAGGATCCGCGAACTCCCGCACATAGTTGTACATGGACACCGGCAACGTCTGCGTGGCCTGGGTCGTCACGAACAAAGAAGCCGTGAACTCGCTGAACGACATGATCGCGGCGAACAGCCACCCGCCAAACAACCCCGGCGCCAGCAACGGCACCGTGATCGTGAACAACACCCGCACCGGCGAAGCGCCCAGGCTGGCCGCGCTCTGCTCCAGCCGCGCATCCAGATTCTCCATCGACACATAAACGCTGCGCAGCACGAACGGCAACACCAGCATCACGTGGCACAGAATCACCAGCCCATACCCACGGTCCAGATTCAGCTGGGCCACCAGGATCAACAACCCCAGCCCCAACGTGAAATGCGGTATCACCAGCGGCGACAACAACACCGCCTGCAGCACATCCTTCCCCGGAAACTCCAGCCTCTTGACCGCGATCGCCAACCCCGTCCCGATCACCAGCGCCAGCAAGGACGCCCACACCGTCACCACAACGCTGGCCCGGAAACCATCCTGGAAATCCGGATAGGTGAACGCCCGTTCGAACCAGCGCAAAGACCAGCTCTGCGGCGGAAACGTCAGCAGCGCCTTCTCGTTGAAGGACGCCATCGTCACCACCACCACCGGCAACAGAATGAACGCCAGGATCAACACGATCAGCAAGGGCGCGCCCACGCGCATCCACATCGGTACGGTATTGCGTCTTTTCATATCAGTGCACCTGGATCGCCTTGAACCGGCGCGTAAGCCGCCCCAGCAGCATCAACGAAACCACCGTCAACGCCAGCCCCGCCACGCTCAAGCTTGCCGCCAGCGGAAAATTCATCGAAGAAAAGCCCAGCTGGTAAACCAGCGTCGACACCGTCGGCACGCGGCCGCCGCCTATCATCTGCGGCGTCGCGAACGCGCTGAACGTCCAGGCGAACGACGTCGTCACGCTGGCCAGGATCCCCGGCATCGACAGCGGCAGCGTCACCGTCAGAAAAGTGCGGACCGGCCCCGCCCCCAGGCTCTGGGCCGCCTTCGCATAATCCCGGTCGATATGCGAAATCGCCGTCGCCAGCATCAGTACCACCACCGGGATCGTCACGTGCACCAGCGCCACCAGCACGCCCAGGTGGCTGAACATCAGATTCAGCGGCATATCGATCAGCCCCGCCTTGCGCAGTATCGTATTGATGAACCCATTGTTGCCCAACACAATGATCCACGAATACGTCCGCACGATCTCGCCCAGGAAAAGCGGCGTGATCGACACGATCAGGATGAACGACTTCAGCGCGCGGTTGCGCACCCGCACCAGCGCGTACGCCAGCGGATAGGCGACCAGCAGGGAACAGACCGTCGTCTCCACGCTCAGCAGCAGCGTATTGGCGAACGCGTCCAGATAGATAGGCTTGTTCAGCGTCGTGAAATTGGCCAGTGTCAGCCCGCCTACCTCCATCGACCCAGGGATGAAGGTGCGCAGACTGAACTGGAACACCGTGATCAACGCCGCCACGATGAACAGCGCGATGATACTCGCGGGGGAAACCAGCCATCCCCTTAGCCCGGAACGCTTGTTCATGAATCGATGTACTTCCGTCTACGTTGCTTGCCCAAGTTGCCTGACGCATGCGCGCGCCGGAAAACGGCCGCGCCGCGGCGGCCAGCCAGCCGTCGCGACGCGGTCGTGGAACGCCGTCGGCGCTCAGTTCATGATGTTTTCGGTAAACCACTTGCGCCATTCGGCGGTCTTCTCGGCGCGCAGCTTGTCATCGATCACGATGGCTTGCTTGGCCCACTGTTCCTTGGTGGTAAACACGCCGGGCAAGGCGGCGTCCTCGGGCGACACCTTGGCGTTGTCCACCACCGGGCTGGCCTTCTTGTAGGCCACGATCTTGGCCTGCACTTCCGGCGACAGCGCGATATCGATGAACTTGTAGGCCAGGTCCGTCTTCGTGCTGCCCTTCATGATCCCCATCGTGTCCACGCCCAGCACCGCGCCTTCCTTGGGCATCGCCACCTTGATGGGCACGCCCTGGCCGATCATGTAGTAGGCGTTCATGGACAGCAGCACCTGCACCGGCGTCTCGCCCGTGGCGATCAGCTGCTGGCTGTTGGCGTCATTGGTATAGAAAGCCTTGAAGTTGGGCTTGAGCGCCTTCAGCTTTTCCTCGCCCTTCTGCCACGTGGCCGCGTCGCCGCCGGACAGCATGGCCGCGACCGTGATGATGTGGCTCGGATCAAAGTCGGGCGCCGACAGCTTGCCCTTCAGCGCCGGATTCCACAGATCATTCCAGCTATCGAACTTGATGTTCGACGGCACCAGGTCGGGACGATAGCCGATGGTGTAAACGTAGGCCCAGCTGCCGATATGGTACGGGCTGATCTTGGCGCGATCCACCAGGTGCGAGTAATTCTTCAGCTTGCTGGTATCCAGCTTTTCGTACAGATTGCTGTTGACGTACAGCCAGCCGATATGCGAAGTCGTAAACGTAATATCGCTTTCCGGCTTGGTCGCCAGCTTGGCCTTGTTCAGGCGGTCTATCGTGCCGCCGGTGATGTACTTGACCGGCACCCCGGTCTGGCGGGTGAATTCCTTGCCGATGTTCTCATCGATCAGGTCCCGGAAGCTGCCGCCCCAGGTGCTGATGACCAGGGCATCCTCCGCCCAGGCCGCGCTGGCCGCCAGCGTGCTGGCAAGAATACCGACCGACAAAAGTTTTCGAATCATTGCATGCCCCTTGGAATGTGCCTGGTGAAGTACTCGGCGTTCGTGCTTGGCGTTCGATATCGTCCGCTTTGGCTGCAGCCATGATGCGGGACAGCCCCCGGCTCGACCAAGTCGCCTTTTCCATAGGGATGGCTCAACTTTCCTGACGCCGCGGCGGCCCCGGCGGGCCGGCTGGTTTACAAGGCCTGGTCCAGGAAGGTTCTCAGGCGCTCGCTGGCCGGTGAATCGAAAAACTGGTCGGCCGGGCCGGACTCGATGATCTCGCCCCGTTCCATGAACACGCAGCGGTCCGCGACTCTGCGGGCAAACCCTAGTTCGTGTGTCACGCACACCATGGTGATGCCGGTTTCCGCCAGGTTTTCCATGATGCGCAGCACCGACCGTACGGACTCCGGATCGAGCGCCGAGGTCGGCTCGTCGAATAGCATGATGCGCGGCTCCAGGCACAGCGCCCGGGCGATCGCCACCCGCTGCTGCTGTCCACCCGACAGCTGCGCCGGAAACTTGCCGGCCTGTTCGATCACGTTGACCTTCTCCAGGTACTCCAGGGCGATGCGTTCGGCCTGCTTCGAAGGCAGCTTCTTCGCCAGGCGCAGGGCGAAGGTGCAGTTGGCCAGCACGGTCATGTGCGGGAAAAGGTTGAAGCTCTGGAACACCATGCCCAGCTGGCGGCGCACCTGCTCCACGTCTTCCGCACGCCGGGTAAGCCTCAGGCCGCCGACATGGATATCGCCGGAATCGTGCTGCTCCAGATGGTTGATGCAGCGGATCAGGGTCGATTTGCCGGAGCCCGACGGGCCGCACAGGACGACGATCTCGCCGCCGTCGATCCGCAGATCGATGTTGCGCAGCGCATGGAAGGATCCGTAATACTTGTTCAGGCCGGAGATTGAAATCGCCGGTGCCGCCGCGCCAGGGAGGGCGCGCGGCGCGCGGCCGGCCGCGGCGGGCTTCGGCGGGTTTCCATTCAGGGAGGTGGCGTCCACGATTCACTCCAGAAGTGCTACGAGCCGGCCGGCGCGGCCGGCCAGGCGCGGCCGGCCAGGCGCGGCCGGCTAGGCGCGGCCGGCTAGGCGCGGCCGGCCTGGACCCGCCCATAATTCAAGCGCGGGCCAGATGACGGTTCAGGCTGCGATCCAGCGCGGCGAAACCCAGCCGCATGGTATTGGTAATACACCAGTAGATCGCCGCCGCCGTCACCAGCGGCGTGAACGGATCGTAGGTGTAGTCGAAAACGGTATTGGCGGCCGCCGTCAGGTCGACCAGCGTGATGGCGCTGACCGCGGACGTGCTCTTCACCATGATCAGCAATTCGTTCTGGTAGGCCTTCAGCACATAGCGGGCGGCCATCGGCAGCTTCAGGCGGAACAGTATCTGCATCGGCTTCAAGCCCAGCACCGAGGCCGCTTCTATGGTTCCCGCCGGGATCGCCGCCAGCCCGCCCCGTATGATCTCCGCCATGAAGCCGGAATGTGTCAGGGCCAGCCCCAGCCAGGCACAGACATAGGCATTGGAAAACAGCTTCCACAGGACGGTGTCCCGGACGATCGAGAACTGCGGCAGGCCGCTGTAGATCAGATACAGCAGCACCAGGCTGGGCACCCCGCGGAAAAACGAGATATACGCCCCGGCCAGCGTCGAGCGGGGCCCTGGCCTGAACCGGGCCAGGGCGACCGGCAGCGCGATCAACAGCCCCAGGGCCAGCGCCGGCAGCAACACGATGAAGGTCGTGGCGGTGCCCGCCAGCAGCTTGGGCAGGCTGTCCCAGGCGACGTGGATATCAAAGTGCATCGGCCTTTTCCTTGCCCGGCGCGGCGCCCGGCACGGCGCGCACCCCGCGTCCCGCGTTCGATTCGATGCGTCCGGCCACCACATAGGTCAGCCACGTCATGCCCAGGAAGAACAGCGACGCCAGCATGAAATAGACGAAGGGCTCCTTGGTCACCCCGGACGCCAGTTTGGCGTAGGCCATGATCTCCTTCAGCCCGATCAGGGAAACCAGCGCCGTGTCCTTCAGCACGACGATCCAGGTGTTCGTCATGCCTGGCAGCGCCAGCCGCAATACCTGCGGCAGGATCACGTGCAGCCAGATGGCCGGCCGCCCCACCAGCAGGACCTGGGCGGCCTCGAACTGCCCGCGCGGCACGTTCTGGATGGCGGCGCGTATCAGGTCCGCCAGATAGGCGCCATACACCATGCCCAGCGCGGTGACGGCCGCCATGAAGGGCGTGACCTCGATCGTTACTTCCAGCCCGAAAGGCGCCAGCAGGCTGTTCACCATTCCGGGACCGGCGTAATAGAACAGGAAAGCCACCAGCAGCGAAGGCACGCCCGTGAAAATCGAGGCATACGCGCGCCAGACCAGCCGGGTGGCCAGCCGCGGACGCAGCGTCGCCAGCGCGAAAGCCGTGCCGATGACCAACGCCAGCAGATAGGCGCAGACGGCGACCTTGACGGTCATCATCGCGCCTATCGCCAGCTGCTGCACGAAGCCCAATGAAGGCATGGCGAGTTTCCCGCGGTTGTCCGGGGTCAGCGGCAGGCCGCTTCTTCGGGCAACAGCTCGACTTCCATGTACTTCTTGCGCAACTTGGTGAAGGTGCAGTCGCGGATGATGGTGTCCAGGGCCTGGTTCATGCGCGCCAGCAGTTCAGGCGTGTCCTTGCGGGTAATCCAGCTGGAGCCGGCCTCGCCCCCGCCGGTCCACAGATCGCCGCCGGCGAACTTCCAGTCCTTGCCGGCGGGCTTGGTCAGGAATTCGTTGGTCCAGCTGATCTTGGGGCCCAGGCTCAGGTCCAGGCGGCCGCTGGCCAGGTCCAGGCGGATCTGGTCGGGATTGTCGTAGTACACGATCTGGACCGCGTCGCCGAACTGCTCGGACACATACTTGGCCTGCGCCGAGCCGCGCTGCAGGCCGATGCGCAGCCCTTTCAGGCCTTCCTTGGTGAAGGTGTAGTTCTTGTTCGCCGGAATCACGTACGAATCCGGATTGAACAGCACCGGACGGCCGAACAGGACCTTCTCCTTGCGCTCCGGCAAGGGCTTGGTCTGGCTGACGACGGCATCCAGCTTCTTCTGCAGCAAGGCGGGGATCAGGCCCTTGAAATCCATGACGACGATTTCGCAGTCCACCTTCATGCGCTTGCACATCTCGCGCGCCAGGTCGGGTTCGAAGCCGGTCAGCTCGCCCGCGGCGTTGACCATGCTGAAGGGGGGATAGCTCCCCTCGTTGCCCAGCACCAGCTTTTCGGCCGCCGCCGGCGCCGCGCCGCCGGCGCCCAATATGGCGGCCGCCAGGGCCAATGCTTTGAATAGACGATCGGATTTCATGACTTCCCCTTGCTGTCTGTTGTTTGTTTGACAGTCCCCACGGTCGCGAACACCCGCGGAACAAGCCCTATCCCACGCCTTCGCTCGCGATGTTTCCCGCGAACAACGACCCGTAGCCCGGCTTCGCGCCCGCCACGCCGGTCAATTCCAGGCAGTGCCAGAAAGACGCCTGGATGGCCGACACGACCGGCTTGCCCAGCCGCTGTTCCAGCGCCTCGATCGCGCCGACCGTCCTGAAGTTGGTGCACGACACGAAGATGGCCGTGGCGTCCGGATGGTCCACCGACAGCACATGGTCATAGACCTTCTCGATGGGCACCTCTGCCAGGGCATGGTCGTCCGAGATCCCCAGGTAGTTGCTTTTCACTACCTGGTGGCCGTTTTCCTCCAGGAAACGGATGGCGCGTTCGTGTATTTCCGGTAAATACGGCGTGGCCAGGGCAACCTTGCCGGCCTTGACCTTCTTCAGCGCCGCCAGCGTCGCGGTGGACGCGGTGGTGACCTTGGGCCCGGGCACCCACTGGCGTATCTTTTCGATCAGCGCGCGGTCATAGGCCGTGCCATGCAGGAAGGAAGCGCTGGTGCCACCGAACAGCAGCACATCGATGGGCGGCGCCGCCGCCATGCGCGCCGCCAGCTCCAGTTCCGGCGCGTTCATCATTTCCTCGATACCCTGCACGGTCACCTTGGGCAGCTTGATGCGCGCCGTATGCGTGGACACGCCCGGGGCGGACATGGCCCACATTTCCTCTTCCATGACCACGCTGGACGCGATGTAGATCAGGCCGATGCGAGCGAGGTCTCCGGAACCGTCATAACGGAAACGGGGGTATTCCCGCGTCTTGGACATTTGCCGCCCCTTTGGATGCTTGGATGCGTTGTTCGATGCGACCAATGATGGGAGACGCGCCTCCACGCGACCAAGTCGGAAATTCCGAGATGGTCCGCCGGAAAATACAAATAGGCGCGGCCGCCGGTCCGTTCGACCATGGCATTCGTCCAGGCAAGGCGCGCGACATGCGCCGCGCCATCCATCCGCCATTGCCCGCGCTCGGGCCCATCCCATTCGCACACACTCGCCGACGCAGCCATGAAACATACCCGCATCCGCACCTTCAATACCAAAGCCACCTACCCCGAGCAGAACCTGGACAACGATCTGTGCCAGGCCGTCGTCGCGCGCGGCAGCACCGTATTCCTGCGCGGGCAGATCGGCCAGAACCTGGACACCTCCGAAAGCGTCTGCATCGGCGACGCGGCGGGACAGGCCGAACAGGCCATGTCCAACATCGCCATGCTGCTGAAGGAAGCCGGCGGCGAGCTGGAGCACATCTGCAAGATCACCATCTACATCATCGATCCGCGCTACCGCGAACCGGTGTACCGCGTGGTCGGCCGCTGGCTCAAGGGCGTTTTCCCGGTCTCGACCGGTATCGTGGTCTCGGCCCTGGCTCGTCCTGAATGGCTGGTGGAAA
The DNA here is from genome assembly GCF_965137885.1 of Bordetella sputigena. Classification (NCBI taxonomy): domain Bacteria; kingdom Pseudomonadati; phylum Pseudomonadota; class Betaproteobacteria; order Burkholderiales; family Alcaligenaceae; genus Bordetella; species Bordetella sputigena. The sequence goes on from NZ_CBCSCA010000010.1 coordinate 65,146, forward strand.
TCGACGCCACGGCCGTCATTCCCGACTGACGCCGCCGNCCGGCCCAGAAACCGTCCCGCCCGGAGTTCCGACATGACCTTTTCCATCATCGCGCGCTGCCCGGAATCGGGACAGTTCGGCGCGGCCGTTTCATCGTCGTCGCCCGCCGTGGCGTCGCGCTGCATCCGCGCACGCGCCGGCGTCGGCGCGGCCGTCAGCCAGAACATCACCGACCCCATGCTGGGACCGGCGGCCCTGGACCTGATGGAAGCCGGCCGCACGCCGCAACAGGCGCTGGCCGAACTCCGGCAGCGCCCCTATATCGCCTACCGCCAGCTCATGGCCATCGACGCCACGCAGCCGCCGGCGATCTACACAGGGGAAAGCTGCCTGGGCACGATCTCCAGCATCGCCGGTACCCATGCCGCCTGCGCCGGCAACATGCTGGCCACGCTGGACGTGCCCAAGGCCATGCTGGCCGCCTTCGACAGCGCCCGGGGCTCGCTGGCCGAACGCCTGATGCAGGCCATGCTGGCCGGCCAGGCGGCCGGCGGCGAGGAAGGTCCGGTGCATTCCGCGGGCCTGCTGGTCTATGCCGACCTGCCGTGGCCCATCGTCGACCTGCGGCTGGACTGGGTGGAGGCGGGCCCCATCGAGGCGCTGTACGACGCCTGGAAAATCTACGAACCGCAGGTGCAGGACTACATCACGCGCGCCCGCGATCCGCGCGCCGCGCCCAGTTTCGGCGTGCCGGGAGACCTCTGACCGCCGGTCCTGGTGCTATTCCCGCATGGCGGAAACGCGCATCGCTGGTAATGTTGAGCCTGCGAACCCCGGCGATGCGCCCGGCGACCCCGGAGGCCGGCCCGCCCCTGTTGCCCTTTCCCGGACCATGCTCAATCGCATTTCCCTGCGCCAGATGGAGTACTTCGTAGCGACCGCCAAGCATGGCAGCATCGCCGCGGCCTCCGCCCAGATCCACATTTCTCCGCCTTCGATCTCGGCGGCCATCGCCCACATCGAAACCGAACTCAACGTGCAGCTGTTCGTGCGGCATCCCTCCAAGGGACTCGCACTGACCATCCTGGGCGCGCAGGTCATGCAGGAATGCGAAGAACTGCTGGAACGCGCCTCGCGCCTGTATGAAATCGCCTCGGTGTCCAGCGACACCCTGCAGGGCGTACTGCGGGTGGGTTGCTTCCAGCCGCTGGCCGCGATGATCGCGCCCGAGGTCATCTACGGCTTTGCGCGCGCATTCGAGAAAGTCGAACTGCACATGGTCGAAGGCGACCAGCAGGAGCTGATCACCCGCCTGCATACGCTGGAAATCGATGTCGCCCTCACCTACGACCTGCAGCTGGGCGAGGAAATGAGCTTCGAAATACTGGCCCATCTGCCGCCGCACGTGCTGGTCAGCGAGTTGCACCCCCTGGCCCAGCAGATTGCCGTCACGCTGGACGAACTGGCCGCGCAGCCCATGGTGCTGCTGGACCTGCCCATGAGCCGCGAGTACTTCATGTCGCTGTTCACCAAGGCCGGGCTGGAACCCAACATCGTCGCGCGCTCTCGCTCCGAGGACGTGGTGCGTTCCATGGTCGCCAACGGCATCGGCTATGCGCTGTTCAACGTGCGGCCGAAATCGACCCAGTCGCTGGATGGCAAGCGCCTGGTGCGCCTGCGGCTGGCCGGCGAGCACCGGCCCATGCTGCTGGGCTTGGCCACCTACAAGCCCTTGAAGCCCTCGCGCCTGGCCCTGGCCTTCATGCAACGCTGCCGCTCGTATATCTCGGATCAATACATCCCGGGCATGAGCGCGGCCAGCTTCTTCGATCCCTATATTCCGGGCGAAGACGTGCCGCCGGTGCGCTGACAACGCTTGCGACGCCCCGTTCCGGGCCCCGCCGGCCGCGCCGGCAGCCACCTATTCAAAACCGACGCCCATTCCATGAACAAAGCAATAAGCCGCCCCGCCCCCGCCACCAGCCTGGAGCTGCTGCGCGAGTTGATCGCCTTTCCTTCGGTCACGCTGACCCCCAATGCCGACCTGATGGCTCGTGTGCGCGAGCTGCTGGGGGCAGCCGGCATCGAGTCCATGCTGGTTCCGGACCCGGACGACGCCAGCCGCTGCAATCTCTTCGCCACCGTCGGCCCGCGCGACGTCCCCGGCGTGGTGCTGTCCGGCCACACCGACGTCGTCCCCGCCAAGGGCCAACCCTGGACCACGCCGCCCTTCGAGCCCACGGAAAAGGACGGGCGCCTGTACGGCCGCGGCAGCGCCGACATGAAGGGCTTCGTCGCCTGCGCCGTCATGGCCATGGTCCATGCCGCCGGCCGCCCGTTGCGGCGGCCCCTGCACCTGGCCCTGTCCTCCGACGAGGAAATCGGCTGCGTCGGCGTACGCCACCTGATCCGCGCCCTGGCGGACATGCGTCCGGCGCCCTCGCTGGTCATCGTCGGCGAACCCACGCTGATGAAAATCGGCACCGGCCACAAGGGCAAGGCAGCCTATCGCGCCCTGTGCTGCGGCCAGGCCGGCCATTCCGGCCTGGCCCCGCGCTTCGTCAACGCCATCCACACCGCCACCGACCTGGTGGCCGCCTTGCGCGACGTGCAGCGCGACTTGAGCGAGCACGGCCCGCGCGAGGACGGCTATGCCGTTCCCTATTCGACCATCCACGCCGGGACGATACGCGGCGGCACCGCGTTGAACATCGTGCCGCAGGAATGCGAGGTGAACTTCGAGATCCGCAACGTGATGGAGGACGATCCCGCCGACATCCTGGCCCGCGTGCTGGAACGCACCCAGGCGCGCATGCGCGAGGCGCAGGCCTTGCCGGACGCCGCCCCGCCCAAGGTGGACATCGTCAATGCCTACCCGGGCTTGTCCACGGCCGAGGATTCCGCCGCGGTGCATCTGCTGGCTTCGCTGCTGCCCGACGGCACCGCCCGCACCAAAGTGGCTTTCGGCACCGAGGGCGGCCTGTTCCGCCAGCAGTGGGACGAGACGCCGGTGCTGGTATGCGGTCCGGGCAGCATCGAAGTCGCGCACAAGGCCGATGAGTACGTCGAAATCTCGCAGATCAGCGCGTGCGACGAAATGATGGCCAGGCTGACGGACTATTTGTGCATTAATAGCTCATTATCGGCCTGAGTGACTCATTAATAGCACATTCCAGCGAGCTTACGGCCCCGCGGCGCGCCCCGCCCTAAATTGATCCATTAATAGTACATTCCGAGCGGAAACGTACTATTATTGAGTCATGAAAAAGAAAATCGAGCCCAGCTTCGATGCGGCCGAGGCCCTCGTCCGTATCGGCGAAAACCTGCGCACCGCGCGCCTGCGCCGCGCCGAAACCGAAGCCGGCCTGGCCGGGCGCATAGGCGTGTCCCGCTCGACCATCGTGCGCCTGGAAAAAGGCGACGGCGGCGTGTCCGCGGCGCTGCTGGTGGAAGCCCTGCTGCGGTACGGCTTCAGCGAGCAGGTCTTCGCGCTGGCCGACCCGCAGCAGGACAAGGTAGGCCTGCGCCTGGATGCGGTACGCCGGCCGGCCCGCGGCTCCCGCAAGGCCGCGCAGGCGCACCGCGCCGACCCCGGCAAGCTTTAGCGCGGTTGCGATATGAAGAACCGCAAGGACAAAGCCGTGGAGAGCGAGCTCTACGTCTACGTCGACATCCGCGGCGAAGCCGTGCTCTGCGGCCTGCTGACCCTGGACGATTCCGGCGAAGACCGCTTCTTCGCCCAGTTCACCTATGTGCAATCCTATGTGAACGACCCGCGCGCTTTCCCGCTGGATCCGCTGAACCTGCCGCTGATCGATGCGCGCACCACCTTCAGCACCACCAGCCGCTATGAAACGCTGGGCGCCATTTTCGACGCCGCGCCGGACGCCTGGGGCCGCAACGTCATGCGCATGGACAACGCCGGCGCACGCGTGACGGAAGACGAAGTCCTCCTGAAAGGCCGGGGCATGGGCGTGGGCGCCCTCTTCTTCAGCGCACGCCTGCTGACGCCGAATATGCGCAAGGTGTACCGGCTGCCGGAAATCACCCAGGTGGAATCGCTGACGGACCTGATCGCCGACATCGACCAGGGTATCAAGCCCAAGGGGCTGTATCGCGATCTGCTGGGCAGTTCCTGGGATATCGGCGGCGCGCGCCCCAAGACCATCGTGCGCGACGATGGCGGCGAAATGTGGATCGCCAAGTTCCCACGCCGCGGCGAATCCTACGATCGCCAGCGCGTGGAGTACGCCAATCTTTGCATGGCGCGCGACATCGGCCTGACCGTGCCGCCAATCCGGCTGGTGGAGACGCACCTGGGCGCCGTGCTGCTGACGCATCGGTTCGATCGCGAACTGCTGCCGGCCAGGGACGCTACCGGCCCGGTGGTCGCGCGCCGGCATTTCCTGAGCGGGGCGGCCTTGATCAGTCCATCGGTGCAGATCGGCAAGCGCGAACTGGACGGCGCGCGCGGCAAGGCGACGTATTCCTATGCCCGGCTGGCCGACGTGATCCGGCGCGTGTCGTCCAATCCCGTGCGCGATCTGCAAGAGCTGTACGCGCGCATGATGCTGAACGTCGCCGTCCACAACACCGACGACCACCTTAAAAACATCGGCTTCCTGAAGGACCCGGACGCCGATACCTACCGGTTGGCGCCGCTTTTCGACGTCACCACGCAGGAAGGCTCGGCCAGGCATTATCTGCACGTCGGCGCGCAGGGAAGGCTGAGCTCGTTCGAAAACTGCCTGACCGAATACCGCCGTTTCGGCCTGCGCACGGAAGCGGCCGCGCGCTCGATCCTGGACAGGGTCCGCGCGGTGGTCGCCCGGCGACGGCGCTATTACAGCCAGGCCGGCATGACGCCCGACGAAGTCGAACGGATCGAATCATCGTTGTCCGCCTGGCGTGCCGGCGAATAGCGCATCGCCCGGGAAGCTAAACTTGTCGGCCTTGCCGGCATCATGGCCGGCATATTGGGGGAGCACAAAATGAGCGGCCTGGACATACCAGCCCTGAAGATATTCGTCGCGGCGGTCGAAGAAAAGAGCCTGTCCAAGGCCGCCGAGCGGCAAAGCCTGGTCACGTCGGCGGCCAGCAAGCGCGTCGCCGAAATGGAGCGGCACCTGAACCGCGTCCTGCTGCACCGGCACGGCCGCGGCGTCGAACCGACGCCCGCGGGCATGCTGCTGTACCAGCGTGCCAAGGCCATCCTGCGCAGCCTGCAGCTGGCCGAAGCCGCGGTGGAAGGCTACGCCGTGGACGGCATGGCCAAGATCCGCCTCGCCAGCGTGCCATCGCCCATCCTGGTGATGCTGCCCGCGCAGATCGGCCGCTACCTGCGCGCCAATCCGCGCATCAGCGTGGATCTGCTGGAGTGCTACAGCTACGAGATCCCGCGCATGGTGGTGGAAGACCGCGCCGACATCGGTATCTACCACGGCCGCCATCCCGCGCCGGGCGTCGTTTCCTATCCGTATATCCGCGATCGCGTGGGCCTGGTGGTGCCCCTGGGACATCCGCTGGCGAAGCGCCGGGCGGTCCATCTGGAGGACGCGGTGGACTATGACCTGGTGGGTTATTTCCCGCGCCATTCCTTCGACCAGTTCCTGGCCTACGTGGACCAGTCGGTGTCGCGGCCGCCGAACGTACGCCTGCAAGTGTCCAATTTCGAGGCGCGCTGCCGCATGGTGCAGGAAGGCCTGGGCCTGGCCGTGTTGCCCGAAGCGATCGCCAGCAAATACCTGGTCGACATGGGCCTGGCGTGGCTGCGGCTGGAGGACGACTGGGCCGAACGCCAGTTCTACATCTGCGTCGGGCAAGGCAGCGATCGCGACGCGGCGATCGAGGAACTGGTGGAGGTGCTGAAGGCGACGGAATAGCCAGCGCGCCGCTCGTCAACCGCGCGCGGCGCCGCGCGTAGCCCCCACCGCCCTCCGCACGCGCGCTCGGCCCTCAATACGCCGCGTGCAGCAGCGCCAGATAATCCTGCCTGGTCAGCGGCCGCGGATTGGTCTTGTGGGCATTGTCGGCCAGCGACGCATCGGCTATTGCATCGAAGATGCCCTCGTCCACGCCCAGCGCCTTAAGACCCGGCGGCAGGCCCAGGCGCTCGTTCAAGTCCAGGAAGACCTGGCGCAGGTCGGCGTCGGCGGGCAGGCCCATGGCCTGGCGCAGCGCCGGCAGCTTGTCCGCCAGCCAGTCATGGTTGTAGCCGATGACGTGCGGCAGCAGGATGGCGTTGAGCGTGCCGTGGTGATGGTTCAGGGCGCCCAGCGCGTGCGACATGGAATGCACCGCCCCCAGGCCCTTCTGGAAACAGATCGCGCCTTCCAGCGCGCCCATCATCATGTGCCAGCGCCCCTCGCGATCGCCGCCGTCGGCGGTGACCTTTTCGATGTTGGCGTAGACGCGTTTCAGGCCGTCCAGGGCAATCGCGTCCGCCGGCGGGTTCACGGTGGGCGAGCAGAAGGTCTCGACGCAATGCGTCAACGCGTCCATGCCCGTCGCGGCGGTCATGTAGCGGGGCAGGCCCAGCGTCAGTTCGGGATCGCAGATCGCCGCCCTGACGACGTTCGGGCACCCTACCCCGGCCTTGATGCCATTGCGGAAAATGATCACCGCGGAGCGGCCGACCTCGCTGCCGCTGCCCGATGTGGTGGGCAGCACGACCAGCGGCGGCGTATTGACCACCGCGCGCGGCTTGGCGTGGCGATTGCAGTACTCCCACAGCGGCGCCGGATCGCCGCACATCACGGCGATGGCCTTGGCCAGGTCCAGGGACGCGCCGCCGCCGATCGCCACGATGCCGTCGCATTGCTCGCGGACGAACATGGCATGGCCGGCTTCCACGGCGTCCTCCGTCGGATTGGCCGGCGTGTCGTCGAACACCGCGCGCGCGGCGTCCGCGCCCAGAGGCTCGATCGCCATGGCGAAGACGCCCGCCGCGATCAGGCCCTTGTCGGTCACGAACATGGGATGCTTCACGCCATTGCGCGCCAGCTCGCCGGGCAACTCGCGCCGGCTGCCGTAGTCGAAATGCACTTTGGTCAGGAACTGTAGGATGGACACGCGCTTGCTCGCTACTCAGTGTTCGTGGAAACGGCGCCGCCTGGCTGGGCGACACCGGGAAAGCACAAAGGCCAGGTCCGCATGGGACGCGGGCCTTCGGCCGGTCGGCCGGAGCCGGCCCGCGATGGGCGCCGGCAACCTCAGTTAAGCGAAACGCCGGCCTGCTTGATCGCGACGTCCCATTCGGCCAGCTCCTTGTCGATGCGCTGCTGGAACTGCTTCGGCCCTTCGGAAATGATGACCGAGCCCAGCATGGTGGTCAGTTGCTCCTGCACGGCGGGCCGGGCGGCGATCTCGGCCAGGTCGGCGTGGATCTTCTCGACGATCCTGGGCGGCGTGCCGGCCGGCGCCAGGAAACCGTACCACGTGGCGATGTTTACGCCCTTCACGCCCAGTTCGTCCAGCGAGGGCACATCGGGCAACTGCGGCACGCGTTTGTCGTAGGTAATGGCCAGCGCGCGGATCTTGCCCGCCTTGATCTGCGGCAGCGCCGAACTGAGCGTGGCGAACGACATATCCACGGTCCCGCCCATCAGGTCGGCGATGGCGGGCGCGGCGCCCTTGTACGGCACGTGCAGGATGGACGTCCCGGTCTTCTGGCCGAACAGCACGCCCGCCAGATGCGGCGTACCGCCGTTGCCCGACGACGCATAGGTGTACTTGCCCGGATTCTGCTTCAGCACCTGCAGGAACTCCTGGAAGTTCTTCGCCGGGAAGTTGTCGCGCACCACCAGCACGTTGGGCGCCAGCGCCAGCAGCGCGATCGGGGCGAAGTCCTTGGACGTATCGAACTGCATGCCCTTGTACATGGCCGGGTTCATGGTGTGGTTGCCCAGCGCGACCAGCAGGGTGTAGCCGTCCGGCGCGGCCTTGGCGACATAGCTGGTGCCGATCAGGGCGTTGGCGCCGGCCTTGTTCTCGATGACGACCGGCTGGCCCCACTTCTTGGACAGCTCCTGGCCGAACAGGCGCGCGAAGGGGTCGGCCGAGCCGCCGGCCGGGAAACCGACCACTACCGATACGGGACGGTCCGGGTAATCGGCCGCGGCCGGAGCGGCCAAGGCCAGGCTGGCCAGCGCCGCCGCGGCGGCAAAGAAATGCTTGAGCTTCCAGGACGGGCCCATGAGTGTCTCCATTTTGTTCTGGTTCTGCGGCGCCGGCCTGTTGGCGGCAACCGTGGCGCCGCGTGTTGTCCAGCGGGCACCAGCCGAGATTATGGGCAGGCCAGCGGAAACTGCATTGAATTTTTGGAACACCGCAGTTCTCTGCCAGGCAATAGTCGATGCATGCGCGCGGCGCCGGCCGCCCGGACGCTGTCCTCCCGCGGCGGCGGATGGCCGGCCCCGGATGGCCGGCCCCGCGGATGGCCGCCCCGCGCTTTTTCCAAACGAGAACAGTGGCGTTCCCAAAAAGAAATCGGCGCGCGCGGGCCGCTGATACGATAGCCCGTCGCATCGCAGGCGCTGCGGAACAACAGGAGACAACGATGTACGAACAACCCGCCCTTTATATCAACGGCCGCTTTATTCCCGCCGAAGGGCGAGCCACGCAGGCGATCACCAATCCCGCCACCGGCGAAGTCCTGGGCCAGTTGCCCCATGCAACCACCGAGGACCTGGATCAGGCGCTGGCCGGCGCGCAAAAAGCCTTCGAGACCTGGAAGCGCACGTCCCCCATGGAGCGCTCCGCCATCCTGCGCAAGGCCGGCGACCTGCTGCGCGAACGTATGCGGGACATCGCCCGCAATATCTCCCTCGACCAGGGCAAACCCTTGTCCGAAGCGTTGGCGGAAACCGACAAGAGCGCCGAACACGCCGACTGGCACGCCGAAGAAGGCCGCCGCATCTATGGCCGTGTGATTCCGCCGCGCCAGCCGGACGTGCGCCAGTTCGTGGTGCGCGAACCGGTGGGCGTGTGCGTGGCCTTCTCGCCCTGGAATTTCCCGATCGGCCAGGCTTCGCGCAAGGTATTCGCGGCCCTGGGCAGCGGCTGCACGCTGGTCATCAAAGGTCCCGAGGACAGCCCCAGCGGCGTCATCGCACTGGTGCGCGCCCTGCACGACGCCGGCCTGCCGGCCGGTTGCCTGAACCTGGTCTGGGGCGTCCCGGCGGATATTTCCAGCTACCTGATTCGCTCGCCCATCGTGCGCAAAGTGTCGTTCACCGGCTCGACCGCCGTCGGCAAGCAGGTGGCGGCGTTGGCCGCCAGCCATATGAAGCGCATGACCATGGAGCTGGGCGGGCACGCGCCTGTCCTGGTGTTCGACGATGCCGACCTGGATCGCGCCGCCGACATCCTGGCGCGCTTCAAGATGCGCAACGCGGGCCAGGTGTGCATTTCACCGTCGCGCTTCTTCGTGCAGCGCGGAGCCTACGACAGGTTCGTTTCGCGCTTCGTCGAAATCACGGCTTCGCTGAAGGTGGGGGATGGCCTGGACCAGGGCGTGGACATGGGACCGCTGGTCCATGACCGCCGCGTCGCCGCCATGGAAAGCTTTATGGAAGACGTGCGCCAGCGCAAAGGCGAAGTGCTGACAGGCGGATCGCGCGTCGGCACGCGCGGATCGTTCTTCGCGCCGACCGTGGTCGCCGGCCTCCCCGCGGATGCGCGCCTGATGCACGAAGAGCCGTTCGGGCCTATCGCGCCCATCGCGTCCTTCGATAGCTTCGAGGACGGCATACGGCTGGCCAATTCCCTGCCCTATGGGCTGAGCTCCTATGTCTTCACCGAGTCCTTGCGCACCGCGACGCTGGCCTCCAATGCGCTGGAGGCCGGCATGGTGAACATCAACCACTACGGCAGCGGCGCGGCGGAAATGCCGTTCGGCGGGGTCAAGGACAGCGGCATAGGCAGCGAAGGCGGCGCGGAGACCTTCGACGGGTATCTGGTCACCAAATTCATCACGCATCGGTAAATGCATTGCCGGGAATCGCGCCGGCATGCTCGCGGGGCCAGGCTAGCGTTGTTCCGGACTATCGCCGCGACGGCCGTTGCGGCGCGGCGCCAGCGAACCGGCCAGCGCATCCAGTTGCCTGTCCTTGCTTGCCAACTGCGTCGACAACTCGGATATCGACTGGAGCAGCTCCGTTTCGCGCTTGCCGGCGGCGGCCGCCGCGTTTTGCGCGGAAGCCTGTTCCGCCTCCAGCCTGGCGGAGGTAGCGGCCAACTCGGCGCGCAGCGTCGTTTCGCCGCGTAGCGCTTGCCGCAATTCTTCCTGCAGGCTGGCGATCGCCGCCTGCATCTCGCCGCGCGCGCGCTCCGTGGCCTGCCTTTCCTTGTCCAGGGCCTGGCGTTCACGTTCAGCCGCCTCACGATCCCGTTCGGCGGATAGCCGGTCGCGTTCGGCGGCCTGCCGCTCGCGTTCGATCTCGGCCGTCAGCCGCTTGTTGGCCTGACGCTCCGCATCCAGCTCATTCAACCAGCGGCGTTCCTGCGCCGCATGGCGCGCCTGCGCTTCCGCCAACGCATCCGCGTGGCGGTTCTGCACCTCGACCAACTGGGCGCGCAGGGCCTGGGCCTCGTCTTGCGATTGGGCCAATGCCTTACGGGCCGACTCGGCCTGCCTTTGCTGGGACCGCGATTCATCGCCGGCGGCACGGGCGGCATCCTGCGCGGCTTCCAATTGCTCGCGCAAGGCCTGCAGGCCAAGCTCAAGGTCCGCCTCGCGTGCTTGCAAGCGGTCCCGCGCCTGCGCCAGCTCCTGTTCCACCGCCGCAAGGCGATGCCGTTCGGCGGCCAGGCGGCCGGCCTCTTCGGACTGCCGCGCGTGAACCTGCTCGCGCGCCTGTTCCAGCGCCGCGCGCCATAGCTCCCGCGACAAACGCGCGACGGGCTCGGGCAGCGCGGCGTGGCCGGCGCCCGTCAGGCGTTCGCTCAGGCCGGCAAACCAGGAGTTCAAAAAACCGGTGATGGTGTTGGGGGACCCACGGCCCAGTTTCAGGCGGACGCGTTCGATGGTGGGACGCTCACCGTCCCGCAGCAGCGCGTCAGCGGCGGTATGGACATCGAGCTCTGTAATCGCCATGGTTTTTAAGTTGCGATAAGGGAAGTTTATCCGCCTCAAAAGGCGCACGACCACTATATATACTACATCGGACGTATTATTTCATACATTTCCCGGACGCCGTCCGGATTACCGGCGCGCCCGGCGCCAATCCGGTACAGCTGCCCTCCGGCTCGACCGTAGCGGCTGCGTCCCGGCGCCACCGGAACAGGCAACCGCGGATGCGGGTTCCGGGCGCCCCCCGCGCCGCGCCAGCCGGACACGAGGTGTTCCCCGATTGCGCCCGTAAAGGATTACCGGGACACTGTTTTTATGAACATCCGGCAGCTCGTTTCATTCGCCCGCGTGGCCCAGCTGGGCAGCTTCGCGGCCGCGGCCAAGGCCCTGCATGCGACGCAGTCCACCATTTCGACCCGCATACGCGAGCTGGAAACCACCTGGGGCGTGGAGCTGTTCGACCGTTCGCACCACGGCCTGCAATTGACCGCCAAGGGCGAGGAAATCCTGCCTTGGGCGAAGCAGATCATCGCCCTGTCCGAACGCATCAGCTTTCATCTGGGAGAGCCCGAGGCCATCACCGGGCTGTTGCGCATGGGCGTGGCCGGGCGCATCGCCCACACATGGCTGCCGCGGCTGATCGCCGCCATCCGCGCGCGCTATCCCCGCGTCAGATTCGAAATACGCCTGGGATTGACGGCCCCTTTGCTGCAGATGGTCCGTTCGGGGGAACTGGATATCGCCTTTGCGGGCGCGCCCATTACCGATCCCACGCTGGAGGCGGTCTCGCTGGGCCATGACGAATTCACATGGATGGCGTCGCCGGAACTGGAGCTTCCGGCCGAACGGACGCTGACGCCCGCCGATCTGGCGCAATATCCCATCGTCGGCCTGTCGCAGGCCTCGCCCCACTACCCCGCGATCGCGCAGTGGTTCGGCGCGGCCGGGGTGGAATACAACCCGCTGATTTCCTGTAGCGACATGGGCGTGGCCGCCAAGCTGATCGCCGCGGGACTGGGGGTGGGACTACTGCATCGCGCCTCGCACAGGAACGAGGTATTGGCCGGCCTGCTGACGGTGCTGGATACCTCGCCGGCCTTTCCACGGTTGGAATTCGTGGCCGTGCACCAGCGCGGCAACACCAGTCCGCTGGTGACGGCCGTGGCCCTGCTCGCGGCCGAGGTCAGCGACTTCCCGCGTGAAGCAATGCCGCTGGCGTAAGCGGCGCCCGCGTCAGCGCGCGGCGGTCTTGATCCCGGCCTTCTGTATCACCTGCGCCCATTTGGCGCGCTCGCCCGCCATGAACTCGCCGAACGCCGCCGGCGTCATGCTTTGCGGCTCGGTGCCGATACCGACCAGCTTCCGCCGGATATCGTCGCGCGCAAGAATTTTCGCGGTTTCCTTGCTGAGCATATCGACGATGGCCTGTGGCGTGCCCGCGGGCGCGACCAGGCCGTACCAGACCGTTACGTCGTATCCGGGCAGGCCCTGCGAAGCGACGGTGGGGATCTCCGGAACCATGGGCGACCCATGCGCGCCCGTTACCGCCAGGCCGCGCAGCTGGCCGGACTTCACCATGGTCGCGGCGGTCGGCATATTGTCGAAGATCAGATCGACCCGCCCCGCCACCACTTCGCTGACGGCCTGCGGGCCGCCCTTGAACGGCACGTGGGTCATTTCGATGCCGGCCATGGACTCGAACAGCTCGGCCGACATATGCGGCGACGATCCCGTACCGGCGCTGCCGTAGAACAGCTTGCGCGTTTTGCCGTAGGCGATCAGTTCTTTCACGTTCTTGACCGGCAGCGACGGGTTCACCAGCAGGATGTTCTGGATGCCCGCCACCAGTGAAACCGGCGCGAAGCTGCGCACGGCATCGTAAGGCAGGTCGTCCTGCAAAGCGGGATTCACCGCCAGCGCCGAGCTCGATCCCATCAACAAGGTGTAGCCGTCCGGCGCGCTGCGCGCCGCCACGCCGGTACCCAGCGCACTGCCGGCGCCAGGACGGTTTTCCACGACCACCGGCTGGCCCAGGTCCAGCGTCATCTGTTCGGCCAGCGTGCGCGCCAGTACGTCCGACGTGCCGCCCGGCGTGAACGGCACGATGATCTTGATGGGCCGCTCGGGATAGGCGCCGGCGTGCGCCGCGCCCGCCCACCCCAACGGAAGAATCAATGACAACGCCGCCAGCAGACGCGTGCCGAGGCCGCGCATCGCGCAGGAAATGTCCATGGAATACCCCTTGTATCGTTATCCGGAAGGCCGGTGTCCATGTCTCCTCGCCTTCGCCGCCGGCGGGCGTGTACAGCTTCTTATGGCGGCCGCGCGGCCTGCCTGTCACCCGTGATACGAGCGTCGCCCTTCGTCGCGCAGCCACAGGCGCAGCAAATGCCGCTTGCGCTCCGGCTCCGGATAATCGACGAAGCCTGTGCGGCGGTGCCCGCAACGGCGATTGTCCACGATCTGGATTTGCCCGCGCTCGAAGAAGAACTCGCGGTTCCAGCGTTCTTCACGCATGATGGATTCCAAGGCGTCCAAGGCCTCGAATCCCAGCGGATCCAGCTCCTGCCCCGCCAGGTGATAGCCGCTGAGCGTCTGATGGCGCGACAGCTTGCAGTTCAGCCATTCGCCGTCGTAAGTGAACAGCGGACGGCTCAGCACCATCGGATCGCCCGGATAGTGCTCGCGCTGCCGGTTCGCCAGGAACGGCTGGTACAGCCGCTCGACCAGCTCGATGGGATGCCGCTTCAGCATCTCGTTATAGACCGAGTAGAAACTGACAATGCTATTGATGCCGCCGGCCATGGCCGGATGCAGGCAGAACAGCGCCACATAATGCGGCGGGCACAGGTTGTAGTTGTTGTCGGTGTGGAAGTTCTGGTCTTTGCTGGTGGTATCGCCGCGCACCGACGTGCTGTAGGCCCGGCCCTGGTCCTTCACGTCGTAGATCATCTTGCCGTCGAAACTCTGCGCCACCGGCCGGGCCACCATCTGGCCCAGCATCCAATAGATGGCGCGGTTTTCCTCTTGCGAATAGCGCTGCACCGGCACCTTGTCCAGGATCACGAAACCCACGCCGTCCTGCAGGATTTCGCGAGCGCGCCGCATCATCGCCATGCAGCGCGGCATGTCGAAATCCGTGGGGGCCAGCAGCAAAGTGGGCAGCGGATTGCGGCGCAGGGATTCGACGAATGCGTCGATTTCCGCCAGGCAATCGTCATCGATATGGATCATGCCGTCGTCCGGCGCCAACGTATCGCGGTCCCAGACGATGGGACCGGCCAGGGGCGTATCGCGTATCAACGGACGGCCCGGCGCCGACGTGTCCAGTATGGTGACTTCCTCGCCTTCGGCGAGATCCCGTGTGCGTTCGACTTGCATTTCCATGAATGCCTTTCCCCTTGGTTGCGGTTCGTGGGGAAGTATAGGAAGGCAAGCGTGGCGGCAAAAACGAATAATTCCGTCGCCGCGGCGACGGGAAATCCGATATCCGGGATTACCAGGAGCGCGGTCGCGGGCGCAAAAAAACCGCGGGGCGTCGCGCTCCCGCGGCTTGTGTGGGACAACGCGGCGTGCCAGCCTGCCGGACGCCATTGATCAGGCGTCAGCCCAGGCCCCGCCACACCCGTGCGTCAGGCGCCGGCGCCCGTCCTGCCGGACGTATTGAAGTTCCGGACCGTGCCTTTGGCGTTGAAGAAAATATTCAGGTCGCGGTCGGTTTTGCGTTGCTGCGTTTGTGCAGCCGCGCTGCCGAACGACCCTGCCATTCCGGAGAGATACTTCGAAGCCTCGCCAAGGTAGTCCTTGCCATTGATCTGGTCTTCGCTATAAGCCCAATAATCCGCGCCATCCGGCTGCTCACTCTTATAGTGAGGCTCGCCGAACAACTGCAATACGTCGGCCTTGGTGGTCTGGTTCGCGACCAGGTGCTGCTTGAGATAGGCCATGCTCATTTTGTCCTCGCCGCTGCCGCTACCCATATTGGCGCACGCCGCAAGAGTCGAAAGGAGCAAGGCAGCTGTCAATGCGCGAAAAGACATAGATGTTCCCCAGGTAGGATTCGTCCGAATCGAAGCGGGAGAACTTTACTTAATTTTGTTTACGACTTAAGTAACAGTAGATAACTAGAAATTATTCAAAAATTCCACGCTACGCCTTGCCCTCGGATCAACAGTGCCGGTGCGCCGCGATCAGTGATCGTGCCTTGGACTCCCGCGCCGATGAAAGCGGGACGCGGCGCGCGTTGCTCCCGCCCCGCGACGCGCAGCCAACCGCGCGGCGGTACAGGAGATACGCGATCTGGTAAAGACCGGCGCTTCCCAGTCACCCCGCGTCGGCTGGCGTAAAGCAGAACAAGGCCGTGCGTACCGCCGCGGGAGCGCCCGGCTTGAACCAGTAGGTATCCTGGATATGCGAGGCGGTCACGTAGATGACGCCGTCGGGTCCTTCCGCCATGGTGTCCGGCCAACGCAGCTGCTGATCCTGCACGGCGACCTCCGTCGTGCTACCGGTCCAGCGGGTAACGGCGTTGTTGCCGACCGCGGTCAGGTACAGGGAGCCCTCCCGGCTTATCAGCAAACCGTCGCTGACGTGCGTCGTGCCCACCTTGCGCACGCCCTGCTCGCGCTGTTCCTCGCTCCTATCCTTGCGCAGCAGCGCCGTATCGATGGAATACAAGGTGCGCCCGGTGAGCGCCTGCCAATACAGCGTGGCGCCGTCGTTGGATAGCGCGATGCCGTCGGAGGCGAACATGGGCTGCCGGCCGTCGGGCCGGCGCAAGGGCGCGCCGTCCACCTCGACGATGACGTCCTTTTCCAGCTGCGTGGACGGATGGCCGGCCAAGGCGCGGAAGCTCTCGCCGCTTTCCACGTCGAGCACGACGATCGCCCCTTCGGCGCCCGAATCCGTCAAGTAGGCCGTCTTGCCGTCCGGGCTCAAGCGTATGTCGTTCAGATAGCTGCCTTGCTTCGCCACGTCGGGCGGCATGGAGATGACCCGGCGCACGCTATCGCTGGCCAGATCGATGCAGACCAGCTTGGCCGCGCCCGGCAATACGCGTTCATTGCCCGGCGCGCCTGGATCGACCACCCACAATGTTCCCCGGCCATCGGCATACAAGGCCTGCACGCAAACGAAATGCTGGTCCAGCGACTTTTCGAAGGCCGTTTCGTTGCGCCAGGAATTCCATTCCTGGTCCGGATACGGCCGCAGCC
The DNA here is from genome assembly GCF_965137885.1 of Bordetella sputigena. NCBI lineage: Bacteria > Pseudomonadati > Pseudomonadota > Betaproteobacteria > Burkholderiales > Alcaligenaceae > Bordetella > Bordetella sputigena. The sequence continues at coordinate 81,409 of NZ_CBCSCA010000010.1, forward strand.
CGCCGTCCGGCAAAACCTCGGCCACCGATATAGGCGCATCTTCGGTCCAACGCGGAAAGTTGACGAAGATGCGGCCGTCTTCCGCGACGGTGACTCCGGTCACCTGATGATCGAATTCGGCGATGGTGTTTAAGGTCGTCATGGAACTGTCCCGGTATGTTCTGGATCCCTGCGCGCAGCACCCGACGTGCCGGACAGGGGTATGTGGGTTGCATGGGCTTGCCGCCTCGAACATCCCTTGTTCCGAAAGGGCCGATAACGTCGGCGGATGTGCTATCAATATGCCTCCGCTCATCAATGACGAGCCGCCGCATTTCCGATTCGGAGTTCGAAACCATGGCGCACCGGCAGACAGACCGCACACCGGTCGAGAACAAGGCTGGCAAGGCGATAACCCCGGGCAAGGACGTCTTTTCCGCGGCTGTGCAGACCACGCGCATGCCCATGCTGGTCACCGACCCGACTCTGCCGGACAACCCCATCGTTTTCGCCAACCAGGCTTTCATCCGGATGACCGGGTATGCCGTGGAGGAAATCCTCGGGCGGAATTGCCGCTTTCTGCAAGGCCCGGACACCGACCGTGAATCCGTGGCGCGCATCCGCGCGGCGGTGGACGCACGCCGCGAGATTTCGATGGAACTCATCAATTACCGCAAGGACGGCTCCAGTTTCTGGAATGCGCTGTTCATCTCGCCGGTCTATGACGAAGCCGGGAAACTGACGTACTTCTTTGCATCCCAGCTCGACATCAGCCGCCGCAAGGATGCCGAATACGCCTTGCAGCACGCGCAGAAGATGGAAGCCCTGGGGCAGCTGACGGGCGGCATCGCGCACGATTTCGACAACCTGATCCAGGTCATGCAAGGCCACATCGAATCGATACGCCGCGGCATGGAACAAGATGACGTGGACAAGGCCCGCGTGCTGCGCAGCGTGGACGACGCCAGCCAGGCGGCCAAGGCGGCGGAGGCGCTTACGCAGCAATTGCTGGCATTCTCCAGGAAGCAAAGCCTGGAAGGCCGCGTCGTCAACCTGAACAATGTGATCCGATCATCCCGCCTGTGGCCGGATAGCACCTTCGGCGACATCCATGCCGGGTACGAGCTGGCGCCCGACCTGTGGAACGTGCGACTGGATAGCGCCCAGCTGGAAATCGCGCTTATGAATGTCTACGACAACGCGCGGGATGCGGTAGGGGATGTCTCCGATCGTCGCATCACCACCACGACGAGCAACGTCGTCCTGGACGACGAAGCGACCCGTACTCTCGATGCTCTGCCGCCGGGCCGCTATGTGTGCGTGGCGATTTCCGATAACGGCCACGGCATGCCGAAAGCCATACGCAAGCGCGCGCTGGACCCCTTCTTCTCCACCAAGGAGGCCGGCAAGGGAACGGGCCTGGGCCTTTCCATGGTCTATGGCTTCGTCAGGCAATCCGGCGGAGCGCTCAGGATCAGTTCGGAAGTCGGCGTGGGCACGACCGTGTCGCTCTACTTCCCCGCCGACGAGCGCGCGCTGGAAGGCGCGCCTGTACCTGCTATCGGCGGCTGCGCTTCTTCGCCTTGATGTAGCGGGGGAAAGGCCATGGCGGACCATGCAAGGGCGGCATCATCATCGCGCCGATCACCGGCTTGGGCTGTGCCGCATGCCGCGCCGCTACGCGCTTGCGCGATGCCAGTTCGCGCTTTACCGCCGGTTCGGCTTCCAGCATCACGCGCAGATTCGCCATGCGCATGGACGCATAGTGCCCGGCCTGTTCCGTGGCGAGACGCTCCAGCAGGTCGTAAACCTCGATCAAGCTGCCGTGCAGGCGGGCGATTTCCCACAGCAGGCGCCGCACTTCGGGACAGGGATTCGCGTCCCATAACGCGCGTAGCTCCTTATGGAAGAGCGCCGGATATCTCGACATCGCCCGCACTTTAATACTGTATATATAACCAGTATATAGACCCGATTGCCGCCTCGTCGCCGAGCCGGCGCCCTTGTCCGCGACCGCCTGGAACGACGCGGGTTTGCAGCCCATCCACAAGATCGCATGATGCAACCCCGTTTTCACCAGCCGGCCCCGGGTCAACGCCGCGCGACATTAACGTATACTTTTATAAGATTACGTATACGTTATCGCTAAACCTTTATTGGAGCCTTCGTGAAATTCCTCGCTTACGCGCGCGATACCCACCACCTCGGCATGCTGCTCGATACGGAAACCGTATTCGATCTGACCACCGCCTGGCCGGATGACGCCATCACGCCCGCGCCCCGGCATGTCGGAGAGCTCCTGGCGCTGGGCGACGCCGGCATCGAACGGGCGCAAACCCTGGCGCGCGAGCACGCCGGCGCCGCGCGATTCACTGCGCGATTGGCCGACCTGCGCCTGCTTGCCCCCATCCCGCGGCCGCGGAAGAACATCTTCTGCATCGGGCGCAACTATCGCGAGCACATCATTGAAGGCAACCGTGCGCGCGGACGGGATCCCCATGACTTTCCCAAGGTGATCGAAGTCTTCACCAAGCCGCCGACCACGGTCATCGGCCCGGACGCCGTCATCGCGGCCCATGCGCACGTTACGCGCGAACTCGACTACGAAGTGGAATTGGGCGTCGTGATCGGCAAAAGCGGCATCGACATCCCGGCTGAAAAAGCGATGGAGCACGTATTCGGCTACACCATCATCAATGACATCAGCGCCCGCGACCTGCAGAAGGCGCACGGCCAATGGTTCAAGGGCAAAGCGCTGGACCGCCATTGCCCCATGGGACCTTGGGTCGTGCACAAACAGGCGGTCGCCGACCCGCACACGCTTTCGATACAGCTGGATGTGAACGGCGAGCGCCGGCAGGATTCCAATACCGCGGACCTGCTATTCAAGATCCCGGACATCATCGCGCAGCTATCGGCCGGCATGACGCTGGAGGCCGGCGACATCATTGCCACCGGCACGCCGTCGGGCGTGGGACTGGGCCTGGTGCCGCCCCGCTATCTGCAAAAGGGCGACGTCGTCACCGCGCGCATCGAAGGACTGGGCGTCCTTCGCAATACCATCGGCGATTAAGACTAGTCGGCGAGCTCCGGCGTGCGCTGCGCCGATATGGAGCGGGTCGCCATGGCCTCGGTATGCCGCAAATGGGCAATGGTCAGGCGTCGCGCTTCGTCGGCGTTCTGCGCGCGAATCGCTTCGTACAGCCGCTGGTGCTGCCGCATGGATTCCTTGCGCTCTTCCCACTCCGCGATGAAGAAATAACGGCACAGGCGCAGCTCCAGCTCCTGGATCACCGAGAAGGCCAGCGCGTTATCCGCGGCCTGCGCGATCACGGTATGGAATTGCGAATTGACCCGTGAGCTGGTGACGAAGTCGCTCAGCTCCACCGCGCGTTCGCCTTCGTCCACCAGCGCCAGCAACTGCTGCAGATGGGTGGCGCGCCGCCGGTGCGCCGCCATGGCAGTGATTTCCGGCTCGATGATCTGCCGCAGTTCGAACAGCTCATGAAGCTCGCCCATCGACAGCCGGCGCACATAGGTGCCGCGCCGTGGCGCCGATTCCACCCAGCCCTTTGCTTCCAGCGCCTTCAAGGCTTCACGCACCGGGATCTTGCTGACCCCGAACCGTTCGGCCAGCTCGTCGATCAGCAGGCGCTCTCCCGCGCGCAGCTTGCCGGTAACGATCTGCTCGAACAGGGCCTCATAGACATTGGGTAAGCGGGCGGCGCGTGTTTCCACGCCGGCGGGCGAAGACCGCAGGTCTTCAGCGATGGTTGCCATGGAGTTTCCGAATGTCGCGACTCGCGATGAGCCAGATTTTTCTTGACATGCTAGCACGCTCAGATATTATTCTCCCGTTTCGTATACTTTATGGACACTACGTATACTTTAAGGGGAAGTTCATGTTCAGTCTTCAAAAGCCGGGCCGCACGCGCAGGGCGGCCGCCCTGGTCCGCGCGGCCTGTGCGGTCGCGGTAATCGTGAACGGCGCCGGCATGGGCACGGCGCGGGCCGCCTATCCGGATCATCCGGTCACCATCGTCGTGCCGTTCGCCGCCGGCGGCGCATCCGACATCGTCGCCCGCGTGGTGGCGCAGCAGCTGAACGACGAATACCACCAGGCCTTCATCGTCGAAAACAAGCCGGGCGGAAGCACGCAGATCGCCACACGCTTCGTGATCAATGCGCCCGCGGACGGCCACACCCTCCTGCTGGCCACGACTTCCGTCGTCAACAACACCTATCTGTACAAGAACCTGAACTACGACGCGGCCCGCTCGCTGCGTCCGGTCATCGGGTTGGTCGACGTGCCGGCCTTCCTGATCGTCGGTCCGACCATGCCGGCCAAGACGGTGCCCGAGTTTCTTTCCATCGCGCACCAGCGCTCCGACAACAACAAGCTGTCCTTCGGCTCGGCCGGCACGGCCAGCACGCTGCACCTGGCCGGCGAGTGGCTGAACCAGGTCGAGCACCTGAAGGGCGTGCATATCCCGTACAAGGGCAGCGGACCCGAAGTCGTGGCGCTGGCTTCGGGCGAAGTCGACTACTCGTTCGAAAACCTGGCGCCGGCGCAGCCGCAAATCGCCAGTCAGCGTATCCGCCTGCTCGCCATCGCCGGGCCGAAGCGCTTTCCCACCCTGCCCGACGTCCCGCCGCTGAAAGACTTCGGCTTGCCCGATACGGACATGGCCAGCTGGTTCGTGCTGCTCGCGCCGGCAAAAACGCCGGACGACGTGGTCGACAAGTTGAACGCGTCCGTCAACCGCATCCTGGCCAGGCCGGACATCCAGAAACGGCTGCTGGACCTGGGCCTGGTCCCCACCGGCGGCACGCCGCAGCAATTGGCCGACCGCATGAAGGCCGATAGCGAAAAATGGATCGCCATCATCAAGGCCGGCAACGTCACCGTGGACCAGTAAGCCCATGCATAGCGTAGAAGCGCCGGCCCACGAGGCCGGCACCGCCCCGGGCATCATCGGCGCGCGCATTCCGCGCCGCGAGGATGCGCGCCACCTGGCCGGCGCCGCCGCCTTCATCGCCGACATCGCGGTGCGCGACTGCCTGGAGATCGCCTTCGTGCGCAGTCCGGTCGCGCATGGGGTGCTGAAGGGCGTACATCCGGGCGACGACGTGCCGCCGGAAAATATCCGGCTGGCCCGGCACTTCGACGGACGCGCCCTGCCCATCAAGGCCGAGCTGCTGCGCGATGGATTCCATGGCGCGCCCTACCCGCTGCTGGCCACGGGCAAGGTGCGCTTCGTGGGCGAACCGGTCGCGCTGGTGATGGCGCCCACGCGCGCCCAGGCGGAACGCTGGGCCGAGTCCTTCACGCTGGATATCGAACCTTTGCAGCCGGTGCTCCAGGCTCGCGCGGAATGGGAAAACCCGGGCATCCCGCTGCATGAAAACCTGCAGTCCAATCTGATCATGCGCGCGGCGCGCACGATAGGCGACTTCGACCGCATCGAGGCCGCGGCGCGCGACGGCGCGGGATTGCATCGCATCGAACGCCGCTTCGCCATGGAGCGGGTACTGGCCAGCCCGCTGGAAGGCCGCGGCTGCCTGGCCTATCGCGACAAGGCCAGCGGCGCCCTGCACGTGCATCTGTCGACGCAGCGGCCGCATCTGATACGCAGCTTCATCGCCGCCCAGATACCCGGTTTGCGGGAAAGCGACCTGCGCGTGATCGTCCCCGACGTGGGGGGCGGTTTCGGCGCCAAGAGCAATCTGTACCCGGAAGAAGTACTGCTGACCGCGCTGGCCATGGAGCTGGGCCGGCCGGTGCGCTGGATAGAGGACCGCTACGAGCATTTCGTCGCCAGCAACCATAGCCGCCAGCACGACCAGGACATCGCCGCCTGGTTCGACGGCGATGGCCGCATCCATGCCATCGACGCGACCTTCATCGTCGATGCGGGCGCGTATTGCGCCAAGACATCCACCGGCGCGATCGAGGCCAATATGGCGGCCAATGTGATGCTGGGGCCTTACGACATCCGGAACTACCGCTTCCAGGCCATCAGCATCTACACCAACAAAAGTCCGGTCGGCCCCTATCGCGGCGTGGGCCGGCCCGGCGGCTGCTTCGCCATGGAGCGCATCGTCGACGAGGTCGCGCACTTCCTGGGCATGGATCCGGTGGAAGTCCGCCGGCGCAACCTGATCCCGGCGGAGAAGATGCCTTACGTCACCGCGACGGGGCTGGCCTACGATTCGGGCGACTACCGGCAGGCGGTGGACGAAGCAGCGCGGCATGTGCGGACGAATTGGGGCGAGCGCCCGCCCGCGAGCGCCCGCCGCCGCGCCGGCGTCGGCTACGCCATGCTGGTCGAGCAGGCGGGACATGGCTCGGAAGAATGGTTTCGCCGTGGGTCGCCCACGGTCTATGGACACGAGGCCGCGCGCGTCATCCTGAACGGCGATGGCACGCTGGAGATCGACGTCGGCACGCTGGCCCACGGCCAGGGCCATGCCACCAGCTACGCGCAGATCGCCGCACAGATCACCGCCATTCCTATCGCTGATATCCGCGTGCGCCAGGGCGACACCGCGGCCACGCCCTATGGCATGGGCACGGTCGCCTCGCGTTCCATCGTCATGGGCGGCGGCGCGGTGGCCCAGGCTTGCGAAGCATTGATCGCCAAGGCGCGCCGCATCGCATCGGCGAACCTGGGCGATGCGCCGGAAGCCCTGCGACTGCGCGACGGCGCGCTGCACGGCGCGCACGGCTGCCTGAGCCTGGCGGAAATATCCCGCATTTCCACCGTGCAGATACACAAGCTGCCGAAAGATATCGAACCGGGCATGTCTGTGCAGGCCTTCTACCGGCCCAGCGTCGAAACCGGCACGTTCTCGTACGCGGTGCACGCGGCGCGGGTGGAAGTCGACATCGATACCGGCTTTGTGGCGATCACCGATTACCTGGTGGTGGAGGACTGCGGCACCGTGGTCAACCCGCTGATCGCCGACGGCCAGGTGATCGGCGGCGTCGCCCAGGGCATCGGCCAGGCGCTGTACGAGGCCATGCGCTACAACGACGACGGCCAGCCGCAGACGGTGACCTTCGGCGACTACGTGGTGCCCAGCGCCATGGAAGTGCCGGCCATAGAGATCATCCACCTGTGCACGCCTTCGCCGTTTTCCGCCTTCGGCGTCAAGGGCATGGGCGAAGGCGGCTCGGTGCCGCCGCCCGCGGCCATCGCCAATGCGGTGCGCGCCGCCCTGCGCGAACGGGACGTGGCCGTGGATCGCACGCCGGTCGAACCCGATTACCTGCTGGCGCAGTGGCTGGCGCGGGAGCAAGCGCAATGAAGTTCCCGGATTTCGACTATCGCGCGCCCGCCTCGCTGGACGAAGCGCTGGATACGCTGGCGGCGCTGGGCAGCGATGCCAAGGTGCTGGCCGGCGGGCAAAGCCTGTTGCCGACGATGCGCTACGGCCTGGCGCGCCCGGCCGTGCTGGTGGACCTGAAGCGCGTGCCGGCGCTGCGCGGGCGGCAGGTACGCGACGATGGCATTTCGTTCGGCGCGATGACCACGCATGCCGATCTCGCGCGCGGCGCGCCGGATACGCCGCTGGCATCGCTGCTGGCGGCGCACGCCGCGCAGATTGCCTTCCCGGCCGTGCGCACGCAAGGCACGGTGGGCGGGAGCCTGGTGCACGCCGATCCGGCGGGTGACTGGCCGCTGCTCTTTTCGGCGCTGAACGCCGCGGTGGAGCTGCGCAGCCTGCGCGGACGGCGCGCGGCCGCGTTGCGCGATTTCATCCAGGGACCGTTGACCACGGAGATCGAGATCGATGAGCTGCTGACGTCCATCATGCTGGATGCGGACCACGCGGGCTTGACCGCGTGGGGCCGCGCCAAGCTGATGCACCGGGCGGGCGAGTACGCCGCCACATCCGCGGTGGCGCTGCGGCGCGCATCCGGACAGTGGTCCTGCTGGATCATGGCGCCGTCCACCGGCCCGCGCGCGGCGGCGGGCTGCGCCGCCCTGCTCGACGCGGCCTCGCCAGACTCAAGCCAGCCTGGCGCGGCCCGGCCTGACGCGGCCCGGCCTGGCGCGGCGCGACCCGATACCGCGCGGCTGATGCGGCAAGCCATGGAGGACATCGCGCGGATGCTGCCGGACGAGCCGGCCGTCGCGCATCACCGCCACGCGGCCAACCTGGTACGCGCCATCGAGCAGGCGCGGGAGTATCGCCATGACTGAAACCCGCATAAGCGTAGACCTGCTCGTCAACGGCAAGCCGGCGACGCTGGACGTGGAACCCAACGCCAGCCTGGCGGACGCATTGCGCGAACAGGCGGGCACGACTTCCGTGCATCTGGGCTGCGAACACGGCGTCTGCGGCGCCTGCAATGTCATCGTCGATGGTGAAGTGGTACGCGCCTGCCTGACGCTGGCAGCGGGCTGCGGCGGCGCCGCCGTGACCACGGCCGAGGGCCTGGACGACGACCTGGCGCACCGCCTGCGCGACGCCATGCATCGCCACCATGGCCTGCAATGCGGCTTCTGCACGCCGGGCATGCTGATTACCGCCCACGACATGGTGGCGCGCGGCCAGTCCCCCTGCCCCGCGGACATACGCGAACAGCTGTGCGGCAACATCTGCCGCTGCACCGGCTACCAGGGCATCGTCGCAGCCATCCAGACCACCATAGAGGAATCCACATGAAGCCCTCCGATCAGGCAGGCATCGTCGGCGTCGCCTGCGTGCCGCACGCGCCGCAGTTCCTGTCGCGCCCGGACACCGAAGACCTGGACCAGGTCGAACGCGTCCGCGTCGCGATGGCGCAGGCCGGCGACCGCCTGCGCGCGCTGCGGCCGGACTGCATCATCATGCTGTCCAATGACCACGGCGACCACTTCGTCACGCACTCCGTGCCCGCTTTCTGCGTGCATGCCGCCGCCAGCGCGGACGGCATGCACAAGCATCGCGGCAACTGGACGCTGGACCCGTCCATGGGCTACGGGCTGGTGCGCGCCATGGAAGAGGAAGGCTTCGACCTGGCCTACACGCTGTCGGCCAAGCTGCCGACCGCCTTCACGATTCCCTACGAGTTCATGGGTTTCGGCAGGGAGGTGCCGCTGACGCCGATCTTCGTGAACGCCTACGTGCCGCCGCAGCCGTCGGCGCTGCGCTGCCATGCCTTCGGCCAGGCCTTGCAACGCGCCGTCACCCGCATGGGGCGACGCGCGCTGCTGATCGCCAGCGGCGGCCTGTCGCACTATCCGGGTACCGCGCACTATCCGCATCCCGACGTCGGCACCGACCGGCAACTGTACGAGCAGATGTGCGCCGGCAACCTGACCGCCCTGCTCGCCTTGGACGATGCCGCGCTCGACCGCACGGGCAACCTGGAATTGCGGGCGCCGCTGATCGCGGCCGGCGCCATGGGCAATCGCAAGCCCTTCATCGCCACGTTCGAACCGTCCTGGCATCACACCTATAGCGTGCTGGCCTGGGACCTTACCGAGCCCGGCGAGACCGCGCCCCTGATCTATCCGGCGCTGCCCCCGCAGCGCGTGCCGCTGGTGCAGGCCTTGTACAGCCTGCGCAGCGATCCGGACAGCGCGCGCCGCTACCTGGACGACCCGAGCGCCTGGTGCGACGGCTACGCGTTGGCGCCGGACGAACGCGTAGCCTTGCTCGAAATGAATCCCGAACGCCTGCGCGATGAATTCTCCATCCATGCCCTGCTGACTTCCGGCGCGGCGACGCAATTGCGCATCCTGCGCGAACGCGGCGCTTCATCCGAACAGGCATCCCACCCATCATCCAACCCTTAGGAAACCGCCATGTCCATCGAAACCTTCAACTCCCTCAAGGGCGCCACGCCGGAAGCCCGCCTGGCCGAACTCGGCATCGAACTGCCGGAACGCCGCCAGCCCGTCGGCAATTACGCCGGCGCGGTGACCACCGGCAAGCTGGTCTTCGTCGCCGGCCATGGCACCTTCAAGGGCGCCGAACAGACGCACAAGGGCAAGCTGGGTGGTGAGGTGTCCATCGAAGAAGGCAAGGCCGGCGCCCGCAACGCCGTCATCAGCGCCTTGACCTCGCTGAAGGCCGAAATCGGCGAATTGTCGCGCGTCAAGCGCGTGGTACGCCTGTTCGGCATGGTGGCTTCGACGCCGGACTTCTTCCGCCAGCCCGAAGTGATCGACGGCGCCTCCGACGTGCTGACCGCCGTATTCGGCGCCGCCGGTATCCATGCGCGCTGCGCGGTGGGTTTCGCGGCACTGCCCTTCAACATGCCGATCGAACTGGAAATGGTCGTCGAGATCGAGTGAGGACAGCATGACACGCACTGCAGAAATTGCCGGAGGCGGTATCGGCGGGCTGGCCGCGGGCGCGCTGCTGGCCCGCCAGGGCTGGCGCGTACGCGTCCACGAGCAAGGCGACGAAATCCGCGAGATCGGCGCCGGCATCTACATCAAGAACAACAGCCTGGAAGTCCTGGAACACCTGGGCGTCATGCGCCGCATCGAAGCGCGCGGCACCAAGCTGGAACGCGCGCAGATCCGTTTCGCCGACGGCCGCGTCAAGCAGGAACGGCAATTGACCGGCGCCTCCCGCGTCCACACCTTCCCCCGCCAGGCCTTGATCGAAGGCCTGCGCGATGTGGCGCTGGACAGCGGCGTGCAGATTCTGACCGGCTCCCGCGTCACCGGCGCCGGCGGCGGCAAACTGCACACGAAGGACGGCAGCCACGCGGCGGACCTTATCGTGGCGGCCGATGGCGTGCGTTCGGCGGTGCGCGAATCGCTGAACATCGGCGGCGGGTTCACCGAGCTGCCCACGCTGATAGATCGTTTCCTGATCGAGTCGCGGGAATTCACCAAGGAACTGCAAACCGTAGAACATTGGTCGGGCAACCGCCGCATAGGGGTGACCCCGGCCGGGCCGGCCCATACCTATGTCTACATGGTGGCGCCCGCCTCCGACGCCGGCGCGGCGCGCCTGCCCCTGGACGTGGCCGACTGGTCGCGCCGCTTTCCCCTGCTGCGGCCGCTGTTCGAGGTGCTCGCCAGGGCGCCCGCCACCCAGTATCCCTACGGCGTGGTGAACTGCCCGCGCTGGGCGGTGGGCAACGTCGCCATCCTGGGCGATGCCGCGCACGGCCTGCCGCCGACGCTGGGCCAGGGCGCGGGACTGACCTTGATGAACGCCTTGGCCCTGGCCACGCTGGTGCGCGACGCCACCGACATCCCCGCCGCGCTGCAGGGCTGGGAACGGCGCGTACGCTTCATCAGCGACCGCACGCAGGCCTGGGCCTGCCGCTACGACGCCTTCACCCGCCAGTGGCCCACGGTGCTGGATTTCGCAAGGCCGCTGGTGGTGTGGAGCTTCGGGCGGTTCCGGTCGCTGAACAACCGCATGCGCATCGCCGACCACGGCCTTGCGCTGGCTGGCATACACGTGGATACGGGACGCAGCCATGCTGATAGACGGTAGCAAGACACTCGCGGCGGACCGCGCCACGGTGTGGCGCGCGCTGGCGGATGCCGACTTCCTGCGCGCGACCATTCCGGACTGCAAGACGCTGCAGGCGATCGATGGCGACCGCTATGCCGCGACGCTGGTCAGCGCGGTAGGCCCGGTGCGCGCCTCGTTCGACGTAACGTTCCGCCGCGAGGTCGAGACCGACATGCAGTCGTATGTGCTGATAGGCGAAGGCAACGGCGGCATGGCCGGCTCGGCGCAGGGCCGCATTCGCATCGAGCTCAGCGATATGCCGGGCGGGACGTTGCTGGCGTATTCGGCGGAGACGGCGATCAATGGCAAGCTTGCCCAGCTGGGCAGCCGCCTGATCGACGGCGCCGCGCGCAAGTTCTCGGAGCGTTTCTTCCATAACGTCCAGAAGCGGTTGGCGGGATCGTCCACCGCGGATCCTCGCGCGGCCGCCTCCGGTTCGTTCGGAGGCCAGCCGCGCGGAGCGGGAGCCGCGCCGGGAACGCAGGCATGGGGGCCGGCCGCTCCGCCTGTCCGGACATCGTGGTGGCTGCCGCTGGCCTGCGGCCTGGGCTGCTTCGCCGGCACCTTCCTGGCCGGATATCTGCGATGAGATCGATACGATGACCGAAGCCGCGCGCCCCCGCGCCAGCCTGTACGGACACCGCCATGGCGTCGTGACAGGACACCATCTCGCGACCCGCGCCGCCTGCGCGCAGCTCGAACGCGGCGGCACGCTGGTGGACGGGATGATCGCGGCTTCCGCGGTCCTGGCCGTGGTGCTGCCGCACGCGACCTCGCTGGGCGGCTGCGGAATGATGCTGCTCCATGATGCCGCCAGCGGAAAGACACGCGCGCTGAACGGTTCCGGCATCGCGCCGGCCCGGGCCACCCCTGCCCTGTTCGCGCAGGCCATCGACGCGCGAGGGCCACGCAGCTGGGTGGTCCCTGGCCTGGTGCGCCTGTGGGCGCAGGCGCACCGCGCCCACGGACGACAGCCCTGGCGCACCCTGTTCGAGGATGCCATCGAGCTCGCCGCCGACGGCGCGGCGTTCTCCAGCGAGGTCGCGCGCAATCTGGCGCTGGTCGCGCCGCAGGTGCGCGCGCAGGCGGGCTTCGACACCGCATTCCAGGTCGACGGCGTTGACCGCCGCCCAGGCGCGCCATGGCGTCAACGCGCGCTCGCGGACACCCTGCGACACATCGCCCTGCATGGCGAAGCAGGCTTCTACGAAGGCCCCGTGGCTCGCGCCCTATGCGCGTTCTCCGCGGAAACCGGCGGCTTGCTGCAACAGGAGGACCTGCGCCGCGTCGCCGCCGACTGGACCGAACCCGTCAGGCAGCGATACGGCAAGCTCGAAGCGCTGGTCATGCCGCCGAACTCCGTCGGCGTCCTCATGCTGGCGCAGTTGGCGCGACTGCAAGGCAGCTTCGCCGCGCCTCGCGCGCAACGGCTGTACGCGCAGGTCATGAACGCCCGCGCCTGCCTGCCCCGGCTGCACGACCGCGTCGCCGACGACCGGGCCGCCTGGCCATGGCGCGACGATGCGTTGGCCGCGGCAGTCCCCGGCCCGGTGCGCGGCGAACCGGGCGACACCGCCGGCATCGTGCTCGCCGACCACCGGGGCAACGGCCTGGTAATGCTGCAAAGCGTCTTCCAGCCTTTCGGCAGCGGCTGCGTGGACCCCGCGACCGGCATCCTGATGAACAACCGGCTCAGCGAGTTCAGCACCGATCCTGCACGCCACAACCTGCTGGCGCCGGGCAGACGGCCGGTGCATACGCTGAATCCCTACATGGTCTTCGAGGATGGCCGGCCGGCGCTCTATGCCGTGTCGCCGGGCGGCGTGAGCCAGACCACCACCGCCGTGCAATGCATCTCCAACGTGCTGCTGGACCATACGCCGCTGCCGCAGGCGCTGGACCTGCCGCGCTGGAGCATCGGCCGCGACGGCCAGCTCATGTGCGAACCGGGCTTCCCGCAGGAAACCGTCGGCCTGTTGCGTGATGCCGGCGTCCGGGTGGTGGAGAATTCGCTGCACCCCTTCTACTTCGGCTCCATCAAGGCCGTGCGCTACCTGGACGGCATGCTGGAGGCCGCGGCGGACCTGCGCCGCCAGGCCTGCGCATCGGCATGGTAGCTAATCGATGCGCGTACCGGTCAGCCGCTCGCTGAGCTGCCACAACCGGCCCGCGGCGACCGGGTCGATGGCGCGCGGCCTGACACCGTGCAGTTCCGTGGACTCATCCGAAGGCAACGCGCGCGCGATTTCACAATCCGCGCAATAAACGCCGCCCATGCCCGCCAGCAAGGGGCTGGTGGCGCACCAGACACTGGTCGCGGCGCCCTGCCGTGGCGTTTTTTTATTGTTCTCCGGGTCGATGATCGGCTTGCCATTCCGGTCGATGACATCGCTGGCATCGATCAGCGCTTGCGGCATATGCCGGATCAGATCCGTGACAATGCCGCCCGGATGTACGGCGAACGATCGCACCCCCCATCGTCGGGCTATCGAGTCCAACGCCACGGCAAACAAGGCATTGGCGGTCTTGGACTGGCCGTAGGCGACCCAGGGTTCATACTGGCGCCGGTCGAAATTGGGATCGTGGAAATCGACGCCGGCACGGCGGTGCCCATAGGAACTCAGCGAGATAACGCGCGCCCCTCCGGCCTTGACCAAAGCCGGCCACAGCCGGCACGTCAGCTGGAAATGGCCGAGATGGTTGGCGGAGAACTGCGATTCATAACCGCGCGCGTCGCGCATCAACGGGGGCGCCATCACGCCGGCGTTGTTCACCAGGATATCGACCTTATCGGTCGCCTCCAGTACACGGGCGGCGAAGCGGTCGATGGAAACGGGATCGAGCAGATCCATCGCTTCCAGCATGACGTCCGGCATATCCGCCAAAGCGACGCGCGCCTTCACCATGTCGCGAGCCGGCACGACGATCCTGGCGCCAGCGTCCCTCAAGGCCTTCACCGTTTCGATGCCGATACCCGAATAACCGCCAGTGACGACGGCGCACTTGCCGGCAAGGTCGATGCCGCGAACCACATCGGCCGCGGTGGATGCGGCGCCGAAGCCGGAGCCGATGGGAGTTTGTGGGGTGGTCATGCCTTCCTCCTGATGACGGACATGCATGGTAGGATGCCGCCTCCATCCCCTCACAGCCTTGCGAGTACGATTTTCATGCGCGGGCGTACATATCCATCGCCGGACGCTTTATCCGATCTACTGGGTGTGCTGGATATGCGCTGCGATATCTCCGGCCAGTTGGTGGCGGGCGGCGCGTGGGTGCATCGCTTCGCCAATCCCGACGCGGTGAAATTCTGCGTGGTCACAACCGGCGCATGCTGGTTTCAACTGGATGGCGGCTACGGCCCAGCCCCACTGCAAACCGGCGACGTGGTGGTCACCAGCGGCAAACGCCGGCTGATCCTGGCCAGCGATCCCTCGCGCTTGGCCACCGCGACCACCGACGACATAACGAAAGACGACGACGGTACGTACAGGCTGGGCACTGGAGAGGACTTCACCATGCTGGGCGGCATCGTGCGCATCGACGCCGACCGCCAGCCCCTGCTTTTGAGCTGCCTGCCCGATCATCTGCATGTACCGCGGGCGCGGCAGGAGCCCGGCGCCATTGCATGGCTGCTTGGCCAGCTGGTTGCGGAGATGCGGCCCGGCGGCCGTCCCGGCCGTTCACTCCTGGCCGCGGGATTGACCCAACTGCTGCTGGTGCATACGCTGCGCGCCTACGTAGAACACGCCCCGCCGGCGGATACCGGCTGGCTGAAAGGCTTCGGCGATCGGCGCCTGTCCATGGCGCTGAGCAGCATGCACCGCATGCCCGAACGCGACTGGACCCTGGACGAACTGGCGAAGGAGGCCGGGATGTCGCGCACATCGTTCGCAACACGGTTTCGTGACACCATGGGTCTGACACCGCTAGGCTATCTGACCGAATGGCGCATGCAGCTCGCGACGCGGGCGCTGCGCAACGGCGCCTCTGTCGCCCAGGCCGCCGCCAGCGCCGGCTACAGCTCGGAAAGCGCCTTCAGCAGCGCTTTCAAGCGTATCGTGAAGGTGGCGCCGGGCCAATACCGCAGGACCGGGCCACGGGCCCGGTGACTCACGCCGCAAAAGTCATTCGACCTTGAGATTGTGGTCCTTGACCAGCTGGGCGAACTTCTTCGTTTCAGCATCGATCCGCGCGGCGAACTCCGTGGGCGTCGCGCTCATGGGCTCGGCGCCCGCCGCGTCGAGCTTCTGCCTGAACTCCGGCGATGCGGTGATTTGCGCGACCTGCGCGCTCAGCTTGTCCAGCACCGGCCTGGGTGTGCCGGCCGGCGCGAAGACGCCGAACCAGGTCCCGATATCGAAACCCTTCAGGCCCGCCTCCGCCAGCGTGGGCACGTCGGGCAGCGCCTTGCTGCGTTGCGCGGTGGTGACCGCCAGCGCGCGCAGCTTGCCCGCCTTGATCTGCGGCAGCACCGTGGTCATGGTGTCGAAGGACATGGCGACCTGGCCGCCCAGCAGGTCGGTGGTCAGCGGGCCGCTGCCCTTGTACGGGACATGCAGTAGCGTCGCGCCGGTGGCGGCCTGGAACTGGGTGCCGATCAAATGCTGCGCCGTGCCGAAGCCGTTGGATCCGTAGGCCAGCCCATTGGGTGACTTTTTCGCCAGCGCGACCAGTTCGGCCACATTGCGCGCCGGCGTGTAGGCCGGATTGATGGTCAGCACGTTCGGCACCATCGCGATGGGCGCGATCGGCGCCAGATCCTTCTGGAAGTCGTACCCCAACGATTTATAGACGCTGGTGGCGATCGTATGGTGCACGGCGCCCATCAACAGCACGTACCCGTCGGGCTTGGCCTTGGCGACGTAATCCGCGCCTATGGTCGCGCCCGCGCCGGGCCGGTTCTCCACGATGACCGGCTGCCCCAGGCTGCGCGATAACTGGTCGCCCAGTGCGCGGGCCAGCACATCCGTCGTGCCGCCCGTGGGAAACGGCACGACCAGCGTCAGCGCATGGCTGGGCCAGGTTTCGGCCGCCGCCGCGGGCAGGCTGGCGGCGGCGGCGAATCCCGCCGCCAGCAGGGCGGCGCCGCGCATGCGGCGCCTCGAGCCACGGGCAAAGCAACGCGTGAAACGCGTAAAGAAATATCCAGCGTGCATTGTTGTCTCCTCATTGTCGTTATGGACGGCCTGGCGGGCACGGGCGGCCGGTTATGTCCGGCTCATCGGCAAGCGGCCGCGATGACCGCGCGGGCCGGGCCGTTCAGGCGGCCGCGGCCGCACGGCTGGCGGCCAGGTGCGCGCACACCGCGCGCGTCACGTCGTCCGTGCCGGCCGTGCCGCCCAGGTCGCGGGTGTGCAGATCGGGATCGGCCGTCACCGCCTCGATAGCGGCCATGACCCGTTTGGCCGCTGCCATTTCCCCCAGGTGCTCCAGCAGCATGACCACCGACCAGAACGTACCGACCGGATTGGCCCAGCCCTTGCCCATGATGTCGAAGGCGGATCCGTGTATGGGTTCGAACATGGACGGATAGCGGCGTTCGGGGTCGATGTTGCCGGTGGGCGCGATACCCAGGCTGCCGGCCAGCGCGGCGGCCAGGTCGCTCAGGATGTCGGCGTGCAGATTGGTGGCGACGATGGTGTCCAGCGTGCGCGGACGGTTCACCATGCGCGCCGTGGCGGCATCGACCAGCTCCTTGTCCCAGGCAACATCGGGAAACTCCCGCGCGATGCGCGCGGCCACTTCATCCCACATCACCATGGCATGGCGCTGGGCGTTCGACTTGGTGATCACCGTCAGCTGCTTGCGCGGGCGCGACTGCGCCAGGCAGAAGGCGAAGCGCAGGATGCGTTCGACGCCGACGCGGGTCATGATCGAAACGTCGGTGGCGGTCTCGATGGGGTGGCCCTGGTGCACGCGTCCGCCTACCCCGGAATATTCGCCTTCGGAATTCTCCCGCACGATGACCCAGTCCAGGTCTTCCGGCGCGCAGCGCTTCAAGGGGCCGTCGATGCCCGGCAGGATGCGCGTGGGCCGGACGTTGGCGTACTGGTCCAGGCCCTGGCAGATCTTCAGGCGCAGCCCCCACAGGGTGATGTGGTCGGGAATGTGCGGATCGCCGGCCGATCCGAACAGGATGGCATCCTTGTCGCGCAAGGCATCCAGGCCGTCCTCCGGCATCATCACGCCATGCCGGCGGTAGTAGTCGCCGCCCCAGTCGAAATCCTCGAACTCGAAACGCAGGCCGCCCTGCGTCGCCGCGACGGCCTCCATGACGGTGCGGCCTGCCGGCACGACTTCCTTGCCGATGCCGTCGCCCGGAATGGTGGCGATCCTGTATGTCTTCATTGCGATGCTCCAACGTGGATGGCTACGCCATTGTGCGGTGTGGACAGTGTTGAAAAGCACCGCTAAAGTTGAACCGTCGTTAACCTGTAGTTAACAATGACCGGCGGCGCTCCTGTTCCGGGAATTCATGCCGGCGCGAGATACGCAAGCGATGAAGGACGCCATCACGCCATGAATCACACCCCGGGTCTCCAGGCATCCGACCTGGCCTTCTTCGTCTCCATCGCCGCCGCCGGCACCCTGAGCGCCGCCGCGCGCGACCTCGGCATTTCCACCGCCGCGGTCAGCAAGCGGCTGGCGGCCCTGGAAGCGCGGCTGGGGCTTCCGTTGCTGGTGCGCACCACCCGCCGCATCAGCGCCACGCCGGAAGGCGAGGTGCTGCTGGAACGGGCGCGCGCCATCCTGGGCGACATCGACGATCTGCGGCAATTGCTGGGACGCGCCAAGGACAAGCCGGGCGGCCTGCTGCGCGTCAACGCCACCCTGGGCTTCGGCCGCATGCACGTGGCGCCGGTAATATCGGAATTCGTGCAGCGCTATCCGCAGGTCGAAGTGCAACTGCAATTGTCCGCCGATCCGCCGCCTCTGGATGAGGATGCCTTCGACGTTTGCGTACGCTTCGGCGCGCCGCCGGATGCACGTTTCGTCGCCACCTTTCTGGCGCCCAACCGCCGGCTGCTGTGCGCGTCGCCCAAATACCTGCGCACGCGCGGCACGCCGCAGTCGCCCGCCGACCTGCAGCGCCACAACTGCATAGGCATACGCCAGGGCAGCGACGCCTACGGCGTCTGGCGCTTGACGCCGGTGCGCCGGCCGCGCGCGTCGAACGCTTCATCGTCGCGCAAGGCGGCCGCCGAGGCCGTCCACGTACGCGGCAACCTGACCACGAACGATGGGGAAATCGCCGTGAAATGGGCGCTGGACGGCCATGGCATCGTCATGCGGGCGGAATGGGATATCCGCCGCCACCTGGCCAGCGGCCGGCTGGTGCCCGTGCTGCCGCATTACGCGACGCCGGAAGCGGACATCCATGCGGTCTACAACCAGCGCCTGCGCATGGTGTCCCGCGTCCGCAGCTTCGTGGATTTCCTCGTCGAGCGCTTCAAGCCGCTGCGGCCGACTTCATGAAGGCCGGCGGCGCTTAGTACAATCGTCTTCCTGGCCCATCGGCCACGCCGAGCCAACGATCGGGAGGACATCATGGTCAGTCGGCTCTTGCCTTTGCTCACCCTGCTCCTGGGTGCGTACGCCCATGCCGACGGCCACGCCGGCACCCCATCGCCGCGGACGGACGCGGTCACGCAGACACGCCATGCCGAAGGGAAACCGATGAATAAGGAATTGCAGTACCAGGTGCGGATGGTCGTATCCCAGGACCTCGCCGACGCCTACCGCGACGGCCGGGACACGCCGGCGCTGGCCAGGCTGCGCGATGCCTTGCGCGCGCACCATGCGGCGATCACGTCGCAGTACGACGCCTTCGCGGGATATGTGAAACAGGCCGAAAAGGACGGCGTCCAGGACTATCCGCTGTACCAATGGACGCTGGACACGATCCGTGATCCGGCCAAGCAGGCCAAATACCAGCGCGTGTTCACCGTGTACGTGAACGACCAGGAAGTCTACGGCGAGCGCATTGCCGATGCGCTGGTGGCGGATATATCCGCGCTGGGCACGAACGCGGGCGTCGAAAGCATCAGCAAGCTCGATACGAATCCCGCCAACAGCCCCCAGCCGCCCAAGGCGGGCGCGCGATAGCCTAGGCTTTCAGATCGATCTCCAGCCGGATCGCATCGCCGCGGTACGTCACGTCGGCGTAGTAAAGAACCTCGCCCGCCGCGTCATGGAATATGCGCGCGACATTGGCCACCGGCGCGTCCTTGGCGATATGCAGCAATGACGCCGTTTCCGCATCGGCGGTCCCTATGGTCAGCGTCTGATGGGCGCGCGCGATCCGCACGCCCGGCAGCTCCAGCATCACCGGAATGACGGCGCGCGAGCGTAGTTTCTCCGGCGCCAGCGCGAAGATCGACTGCGCGATATAAAGCGAAATCACGCAGTACGCCCGCCCATCGTTCATGTGCAGGCGCCGCATATAAACATAGCCCTCTTCCCTCCCTCCCCCCACCGGCAGCGGACGCGGCGTCTCGTCGATCGCCAGGATCACCGGCGCCAGGCTGCGGTAGGTGCTCCCCAGTTCGTGCAGTGAACTCTCCAGCGGCGCGGTCTTGATCGGCCGTGCGGTTGCCGTGACGAAGGTGCCCTGGCCGCGATGGCTGGCCAGCAGGCCCTCGGCCACGAGGAGCTGCACGGCCTGCCGGGCGGTGAGCCGCGCCACGTCGAAGGTTGCGGCCAGTTGCTGCAGCGAAGGCAAGGCATGTCCCGCGGGCCATTCCCCCTTTTCGATGCGGCGGCGCAGCTGATCCGCCACGGCGACGTAGCGCGGGATCGGACCGGCGGCAATAGTTTGGCGATGTACAGACATATATAAGTCTAGTATTATGTACTTTTAGATTTAATCCAAGCGATTTTTCGCTAAAACCTCGCGCCAGGGCCTTCATCCATCGTAAGGCCCAGCCACAGGATCACCCGCCGCACATGACTGTCAACCATCCTTTCCAAGTCGCCAGGCTCGAAACATTCGTCCTGCGCGCGGCGGCCGAGCCGCCCGTGCGCACCTCTTTCGGCATCATGCATGACCGCCCCGCGGTACTGGTCCGGGTCACCGATACGGAAGGACACCAGGGCTGGGGAGAAGTGTGGTGCAACTTTCCGGCGGTCGGCGCCGAGCACCGCGCGCGCCTGGTCGACACCTGCATCCGGCCGCTGCTTTGCGGCCGGACGTGGTCTTCGCCATCGGAATGCTTTCAATCCCTGAGCGATGGCGTACGCATTTTAGCGATCCAATCGGGCGAACATGGACCGCTCGCGCATGCCATCGCGGGCGTCGATACCGCGATCTGGGATATGGCGGCACGCCGCGCGGGCTTGCCCTTGTGGAAGGCGCTCGACCCCGCGGGGCAGCCGACTATCGCGGTCTACACCTCCGGCATCAATCCGGACCGGCCGGAGCTGGTAGCCGAAGCGAAGGCGCGCGAAGGCTACACCGCCTTCAAGCTCAAGGTAGGCTTTGGCGATCAGCGCGACGAAGACAATGTGCGCGCCCTGCGCGACGCAATGGGACGCGACGCCATCTTGATGGTGGACGCGAACCAGGCCTGGACGCCCACGCAGGCCGAGGCCATGGCGCGGAGGCTGGCGGCCCATGGCCTGGAATGGCTGGAAGAACCGTTGCCGGCGGATACGCCCTGGAACGTCTGGCGGGCGCTGGCCGACAAGGCCCCGCTGCGTATCGCCGCGGGAGAAAACCTGCGCGGCGCCGAAGCCTTCCGCGACGGCATCGAACAGGGTGGCCTGGCGGTCATCCAGCCGGACCTGGGCAAATGGGGCGGCTTCAGCGGCTGCCTGCCGGTGGCGCGGGATGTCCTGCGCGGCGACCGGTGGTTCTGCCCGCATTGGCTGGGCGGCGGTATCGGCCTGACGGCTTCCATGCATCTGAAGGCGGCCGTCGGCGGGCCAGGCTATGTCGAGGTCGATTCCAATACCAACCCCTTGCGCGATCTGCTGATGCAGGAAGGCCATGCCGTAAAGAAGGGCAAGGTCACCCTGTCCGACGCGCCGGGCCTGGGCGTGGAGCCATCCCTGGACCGCCTGGCGCCCTACATCGTCGCGGCCCACGGAGCATAAGGCCATGGCCATGCGGAAGATCGTGATCACCGAGTTCATGGACGAAGGCGCCGTGCGCCGCCTGGCCGATGAATCGGTTTCGTCGGCCTGCCGACAGGCCTGCCTTCCGCGCCTTCGTCGAGAAAGAACGGAAGAAGTTCGCCGAAATCGTCAAGGCGGGGAATCTGTAAGCCCGCAAGCGGCTTCACGCTTATACTGGCCCCGCTAGACCGGCCTCCCATTGCGCCGCTGCGCAGGGAGGCCGGATCGTTTTCCGGCCCAGGTTTTTCGCAGTTTTTCCTTTCATGCAGTCCCGACGAGACCCTCGCAGAAGCACGGCCATCCCGACCGGCGCCCCTTCAGCGGATCGGGCCGTGCCGCCGCCGCCCATCGCATGGGCGGACGGTCGCGCCGGACCACCGGCCGATTTCGACTGGAACGAGGACGGCGAAAGCGCGCGGGCCGCGCGTGCGCTGCTGGGCGAAGGCGCCTCGCCGCATACGGTCGCCTCGTACCGCGCGGCCGTGCGCTATCTCGCCGCCTGGCACGAACAACGGCTGCAGGCGCCGTTCACGCTGCCCGTTCCGGTACGGACGGTCGTCCTGTTCATCACCGATCACTTGCAGCACACCGGCGGTACCGGCCTGGAGCATGGGCTACCCGCGGACGTGGACGCGGCCCTGGTGACGTTGCGTGTGAAGGCCCGCCCGGGTCCGTTGGCGCTGTCCACCGTGCAGCATCGCCTGGCGGTGCTCTCCGAAGCCCATCGCACGCGCGATCTGCCGAATCCCTGCCGCAGCCGCGCCGTGCAGACGCTGCTGGCGCGAACGCGCGCGGCCTACGCCAGGCGCGGTGCGCGGCCATCGCAGAAGCCCGCATTGACGCGCGAGCCCCTGGAGCAGTTGCTGCGGACCTGCGACGAGTCGCTGATCGGATTGCGCGACCGCGCCCTGCTCCTGTTCGGCTGGGCCAGCGGCGGGCGGCGGCGTTCCGAAATCGTCGCCGCGCGCGTCGAACACCTGCGGCCGGCGCCGGACGGTTATATCTACGTGTTGCGCCGCTCCAAGACCCACCAGGACGGCGCCGATCACGCGGACATGTACAAGCCGGTGGTCGGCCGCGCGGCACAGGCGCTGGAAGCCTGGCTGCAAGCCGCCGGCATCGATGGCGGGCCGATATTCCGCCGCATACGCCGCGGCGGCGCGATCTGTGATGAAGCGCTCAGCGGCGAAGCCGTGCGGCGCATCGTCAAACAGCGTTGCGCGATGGCCGGCCTGGACGAACGCTATGCCGCGCACAGCCTGCGCGCCGGCTTCGTGACCGAAGCGGGACGCCAGGGCGTGCCCCTGGCCGAAGTCATGGCGATGACCGGGCACGCCAGCGTCAACAGCGTGATCGGCTATCACCGCGCCGGCGCGGCGCCGACGCTGCGCGCCGCGCGCTTGCTGGAGCCCGGCGAAACGCAATCCGGCGGCGGCGGGTATTCCCCGATTGGTGCGCACCAGAACCGGACCTAATCTCTTTATCGGTTCGCCGCTGGACAAGGCCGGATGGATGGCCATCGGATGTGTTGCTCGTACGGCCAGGCGGCCTGATTCGTGGAGACACCATGTCGTCGATATCCAGCGCGGAAAAGCAGGCCCGCATCGAGCTCGCGGCCTGTCATCGGGTGCTTGCGCACCTGGGCGTGAACGACCTTACCTATAACCATCTCTCGGTCCGCGTGCCGGACGAACCGGACGCCCTGCTCACCAAGCAGGGCACGGAAATGTTCGACGAGGTGACGGCCTCTTCGCTGCGCAAGTATTCGCTGGACGGCACGCCGCTGCACGACGGGCCGCCGCTGAGAGCCGGCGCCCTGGTGATCCACGCCGGCATCCTGCAGGCGCGTCCGGACATCCATGCGGTGTTCCACACCCATACGCCCGCCAACATGGGCGTGTCCTCGCAGAAGCATGGCCTGCTGATGGTCAACCAGCACGCGGTCAAGTTCTACAAACGGCTGGCGTATCACACCTTCGGCGGCTTCGAATTCAATATGTCGCAGCGTGCGCCCTTGATCGAAAGCCTGGGGCCGCATCGCGTCGCGCTGTTGCGCAATCATGGCGCGCTGGTCTGCGGCCGCACCCTGGCCGAAGCGATGACCGAGCATCAATTCCTGGAAATGGCCTGCCGCGGCCAGATCGCCGCCTTGTCGGGCGGCGCCGAGGTGACGCTGATTCCCGACGAGGTCGCCGCCTACGGCGTCACCCAGGTCACCTTCGAGAACGCGGCGGACGCCGGCGCCAAGGACTGGGCCGCCTGCCTGCGATTGGCGCATCGCCTGGACCCGTCTTTCGCGCAATAGCGTAAGGAATGCCGGGGTACGATGTCGCTGCCTTGATCAAGCCCGGCGCGGCGAACGGTTTGGACGATCGCCACGCGGGTCAACCTGCAATTGAACGGAACGGAAGCAGCAATGAAAGTCTGCATATTCGGCGCGGGCGCCGTCGGGGGCCACCTGGCGGCCAAGCTGGCGCGGGGCGGCCTGGACGTGTCCGTCGTGGCCCGCGGTCCCCACCTGCGCGCCATCCAGGACGACGGCTTGACGTTGACCTCGCCCAAGGAGACGTTCAACGTCCGCGTGCGCGCCACCGATAATCCGGCGGAGCTGGGCGTGCAGGACCTCGTCATCACCGCGCTGAAGGCGCACTCGCTGCCCGCCGCCGCCGACGGGATCGGGCAACTGCTGGACGCGGACACGCCGGTTGTCTTCGCCGCCAATGGCGTGCCCTGGTGGTACTTCTACGGCGCCGGCGGGGAATTCGACGGCCGGCCGCTGCCGCGCCTGGATCCGGATGGCGTGCTGGCCCGGCGGATCGGCCTGCACCGCGTGATCGGCGCGGTCATACGTTCGCCCAACGAAGTCGTGCGGCCGGGTGTGATCGAGGCGCGTGCGGAAAACAATGCCTTGGTGCTCGGCGAGCTGGATGGCGCGATCACCGAACGCCTGACGCGCTACTGCGAGACGCTCTCCGCGCACTTCGGCGCGGTCACCCCTACGTCGGATATCCGCACCGCCGTCTGGGACAAGCTGCTGGTGAACGTGGTGACGTCGCCGATGGCATGCCTGGCGCTGGCGACCTCCAAGGACATCGCCGACGATCCCGACCTGGTCGCGCTGTATCGCAAGCTGGCCCAGGAATGCATCGCCATCGCCGCGCGGCTGGGCATCACCTTGAAGCCCGATATCGAAACCCTGCTACGCCGGGGCCGCGAATTCGCCCATAAGCCGTCCATGCTGCAAGACCTGCTGGCTGGCCGCCCTTTGGAAATCGACGCGCAGCTGCTGGCCGTCCAGGACATCGCCCGCCTGGTCGGCGTCGACACGCCGCTGATGGACGCGCTATTCGCGCTGCTGAAAGTACGAGCCCGGCAGCACGGCGATTGAAACGCCGACGGGAACGGGTTCGCGCTGGCTTTCAAGCCTGCCCGCGGCGCAGCAGAGCCTGAATGTATTGACCGGCTTCGAGAATGTCGCAACGAATGGCGCGCGCGGTGGCGTCGGCGTCGTTGCGGGCCAGGGCTTCGACGGCTTCGGCGTGGTAGTCCATGCGCTTCAGGTAGGGAACGTATTCCGGCAGCACCAGGTTCAGGACCGGGCCGCAGCGCAGCCACAGGGTTTCGATGGCGTCCTCGATGATGTCCATGCCGCTCAAGGCATAGATATGGAAATGGAAGCGGCGATGCACTTCCAGATAGCCTTGGTGCCCGTCCACGTCGATCAGCCGCTTCATGTCGGCCAGCAGGCCACGCAGCTGGGCGATGTCCTCGGGCGTCGCGTGGGCGGCCGCTTCGTACGCGGCGCGGCCTTCCAGTTCGGCTCGCATGATCAGCAGTTGGTGCAGTTGCGCCGCATCGACCTCGGGCACCACCGCCCCGCCGCCCTGTCCCCCCGTACCGCGTCGCAGGATGCGCTCGGCCACCAGGTGGTTCACCGCGTCGCGCACGGGCGTCAGGCTGATGCCGAGCTCGGCCGCGACATCGCGCAGCAGGATGCGGTGGCCGGGTTCATAGCGCCCGGACAGCAGCGCTTCGCGTAGCGCCGCGTAGGCGCGATCCCACAGGGTTTCGCGCTCGATCGGCTGCAGCACCGCCGGTTTCACGGGCGCGGGCGCCTGGCCGGCGCCCGCGCCGGCGGCTTTCACTGGGGGCATCTGCCTACCTTCCTGGGTTGTTGAACCCGCCTATTTTCGCACCTCGGACCGCCAGGCGGTTGCGCCGTCCTGGCGCGTTCCCATCGACCAAAAGCGCCATTGTTATTTGTTATAACGAATGATAGTATGCCCCGGAAACGTCGGCCAGAGAGCCACGCCACGCGCCGGATAAGGCGCTCATACGGAGGAGACCCGCATGTCCTTGCTAACCCGGTTGGCAGGCGCCCTGGCCTGCGTTTGCGCCGTGACGATGGCCGCGATACCGACGGCCACCGCCGCGCCCGACAACTTTCCCGACCACGCCATCCGCTTCATCGTGCCCTGGAACGCCGGCGGCTCCAACGACATCGCCGCGCGCGAACTGCAGCAGATCATCGGCGAGCAGCAGAAGATCACCATCGTCGTGGAAAACGCCCCCGGCGCGACCGGCGCCATAGGCTTGGGCAAGGTGGCTTCGGCCCCGCCCGACGGCTATGTGGTCGGCATGGGCACCAGCTCGACATTGGCGCAGATCGCGCAGAACCTGACGCCGCTGCGCAACGAACAATTCGCCCACATCGCCCGTGTATCCACCGACCCGCTGATCCTGCTGGTGCCCAAGGACGGCCCTGCCAACCTGGAAGCCTTCCTGGCCCACATGAAGCAGAACCCCGGCAAGGTCTCCATCGGCACGCCGGGCACCAACAACCTCAACCACATCTTCGCCGAGATGACGGCGCGCGCGGCCGGCGTGGCCTACGTGAACGTCCCCTACCCCGGCGGTTCGCGCGTGATCGCCGACCTGGCCGGCAAGCAGATCCAGGCCGCGGTGCTGAAGCCTTCCGAAAGCAAGGCGCAGATCGACGCCGGCTACGTCAAGCCCATCGGCGTCTTCGGCAACGAGCGCCTGCGGGTCTACCCCGACGTGCCGACCTTCAAGGAGAAAGGCTACGACGTTTATCCCTACGGGCCGCTCGTGCAGATGGCCTACGTCGTCGCGCCGGCCGGCGTGTCGCCGCAGGTGCGCCAGCGCCTGGTCGATATCTTTTCCAAGGCCATCCAGAGCCAGAAGTTCAAGACCTTCGCCGAGCAGAACGGTTTCCTGGTGGACGACATGAAGGGCCAGGCCCTGGACACCGAGGTCCGGAACGTCCAGACCACGCTGAACAGCGTGGCTTCCAAGGTATTCAAGCAACAATGAGGAAACAATGAGCACGATCAAGAAAGTGACCTGCCACGTGGTGGCCGCGCCGGTCGAACGGCCGTTTACGTCCTCGCGCGGATGGCTGTACAAGACGCGTGGGTCCTGCATCGTCGAGATCGAAACCGCCGACGGCGTGGTGGGCTGGGGCGAATGCTACGGACCCGCGCAGGTATCGCGGGCCTATATCGAATCGCAGTACGGACCGCGCATCATCGGCCGCGACGCTTTCGACGTGGAAGTGATCTGGGAAGACCTGTACAACCGCATCAAGGACTACGGCAATTCCGGGATGGCGATTTCGGCGCTCAGCGGCATCGACATCGCGCTGTGGGACATCATCGGCAAAGTATGCGGCAAGCCCGTCCACAAGTTGATCGGCGGCGCGCATCGCACCGAAGTGCAGTCCTATGCCACGGGCTTGTACTTCATCGATATGGATCGCCTGATCGAAGAAGCCGTGGAAGAAGCCAGGGACTACGTCGACCAGGGCTTCCAGGCGATCAAGATGAAGATAGGACTGGGCTCGCCCAAGCTGGACATCCGGCGCGTGGCGGCCGTACGGGAAGCCGTCGGCGACGATATCCGCTTGATGGTGGACGCCAACCACTGCTTCACCGTGCCCGCCGCCATCCGCCTGGGCCGCGAGCTGGAGCAGCTGAATATCGAATGGTTCGAAGAACCGATCTCGCCGGAAGACCTGGACGGCTACGTGGAAGTGACACGGGCATTGGACATGGCGGTGGCCGGCGGGGAAAACGAATTCACGCGCTGGGGCTTCCGCGACATCGTGACCCGCAAGGCCATGGACATCGTGCAGCCCGACGTCTGCGCCGCCGGCGGCATCAGCGAATGCCGCAAGATCGCCGCCCTGGCGCTGGCGCATGGCGTGGAGTGCGTGCCGCACGCCTGGGGATCGGCGATCGGCCTGGCCGCGACGCTGCATTTCCTGGCCGCCCTGCCCGACCAGCCGCCGAGCTTCCGGCCCATGCCGCCGCTGCTGGAGTTCGAGCAGTGCGAAAACCCTTTCCGCGATCTGTTGACCGTCGAACCCATCGTGCAGAAGCGGGGCGTCGTGCAGATCCCCACGGGCGCGGGGCTTGGCATCGAGGTCAAGCGCGAAGTGCTCGACCGCTACCGCGTCGCCTGAGATCCCCATGCGATTCGTTTCTTTCTATCGTGGCGACGGCCGCGTGGTCCCGGGCTTCATCGACGATCGTCGCGCGGGCGAGGCCTGCGTGGTGGACGTAACGCTGCCCGGCAACGATGCGTGGGCGGCCGCCCTGCCGCCCGATCTGCTGGCCTGGGTCGAGATGGACCTGCGGCGGCTGGCGACCCGGTTGCGCGCATGCGCATTCCCGGAGACCGCGCGCACACCGTTGTCGCGGACGCGGCTGGCCGCTCCGCTGCCGCGGCCAGGCAAGATCGTCGGCGCGGCGTTCAACTACCACGACGCCTTGAAGGAACGCGGCATGCCGCCGCCCGAGACGCCGGTGATCTTCATCAAGTCCGGACGTACGGTGATCGGTCCCGACGAGCCGGTGCGCCTGGCCCCGGACGTCGGCAACGTCACCTACGAAGCCGAGCTTGCCGTGGTGATAAGCCGCACGGCCCTGCGCATCGATGCGGCGCGGGCGATGGATCACGTCGCCGGTTATCTGACGCTGAACGACGTCAGCGCCAGCGACATGGTGCGCGCCGACAAGGCTTTCGTGCGCGGCAAGAACCAGCCGACGTTCTGCCCGTGCGGACCGTGGATCGCTACGCCGGACGAGATATCCGCGCCGGGCGCCTTGGGCGTCACATTGACGCTGGACGGTACGGTCCGGCAGTCGGGCAATACCGCGGACCTGGTCTTCGGCATTGCCGAACTCATCGCCTATGCGTCCACGCAGATGCCCCTGGATCCAGGCGATATTATTGCCACGGGCACGCCCGCCGGCGTGGCCATATCCCATCAACCCGCGGCATGGCTGCGGTCCGGCTCGACGATGATCGCCGAAGTCCAGGGCCTGGGCGCGCTGCGCAATCCGATTCTGGCAAGCGAGACCTGATGAACGCCAAGCCCATCGTGGTGCTGACCAGCGCCATCCACCCCGACGAACATGCCCGCCTGGCGGAGCACGCCACCGTGCGCGTGGCGGCCGATCCCAAGCCCGCTACGCTGAATGCCTCGGCCGTCGATGCCGACGGGATCATCGTGCGCAACCCCTTGCCGGCCGATATTTTCGAACACGCGCCGCGTTTGAAAGGCGTGGTGCGCCACGGGGTGGGCCTGGACATGATCCCCATGGAGGCCGCCAACCGGCACCGCGTGCCGGTGGCGAACATCCCTGGCTCCAACACCGCCTCGGTGGTCGAGTACTGCCTGGCGGCGATGCTGCATCTGCGGCGTCGGCTGGCCCAGGTCGACGCCATGCTGCGCTCGCAGGGCTGGGCGCCGGCGCGCGCCTTCGGCGAGGGTGGCGACGAACTGGCCGGCGCGACGCTGGGCATCGTCGGCGTCGGGGCGATCGGCAGCCGCCTCGCGGCGCTGGCGCAGGCGCTGGAGATGCGGGTGCTCGGGCTGACACGTCGTCCGGAGACCCTGCCCGCCGGCGTCCGCGCGGTCGACAAGGACACGCTGATGCGCGAGGCGGATGTCATCGTGCTGGCCTGCCCGCTGAACGAACAGACGCGCGGGCTCATCGATGCGCCGGCGCTGGCGCTGGCCAGGCCGGATGCGCTGCTGATCAACGTATCGCGCGGCCCGGTGGTCGATGCGGCCGCATTGACGGCGGCGCTGCGCGACGGGCGGCTCGGCGGCGCGGCGCTGGATGTGCACGATGTACAGCCACTGCCCGCGGACGCGGAAATACTGCGGCAATCGGGGGTGTTGCTCACGCCGCACATGGCGGGCTCCACCGTCGCCAGCATGCGCCGCATGAGCCGCGGCTCCGTGGACGAGATGCTGCGCATCCTGCGCGGGGAAGCGCCGGTGAACTGGGTGAACAAGGCCGAAGTCGCCTAGCCGGCCGCGCCTAGCCGGCCGCGCCTGGCCGGCCGCGCCTGGCCGGCCGCGCCTGGCCGGCCGCGCCAAGGCGGCGGCGCCCGCCGCAATGCCATACGCAATATCTACGACGAGAGGACGACAACATGCGCATCACCGACATCAAAGCCGTACCAATCTCCTTCCCCGTACCGGAAAACAAATCGGTGCGGCTGGGCATAGGCCGCAGCGTCAAGCGCGACGCGGTGCTGGTGCGCGTGGACACGGACGAAGGCGTGACCGGCTGGGGCGAGGCGCATCACGGCCGCTGTCCCGGCGCCATCGCCAGGCTGATCGATACCACCATCCGTGAACTGGTCCTGGGCATGGACCCGCGCGACGTCAGCGGCGTCACCGCGCGGGTACTGAAGATGCAGTTCGCCAGCCACGGCATGGGCGCGGCATCGGCGCTGGCCCTGAGCGGCCTGGACCTGGCACTGTGGGATATCCGCTGCCAGCTGACCGGCTGGCCGCTGTACCGCCTGCTGGGCGGCGCCGCCAAACCCATCAAGGCCTATGCCGGCGGCATCGCGCTCGGCTGGCAGGCGCCGGAGAGCCTGGCGCAGGAAGCGCTGGGCCTGGTCGAGCAAGGTTACCGGGCGCTGAAGCTGCGCGTGGGAGATACGGCGGCGCGCGACATCGCGCGGGTGCGCGCCGTGCGCGCGGCGGTGGGCGACGACATCGATATCCTGGTCGACGCCAATACCAACTATCGCATCGAAGACGTGCGCCGCGTCATGCCGGCCTACGAGGAATGCCAGGTGATCTGGCTGGAAGAGCCCTTCCCCGCTCATGACCATCAGGCCTACGCCACCGCCGCGAGGCTGGGACGCGTGCCGCTGGCGGCGGGCGAGAACCACTACACCCGCTACGAATTCGGCCCCTTGCTGCAATCGGGCAGCGTGGGCTATGTCCAGCCCGACCTTTCCAAAGTGGGTGGCGTCACGGAAGCCATGCGGGTGGCCGCGATGGCGGCCGCGTTGAAGCTGTCGGTGAACCCGCATACGTCGGCGACGGCCATCAACATGGCGACGTCCATCCATTATCTGTGCGCGGTGGACAATCCCGGGTATTTCGAAGCGGACGTCACCGCGCTGAACCCCTTCCGCGACGAGATGATGGACCGGGCGCCCTACACGCTGGACAAGGATGGCTGCGTGCAGCCGCATGAGGGCGCGGGCATAGGGCTGCGTATCGATGCGGCCTTCCTGGCGGCGCATCCGCTGATCGAAGGGCCCTGCTACGTGTAGCGCCACGCGGCCCAGGGCCGCGCGGGCGGCGACGCAGGGATACACACGATTGCCACGCGGACGCGGCCATGCTGAACTGCGCGCATGAACCTGCGCCAGATCGAAGTCTTCCGTGCGGTCATGATGGCCGGCTCGGTCAGCGGAGCTGCCCAGCTGCTGCACGTCTCGCAGCCGGCGGTCAGCCGGCTCATCGCGTATACCGAGCAGCGCCTGGGTTTCCCCTTGTTCCGCCGCCTGCGCGGACGCCTGCATCCCACGGCCGAGGCACACAAGCTGTTCAGCGAAGTGGAAACGCTGTACCAGGGTGTGCAGCGCATCAACGGCCTGGCCGGCGACATGGCCAACCAGGCCGGCGGCGTGCTGCGCATCGCCTGCAGCCCCAGCCTGGCCTATGGCCTGCTCCCCATGGCGATCGCGCGCTACGCCGAGCGCCATCCCGACACCAAGGTCACGGTGGAAGGCATGCTGGCCAAGCCGCTCGCCGATGCGGTGCTGACGCAGGCCGTCGATATCGCGGTGGCCATCGTCCCCCTGCAGCATCCGCGCATCCAGACGCACAAGCTGTTCCGCAACCGCGTGGTGGCCGTGCTGCCGGATGGACACCGGCTGGCGGAACGCAAGCGCCTGCGCCTGGCCGACCTGCGCCATGAGCGCGTCATCGGCTACAGCCCCGAAACGCCGCTGGCGCATGCCATAGCGCGGCTGTACGACGGCGCCCGCCTGCCGCCGCGCTGGGTCGCCGAAGTCAAGCAGACCCATGTGGCATGCGCCATGGTGCGGCAGGGATTGGGAATCGCGCTGGTGGACGAACAGGCCCAGTTGGGTGGCGCCTGGCCCGACCTGCTTATGCGCGAAATCACACCGTCCATCGACTTGCAGATACGCCTGGGCTACGCACGCCAGGAACCGCTGTCGGCGGTGACGCAGGCTTTCGTGGACCAGTTGCAATCGCTGCGCCATCCCCTGCTGGTACCGGCCTCGTAGCGCGGGCCGCGCGGGCCAAAAAGCCCCTGCGCGCGTCTCGCGCGGCGATGCCGCGACCGCCCGCAAAGCCAATACCCGCGCGGCGATTAACTCGACGTTATGGAAATTTTCCATATCGGAATGCGACACCGCGCGCGCCCCCTGCCTAGAATTTGCCCGAAGCCGCCGGCATAGGCGGCGAGCAGCCATCCGGCGGCTCCGATACACAAGGGGTAGAAAATGAAGCTCGCATTGCCTTGTCTGGGCCGCTGGCTGGCGGCCGCCTTGTTGCCGCTGCCGCTGCTGGCCGCCGCCGGGTCCTATCCGGACCGGCCCGTCACCGTGGTCGTGCCCTACCCGGCCGGCGGGTCGCTGGATACGGTGGGACGGCCCATCGCGCAGATGTTCGAGAAAGCCACCGGCCAACCCATGATCCTGGAAAACGCAGGCGGAGCCGGCGGCCTGATCGGCGCGGGCAAGGTGGTGAAATCCACGCCGGACGGCTACACGCTGTTATTGGCCAGCAACGGCCAGGTCACAATCGCGCCACTGGTGTACAAGGATATGCCCTACGATCCCGTGCGCGACCTGCTGCCTGTCGTGCACCTCGTGGACCAGACGGCCGTCCTGTATGCCGGCGCCAAATCGCCCTACAAGACCTTCGCCGACGTGGTCGCGGCCGCCAGGCCCGGACAGGAAAGCATCCAGTTCGGATCGAGCGGCAGCGGCAGCATCTCGCACCTGGCATTGGAACTGCTGGCGCAAAAAATGGGCGCCAAATTCAATCACGTTCCCTATCGGGGGGCCGCGCCGGCGCTGCAGGACCTGGCCGGCGGACA
The DNA here is from genome assembly GCF_965137885.1 of Bordetella sputigena. Classification (NCBI taxonomy): domain Bacteria; kingdom Pseudomonadati; phylum Pseudomonadota; class Betaproteobacteria; order Burkholderiales; family Alcaligenaceae; genus Bordetella; species Bordetella sputigena. Next base: position 114,396 of record NZ_CBCSCA010000010.1, read on the forward strand.
GGTGCCGCTGCTGTTTACCTTCGTCGGCTCGGCCAAGGCCCTGACAGCCGCCGGCATGGTGCGGCCGCTGGCCGTCGCGTCCGCACGGCGCCTGCCGGCCCTGCCTGACGTGCCCACCTTCGCCGAGCTGGGCTACCCCGGCGTCGAGGCCTCGGTCTGGATCGGCCTGATGGCGCCCAAGGGTACGCCCGCCGATCGCATCGGCCGTCTGGCGCAGGAGGTCGGCGAGCTGCTGAAGCGGCAGGATTTCCAGAAGCTGATGGCCGACAACAATATGGAAGTCAAGGGCGGCTCCATCCAGGCCTTCCGGGACATGATGCGCGCCGATGCGGCGCGTTGGGACGGGCTGGCCAAATCGGTCGACCTGGTTTCCAAATAGCGCGGTCCGCCGTCGCCGGCCGATACCGCGCGGCACATCGATTCCACGGCCTTCGCCCGGGCACGCCTTGCGCGTCATCGCCGCCCGGGCGGACCGCGGCCGACCCACCGTTCACGCCGCGCCGGAGGTGCGGCGCCACTCCAGGAATTTTTGATGAAACAGATCACCGGCATCGCGCCTTCCGGCTCCATGGGCAGCGGCTACAACCTTGCGTCTTTCCAGCGCGCCATGCAGGCCCATCCGGACTTCATCGGCCAGGACGCGGGCTCCACCGACATGGGCCCTTTCTACCACGGCGCGGACCAGCCCTTCCTGCCCCTGTCGGCCTATCGCCGCGATCTGGCCGTGATGCTGACGGCGGCACGGTCAGCGAAAATACCGCTGCTGATCGGTTCGGCCATCACCAACGGATCGAACCGCACACTGGGACTGATGATACGGCTGGTGCACGAAGTGGCCGCCGAACACAAACTGTCGTTCAAGCTGGCCGTGATCGGCGCGGAGATCGACAAACAATACCTGAAGCGCAAGATCGATACTGGCCCCGTCGTGCCCCTGGGCCCGGAAGGCAACCTGACGGCCGCCACGGTGGACGCCGCCGGCCCCATCGTGGCGCAGATGGGCATGGAACCCTTCATGCGCGCCCTGGAGGCCGGCGCCGAGGTCATCATCGCCGGCCGCGCCTGCGACGACGCGGTGTTCGCCGCGCTGCCGGTGCTGCGGGGGTTCGATCCGGGCTTGTCCCTGCATTGCGGCAAGATCCTGGAATGCGCCGGGCTGTCGGCGGTGCCCTACGATCTGGGTGAACCCATGATCGGCCGCGTGCGCCAGGACCATTTCGAGGTGGAGCCCGGCAATCCCACCAGCCGCTGCACGACCGTATCGGTGGCGGGCCATTCGCTGTACGAGCGCAGCGATCCCTTCCTGCAGGCCGGCCCGGGCGGCGTCAACGACCTGACCCATGCCAGCTTCGAACAGTCGGACGAGCGCACGGTGCGCGTGCGCGGCAGCGCCTACATCAGGGACGCCCAATATCGCGTCAAGCTGGAAGCCGCCGAACAGCTGGGCTACCGCAGCATCGTCGTGGTGGGCATCCGCGACGCGGTGATGATCCGCGAACTGGACGGCGTCCTGGAGCATGCCCGCGAACGGGCCGAAGAACGCTTCGGCCTGCGGGAGAACAACATCAACCTGTTCTTTCGCGCCTACGGCAAGGACGGCGTGATGGGCGCCCTGGAACCGGACCGGGACCTGCCGGCCAAGGAAGTCGGCCTCGTCATCGACGCCGTGGCGCCCGACCAGGATACGGCGACGGCGGTCGCGATGTTCACGCGCGGCGTGCTGCAACACGCCCACTATCCCGGCATCCTGACCACGGCGGGCAATATGGCATATCCGTTTTCGCCCTTCGGCATTCCGGTGGGACCGGCCTACCGCTTCTCGGTCTACCACTTGATGCCGGTGGCCGATGCCTGCGAATGCTTCCCCATCCACTACGAGACCATCAGGAACTGAGCCCATGGCGACCTCGACCCGACCCATGACGGCCTACGCCAAGGTCATACGCAGCAAGAATTCCGGCCCGTTCGAACTGACCTTCGACATCATGTTCGACGAGGATGCGCCTTATCTGCACGTCAAGCGCAGCGGCGTAATCAGCATCGACAGCGTGGCGCGGGCGTTCTCCATTCCGGCGGCGCGGGTGCTGGTGTGCACGGCCTTCGACGCGGCGCGCGCATTCAAGATCACCATCAAACGCCCGGTGAGTTCCGGCGATGTGCTCGACCGCGACGTGTACGGCTGCCAGCAGCATGTTCCGCTGACACGGATCCAGGTCCCGGACTGATACCTTCTCCGCGCCGTGGGACATGGCGCTTCAGCGGTATGGACGCCCGCGCCTTCCATTTCGTACAATGAAATTCATTTCATTGAAGGAAATAGAGGCGCCATGCATCCCATTCCGGAAGACAAGCTGGTCGAGCACGTCGTTACGCTGCAGGCGCGCCCTGTTCCGCCGGCCACGCGACAGCGTCTGGCGCAGGCGCTGCTGGACTGGTTCACGGCGGGATGGTCGGGCATGCCGCTGGACGCGGCGGCCCGGCTCAGGCACCTGGCCGTGCTGTGCCATCCGGGCGCGGGCGACGCAAGCGCCTTCGGCGGCGGGCATTCGGGCGCCATGGCGGCCGCTTTCGCCAATGCGGGGATCGCGCACCTGCGCGAGATCGACGACGCCCATCGGGCGGCCATGCTGCATCCCGGCATCGTCGCGATATCGCCGGTGCTTGCGCTGGCGGCCGAACGCCCCATCACGCAGCGGCGCGCGGCCGACGCCATCATCGCGGGATATGAAGTGTCGTTGCGGGTGGGCGAGGCGCTCGGCACGCGGCACGCCGCCAACTTCCACGCCACCGCCACCGCGGGCGCCCTGGGCGCGGCCGCGGCGGCCGCCGTGGCCTTGGGCCTGTCGGCCGCCGAGCTGCACCACGCGCTCGGCATCGCCGCGACCCAGGCCGCCGGCTTGTGGCAACTGGTCGACGACAACGCGCACGAATCCAAATCGCTGCACCCGGCCATGGCCGTGCGCAACGGCCTGACCGCCGCCCACGCCGCGGCGGCGGGCTTCCCCGGGGCGCGCGCCTTCTTTACCGGCAAGCGCGGCATGTACGCCTTGCTGGCCGGCGACGGAGACATCTCCACCCTGGACGGCGGACTCGATGCGCCGGAACGCATCAACACCGCCACCATCAAGGCCTGGCCCTGCTGCGCGCAGCTGTTCACGCCCCTGGACGCGGCGCAGCAACTGCGACAGGAGCATGGGCTGCGCGCCGAGGACATCGCCGCCGTCGAAGTGGTGATTTTTCCGCACGCGTTGAAGATCGCCGGCGTGCACTGGCCCACGAAACCGGCCGAGACCGCCTTCTGCCTGCGCTACGTCATGGCGCGCGTGCTGATGACCGGAACGCTGACCATCGAAGACATGGAAGCGCCGGACCTGTCGTCGGCTCCCCTGCTCGCGCTCGCCGACCGGATTACGATCAAGACCGACGAACAGTTCCAGCAGGTTTTTCCGCGCAAGCGGCCCGGACGCGTCACGCTGTCCATGCGGGACGGCCGCACCTTGACCGAGCTGCGCGAGCTGCGGCGCGGCGATCCGGAGCTGCCCTATGACTGGGCAGGGATGCTGGCGCGCATGCGGTCATTCGCGCCCGCGATGGACGATCGCGCGGCGGCGCGTATCGCCGGATGGTGCGCGCGTTATGCCGACCCGGCGCGGGATGCCGAACGCTGCGACCCCGATCCGGCGCTTTTCACCGTCTAGAGACGCACGGCGTTTCACGTGGCGGGGGCCGCCCCCGGACCCTCATCGGTCGCGCGGGGCCGTCGCCGAAAACCCCTGCGCGGCCAGTTCGGCGCGCACGATGTCGACCGCCTTCAGCTGCGCCTGCTGATTGTGGCGCGACGCCAGCCCCAGCACGACCATCGATCCGATGAACGCGCCATCGGCCTCGAACACCGGCACGGCCACGGAAGCCATTTCGGCGACGCGTTCGGCGCGCGTCATGACATAGCCCTTGTCGCGTATGGTCTTCGCATGAGGCGTATCGCCGCCCGTGAAGGCCAGCAGGATATGGGCTGAAGATCCGCCGTCCTTCAGCGGAATCCTGGTGCCGACCTCCACATGGTGCCGCACCTCCTGCAAGGTGTTCTCGCGATAAAGGCAGATGCGCTCATCGCCGCTGCGGACATACAGCGCCACGGTTTCGCCGGTCTGCCGCATCACATTGCGCAGCACGGGCTGGATGCGCGCCCCGACATCGAACGTCTGCCGATACAGCATCCCCAGATGCAGCGTCGCCGGTCCCAGCGCGTAATTGCCGCTGTCGAAGCGATGGATGAGCCGCGCGCGCACCAGCACGCCCAGCAGCCTGAGCAGCGTGGCCTTGTCCAATCCGGTCCGCTCGGCAAGCTCGCCCAGCGACAGCTGCAGCGCGTCCGTGCCGAAGCTTTCCAGGATGCTGATGCCGCGTTCGAGCACGCCGGCCGGCGGCGTGGGGATGTTTTTGCTTGACACGTTGAATCCGAGCTCCTATATTTTCGCTCAATAAAACCTATTTTATCCAATGAAACGACGGCATGGTGCGCAATGCAACCGTGCCGTCGGCCTCAGGAGACAAAGTATCGCTTGCGGGCGGCCACGCCGCTTGCCGGCAGGCGAGATTTTCCATCATGGCCGATCAAGCTTCTTCCCTGCTCGCCGCGCTGGCCGCCGTCGTCGGCGACGCTCATGTGCTGACCGATCAACGCGACACGGCCTCCTACGTGGCCGACTGGCGCGGCCAGTATCCGGGCATCGCGCGCGCCGTCGTGCGGCCGGCCAGCACCGCGCAGGTCGCGGAGGTGGTCCGCCTGTGCGCCCACGCCGGCGTGCCGCTCGTTCCGCAAGGCGGCAATACCGGCCTGGTCGGTGGCTCGACGCCCGACGACTCGGGCCGCGAAATCCTGATCAGCCTGGGCCGCATGACGGCCCAGCGCCGCGTCGATCCACTGGGCAACAGCATCATCCTGGAAGCGGGCTGCACCATCCTTGCCGCGCAACAGGCGGCCGCCGCCTGCCAGCGGCTGTTTCCGCTGTCCCTGGCATCCGAAGGCAGCGCCACCATAGGCGGCGCGCTGTCCACCAATGCCGGCGGCGAGCAGGTGCTGCGCTATGGCAACACGCGCGACCTGACGCTCGGACTGGAAGTCGTGCTGGCCGACGGCCGTGTCCTGGACGCGCTGACGACCTTGCGCAAGGACAACACCGGCTACGACCTCAAACAGCTTTTCATCGGCGCGGAAGGCACGCTGGGCATCGTTACGGCCGCGGCGTTCAAGCTGTTTGCCCTGCCCCGGCGCACGGTGACGGGATGGGTCGCGCTGGCCGACCCGCAGGCGGCCGTCGAACTGCTGGCGATGCTGGGCGACGCGGTCGGCGAGCGTGTCACGGCCTTCGAACTGCTGGGCCGCGAGGCGCTGGACCAGGTGTTGGCGCACGGCCTCGACGGCATGCGCGATCCGCTGGGCGGCGATTATCCATGGGCGGTGCTGTTCGACGTCTCGGAAGCATCGGCCAGCCTGGATCCATCGCAGGCGGTGGAAGAAGTCCTGGCCGGCGCGCTGGAACGCGGCCTGGCCGGCGATGCCGCGCTGGCGGCCTCCGGCAGGCAGGCGGAAGAGTTCTGGGCCCTGCGCGAACATGTGCCGGAGGCGCAGCGGCTGGAAGGCCCGTCCATCAAGCACGACATCTCCGTACCCATCACCGCCATACCGGCGTTCATCGCCACCGCGGACGCGGCCTTGCGCCGGGCCGTTCCCGGCATACGCATTGTTTGTTTCGGCCACGTGGGCGACGGCAATCTCCACTACAACCAGAGCAAGCCGGCCGGCATGGCCGACGCGGAGTTTCGCGCCCGTGCATCGGAGATTCACGACATCGTGCACGGCATCGCCGCGTCGCTGGACGGTTCGATATCCGCCGAGCACGGCATAGGCCGGCTGAAGCAACAGGCCTTCCTGCGGCACAAGTCACCCGTCGCGCTGGACTTGATGACCCGGGTGAAGACGGCTTTCGATCCGCATGGCGTCTTCAATCCGGGCCGGGTATTGCCGCTGGCGGGCCCGACCTGACGACGGCCGACGGGCCGATAGGCCGATGGGCCCGGTCCATCCGCGCGCCGCTTTCCACTTTTCATTTCCGCTTTCCCTTCCTAGCGAGGACCGCAATGCCAGTTTCCGTATTCGACATGCAAGCGCTTCAGCATCTGTGGAGCACTGACGAACTGCGGGCGATTTTCTCCGAAGAAAACCGCGTGCAGAAATGGCTGGATTTCGAAGCGGCGCTGGCCGCGTCGCAAGCCGAATTGGGCATCATTCCCGCCGCCGCCGCGCGCGAGATCGCCGAAAAAGCCAAGGTCGAGAACATCGACATCGGCAAGATGTCGGCGGAAATCCGCCGCATCAAGCATGCGCTGGTGCCCGCGCTCAAACAGTTGCAGGCGAGCTGCGGCGCCGAGAACGGCGAATGGGTGCATTACGGCGCGACCACCCAGGATGTGGTCGATACGGGCGTGGCCCTGCAGTTGAAGGAAGTCCATGCCGTGGTGCTGCGGGACGTCCAGGCCGTGGGGCGCGAACTGGCGCGGCTGTCGCGCGCGCATCGCGACACGCCCATGGTCGGCCGCACGCATGGCGTGCAGGCGCTGCCGATTACCTTCGGCCATAAATGCGCGATCTGGCTGGATGAAATGGGCCGGCATTACCAGCGCCTGAAGGAATGCGAACCCCGGGTCCTGGTGGGCATGCTGGCGGGCGCCGTCGGCAGCCAGGCCTCGCTGGGCGACCAGGCGGCGGAGGTCGAGTCGCGCACGCTGGCCAAGCTGGGCCTGGCGACGCCGGCCGTCAGCTGGGCGCCGGCGCGCGATCGCTTCACGGAATACGCCATGTTGCTGGCCATGATAGGCGCCACGCTGTCGAAGATCGGCAACGAGCTGTTCAACATGCAGCGCAACGAAGTCGGCGAGGTCGAGGAGGCCTTCTCGGACGGCAAGCTGGGCTCGTCGACCATGCCGCACAAGCGCAATCCGACCTCGGCGGAAAACCTGGCCGGCCTGTCGCGCCCGCTGCGCTACAACGCGGCGCTGATGCTGGAAGGCATGGTGCAGGAAGGCGAACGCGACGGCATCGCCTGGAAGATAGAGTGGAAGGCCCTGCCGGAATGCTGCATCATCGCGGGCGCCATGCTGTTCCAGGCCAAGAATCTTCTGGCCGGACTGCGCGTGGACGACGGCGGCATGGCCAGGAATCTCGAACTGATGCGCGGCTATCTGCTGTCCGAACGCGTCATGCTGGAACTGAGCGGCCGCGTGGGCAAGCAGACCGCCCATGAATGGATATACGAAGCGTCCATGCATGGCATCACGCACAAGCTGGATTTCGCCGATGCCATGCGCCAGCACAAGGGACTTGCCGGCCTGCTGGGCGAGGACGAGATCCGCCGCCTGACCGACCCGGCCGGCTATCTGGGCCAATGCGGCAGCTCGGTGGACCGCGTGCTGGCCCGGCAAGAGGAAGCCGGCTGGCTGCAGGCCTGATCAGGCGGCATGGCGACGGCGCCATGCCATCCATACCAGAACATATAAAACGGAGACAACGCCATGGGACAGGATCAGCGCAACTTATCGCCGGCCAGACGGCGGCTTTTGCTGACGGGCGCGCTCGGCGCGGCAGGTATGCTGGGAGCGGGAATATCGGTATCGCGCGCCAGCGCGGCGACGACGGCCTTTCCTGAACGGCCCGTCACGCTGATGGTCGGATTCCCGCCGGGCGGCGGCGGCGATCTGTACGGCCGGCTGATCGCCACCGCGATGGGGCGCACCTTGAAGCAAACGGTGGTGGTGGAAAACAAGGCCGGCGCCGGCGGCAACATCGCCGCCGGGCTGGTCGCCAAGTCGCCGCCGGACGGCTACACCCTGCTGCTGGCCATGAGCGGCAACCTGGCGGTGTCGCCGGCGCTGAAACCCGCCAGCCTGCCCTACAAGGTACCCGACGATTTCGCGCCCATCGGCCTGATCCTGGAAGCCCCGCACGGCCTGTTCGTCGCGCCGAACTCGAAGTTCAAGACGGCCAAGGAGCTGCTGGCCGCGGCAAAAACCAAGGAAATGACCTTCGCCTCCACCGGCGCGGGCGGCGCGGCGCACATCGGCATGGAACGCATCAAGGAGCTGGGCAAGCTGAAGCTGCTGCACATTCCCTATCGCGGTTCCGGCCCGGCCATCACCGACCTGCTGGGCGGCCAGGTCGACATGTTCTTCGCCACCGCATCGCCGCTGATGCCGCAGGTGCGCCAGGACGCCTTGCGCCTGCTGGCCGTTTCCGGCGAAAGCCGCAATCCCAGCCTGCCGGACGTGCCCACCTTCAAGGAGCTGGGCATCGATATGACGCTGACGCAGTGGTATGGCCTGGCCGCGCCGGCCGGCACGCCGCCGGACATCCTGCGCATCCTGTCCACGCATCTGAGCAAGGCCTTGAACGACCCGCAGGTCCGCGAGGTCATCCGCCGCGATGCCGCGGTGGAGCGCGATCTGCCGCTGGAGCGATTCACCGCATACATCGACCGCGACATCGCGCAATACCGTACGGTCGCCACCCCCGACCTGTTGAAGCAAATCGGCGCATAGCGCCGCGTATCTGCAAGGAGCACCGCATGCTGAACGATTGGACCCAGGTACTGGCGAACAACCGCCAGGCCGCCGGCAGCCTGGCCAAAAACCATCCGCAACTGTTGACGGCCTTCCGCGGCCTGAACGAGGCCCAGGGCGCGACGGGCACGCTGGACGCCAGGACGCGCGAGCTGATCGCGCTGGCCGTCGCCGTGACCACCCGTTGCGACGGCTGCATCGCGGCCCACGCCGCCGCCGCGCGCCAGGCGGGCGTGACCGAAACCGAGCTGAGCGAAGCGCTGGCCACCGCCATCGCGCTGAATGCCGGCGCCGCATACGTGTACTCGCTGCGTGCCATGGATGCGTTGAGCGACGCCGGCGCGGCCTCCAAGGGTTGAGGGAATTATGCCGTTCGATACCTTGATTTCGGCGCAGGATCTGGCCAGCCTGCGGGCGCGCGGCGACACGCCCCTGCTCATCGCCGACTGCCGCTTCGACCTGATGGACACCGGTGCGGGCAGCCAGGCCTACCGGCGCGGCCATTTGCCCGGCGCCCACTACCTGCATCTGGAAGAGGACCTGAGCGGCGCCGTCACCGGACGCAACGGCCGGCACCCCTTGCCGGATCGCGATGCGCTGGCCGCCCGGCTGGCCGCCTTGGGCATGAACGACGATACCCAGCTCGTGGCCTATGACGACGCCGGCGGCATGTATGCGGCGCGGCTGTGGTGGCTGGCGCGCTGGCTGGGACACCGCGCCGTTGCCGTGCTGGATGGCGGCGTGGGCGCCTGGACGGCCGCCGGCCTGCCCATGACCGACGAACCGACCACCCCGCCCGCCCGGCGCGGCAACCTGCGCGCCGGCGCATCCCTGGTGCGCACCGTATCGCACCAGGATGTGCGCGACAACCTGATCACCGGCGACCGTCTGGTCGTCGACGCCCGCGCCCCGGATCGCTTCCGCGGCGAAAACGAAACCATCGATCCGGTCGGCGGCCATATCCCTGGCGCGCGCAACCGCCTGTTCCGCGAAAACCTGGACTCGACGGGGCGCTTCCGCGCGCCCGACGATCTGCGCGGCGCCTTCGCGGCCCTGCTGGACGGACGGCGGGCGGAGCAGGTCATCAACCAATGCGGTTCCGGCGTCACGGCCTGCCATAATCTGCTGGCCATGGAAATCGCCGGGCTGACGGGCGCGGCGCTGTATCCTGGTTCATGGAGCGAATGGTGCGCGCAGGACGGCGCGCCGGTCGCCACCGGTCCAGCTGACTGAACGCCAATGAAATCCGACTCCCTATCCCCCTCTTCCGCGGACGCGATGCGGCCGCACAGCGCGCACTGGGGCGTGTTCCGCGCCGCATGGCGGGACGGCGCCCTGGCCGTGCAGCCGCATCCCGGGGATCCCGACCCCAATCCGCTGATCGACAACCTCACCAATGCCGTGGGACATCGCGCCCGCGTGGTCACGCCGATGGTGCGGCGCGGCTGGCTGGAACGCGGCCCGGGTCCCGACGACCGCCGGGGCCGCGATGAGTTCGTCGCCATGCCCTGGGACGAAGTACTCGACCGCCTGGCCGCCGAGCTGGCGCGCGTACGCGACAGTCATGGACCCGAAGCCGTATTCGGCGGCTCTTACGGGTGGTCCAGCGCGGGCCGCTTCCACCATGCGCAAAGCCAGGTCCATCGCTTCCTGAACACCGCCCTGGGTGGATATGTGCGTTCGGTCAACAGCTATAGCGCGGGTGCATCGGCGGTCATCCTGCCGCATATCCTGGGCAGCATGGACGACGTCGCGCGCCGCAACGTCACGTGGGAGCAGATCGTCGAGCACACCGATGTGGTGCTGTCGTTCGGCGGCATGGCGCTGAAGAACTCGCGCGTGGCCAGCGGCGGCATCAGCCGCCATATCGAGCGCGACTCGATGGCCCGTGCCGCGGCGCGGGGCTGCCGCTTCGTCTCGATCAGCCCGCTGCGCGGCGATATGCCCCTGGAGTCGCGCGCCGAATGGCTGCCCATCGTACCGGGCACCGACACCGCCATGATGCTGGCGCTGGCCTATGTGCTGGTTACCGATGGCTTGCATGACCGCGGTTTCCTGGCGGATTATTGCGACGGCTGGGAAACGTTCGAAGCCTATGTGCTGGGACGCAGCGACGGCATACCCAAGACGCCGGCCTGGGCGGCGCCGTTGTGCGGCCTGCCCGCCGACGGCCTCCGTGAGCTGGCGCGATCGCTGGCCGGCAAGCGTGTCCTGATTACCGTGGCCCATGCGCTGCAGCGTGCCGAGCACGGCGAACAGCCGGTATGGATGGGCGCGGTGCTGGCCGCCATGCTGGGCCAGATCGGCCTGCCGGGCGGCGGCTATGCCTATGCGCTGGGCACCCTGGCGCACTACGGCAAACGCACCAATGCGGTCCCTGTCGCCGCCTTGCCGCAAGGCACGAACGGGGTCAAGGCTTTCATTCCGGTGGCGCGCATCGCCGACATGCTGCTGCATCCCGGTGAAGCGTTCGACTACAACGGCAAGCGCCACACCTATCCGCATATCCGGCTGGCCTACTGGGCCGGCGGCAACCCTTTCCATCATCATCAGGACCTGGGCCGCCTGGCGCGGGCCTTCCGCACGCTGGACACCTTCGTCGTCCACGAACTGGGCTGGACGGCCACGGCGCGCCACGCCGATATCGTGCTGCCCTGCACGATGACCGTGGAACGCGAAGACATCGGCGCCGCGCCGACCGATCCGCTGATGGTGGCCATGCACAGGATCGCGCCGCCGCACGGCCAGGCGCGCGACGACTACGACATCTTCAGCGACCTGTCCGAACGCCTGGGCACGCGCCAGGCCTACACCGAAGGCCGCACCAGCGCGCAGTGGCTGCGCCATCTGTACGAACGCACGCGCGCCGCGCTGCAGGAACGCGGACTTGAGGCGCCCGACTTCGACACGTTCTGGCAACGCGGCGAGCTGCTGCTGCCCCAGCAGGCCGACGACGGCGGCATCCTGCGCGCCTTCCGCGAGGATCCCGCCGGAAAACCCCTGCCCACGCCCAGCGGCCGCGTACAGATCGCTTCGCCGGTGGTGGCGGACTTCGGCTATGCCGACTGCCCCGGGCATCCCGCCTGGCTGCCGCCCGCCGACGCGCCCACCGCGGAGCACCCGCTTTACCTGGTGGCCAACCAGCCCGCGACCCGCCTGCACAGCCAGCTCGATTTCGGCGCGCACAGCATCGCCAACAAGCGCCGCGAACGCGAGGTCTGCACCATGCATCCCCGGGACGCGCAGGCAAGAGGCATAGGCGAGGACGACATCGTCGAGCTCTATAACGCGCGCGGCAGCTGCCTGGCCTGCGTCACGCTCAGCGATGGCGTGCGTCCCGGCGTGGTGCGGCTGCCGACCGGCGCCTGGTATGACCCGGCCCCGGGTCATGAAGAGCGGCCATTTTGCATGCACGGCAACCCCAACGTACTGACGCGGGACGCGGGAACCTCGGCGCTGGCGCAGGGCTGCACCGGGCAGCTTACCGCCGTCCAGGTGCGGCGCTACGATGGGCCGGCGCCGCCGGTGCGCGCCTTCGACCCGCCGCCCGCCGGCGGGGCGGACTTATGACGCAACGGCCGGCGGGCGGCCGGCCTTACCGTCCCGCGTATAGAAATCCACCCCGCTCAGAGCGAACATCACCACCAGCATCACCACGGTGACGATGCACACCATGCGAGGCACGGCGTAAGGACTGGCCAGATGCATGAAGAACACCGCGATCAGGATGGCCTTGATGCCGGCGATCAGGATATTGACCGCCATATTGGCGGGGCCGAGTGGAATATAGGCGGTGCCCACCGTCAGCGCGGCGCACAGTACCAGCGCCAGCCACACCGCGGCGACCCGCCATAACCGCCGCCGCAACCCGGCGTCGATCGCGCGTCCGGTCATGGCGCCCTCCCCGCCAGGTAAAGAATGGGAAACAGGAAGACCCACACGACGTCGACGAAATGCCAGTACAAGCCGACGGTTTCCTGCCGGCGCAATACCGTCGCGGCGGCGACGCGGCCGGACTGGCGCGAGACGATCAGCACCAGGAAGATGCCGATGGTCAGATGCACGGCGTGCAGTCCCGTGGCGAAAAAGTAGAGGAAAAAGAACAGACGCCCGCCGGCCGGATCCGGCATGTCCGCGGCATGGAAGGACGCCCCCGGCCAGAGGCCTTCGCGCAGGTCCTTGGCGTATTCGTATCCCTTGACGGCAAGAAAGACGGCGCCGAGCGCCGCGGTAATCCACAGGAAACGGCGCGCCAGCCGCGTAACGCCAGCGCGCTGGCATTCCGTCGCCAGCGCGATGGCCGCGCTGCTGCTCAACAGCACCACGGTGTTGAGCGCGCCCAGCAGCACGTCCGTGTGGCGGGCTGCCGAGGTGAAAGCCCCGGGCATGTGCAGCCGGCCCACGGCATAGCCCAGGAACACCGGCCCGAAGAACATCAGTTCGGTCGCCAGGAATATCCACATCCCGAGCCGTGCCTGGTAGGCGCGCAGCGTATCGGGTCCATCGAGCGTGACTTCGTTCATTGTGCATCCCGCCCGGCGTAATCGTAGACGTCGTGGTCGCCGTTGGGCGGCGCGTCGAAATTCTTCTTGGGCGGGGGCGACCGCGTCTGCCATTCGAGGCCGCTGGCGTTCCAGGGATTCGCGCCGGCCGGACGTCCATGGAACCATGACCACAACAGGTAGCAAAGCGGCAGCAGATAACCCACCGCCAGCACCGCGGCGCCGGTGGATGACAGGATATTCAGGACCTGGAATTCCGGCGGATAGGTATGGTAGCGGCGCGGCATACCGTCGTAGCCCAGGATGTACTGCGGGAAGAACGTCAGGTTGAAGCCGAGAAAAATGGTGATGGCGGCGATGCGTCCCAGGGTCTCCGGATACAGGCGTCCGCTGATCTTCGGCCACCAGAAATGCAAGGCGCCCAGATAGGCCATGACCGCGCCGCCCACCATGATGTAGTGGAAATGCGCCACCACGAAATACGTATCGGTGACGTGTACGTCGACGGCCAGCGTGGCCAGGAACAGGCCGGTCAGGCCGCCCAGCATGAACAGGCCGACGAAGCCCAGCGCGTACAGCATGGGCGCGCCGAAGGTGATCGTGCCCTTGTACAGGGTTGCCGTCCAATTGAACACCTTGATTGCGGAAGGCACGGCGACCAGGAAGCTCAGCAGGGAGAACGTCATGTTGGCGTACACCGATTGCCCGCTGACGAACATATGGTGTCCCCACACCAGGAAGCCGATCACGGCGATGCCCAGGATGGCGTAGGCCATGCTGCGGTAGGCGAAGATGCGCCGGCGCGTAAAGCACGGGATGATCTCGCTGACCACGCCCATGGCCGGCAGCACCATGATGTACACCGCGGGATGCGAGTAGAACCAGAACAGGTGCTGAAACAGCAAAGGGTCGCCGCCCAGGCGCGGATCGAAGAAGCCGATGCCGAACAGGCGCTCCGCGGCCAGCAGCAGCAGGGTAATGGCAAGCACCGGCGTCGCCAGCACCAGGATGATGCTGGTGGCGTAATTCGCCCACACGAACAGCGGCATGCGGAACCAGCCCATGCCGGGGGCGCGCATCGTGTGGACGGTGACGATGATGTTCAAACCCGTCAGGATGGAGGAAAACCCCACGATGAATACGCCGAACAGCGTGATCACCACATTGCTGTGCGAGAACATCGTCGAGAACGGGGTGTAGAAGGTCCACCCGGTATCCACGCCGCCCAGCACCAGCGCGCCCAGCGTGAACGTGCCGCCTATCGCGTACAGATACCAGCTGATCAGGTTCAAGCGCGGGAAGGCGATGTCTTCCGCGCCCACCATGATGGGAATCAGGAAGTTCCCCAGCACGGATGGAATGGAAGGAATCAGGAACATCCACACCATGATGACGCCATGGGCGGTAAACAGCTTGTTGTAGGTGTCCGCGCTGACCAGATCGGCCTGCGGCGTCACCAGTTCCAGGCGCATCATGGCCGCCGCGACGCCGCCCAGGACGAAGAAGGCGGTAATGCTGATCGCGTACAGGATCGCCACGCGCTTGTGGTCGTCGGTCAGCAGCCAGGAGCGCAGGCTGTAGCCTTCCGTCAGGTAGTTGCGCGGGCCGGGCGCGGAGCCGCGCCGCGCGGCCGCGGCCTCGGCTCCCGGCACCAGGGGCGTCGTGGATGGGTTCATCGCGTCTGCACCTCCTTGGGACGATCGGACTTCAGGTAGGCGATCAGCGCCATGAGATCCGGTTCGCTGAACTGGCCGGCGAAGGAAGGCATGATGGGCGCGTAGCCCGCCACCACGTCCTTGCGCGGCTCGATGATGGAATCGCGGATATAGTTCTCGTCGGCCACGACCATGCGGCCATCCTGCAGAAAGACGCGGCGGCTGAACAGATGGTCCAGCTCCGGCGCGTGGACGGTGGAGCGCGCATCGTGGCAGCCGGCGCAACCGTGCTCGCGGAACAGCTGGTAGCCGCGCTGGACCAGGTCCGGGCCGTCCTTGCCCCGCTCCAGCCAGCGCGAGAACTGTTCTGGCGGCAAGGCGACGATGCCACCGCCCATGGTGGCGTGATCGGTGCCGCAGAACTCCGCGCACAGCAGATGGTAGGTCCCCGGACGCGTCGCGGTGAACCAGAGGCTGGTATAGCGCCCCGGCAGGACGTCCTGCTTGATGCGGAATTCCGGCACGTAGAAGCTGTGGATGACGTCCTGTGAACTCATCAGCAGGCGCACCGGCTGGCCTACCGGCACGTGCAGCTCGTCGATCTCGCGGACGCCGTTGGCGTGCTGCATGGTCCACACCCATTGCTTGGCGACCACGTAAACCGGCATGGCGTCGGCCGGAGGCCGCGTCAGCGCGCTGTAGTCGTAGGCGCCCCAGACGAACAGGCCGATGAAAGCCAGCAGCGGCGCGATGGTCCAGGTCCACTCCAGGCCATTGGCATGTTCGCGCGCCTGGCCTCTCGGTGCGCTGGATCCCTTGCGGTAACGGATGCAGAAGACGACGGCCACGATGGTGATCAGCAAGGCCATCAAGGCGGACAGGCCCAGCAGGCTCAGGAACAATGCATCGGTGCGGCCGGCGATGGACGATGCTTCCGCGGGCATCAGCCCGACGGCTCCGGCGTGGTAGAGCGGCGGCGTGCTGTTCATGCGCGAGGCCTCCCGGGATTGCGGCGGCGCATGCAGACGAAGGCGGCGAGCAGCGCGGCCAGCGCGCCCAGGCCCGCGGCGCGCGCCAGGGCCATCGCCGCGACGCTATAGCGGCCGGTCGCGGGATCGTAATGCGAGCACAGCAGCACCAGTTGATCGGCCAGCCCCCCGACCTTGCCGCCGGCCGCCTCCACCAGCGCCAGCCGCACGTCGCGCGCGGTGAATCCCAGTCCCAGGAAGTAGCGCGCGATCCGCCCCGCGGGCGTCAGGATGACGAACCCGGCCGGGTGGTAGAACTGGCCGGTGTCCGCATCGCGGCGATAGGGAAAACCGACGGCATCGGTCAGCGCCGCGATGGCCTGGGGCGCGGCGGTCAGGAGATGCAGCCCGGGGGTGCTTTCCGAAGCCGCGCCGGCATCCATCAGTCCGCGGTAATACGCATACTTGCGCGCCGCGTCCGCGGGCGTTTCGGCGGGATCGATGCTGACCGACACGACTTCGAAGGGCACGCCCACGCCGCGCACACGCTCCAGCACGGCGTCCATCAGGGTCGAGCACAACACCGCGCAATGGTAGTAGCCGAGCACGAAGATGACCGGCCTGTTGCCCAGGTAGTCCGCCAGGGTCACCTCGCGGCCGTCCTGATCGCGCAGGCCGCGGACCGGCGGAATGGCGCGGCCCGGATGCTGGCGAAAGGCCAGCGCCGCCGCGTCGGGCGGCGGCTCGGCAGCGGCGGGCCGCGCCAGGCACAGCGCCAGGAACCCGGCCACGAACCCGGCCATGAATCGGGCCAGGAATACCGCCAGAAACGGACCCGCACCGATGGCGGGACGCGCCGCCGGCCTCATGGGCGGGCTCCTTCCGCCACTGCCCGCATGGCTTCCTCCACGGGGATGCGGGCGATACCGGCGCGGCGGTCCACCCAGGCATAGCTTGCCGTCAGCGCCTGCTTGCCCGCCAGATATTGCGCCATATTGGCTTGCGGCCGCGTCTCCAGCATCGGCCCCGCGATCCAGGCGCGCGGCGATTCCGCCCCGCCGGGGTGGCGGTTCTCATCCCAGCGCGAGGTCAATAGCACGGCGGCCGTCACGGCCAATACCAGCACCGCAAACCCGGCCAGGCCGATGCGCCAGACGCGCCGCACGTCGATTCCATCACGCATTGGCTTCCTCCATGACGGCTGCTACCGCGCGGCCCGGCGCGGTGGGAAACAGCATCGCCGCGGCGCGCACGATCAGGCCCATGCCCGCCAGCAGGAGCGGCAGCATCCACGCCACGTGCCAGCCGACCGGCCCGCCGGACGTATGCCCCGCCGATGCCACGCCCGCCGAGGGGAACACCCACCACGCGGTCTCGCAGGCGGAGACGACGAGCAGCAAGGCCGCCAGCGCGCGCAAGCAGGCGGCGGATCGTTTGAAGGCGCGGAAGAGCAACGCGACCAAGGGAACCGCGAAGCCGAAGACGGCCAACAGGATTGCCACGGCCTCCCAGCCGCCCTGGCGCGCCACATACCACGAGATTTCCGCTGGCAGGTTTTCCGCCCAGATGATCTGGAACTGGGTAAAGGCCAGATATGCCCACGTCAGCACATACATCATCAGCAGATTGCCCAGGTCGCCGCGCAGCGGCGGCGGCGCGCGCCGCGCCCCCGCGTACGCGCCGGCCGCCATCGCGGCCTTCAGTTGCGCGATCAGGACCACGAAGCCGAACGCGGTCGAGTACCACTCCGGCGTCAATGACATCAGCAGATCGACCGCCACCAGGCTGATGGTGAAGGCGTACGTCAATAATCCGGCCGCGGCATACCCTTGGCGTTGGACGGCCACGCGCCCCGCGCCGTCGACGCGCGCCAGCACGCTCCAAAGAACGACGCAGGCGACCACGCGCAGCGCCATTCCGGGCGAACTGAACCACAGTTGCCGGAAAGCGGGCTCCCTGGCCGTATCCACCCAGTCCGGGCGCGCCCAGGGATACAGCGGCCGCTGCCAGACCAGCACCGGCAGGACGAGTATGCCGACCGCGGGAACGGCGGCGCGCAATGCGTTCAGGCAGGCAGCGATCGGCGCGATCCAGTTGCCGCCGGTCAGGCGATGCAGCCACAAGGTGGCCTGCGCGCCCAGCGCCAGGCCGGCCCAGAACCACCAGGCGGCCAGCCAGGCCGCCAGGAAGCCGCGCGCGTCCGGCACGACGCCCAGCGCCGCCAGCGCCAGCAGCATGGCGCCCCCGGCCAGCACCGCCAACGCCGGGCGCCGGCCCGTGTCTCGTTCGTCCGTAACGCGCCGGCCTCCGTCGATGCCCCTGTCTCGTTCACTCATGGCGGGCCGCCCTCCTTCATCCGGTCGTCCACATCGCCGTCGCTTTTTCCGGACCGCGTGTCGAGATCCCCCGTCGGGTTGCCGGGCCGTTCCGGCCCGCCGGACGCCAGGGCGGACCGCGTGCGCTGCCGCACATCGGGCGGCAGGTCTTCCACCGCGGCGTGCTGGCTGAGTTGCAGGGCCCGCACGTAAGCGACGATGGCCCAGCGGTCCTCCGGACGTATGCGATTGCCGTAGGACGCCATGACGCCGTAGCCATTGCTGATGACGTCGTAAATATGCCGGTCCGGCGCCTGGCGCAAGCGGTCGCTGTGATAGGTGGGCGGCGCGGGAAAACCGCGCTCGACAATGCGGCCGTCGCCGTCGCCGGCGGGACTGTGGCAGGGCATGCAAAAGACGCCGTACAAGGTCTGACCCTGCTTGAGCATGGCCGGCGTGACGGGCGCCGGCAAGGATGCCGCCGCCCGCGCCTGCGCGTCGCGCGCCACTTGCTGCCCGCCTTCCCTGCCGCTGGTCGCGTCGGCCGGTGTGCCCCGTGCATACGCTTCCGTGCCGGCGAACGGCGTGCGCGCCGATGCGCCGTCCGGAAACTGCGGGCTGGCGCGGTATGGCTTGCCGCGCGGCTGGTCGTACATGTTCTGGACGGAGCGTTCACAGCCGCCCAGTACCAGGATCAACAGAGCCGCCGCCATGCCGGCCCGCGGGATGACTCGCGATGCCGCATGCGCGAGCGCCGGCTTCGCCCGGCTCATGCCGGTACCTCCTGGATGTCGATCGGATCCGTTTCCCGCAGGACAGCCATGGCGCGGTCGTAGGATGGGTCGTCTTCCGTGCATGCCTCGGGCAGCCGCACGCACAGGAAGAACCGGTCCCTGCTCGCCAGATCGAAGCCCGGCGTCGCGAAGACGGGGTGATGCAGGCGCGGCAGGCCATTGGCCCCGAGCATGGCGACGACCGCGCAGATCGCCGCGCACAGGATCGTCAATTCGAAGGTCACGGGGATGAACAGCGGCCAGCTGTGCAGCGGCCGCCCGCCCACGTTCACCGGATAGGACTGCGTGGCCGCGTACCACTGCATGAAATAGCCGCCCGCGCCGCCGGCGATGCCGCCGATCAGCGTGGCGCACGGTACGGCGCGGCTGCCGGGATAGCCGACGGCCTCCGCCAGGTCCGGCACCGGGAACGGCGCATAGGCGTCCACGCCCGCAAGGCCGCGTTCGCGCGCCGTGCGCGCGGCGCGCACCAGGGCCTCGGGTTGGCGGAATTCGGCCATCAGGCCGTACAGGCGCGGCTTCATGTGGGCTTCCCGGAGGCGGCGGCCCCCTGCGCTTCGTATTCCATCTCCCTGACCTCCGCCATCGAAATCATCGGCAGGCAACGCAGGAACAACAGGAACAGCCAGGCGAACATCCCCATGGAGCTGAACAGAAAGATCCAGTCCCAGGCGGTCGGCACGAACAAACCCCAGGAAGAAGGCAGGAAATCGCGATGCGTGCTTTGCACGACGATCAGGAAGCGCTCCATCCACATTCCCAGGTTGATGACGATGCTGAGGACGAACAGCCATGCCGCGCTGTGGCGCACGCGCCGCTGCCACATCAGCTGCGGGATCAGGACGTTGCAGGCGATGATGGCCCAGTAGACGGGCGCGTAGGCGCCGGTCCAGCGATCCACCGTCATCGCGATCTCGAATTCGTCTCCGCCATAAAACGCCATGAAGGCTTCCGAGATATACCCGTAGGCCACCATGGCGCCGGTGGCCAGCAGCACGCGCGCCGCCAGCGCCAGGTGACGGTCCGTGATCAGATCGTGCAGGCGGAAGAAATGCCGCAGCGGGATGGCCAGCGTCAGCACCATCGCGAAGCCCGAGTACAGCGCGCCCGCCACGAAATACGGCGGGAAGATCGTGGAGTGATAGCCGGGCGTGTTGCCGATGGCGAAATCCAGCGACACCACCGTATGCACCGATACCACCAGCGGCGTGGCCAGGCCGGCCAGCATCAGATAGGCGTTCTCGTAGCGCGCCCAATGCCGCGCATCGCCGCGCCAGCCCAGCGCGAACAGGCCGTAGGCGATCTGCTTGCCGCGCGTGCGGGCGCGGTCGCGCAGCGTCGCCAGGTCGGGCAGCAGGCCGACGTACCAGAACATCAGGGACACCAGCAGGTACGTGCTGATGGCGAAGATGTCCCACACGAGCGGGCTGCGCCATTGCGGCCACAAGTCCATGCGGTTGGGATAAGGCAACAGCCAATAGGCGAACCAGGGCCGGCCCAGGTGCAGGATGGGAAACAGACCGGCGATGCTGGCCGCGAAAAGCGTCATGGCCTCGGCGAAGCGGTTGATGGATGTGCGCCACTGCTGCCGCAACAGCAGCAGCACCGCCGAGATGAAAGTGCCGGCATGGCCGATCCCGATCCACCAGACGAAATTGGCCAGGGCGTAGCCCCATGCCACCGGGATGTTCACGCCCCACAGCCCCACCCCGACGGTGAACAGCCAGGCGCTGGCGCCCAGGAAAACCATGGTGGCGGCGAAAGTGGCCAGGAACATGACGCGCCAGCGCCAGTGCTGTCGCCAGCCGCCGCGCGTTCCCATCGGACCGGCGCGGCGGCGCGCCAGCACGATATCGGAGATGCGGTCGGTGATGCTGCCGTAGGTGTCAGCCATCGTCCGGCTCCAGCTTCGCCCCGGAGTCGCGCTGCCGCGCCAGGTAGCGCGTGCGCGGATGCGTATTCAATTCCTCCAGCAGCGCATAGGCGCGCGGCGATCCGCGCGTGGCGTTGACGCGGCTGGCCGGGTCGTTCAAGTTGCCGAAGACGATGGCCTGGCTGGGACAGACGGCCTCGCAGGCGGTCACGACTTCGCCGTCGCGCAGGGTGCGGTCCTCCTTCTGCGCCTGGATGCGGGCGCGGCTGATACGCTGCACGCAATAGGTGCACTTCTCCATCACGCCGCGCTGCCGCACCGTCACATCGGGATTCTGGTGGGCGGCCGATGCTTCCGATCGATCGGAGTATTCGAAGAAATTGAAGCGGCGGACCTTGTAGGGACAGTTGTTGGAGCAGAAGCGCGTCCCCACGCAGCGGTTGTAGACCTGGGCATTCAATCCTTCGGAATCGTGGACCGTGGCGCCGACCGGGCACACCGGCTCGCACGGCGCATCCTCGCAATGCATGCAGGGCACGGGCTGGAACAGGGTCTCGCGCCGCTCGCGGTAGACGTCGACGCGTATCCAATGCATCTCGCGCCCGCGGCGGACTTCCCCGGCGCCGACGACAGGAATATTGTTCTCCGCCTGGCAGGCCACCGTACAGGCATTGCAGCCTATGCACTTGTCCAGGTCGATGGTCATGGCCCAGGCGTAGTCCGGATATTCCACCTTGGGATACAGGGAAGGCGCGGCCCGCGCCTCGCGGGCAGGCGTGGCCCTGCCGGCCTCGCGCGGGCCGGACTGCAAGTCCTCCACGCGCACGATGTCGCGGCCATGCATGGAGAGTTCGGTCTGCACATAGGCGAAGCGATGGGTGCGCCCGGTGCCCGCCAGCGTGACGGGGACCGTCGGCAACGGCGTGCCGTCGTCGGCGCGGGCCTGCAGCGTGTATGCGTCGAAACCCACGCCATCGCCGACCCGTCCCGCGTGGCGGCGCCCATAGCCCAGATGCAGCGTCACCATCCCGGGCGCATGCCCAGGCAGGATGTGGACGGGGCCTTCGACTGAAGCACCGTGCGCGGCCGTCAAGCTGACGACATCGCCGGCCGCCAGGCCGTACGCGCGCGCGGTTTCCGGGTCCATGTAGACGGCGTTGTCCCAGGTCATCCGCGTCAACGGACGCGGCAGCTCCTGCAGCCAGGCATTGTTGGACGCCGCGCCACCGCCAAGATAGGGATCGGGCAGGATCTGCGCGACCAGCGTGCCGGGGCGGGCGGACGTCGCCTGCACAGCGGCCCAGCCGGCCGCGTCTCCCGCGCGCCTGCCGGAAGGCAGCGGCGCAAGCAGGCCGGCATCTTGGATATGGCCCGTGCGCAGCGCCGCGCGCCAGCGTGCGTCGAACTCGCCCGCCGGCCACGCCGCCCGCCACGTCGCCCGCACGGCGTCATGGTCGGTGACGTCGTTCCCGTCCGCCAGCACCTGCAACAGCGCGTGCGGCGACACGCCGTTATGCAATGGCGCGATCATCGGCTGCATGATCGTCGGCGTGCCATCCCACGCCAGCGCATCGCTCCAGCATTCCAGCTCATGCGCGCGCGGCACGTGCCAGGCGCACGCGAGCGCCGTCTCGTCACGATAAAGCCCCTGGTGCACGGATAGCGGCACGCGGCGCAACGCGTCCGCGAACGCCTGCCTGTCGGGGCTGTCATACACGGGATTGGCGTCGATGATCAGCAGCGTATCGACGTTTCCATCGCGCATATCGGCGATCAACGGCGCCAGGCCGGGCACCTCGCGCGTGGCGACCGGCATGACACATTGCCCGACGGCCCCCAGATGCGTATTGATGGCCCAGGCCAGGGCATGGTCGTCCGCCGACAACGCCGGTCCCGGCGCAACCAGCGCCGCGCCCGCATGGGTCTTCAGCGCCTCGGCCAACGCGGTTTCCCAAGCGCCGCCTTTCCCGCTCGCCGGCGCTACGCCGGGCACACCCAGGGCGTGAGCCAGGCGGCGCAGCATGGCGCCCATGTCGCCCGGCGTCATGACCCAGCGCTGATCGGCCATGGCGCCGGTCAGGCCGGGCATGGCCTCTATTGCGTAGAGCCTGAGACGCGGCAGCGATGCCGCCGCCGGACCCGCGACAGGCGTCGCCGGCGCGGCTGGAACCCGAGATGCCGCCGATGCCCCGGCGGCTTTATCCGCGTCGCCACGGCCGCGCGCGAAATCCCTGGCGTACCTTACGCCGGCGGGCGTATCGATAAACAGATCCGCGCCTACCGCAAGGACCACACGGGCCCTGTCCAGGCGGTACCAGGCATGGGCGGGATAGCCCAGTACACGGCGCGCGCCTGCTTGCGCGGCGGCATCATGCAGCGGGTCATGCCGATGCCGGCGCATGCCCGGAAAGCGCGCCGCGGCGGCATCCAGCTGCCGCTCCATCGTCGGCGAGGTCGAGGCACCGGTCAGTACCCGCAGGCCGGCGCCACCGTCCGTCGCCAGCGTGGCGATGCGTTCGGCCAATGCGTTCCTGGCCGACGGCCAGTCCGCGATACCGTCGCCACGCATTACCGCGCGCGAACGGTCCGGATCCCACAATTGCAGGATGGCCGCCTGCGCACAGGCGTCCGTCGCGCCGTCGCTCATCGGATGGCCGGGATTCCCTTCGATCTTGGTGGGCCGGCCCATGTGCGTCTCCACCAGCACAGGGACGGCATAGCCGCCACGCGTGACCGCGCTGGCATAGAACACGGGCTCGTCTCCCGGTCCGCCCTCCGGCATGTGCGCATAAGGCACGATGGCTTCCGACGGCGGCCCGCTGCATCCCGCTGTCGCCAGGGCGCCGGCGGCGGCCATCCACTTGAGCAGCGCACGGCGCGCCGGATCTTCCGGACCGTCGGCGTGCGTGTCCCTCGCGCCGGCGGCGGCATGGAGCGTCGTTCCCCCGGATGCCTCGGCGTCGATGCGAGCGATATGAATGATACGGTCGATGTCCATGATCAGCGATGGCAGGTGGTGCAGCTGGTCAGGCGTTCCTCGCTTTCGAAATGAAAGATGCGCCGCAGCGAAGCGACATCGTTCTCCGAAAGCGCGGGTGGATCGCGCATGACGAACACCTGGTCGAGCGGCCCCACCCTTTTGTCGGGCGCGCGGTGGCAGTCCAGGCACCACTGCATTTCCAGCGGCTGGTTGCGCACCAGCTGCGGCATTTCATCGACGCGACCATGGCAACTGACGCAGGCCACGCCCTTGGCGACGTGCACGCTATGGTCGAAATACACGAAGTCCGGCAGGTCGTAGACGCGGTTCCAACGTATGGGAATACCCGTCGCGGCACTGGCGTGCAAAGGCGCCAGCACCGGCGCATCCTTGAAAAGCACGGCGTGGCAGGTCAGGCAGATTTCCGCGGAGGGCATGCCGGCCGATGCCGACGTCTGCACGGATACATGGCAATAACGACAATCGATGCCGTCGTCGCCGACGTGGTGCTTATGGCTGAAGGGGATGGGCTGCGCCACCGATACGCCGGCCGCGACCGGGGCATTCATCTGCCACACCACGACGGCGATCGTCACCGCCAGCAGGACGCCCGTGCCTATCAGCACGAGCTTGACGCAAAGGACAGCGGCTTTGTCGAATACCTGACTCATCGGCCCGCGGGCTGGCCCGCTCCACCCAAAAAAACGCGGAAAAATCCGCGGCTGGGCAGCAAGCCTCATGCCGTGCATGAGGCGTTTTCCTTCAGCTTTCAGTCAGCATGAGAGCATGCTGGCGGACCGGCAGGCGAAGGCGCGCGTACTGCCGCGCCCCCTACTTTCAACGCAGCAATCCGCGCCGCGCCAGGTTGGCGTAAAGCTTGCGCACGCCGAAGGTCCACGGCGGAATCTCGGTGCACTTCTCCACCGTGTTGACCAGCTTGCCCAGGCCCGGCGAAGCGATGGTCACGCGATCGCCGGACTTGTGGGTGAAGCCGCTGCCCGGCGTGCCGCGATCCTGGATGGGCGAGAACATGGTGCCGAGGAACAGCATCAGGCCATCGGGATACTGGTGATGCCGGCCGTAGGTCTGCGCCACCAGTTCCAGCGGATCGCGGCTGATCTCGCGCATATGGCTCACGCCATTCAGCACAAAACCGTCGTCCCGTCCTTCGATCAGCAGCGACACGCTGTCGTCGCGTACGTCGTCGATACCGTAGTGCGCATCGAACAGCCGGATGAACGGACCGATGGCGCACGAGCCATTGTTGTCCTTGGCCTTGCCCAGCAGCAGCGCGCTGCGGCCTTCGATGTCGCGCAGGTTGACGTCGTTGCCCAGCGCCGCGCCGACGGTCTCGCCGCGGCTGTTTACCGCCAGCACGATTTCGGGCTCGGGATTGTTCCACTCCGACGCCGGCAGCAATCCGACTTCGGCGCCGAAGCCGACCGCCGACATGGGCTGGGATTTGGAGAACACTTCGGCGTCGGTGCCGATGCCGACCTCCATGTATTGCGACCAGGCGCCCTTGGCGATCAGGGTTTCCTTCAGGCGCAATGCCCCGTCCGAGCCGGGCTTGATGGCGCGCAGGTCGGTGCCCAGGGTTTCCTGCAGGGTCGCGCGCATGGCTTGCGCCGCGCCGGGGTCGCCGCCCGCGCGTTCCTCGATCAGCCGTTCCAGCAGGCTGACCGCGAAAGTGACGCCGCAGGCCTTGATCGCCTGCACGTCGCAAGGCGCCAGCAAGGTCATGGCCGAGGGGGACGCCGCGGCGTCGCCGCCGCCGTGGCGGACGCTGGCCTGCATCAGCGGGCCCACCGGTCCCAGCGACTCGCCCGGCGCGGAGCGGGCGACGTCGGCGGGATCCGGGTGGTCCAGCAGGTCGGCCATGGTCGGCACCGTGGCCGTGATATCGAAGACCAGCCCGTTGCGCACGGTGACGATGCTGGGACCATCGATAGGCCCCGGACGCCATACGCGGCCCACCAGGGTGGCTTGGGCCGCATCGCGCGGCAGATAGTCCAGGCCCTTGTCGTTCGTCATGATGTTTTTTCTCCTCCTAGCACTATGACGCCGGAAGCTTATCGGCTACGGCGGTGGCCTGTCCATGCCCGATAAATCGCCCTAGCCCAGCATATCCAGCGCGTCGTCGCGCGACTCCACCACGGTCAGGATGGAGAGGAAGCCGCTGATGTCGAAGACCTCGCGCACGTGGGGCTGGATGCCGCACAAGGCCAGCGCGCCGCTCTTCTGCTTCAGCCGCTTGGCGACCAGCAGCATGACCCGCAAGCCGGCGCTGGAAATGTAGTCGAGTCCGGACAAATCCAGCACCAGCCTGTTTTCGCCGTTGTCGATCTGTTCGAGCAATTCCGATTCGATGGCGGCGGCGTTGGCGCTATTGATCTGTCCTTGCGGCGACACCACCAGGGCGGGGCCGACTTTTTCGATTGCAAGAGTCATGGATTGCGCTTCCCGGGTAGATAATCGCGTTATCGGCGCCGCACGCCGGCATGCCGCGGGTTTTGCGGAATCATACGCGAGCAGGGGCCGCGCGGATATGCCCGCGCGGCGGGCGCGTTACCGGGCGCGCCGCGGGCCGGGCAACGCGTCGCATCACCGGCCGCGACCGCGGCATACCGCGGCCATGGTGCATACTTGCGCCTGCCTACCAACGTCGATAACGCCATGGCTACTCCTTCCGATACGCTGCGGCTTGTGCCCGGCCACGATTCCGTCGGCCCAGCCATGCAATGGCTGGAAGGAATCGCCGATCGTGAAGCCTGGCCCGCGCGCAGCCGCTTCGCATTGACGCTGGGCATGGACGAGGCCCTGACCAACGTGCTGTCGCATGCGTTCGGCACGGCGCCGTCGGCGCCGGAATCACCGGCGCCATCGTCATCCTCGCCGCCGTCGCCATCGCCTGCCGGCGCCCCCGCCGTGGTGCTCGCCTATCGCCGGCATGGCGACGAGCTGTGCGTGGAAATCGCCGACAACGGGCGCGCCTACGATCCGACGGCCTGGGCCCCCGCGCCGCTGGCCCGTACGCTGGATGAGGCGACACCCGGCGGCCAGGGTGTGCGGTTGATGCGCCATTACCTGAAAGACCTGCGTTATCGACGCGACGACGGCTGGAACCGGCTGACGCTGGTCGCGGACCACGGTTAGCGCCATGGACGGCGACGCCATCGGCTTGCGCGTACATGCCAGGGTGAATCCGGCCGCGGTGGCCCATAATCTGGGCGTGCTGCGCGCACGTCTGGGCCCGGCGCCCACGGCGCGCATCTGGGCCACCGTCAAGGCCGATGCCTACGGACATGGGCTGCACCGCGTACTGCCCGGACTGGCCGGCGCCGACGGCCTGGCCGTCAGCCAGTTGGCGGACGCGTACGCCAGCCGCGCCGCCGGCTGGAACGGGCCTATTCTGGTGCTGGGCGGACTGCTGGACGCGGTGGAGGCCCAAGGCCTGGCGCTGCCGGATCTGCACCTGACCGTGGCCCACCCGGCGCAGCTCGACTGGCTGCGCGACACGCCCGCCGGCGGCGCGCCGCCCTCGATATGGTTACGGTATATGGGCGATATCGGCTATACGGGCTTCGACGACGCCTGCTATCGCGATGCCTACGAACGTTGCTCGATGCTGGCGCGGCAGGGCCGCATCGCCGGCATCGGCCATTTGAATCACTACGGCCGCGCGGAACAGCCCGATGGCATCGCCCAGGCCGACGCACGCTTCCAGGCCTTGATACGCGGCCTGCCGGGACCGCGCAGCTGCGGCAACTCTGCCGCGCTGCTGCGTCATCCCGACGCCGCGCGAACGGCGGATTGGGTGCGCCCGGGCATCGCCCTGTACGGCGTTAGCCCCCTGCCCGCTGTCGACGGACCGGACCTGGGGCTGCGGCCCGCGATGTCGCTGCATTCGCGTATCGTCGCGATACGCGACGTCGCCGCGGGAGAACGTCTGGGATACAACGGCACCATCGTCGCGGCCGCGCCCATGCGCGTGGGCATGGTGGCCTGCGGCTATGGCGATGGATATCTCCGCCATGCGCCGGCCGGCACGCCGATGCTGGTGAATGGCCACGCCGCCGCCACACTGGGCGCGGTAACGATGGATTTGATACCGGTGGACTTGACCGGCCTGCCGCCGGTTCCCATCGGCGCGCCGGTGGTGCTATGGGGCACGCCCGGGCTGCCGGTGGAGCAAGTGGCGCGGCACATGGGGACGATTGCGGCGGAACTGCTGACCTCGCTGACGCCGCGCGTACCGGTCATACCGGTGCCGGCCGCCGAGACGGATGGCCCGGGGCCCAGGCCAGGAAGATCAGCGTCGCCGCCAGGTACACCGCGCCGGTGATGGCCAGGCTGGCGCCCATGCCCGCGGTGCCGAATAGCGCGCCCACCATCAGCGGACCCGCCATCTGCCCCAGCTTGTCGGCCGCGCGCATGACGCTGGTGGCGCCGGCCGCGCCGTACTCCTGTACGTCCGGCAGCGCCAGCATGTACGGGGATTGCGAGGCGCCGGAAAAACAGCTGGCCAGCGCCAGCAAAAGCACGGCAAGCGCCGCGGCGGGCAAGCCGCTGTCGAAATACAGGCCCAGCATGCCGGCGCTGCCGATCAGGCCGCCAAGCACGATCCAGCCTTTCTTGAATGGCGAGCGGTCGACCAGACGGCCCATCAGCGGTCCGATGTAGATGACGCAAAGCCCATAGATCATCAACACGCGACCGATGCTGGACGCCGCCACGCCGGCGGCTTCCAGGTATAGCGGCAAGGCGAAGGACAGCAGGCCGACCTGCGCGATGGAGAACGGAATGACGCTGCCCAGCAGCAGCAGGCCGAAATCGCGCGTGAACACCAGCCGCGCGGTGCGCGCGACACCCGCCGCGACGGGCCGGGCCGCGATCGGGACCGCCACGGCGCCCTGCCGCATGTACGGCCGCATCAGGACCAGTACGCCCAGCACGGGCACCATCATCATCACCGCGCTGATGCCGAACACCAGCCGGAAGCCCAGCTGTTCCATCAGCATGGCGCCCACCGCGGCGCCGGTCAGGTGCCCGGCGAACAGGCCGGCGATCACGCTGGTCATATTGCGGCCCCGGTACAAAGGACTGCTGCGCGTCACAATGAAGCCCTGCAAGCCCATCCACGCCAGGCCGTACCCCAGTCCCACCAGGCCGCGCGCGGCGGCGAACATCGGCAGATTGGCGGCGAAGGCGCAGGCCAGCATGCCGGCGAAGGAAACACCCAGTCCCAGCAGCACCGGCACCTGCCAGCCTTTCCTATCCGTGAGGCGTCCCGCCAGCAAAGCGGTCAACAGCCCGCAGCCCATCTCGACGGAAATCGGCAGCGCCAGCAGCAGGTTGCCGGGCAGCGCCAGGCCACCGGCCGGCAGGCTGCGGGCGTACAGCGGCAGGAAACCCAAGGGCATGGCCCAGGCGAACAGGAAACCGAACATCACCGGCCGCGCGATGCGGCCGATGTCGGAGGTATCGCGCAAGCCCGCCCCGTCCGCCGCATCCCGCGACGGCGCGTGGAAGCCCCGATTCAGCAGCAGCGACAGCAATAGCAGCATCTCCATCGCCGCGACCAGCGCGACCGCTACAACGGTGACCGCGTCCAGCATGCGGCTGCGTACGCCGCGCGCCAGCACGTCCTCGGATAAGCGCACCACCAGGCTGCCCCGTGCCCGCGGACCCGGCTCGCCCTGCCCCAGCGGCAGCACCAGCGTCAGGTCATCGGCGACCACGCTCGACGGCGCGTCGCCGGCCGGCAGGCTGCCGCGGCCATTGGCGCGATTGAGCGTGCGCCCGTCGGCGGCGACCAGATCGATCTCGCGGATCGCGGGGAACGTGGCGGCGAGCCGCTGGAACGGCGCTTCGATGCCGCGCAGCTTGTCCAGCTCGATGCCATAACCCAGGATACGGTCCAGATCGCGCTGCAGCCCCTCGGCAAGCACGGCGACGTTGTCACGGGTGACGTTCAGCCAGCCTTCGCGGAAGGCGTTGACGGTATAGACGGCGTAGATGCCTTGCGCCAGCACCAGCGCGACCAGCGGCACGACGAAACGCGATCGGCCGCCCGCCACCAGCGTACTCAGCGGGACGAGGTAGCGGAACACGGCGGCCAGCGCCAGACCTACGCCGGCGGTCACGGCCAGCAGTACCGCCAGGTTGTGCAACAGGACGGCACGCGCGGCGGCGCTGTCACGCGAGGCCGACACCACCAAGGCGCCGGGCGCGTTGGGGTCCGGCGTATTCGCGCCCGGCGTCGTGGCGCGCGGGCGCATTGCATCCGGCGCATCCAGGCCACCGCCCGACAAACGAATCGCCAGCATGATCCGGCCATCGGCACTGCGCATCAATGCGCCGGAGGCGCGCCGCGCCACGCCTTCGGGCAAGGGTTCACCGGGCGGCTGGAACAAGGCGCGCGCCAGCACCGAAGCGCCCGCCTGCTGGCCCACCACCGCGACGTCGCTGCCATCCGGCAGCATCACGCCAACACCGACGATGTCGTCGGCATCGCGGGTGCCATCGCCGAGCAGTTGCCGCAAGCCGAAGAACTGCCCCAGGGGCTTGCCCAGCCGCAGGCCGTTCTCGATATTGCCGGCGATCTGGCGCGCGGCGACCTCCACGCGATCGGCCGTCGTCTCGGCGATCAGCCGATTCAAGGCGGACAGGCTCAAGGCGCCGATCAAGGCCTGCGCCAGCAGCAATACCGCCAGGCAGGCCAGCGTCACTTCCAGCACAGGGCGGCGCCGCAGGCCGTCCAACATACGCTGCATGGGCTCGCGCATCAGTGATTTCCAGGGCCGGTCGCGGCCCACACAACGCGTTGAATATTATTTACACTTGTCGAGTTTTGCATCAGTTTTTTCGATGCAATCACAACCTCCACCGGCGGCTCATGTTCTCGCGTTCCCTGCGCAGCAAGATCTTCCTGTTGGTAGTCGCAATCCTGCTGGTGGTGGCGGCCTTCATCATGCTGACCAGCCGGCGCGACGTCACGCGCACGGTTTCCGCCAGCGAACAGCACGCGGTCAGCAACATCATGGATCTGATCCAGCGCGACATCGAGGCGCGCTGGTCCGCCCTGCTCGACGACAAAGTCAGCATGGTGCGCAACGGGCGGCGCCAGTTGCTGGAAACGGGCAACATCGTGGCGTCGGTGCTGGCCGGCTATGCCGACATGGCCGATCGCGGCGTCGTCACCCCGGGCGCGGCCAAGGGCATGGCGCGCGCCTGGATCAACCACCTCGGCATCGGCCAGCGCGGCTACGCCTTCATCTACGATGCGCGGGGCCAGGTGCTGGCCAGCGGCAACCCCGCCATGATCGACAGCGACCTGTCCGGCATCACGGACTTGAAGGGCCGGCCGCTGGCGAGCGCGCTCTACGACGAAAGCCACACTTCCGGCTACGGCTTCGCCATCTACCGCTGGCCCGCGAGCGCCGGGCAGGAAGCCGCGGCGCGCTACGCCTACTTCGGCTATTTCCGTCAATGGGACTGGGTGATCGCGATCAGCGATAGCGTGCAGGACGTCATCGAACAGGTCGACACCCGCCGCGAACAAATGAAGAGCGCCCTGCGCGACACCCTGTCGCGTCTGACACTGGCCCGCTCCGGATTCGTGTTCATTACCGCGGACGACGATGAAACCGTGGTGCCGCCGCCCGCGCGCGCCGCCGGCCTGCTGGATTCGCGCGACGCCCGCAGCGGCAAGAGCCTGCGCGAACTGCTGCGCGGCGTGACGGCCACGTCGGCAACCCAGGTCATTGCCTTCGATACCGGCCGCGACGCGCAGCACATCGAAGCCTTGCGCTTCAAGCCGCTGGGCTGGACGGTGGTGGCCGTAGTGCCGGAGCGCGACTTCGCCGCGCCGGCGACGGCCGTGCTGAATCGCCAGGCCATGATTTTCGCGGTGACGCTGCTGCTGGCGCTGCTGTGCGCATGGCCGGTGGCGGCGCACATCGTGCGGCCGCTGCGGAAACTGACGCGCTATGCGCGCGAACTGCCCAGGCAGGACCTGACCGCGCCGTCGGCGGTGCCGCCGCATATCGCCGACCTGCCGCGGCTGTACCACGATGAAGTGGGCCGCCTGGCCTCGTCCTTCCTGTTCATGGACAAGCGGCTGCGCGAGAACGTCGCGCGCCTGATGCAGGAAATCACCGCGCGCGAACGCTTCGAGAGCGAACTGAACATCGCGCGGGCAATCCAGCTGGGCCTGCTGCCCGTCCCGCTGCAAACCGAGATACTGGAGCGTGCCGACCTGTATGCCGTCATGCGGCCGGCCAAGGAAGTCGGCGGCGATCTTTACGATTATTTCCTGCTGCCCAACGGCAAGCTTTGCCTGGCCATCGGCGACGTCTCGGATAAAGGCGTGCCCGCGGCGCTGTTCATGGCCGTGACCCGCACCCTCATCCGCGCGACGGCGGAAGATGAAACCGATCCCGCCGCCATCATGGCACGCGTCAACAACCGCCTGGCGGAGAACAATCCCAACCTGATGTTCGTGACGCTGCTGCTGGGCGTGCTCGACCTGGATACCGGCGAGCTGCAGTGGGCGAACGCGGGCCATCCGCCGCCCGTCCTGGTCGGCGGCGATGGCGCCGTCCGCACGCTGGAAGGCCGCAGCGGCCCGGCCTGCGGCGTGCAGGAAGACCTGCCCTACCGCACCCTGACCGCGCGCCTGGACTACGGTGAGACCCTGGTCGGCTATACCGACGGCGTCACCGATGCAACCAATGCGCTGGGCGGCCGGTATGGCGTGGAGCGCATGATCAACACGCTGGCCCGTCCGGGCGCCGACGCCACCCGCCTGACCGAACGCCTGCTCGATGATATCCAGGCCTTTGCCAAGGACGTCGAGCAGACCGATGACATCACACTGATCGTGATACGCCGTCCATGATGAAACGCCTGCTCTGCCTGCTGATGCTGTGCGTACTGGCCCGGAGCGCCGGCGCCCAGGCCGCCCCGCCCGCGGCCCCTGCCGCGCCCGCCGCGCCGCCAGCGGCCGCGCCTTCGATGCAACTATTCCCGACTACGCTGAAACCGCGTCCGGACGGCCGCAAATGGCGCCTGGGCTACTTCGAAAGCGGCGACTACAGCGAATATCCGCGCACCCTGCGCGTGATCGTCGCGGGGCTCCAGCAATTGGGCTGGATGACGGTGCCGGCCATCCCGGAAGGACTGAGCGGCCATCAGATATGGCAATTCCTGGCGGATAACGCGCATAGCGACGTGCTGGAATTCGTTGCCGACGCCTGGTGGCAACCCGGCAATTTCGACGCCAGCAAGCGCCCGGCCGTCCGGCAGGCAATCCAGGATCGCATACGCCAGCGCGGCGATATCGACCTGATCATCGCCATGGGCACGCTGGCGGGCCAGGACATGGCCGCGCTGGGCGCGCCCGTGCCGACCGTGGTGGCATCGACCAGCGATGCCGTCGGCGCGCACATCGTCAAAAGCGCGCAGGACAGCGGCCTGGACAATCTGCACGCGCGCGTGCAGCCGGAGCGCTACCAGCGCCAGGTACGCCTGTTCCGCGACATCGTGCCCTTCAAAACACTGGGGCTGGTGTACGACGACAGCCCGGAAGGCCGCACCTACGCCGCGGTCGACGCCGTCGAACAGGTGGCGCGCGAACTGCACTTCACGGTGCGCGGCTGCAACGCCCGCGCCAATGGCATTCCGCAGGAGGAAGCCACCCGCAATGCCCTGGCCTGCTACCGGGAAGTGGCATCGCAGGTCGACGCGGTCTACGTCACCGTGCATCGCGGCATCACGCCGGACAGCGTGGCGGACGTGGCGCAGATTCTGCGGCAGGCCAAGGTGCCCAGCTTTTCGATGCTGGGGTCGGAGGAAGTCAAGAAAGGCATACTGATGAGCCTGGCTCAGGCGGACTATTCGTATGTCGGCCTGTTCT
Source organism: Bordetella sputigena (assembly GCF_965137885.1). Taxonomy (NCBI): domain Bacteria; kingdom Pseudomonadati; phylum Pseudomonadota; class Betaproteobacteria; order Burkholderiales; family Alcaligenaceae; genus Bordetella; species Bordetella sputigena. Next base: position 148,018 of record NZ_CBCSCA010000010.1, read on the forward strand.
ATGCCGAAACCATCGCGCGCATCTTCAATGGCGCGAAGCCGCGGCAACTGAACCAGATATGGATAGACCCGGCGAAGATCGCCTTGAATCTGGAGACCGCGCGCCTTATCGGCTTCGACCCGCCCGTGGATATCCTGCTGGCCGCCGATGAGGTCTACGAACGGCGCTGACCCGGCGCCATCGCTCGCCGGCGGGCCGGTTCGGGACCCCAGGCGAACCGCGCGGCGCGCCCGTCATTCGTCGCCCAGCCACAGCGCCCGCCGCGCGTAGACCGCGCGCAGTTTCTCCGCCACGCCGCCCGGCGTGCCTGTCCACAGCGCCAACAGACGGTCCGCGCCGGTCCGTCCGCTGGCCAGCACGTAATCCGCGTACATCGTCCAGTGCCGGTCCGCGTCCGGCAGGCCTTGGGCGGCGACCGCCAGCACGTCGGCGGCCAGCGCGCGCACGCGGTCGTCCGCCAGCGCCGCGCGTATCGCCATCGCGCGCATGCCGCGCAAGGCCGGCCAGCCCCAGTCCCCGACCAGGACCTCGGCCGCCTCCAGATTGCGCAATATGCCCAGCTGCAGCGCGGAGGCCGCCATCGGCGCGCGCGCGGCGACGTCCGCGCCGGCTTCTTCCACCAATTGGCGATCGGGGAACACCGCGCCGGGCGCGCGTCCTTCGATGTAGCCGGCCACGCCGACGCGGGTGTACAGGTCTTCGATACCGCCAGGCTTGCGCCAGGCCGCCAGCAGTTCTTCCAGCGGCGGCCGGCCGGCCAGCCGATAGCGGAAGCGCGCATCCAGGAAATGCGCGAACTGCGAGTACTCGAAATGGCCGCTATGCGGCCGCAGCGTCACGGGACGGCCATTGTCGGCGCGGCGTCCGGTCCACGATGGCGCTTGCAGGAAACGACCCAGCGATGGATGGCCGTCCAGATAGACGCTGACCACCGACTTGTATTCGCCGTCCTCGGCCAGCGGCAGGCCGCGGCTGACCGTATCGGGCGCGAACATCCAGCGGAAATACTCCCCCAGATCGGCGAAAGGCCGTTCCGGCAGCTGCTGCAGGCGGTGATCGCCGGCGAACCGCGCGTGGCGGAACATCCGGTCCCATAGCATCAGCCGGTTTTCCTTCAGGCCCGTCACGCGCCCATCCTGCAGCGGGCTGTTGGCGAACAGCGCGATAAAGGCCGGCGCCAGGGCCAGCATCACGTTCAATGCACGCGCCGCCTCTTCTATCGGGACCGCGGTGCAAGGACCGTTCTGCGCCTTGGCATCGATGCCCGCGCGATGCAGCCAGCCTCTATGCCCGACCAGTTCGGCGTAGATGGCGCGCGGCACGCGGATGCGCAGATAGTCGTGCATATCCAGCGTAGCGGCCGGGTGTTCGGCGGCATTCAGCACCGCGGCATCTTCTTCGGCCAGCGCGTCGCGTACGTCGGCCAGCTCGGTGCGCACCGCCGCGGCCAGCCGGTCGAGGCCGCCGGGGCCGCCCGCCACTGGCGCGAAGGCCGTCTCCAGCAGGTTGTAGCCGTTGTCGAAGCCGCTTTCCCCCAGCGGGCCGGTGACGCCGATGGCGCGGCCGCCGTGCAGGGTCAGGTGGATGTCCTCGCCGCGCGCCCGCTTGAGCCGGGCCAGGGTTTCGGGGTAGCGTTCGGCCGCGTGGCTGGCGCCGCTGCCGCGGCGGACCACCACCATTTCCATTTCCAGGCCCAGCCTGGCGCCCTCCGATTCCCGCATATGCTCCACTCCCCGCCGCATTCGATCGAAGAACCGCCCTTGCCGGCGGGCCCGCTTCCGGGTGACGCGGAGGCCGCTCGCCATTGGGCGGCGTTCCACCGATCGGAAGGAGCGCCTCGCCAACAGGCGGCCTTTTACTGATAATACGGGCTGAGCAGCCTGTCCATAACCTGAATAAATACGGGCGACAAGCCCGAAGGTCGGCCATCCGCCATGTCCCTGCGATCGCTCCTGCGCCTGCCCCACGTCCATACCAACCGCCGGCCGCCCGACCTGATGTATGCCGTCAACGACCGGCCTCCGGTGGGCACGCTGCTGGGCCTGGCGGCGCAGCATACCGCCACCGCCCTGGCCTTCGTGGCCTATGTACTGGCCACCGCGCACATCGCCAACCTGTCGCAGCAAGCCACGCAAAGCCTGGTCACCGCCACCGTGCTGGGCATGGCCATCGCCACCATCCTGCAAGCCTACGGCGGCAAGCTGGGCGCGGGAGCGCTGATCATCCACCTGCCCGACCCCATCGTCATGATCGCCGCGGCGTCCGTGATCGCGGTACAGGGCGGCGGCGTGCTGGCGGCGATCGGCCTCGCCAACGGCGTCGCGGGTCTGCTGGTGGGCCAGGCGATTCCCCGGCTGCGGGCCTTCTTTCCGCCCACGATCGCCGGGGTGGTGGTCTGCGTCACCGGGATTTCGCTGATCGAGCCGGCCTTCCGGCATGCGACCGGATTCGCCCCGGCGAATGCGATCAGCGGCTCGCGCCTGATGATAGACGGCCTGGATATCCTGATCAGCGGCACCACGCTGGTGGTCATCGTGGCCTTGTCGGTATGGGGATCGCGACGCACCAAGCTGTTCGCCCTGCTGGCGGGGCTGATCGCGGGCATCGTGCTGACCGGCGTGCTGGGCCGCCTGACCGGCGGCGAGCTGCTGGCCGAGGCCCCTTTCTTCGGCCTGCCCAACGTGCCGGCCCCGGACCTGCACCTGGAACCGGCCGTGCTGGTAGCCGTGGTCCTGCTGGCCATCATGGTGCAGCTCGATACCCTGGGTACGGTGGTGCTAATGAGCAAGATGGACGATGCCGACTGGCGCCGTCCCGATATGCGACGCGTCAGCGGCGGCATACGCGCGGGCTCGATCTCCAACATCCTGGCGGGATTCATGGGCGGCCTGCCCAGCGGCACTTCGTCGGCCAATATCGCGCTGTGCCATATCAGCCGGTCCACCACGCGCTACGCGGGATTGGTCGCGGGCGGACTGCTGGCGCTGGTGGCCTTCCTGCCCAAGTCGACCGTGGCCTTGACGCTGATTCCCACGCCGGTGGTGGGCGCGGTGGAAACCTATGCGGCCGCCTACCTGATCGTTTCCGGCATCGAGCTGATCGCCTCGCGCGCCATGGATGCGCGCGGCACCTTCATGGTCGGCCTGTCCATGGTCGCCGGCGTGGGCACCATCCTGCTGCCCGATGTGGCGGAACAGGCGCCGGCTTCGCTGCGCATCCTGGCCGAAAGCGGCGTGGTGGTCGCCGGCGTGGTCGCCATACTGCTGAACCTGCTGTTCCGCCTCGGCGTGTCGCAGCGCGCCGAAAAGAAACTATCGCCCTTGCCTGAAGACGCCAGCGGCGCCCCATTGGACCTGGGCACGGCCATCGTCGACTTCGTCGAGGCATCCGGCGCGCGCTGGGGCGCGCGGCGCGACGCGGTGCAGCGCGCCGCGGAAGCCGCGCTGGAGGCCGCGGAGGCCGTCATGGCGGCCGGCGGCAACCGCACGGTGACCGCGATCCGCGGCAGTTTCGACGAATACAACCTCGATGTGGAGCTTATCTACACCGGTGACCCCCTGCAGTTGGGAGCCGCCGCGCCGGTGTCGCCTTCCCTGCTGGAGACCAGCGACGAAGAATTCCAGGCCGAACTGGAGCGCACGCTGCGCGGTGTATCCACCGTGCTGCTGCGGCGCCTGGCGGACCGCCTGACCACCGGCAAACGCGATGGCCGGGCGTTCCTGCGCCTGCATTTCGACCACTAGGGCTGGCCGTCCACCGCGGGTATGTCCTCCAGCGGCGGCATCCAGTCGATGCGGCGCTTGGCCCAGATCTGCCGCCTGGGGCGGCCCAGTTCATTGCGCTGGTCCAGGGCGCCCAGGCGCAGGGAATAGCTGGTGGGGTTCTCGACGGCGCTCGAATAGACCGGCGATCCGCAGTTTTCGCAAAAGGCATGCACGCGCCGGGCGCCGCTGTCCGCCGTCTTGATATAGCGGCGCGGCTCGCCCTGGACGATGCGGAAGTGCTCGGCGGGCGCCGGAATATTCACGCGAAAGATCCCGCCGCTCAAACGCTGGCAGTCGTTGCAATGACAGATCGCGACGGCGGCCGGATCGACTTCCGCTTCATACCTGATGGCGCCGCAATGGCACTGGCCCTGGACTTTCATTGACTGGTCTCCTGTTCGCCTGGTTTCCATGCGCCTGTCCATCGGCGCCTGGAACATCATAGACGCCCGCCGTCGGCGGGTACACCGGCGCCCCTGCGCGGCGGGTCCGGCAGGCCCATTTGATCCTTGCCCGTTCGCCACCGATAATCGGCCAGGCAGCCCGGCCGCCCGACTGGCGGACATGATGGCCGCGGATTCAAGAACGAACAGGAGACACCGATGATCAAGCTATTGCGCCGCGCGGCGCGCCGCTCCCGGCAGGGTTCGGGCGTGTTCGTCCTGGCCATCGCGGCCGCGCTCGCCGCGGTACCGCCGCCCGCCTCCGCCGCCGACAGCTATCCCAGCCAACCCATACGCCTGATCGTGCCTTTTTCGCCGGGCGGCGCGGTCGATGTGTACGCACGCATCATCGCGCCCGCGCTGGGCAAGGAGCTCGGCCAGAGCATCGTCGTGGACAACCGCCCCGGCGCCAGCGGAATCATAGGCACGGAAGCGGTGGCACGCGCCCCAGCCGATGGCTATACCCTGCTGGTGGGAAATATCGCAACCTTCGCGATCAACCCGGTGATCTACAAGAACAACCCGTTCGATCCGCTGAAGCAGCTCGCCCCCATCACCAAGACCGTAGTCGTCAATTACGTGCTGGTGGTCAATCCCGCCAAGGTGCCGGCCCGCACCGCCGCCGATCTGATCAGTTATGCCAAGGCCCACCCGGGCAGCTTGAGTTATGGTTCGTCGGGCACCGGCAGCATGCAGCAGATGGCCGCCGCGCTGTTCGAGGCGCGCACGCAGACCAAGATGCTGCACGTCCCCTACAAGGGCACGGGCGCCCTGCTCGGCGACCTGGTGGCCGGCCACGTCGACATGATCTTCGCCGACCAGGGCACGATGATGCAGCAGGTAAAGGCCGGCAAACTGGCGGTGCTGGGCGTGGGCGGCCTGCGCCGGGTGCCCGAGTATCCCGACATCCCCACCCTCGCCGAAGCCGCCAATCTGCCCGGCTTCGAAGTCGTCGCGTGGCAAGGCCTGGCCGGTCCCGCCAAATTGCCGGCCGACGTCATCGACCGCCTGAACCGCGCCATCAACAAGGTACAGGCGGACAAGGACGTCCGCGCCAGACTGCTGGAAGCCGGCCTGGTGCCCGACGCCGGCACACCCGAGGAGTTTCGTCGCTACATCGCCGCCGAACTGCGGAAATGGGGCAAGGTCGCCAGCGACCTGGGCATCAAGGCGGATTGAAGGGAACGCGGGATGACGATAGAAAACATCGACTGCCACGTATTTCGCGCGCCCATCGCCGCGCCGGTACGCGCCGCGGTGGGCAGCTTCAGCAACCGGCCGGCGGTGTTCCTGCGCGTCAGCGCCAGCGACGGCGCCTGGGGCTGGGGCGAGGTCTTCTGCAATTTTCCGCCGGTCGGCGCGGAGCATCGCGCGCGGCTGACCCGTGACATGGTCGCGCCCATGCTGATCGGAATGCCCAGCGACGATCCCGCCGGAGTCTGGCGGAACCTGAGCGACCGGCTGCGCCGCGTCGCGATCCAGGCGGGCGAACCGGGCCCGTTCGCGCAGATCGCCGGCGCCGTGGACCAGGCCTTGTGGGACATGCGCGCGCGTCGCGCCGGCCAGGCGCTGTGGCGCACGCTGGCTGCCGTGGCGGGCGCGGCCGGCGACGCCGCCGACGGGCGGGTGCTGCCCTACGCCAGCGGCATCGGGCCGGACAAAGTCGCCGGCACCGCGCTCGCCAAGCAGGCCGAAGGCTATACGGCGTTCAAGTTCAAGGTGGGGTTCGAAGCGGCCCGCGACCTGGCGAACTTCCGCGAGATCCGCGACGCCCTGGGTCCCGCCGCGCGCATCATGGTGGACGCCAATCAGGCCTGGGCTCCCGATGTCGCCGCGGATCGCGTCGCGGCGCTCGAATCCTTCGGGCCGTACTGGGTAGAGGAGCCCATGGCCGCCGACGAGTCCCTGGCCGACTGGCGCCGCCTGGCGCGCGGCACCCCGCTGGCCTTGGCCGCGGGCGAAAACATCCGCGGCCAGGCGGACTTCGAGGCGGCCATCGATAACGGCCACTTGCGCTTCATCCAGCCTGACGTGGGTAAGTGGGGCGGGATTACAGGCTGCATGGCGGTGGCGCGTTATGCGCGGATTGCCGGCTTGACCTTCTGCCCGCACTGGCTGGGCGGCGGCATCGGCCTGGCCGCCTCCATGCATTTGCGCGCCGCATTGGGCCCCGAGGGCATGGTGGAAGTCGACGCCAATCCCAACCCGCTGCGCGAAGCCGTATGGACCTTATCGCAAGCCGCGAACAAGGACGGCTGGATCACCTTGCCGGACGCGCCCGGAATCGGCATCGATCCCGACCTGGCCGCGCTCGACCGGTATCGCGTCGCGTACTGAAGCGTAGCCGATCAGACGGGCTGCATTGCCGCGCCTATGCCCGCCCTCACTTGCGCCGACCTATCCCAGATATTCGGCACATGGGCGGACGAGTACCCCGAGACGAAGGGCTTGACGGCGCCGGATACCGGGTCGAACACGCTGCGGCGCACCGCCCCTATGTTGCCGCCATACATGTGGACGCTGATCGACACCCGATCGGCATGCGCATTGCGCACCTGGTGGATATCGCCCTCGACGGGCGACAGGGCTTCGACCGTGCCGGGGGTGAGACGCACCGGCTCCGCGACCGCCGCGTATCCCGCGCCGGCACGCGCCTTTTCATAGCGCTGGCTGATCTCTTCGCCGCGCAGCATGCCGACGTAGCCCCATACCGTGTGGTCATGCACGGGTGTCGCCTGGCCGGGGCCCCAGACGAAACTCACGATACAGAAACGCTCCAGCGGATCGCAATGCAGCAGATACTGCTGGTAATGCTCGGGATGCGGGACCGCACAGTCGGCGGGCAGCCAGTCATCGTGGCTGACCAGATCGCGAAACGCCGCCAGCAGCTCGTCTCCCGGCATGCCGTCGGCGCCGCGCGCGTCCGCCAGTCGCGTCGCCGTCGCGATGAACGCCCGCAATCTGTCGATACCCATAGTCATGCCTGCCTCCTAGTCATCATCATGTTGATCCCGCCGACGGCGGCGCGGCGCCGGCCACGATGCCGCGCCGCCAAAAGCGTTCAGCCGCGCGAAAAGGTCCCTCAGGACCGGGTCGCGCCAGACCGGGTCGCGCCAGACCGGGTCGCGCCAGGCCGGGTCCCTCCAGACCGGGTCGCGCCACGCATGGTAGCAGCCGCGGCGCCGCCTTCGCGGCCGCTTTCCACCGGATACAGTTCCTGCACGATCGCCAGGAATTCGCGCAGGAGCCGCGTGTCCGGACGTGCCTTGGGCGTGGCCAGCACCAGCCGGTTGCGGATGGCGGGCGGCCCGATCTGCGCGGTCTGCAGACGCAGGCGGTTACCGCCATGCAGCAGCATGCTGGCCGGTGCCGCCGTATAGCCCAGGCCTTCGCTGACGAGTTTCAGCAGTGTCAGGACGACCCCGGCCTCGGCGACGATATTCAATTCGATACCCCGCGCGGCCAGCGCGGAATCGACCTGCGAACGCATCGCATTGGACCGGCCCGGCAGCACCATGGGATAAGAGGCCAACGCGGCCAGCGAAACGCGTTTGGGCAGCGCCGGCGCGCTGGCCGGCCCGACCAGCAGGAAGCTCTCGCGCGTCAGGGTCCGGTAGGACAGTTGCGGCGACGGCGGCGGATCGTACAGCAGCGCGACATCCAGCCGGCCCTGGATCAACAGCTCGCGCAAATGCAGGCTCAGCCCCTCCGAAATCGACACGATGGCGCGCGGCAGGCGCTGCCGCATCTTCGCCACCATGGGCGCGGCCATCGACAGCGCCACCTGGGAGGGCAGCCCCACGGCGAGCCGGCCCGACGGATTGCCATGCAGATCGCGCAATTCGTCACGCGCCTTGCGCGCGGAAGACAGCATCGCGCGTGCATGAGTGAGCAGCGCCGCGCCGGCCTCCGTCGGGGTTGCGCCCCGGCCGGTACGCACCAGCAAGCGCTGTCCCAGGTCTGCTTCCAGCAGCGCGATCTGGTGGCTCAGCGTGGATTGCACGAGATTCAGGGCAATGGCCGCGCGCGTAAAGCTTTTGGCGTCGGCCACGGCGACGAAATAGCCCAGCTGCCGCAGATCCATGGGGCACGTCCTTGGAGATGGTCCGCGCGGTGACTTCGGCGCAATCCGCCATGGGGACCGTTATCGCGATCAAGCATAGCTGATATCGATGGACGGCCTGCCCGGCCCGGTGAAGCCGGCGACATAATCCCCGGCGAAAAGAGCCCGGCCGCAGGTACGGGCACAACGAGAGGAGCCCACCCATGCGTTTGCTATTGGCCGCGCTGTCGGCGCTGTGCGCGGTTTCCGCCGCGTCCGCCGCCGGCGCCGATACCTACCCCGATCACCCCATCACCATCGTCGTCCCCTATACGGCGGGCGGCGGCGTGGACACCGTCACGCGGATACTGGCGCCGCTGCTGTCCCAACGCCTGGGCCAGCCCGTGCTGATCGAGAACCGCGCCGGGGTATCCGGCATGGTGGGCTCGCAGATGGTGGCCCGCGCCAAGCCCGACGGCTATACGCTGCTGGCGGGCAACACCACCACCAATGTGTCCAACCTGTTCGTCTACAAGCAACTGCCCTACGACCCGCGCAAGGACTTCACGCCCATCGTCATGGTCGACCGCGGGCCCTGCGTGCTGGTGGTGCCGCCCGACAGCAAGTTCAACTCGGTGCAGGACATCATCAAGGAGCTGAAGTCGCAGCCGCCCGATACGCTGAACTACGGCACCAGCGGCAACGGCAGCTTCCACCACATGTCGGCCGCGCTGTTCATGAGCATGACGCATACGCACATGCGGCAGATTGCCTACAAAGGCAGCCCGAATGTCATGACGGACCTGATGGGCAAGCGCCTGGACATGGCCTTCGAGGTCATCCCCGTGGCCGAACCGCTGATCAAGGCCGGCCGGCTGAAGGCGCTGGCCGTGACCAGCAAAACGGAAATGGCCGCCCTGCCCGGCGTGCGGCCGGTCGCCGATCTCGGCTTGCCGGGCTTCGAAATGGTGGCCTGGAAAGGCATTTTCGCGCCCGCCGGGACGCCGGCGCCCATCGCCGACAAGCTCGGCCGCGAGCTCTCGGCCATCGTCCGCATGCCCGACGTGCGGAAGCGGCTGGAAGCGCTGGGCGTGATCGCCGACGGACGCCGCAACGAAGAATTCGGCAAGGTCGTACAAGCGGATATCGCCTACTGGGGACCGATACTGCGCGATGCCGGCGTGGTTCCGGAGTAATCATGAAAATCACCGCACTCGAGTTGAAAGTCGTCAGCGTCCCGCTGCCCGCGCCTATCCCCAGCGCCCGCATCGTCATCAAGACGGCGGATTGCGTGCTGGTCACGCTGCGCACCGACGAAGGCGCCACCGGCGAAGGCATGGTGTTCACGCTGAACGGACATCGCCTGTCCGTACTGCATGAAACCCTGCGCAGCCTGGAACCGCTGGTCATCGGCCTGGATCCGGCCATGAGCGCCGCCTTCTGGCAGCGCGCGTGGGCGGATATCGCCTTCCTGGGCCATCGCGGCGCCACCGTGGTCGGCATGTCGGGCATCGACATGGCGCTATGGGACTTGCGCGGCAAGCAGGCCGGCCTGAACGTCAGCCGCCTGATCGGCGCCTGCCGCGACACCTTGCCCATCTATCGCAGCGGCGGCCTGCGCCTGTCGTCGTCCATCGACCAGCTGCAGGCCGAGGCCGCCGGCTTCGTCAAGGCGGGCTACCGCGCCATGAAGATGTCGCTGGGCAAGCCGCGCATGCCGGAGGACGTCGATCGCGTACGCGCGGTGCGCCAGGCCATCGGCCCCGACATACGCCTGATGGCGGACTGCAATCAGCAGTTCACGGCCGACCGCGCGATCCGTCTCGGGCGCCGCCTGGAAGAATTCGAACTGGGCTGGATCGAGGAGCCCGTTCCTTATCACGACCATGCCGGCGAAGCAGCCGTCGCCGCGGCGCTGGACACCCCCATCGCCAGCGGCGAAAGCGAATACGCGCGCTTCGGCATGCTGGACATGCTGCAACGCAAATCGGCCGATATCCTGATGCCCGACCTGCAACGCATGGGCGGCCCCACCGAATTCCTGAAGGTCGCGCATGTGGCGGAAGTCTTCAATACGCCGATTTCCCCCCACCTCTTCACCGAAATGAGCCTGTCGCTGGCCGCCGCCTTGCCCAATGCGCTGATCGTCGAGCACATGCCATGGTTCGCGCCCTTGTATGACGCGGCCATCGAGCTGGATGCGGACGGCAATGTCAAGGTGCCCACCGCGCCAGGCTGGGGGTACGCCTTCGATCCACGGGCGGTGGCGCGGTTTGCCGCGGGAAACCCGGCGTGAGTTCACGGAGCCGACGTAACAATGGACGGCCGCTCGCCGGTTATTTTGTAACCGCGGCCTGTCCGTACTAACCATTACATCGGGATGAATGCCGCCCGGTCTTCCCAGTGGGGGGACCGGCAGCCGGCCGCAGCCTATAACCCTGTGGAATAGCTTCAGTCCCTGAAGGACTTTGACGCTATGGGTTGCCGGGACTACCTTGCGTACCGTCTAGTGACCGCTAGCGGCTTCCAAGGGGAATCATGAAACGTCCTGCACTGTCCGTCCTGGCCATCGCCCTGCTCGCCCTGGGCGCCACCGCCAACAGCCCGGCGCGCGCCGACGATAGGCCCGAACTGCGCATCAGCTCGGGCGCCGCCGACAACGCTACCCTGGACCCGCACCGCGCGACCTCCACGGTGGACAAGGGCGTGGCGTCGGAGATGTTCGACGCGCTGGTGCAGTTCCCGGCCGGCAGCGCCGATCCCAAGGCGCTGGAGCCCGACCTGGCCACCAGTTGGGAATCGTCGCCCGACAGCAAGACCTGGACGTTCCATCTGCGCAAGGGCGTGCAGTTCCACGGCGGCTACGGCGAACTGAAAGCCGAGGACGTGGTGTACTCGCTGCAACGCGCCGCCGATCCCAAGCGCTCCAGCTTCGCGTCCACCTTCGACGTGCTCGACAAAGTGGAAGCGGTGGACGACTACACCGTGCGCATCACGCTGAAATACCCGGATGCCGCCTTCCTGGGCCGCGTGTCGAACTATCACGGCGGCAATATCGTCAGCAAAAAAGCCGCCGAAAAACTGGGCGACAAGTTCGGCGCCGGCCCCATCGGCACCGGGCCCTATGCCTTCGCGGAGCACGTCACCCAGCAGTACGTGAAGCTGGTCGCCAACGACGCCTATTTCCGCGGCAAACCCAAGATCGGCGCCATCATCTACCGCATGATTCCTTCGGACAGCGCCCGCGAACTGGCGTTCACGTCCGGCGAGATCGACATCATGCAGGGCAAGCGCGAACAGCGCTGGGTGGAGCGTTCGCAAAAGCGCGGCATGAAGGTCGACATCTTCGATCCCGCCGAATTCCGCACGCTGCACATCAACCGCACCATCAAGCCGCTGGACAACCTGAAAGTGCGGCAAGCGATCGCCGCCGCGGTGAACGTCGACGAGATCGTGCGCTACGCCGGCAAGGACGTCGCGGACAAGGGCTGTTCGGTGGTGCCTAACGGCTATCTGGGCGAGGATTGCAGCGCCGGCGCCTACACCTATGACGTCGCCAAGGCCAAGCAGCTGCTGGCCGAGGCCGGCTTTCCCAACGGCATCGAGATCAAGTCCGTGGTGTCGAACATTTCGGCGCAGCAGCCCATCATGGAGATCGTCCAGGCCCAGCTGGCCAAGGCCGGCATCAAGCTGGACATGGAGGTGGTGGACCATGCCACCTACCAGGCCAAGAGCCGCAAGGACCAGAGCGCGCTGGTGTTCTACGGCGCGGCGCGCTTTCCCAACGCGGACGCCTATCTGAGCGAGTTCTACGATTCTTCGGCCGCCATCGGCGCGCCCGCCGCGCAGTCGAACTTCTCCCACTGTTCCGTGGCCGACGCCGATATTCGCGCCGCGCGCCAGGAGCCCGACGCCAGGAAGCAGCTGGCGCTGTGGAAGGACGCGCAGGTCAAGATCCATGACGACGTCTGCGCGATTCCGCTGTTCGGGCTGAAGCAGGTCTGGGCCCACGGCAATGGCGTGGGTTACGGCTACGCCCTGAAGGGAGCGCTGAACCTGCAGCCCCCGGTCACCGAGGCCACGACGGTCAAGCGCTAAGCCGGTCGGTCAGGCACGGCCGGTCAGGCACGGCCGGTTAGGCACGGCCGGTTAGGCACGGCCGGTCAGGCACGACCGGTCGGGCGCGCCTGGCTAAGCGCGACCGAGATTCTGCGCAGATCGCGCGGAATCTCGGCCGCGACCTCGCGGGCTGCCTCGACGAAAGCGTCGACCAGTCGCGCGTTGCGTGATGCCTGCATCGTACAGAGCTGGTAGTGGAACATCACTTCCGGTTCGAAACGCCTTAACACCAGACGATTTTGAAACCCATCGGCAAACAGCGGATGAAACAAGGACACACCCAGGCCAGCCGCCACGAACTCGCAGGCCGTCGGCGCGGTATTCGCGTCGAGCACGACGTTCACGCGCGCGCCCGCCTTATCGAACGCGCTGCGCACCAGTTGATGGGTCTGGCTGTCCGCGCCGAAAGCGATAAAAGGCAGGCCGTCCAGATCGCGCGGCCGGATCACGCGTTTGCGCGTCAGTTCATGGTTCACCGGCAAGGCGCACATCAGCGGATGCTGGAACAAGGGCTCGCGATCGATATAGGGATTGTCGACGCGGCTGCCGACCAGGGCCACATCGATCTGCCGGGTCGCCAGCCAATCCGCCAGGAACTGCGAGCCGCGTGTCTGGATGTTGACGCGCACGTCCGGATGACGGCGCAGGAAGTTCATGGTCACGCGCCGGATCGAGGAGCCCGACAGCGCCGGCAGCACACCGACGAACAGCGTGCGCTGCTCATCGCGGCGGATGGAGTCCACCGCCTGTTCGACCTGCCGCAAGCCGGTGAAGATGCGGTCGATCTCTTCGTACAGCCGCATGCCGTGCAGGGTCGCCGCCAGCTTGCCGCGCACGCGGTCGAACAGGTGCAGCCCCGTCTCGGCTTCCAGATGCGCCAGCAGTTTGCTTACCGCCGGCTGCGACACGCCCAGTACGATCGCCGCCTGGCTCACGGTGCCGTGCTCGATGACCGCCTTGAACGCCTCGATCTGCCGCAAATTCAGCGTCTGCGCCATTTCCGCTCTCCCATAACCTGTAAGAAATCCACGCTGGGATTTCTAGTTGCAGGTTATAGCTTAACCGGCGTGCCGCCGCTCCAGCCATGGGCGACGGCTGGGACGTCTCCAGGCCTGCCGCACCGATACACGCCACCGCCGCCACAAGCGCGCTACGCCCACGGAGATCGCGCATGAATCGCGACTACGACTTCATCGTCGCCGGCGCCGGCATGGTCGGCTCGGCCATCGCGATGGGCCTGGCCGGCATGGGCCGGCGCGTGCTGATGCTGGACGGCGCGGACACCGACTATCGCGCGGCCAAGGCCAACTTCGGCCTGGTGTGGGTGCAAGGCAAGGGCTACGGCAACATCCCCTACCAGCGGCTGTCCCACGAGGCCGCCCGCCTGTGGCCGGACTTCGCCCGCGACCTGGAACGCGAGACCGGCATGCCCTTGCAGTACGAGAACCGTGGCGGCCTGCATTTCTGCCTGGGCGAGAACGAATTCGAGGACCGCGCCGCCCGCATGCGGCAATGGGACGCCAATACCCCCGAACTGCCGGCCTGTATCGAGATGCTCGACGCGGGCGAGCTGATGCGCCGCTTTCCCGCCTTGCGCCTGGGCCGCGAGGTATCCGGCGCCAGCTTCTGCGACCGCGACGCCCACGTCAATCCGCTGCGCCTGCTGGCGGCGCTGCAGGCGGCGTATCTGCGGCGCGGCGGCACGCTGTACAACCGCCGCCCGGTGCAGGCGATAGAGCCCCAGGCGGGCGGCGGCTTCGTCGTGCGTACCGCGGCTGAACGCAATGGCGCAGCTTCCGAACGCTATGGCGCCGCCAACGTCGTCATCGCCGCCGGCCTCGGGTCCGCCGCGCTGGGCGGCATGGTGGGCCTGGACGTCCCCTTGCGGCCGCAGCGCGGACAGGTCATGGTCACCGAGCGCCTGGCGCCCCTGCTGCCGCTGCCGGCCAGCGGTGTGCGCCAGACCGGCGAAGGCACGGTGATGATAGGCGTCACCCAGGAAGAGGTGGGCTACGACCTGAACACCACCACCGAAGCGGCGGCGCGCATGAGCCGCAAGGCGCTGCGCGTGCTGCCCGACCTGGCGGCCGCGCGCCTGGTGCGCCACTGGTCCTGCCTGCGCGTCATGACTCCCGACGGCCGCCCGGTATATGCCGGGTCGGCCCAGTATTCCGGCGCGTGGACCGCGCTTTGTCATTCCGGCGTCACGCTGGCGTCCTTCCATGCCGGGCCCCTGGCCCGCGCGCTGGATGGCGGCGCGCTGCCGGCCACTCTGGATGCTTTTCACCATGAGCGCTTCGATGTTTCGCAAGCTGCATGAACCCGGCGCGCAGGCGCTGACGGTCTATATAGACGGCGTGGCGGTATCCGCCGAGCCCGGCGAATCCGTGGCGGCGGTGCTGCTGCGGCAGGACACCGCCGCCACGCGCACCACGCCCGTGCAGGAAAGCCCGCGCGCGCCCTATTGCATGATGGGCGTGTGCTTCGACTGCCTGGCCATCGTCGATGGCGTGGCGTCCACGCAGACCTGTCTGGTCACGGTGCGGGAAGGCATGCGCGTGCAGCGCCAGTTCGGCAAGCGGAGCGTGCTGCCATGATCCGTGAATTCGATGCCGTCATCATCGGCGCCGGCCCGGCCGGCATGAGCGCGGCCATCCGCCTGCGCGCGCACGGCATGAACGTGCTGGTGGTGGACGAGCAGCCCGCGCCCGGCGGCCAGATCTGGCGCGCCGTCGAAACCGTTGCCGCCACGCCCATGGGCGAATTGCTGGGCGACGAATATCGCGCCGGCTCGGCGATCGCCGAATCGTTCCGCCGCTGCGGCGCCGTCTACGAACCGGGCACCCAGGTCTGGCAAATCGAACCGGACTGGCACGTCTACATGACGCGCGCCGGCCAGGCCGAAGTCGTGCGCGCCCGCCAGGTACTGCTGGCCACGGGAGCACAGGAGCGCCCCAATCCCTTCCCCGGCTGGACGCTGCCGGGCGTGCTGACGGTGGGCGCCGCGCAGATCCTGCTGAAGACCGCGCGCGAGGTGCCGGCCCAGCCCGTCTGGATAGCGGGCAGCGGCCCATTGGTGCTGCTGTACATGGCGCAGCTGCTGCGCGCCGGCGGCCGCGTCGCCGGCTGGCTGGATACCTCGCCGCCCGACGGCTTCCGCCGCGCCCTGCCCTATGTCGCCGATGCGCTGCGCCGCGCCGGCGAAGTCGGCAAGGGCTTGCGCTGGCTGCGCGAACTGCGCCAGGCCGGCGTGCGGCGCCTGCGCGGCGTGCGCGGCTTCCGCGCGCTGGGCGACGGCCGGCTGCAGCAGATCGAATACATCACCAAGCACGGCCGCACCGTGCGCGAGGACGCACAGGTGCTGCTGGCGCATGAAGGCGTCGTGCCGTCCATCCACATGGCGCGCGCGCTGGAATGCAAGCTGGCCTGGAACGAGCAGCAGGCCTGCCTGGCGCCGGTCCTGGATGCCTGGGGCCAGACCACCCGCCAAGGCGTCTACGTGGCCGGCGATGGCGCCGGCATAGGCGGCGCCACGGCGGCGACCGTACGGGGCGAGCTGACCGCCCTGGGCATGCTGCTGGGCGCCGGCAGGCTGAGCCAGCCGCAGGCCGAATCGGCCGCCGCACCGCTGCGCCGGGCGCTGGCCGACATGCTGCGGCTGCGCCCCATGCTCGACGCCATGTACCCGCCACGGCCCGGCGTATTCTCGCCATCGGACGACACCATCGTCTGCCGCTGCGAGGAGCTGACCGCCGGCGATATCCGCAAGGCCGCCGAACTGGGCCAGCCCGGTCCCAACCAGATCAAGTCATTCACGCGCGCCGGCATGGGCCCTTGCCAGGGACGCCAGTGCGGCTACACCATCGCGCACATCCTGGCGGAGAAACAGCAGCGCCCGGTGGCCGAAGTGGGCTTCTACCGCATCCGTCCGCCGCTCAAGCCGCTGACGCTGGGCGAACTGGCCAGCCTGGATACCGGAGACGAGGCCAAATGAGCAATCGCGTCTACGATGCCATCATCATCGGCGGCGGCCTGCATGGCCTGTCGGCCGCCATGCACCTGTCGCGCCGCGGCGCGCGCGTGGTGGTGGTGGAAAAGCACTGGGTCGGCCGCCACGCCTCCGGCGCCACCGCGGCCGGCGTGCGCACGCTGAACCGCGACCTGCGCGAACTGGATCTGTCGCTGGAAGCCATGGACATGTGGCACGACATGGCCGCGCTGGTCGGCGACGACTGCGGCTTCCATGCCAACGGCCAGGTCTGCGTGGCCGAGCACCCCGAGGCCCTGGCGCGCCTGCGGACCCGCGTCGACGGCCTGCGCGCGGCCGGCTATACCCATGAAGAGATCATAGGTCCCGAGGAGCTGCGCCGCATCCTGCCCGAACTGAGCCCCCATTGCGTGGGCGCCTCCATCGCGCGGCGCGACGGCGCGGCCGATCCGCACCGCGCGCTGCGCGCTTTCCGCCGCAGCGCGCTGCAGGCCGGCGCCGAGCTGGTGGAACATTGCGGCGTCGTCGCGATCGAGCGGCAAGGCGCGGACTGGCGCGTTACCGGCGACGCCGGCCCGGATGGCGTAGCGCGGCAATGGACGGCCCCCGCCATCGTCAACGCGGCCGGCGCCTGGGGCGCGCGCATCGCCGCCCTGGTCGGCGACGACATCCCGCTGGCGACGAAGTCGTCCATGATGATGGTCAGCGAACGGTTGCGGCCCTTCATCAAGCCGGTCGTCTCCATCATGGGCCGGTCGCTGTCCTTCAAGCAATCCGACCAGGGCACGCTGGTGATCGGCGGCGGCCTGCAGGGCATACCCGACCTGGACAAGGAAACCTCGACCGCGCGCATGCGCGTGCTGGCCAAGGGCGCGAAAGCCTCCACCGACCTGTTTCCGGCGGTGCGCGACATACGCATCGTGCGCGTATGGGCCGGCCTGGAAGCGAAGACGGAAGACCTGCTGCCCGTCGTCTGTCCTTCGCCCGGCGCGCCCGGCGTGTTCCATGCCTTCGGTTATTCCGGCCATGGCTTCGAACTGGTGCCGGTGGTGGGCGCGGCGCTGGCCGACCTGGTGCTGACGGGCAAAACGGCGCGCGCGATCCAGAACCTGGACGCGCGCCGCCTGATGCCCGGCGCGCCCAGGGATAGCGGCACGCCCTGGGTCACCGGCGCACCGGAACCCGCGCCGGAAACGGTGCCGCCCGCCACGCAAGGCGCGGCGCAAAGCACGGTACAGGGAGCCCCATCATGATGCGCTACGCCGTCAAACGCCTGTTGCTGGCGATCCCCACCCTGCTGGCCATGCTGACGGCGGTATTCGTCCTGGTGCGCCTCGTGCCGGGCGATCCGGCGGCGGTGATGCTGGGCGACCAGGCCAGCGCCGCCGCGCTGGCTGCGCTGCGCGAACGGCTGGGGCTGAACCTGCCGGTGCAGGTGCAGTACTTCCATTTCCTGCGCGACATGCTGTCCGGCAATTTCGGCGTATCGATGGCCAGCGGCCGCACCGTGCTGCAGGAAGTGGCGCTGGTGCTGCCGTGGACGCTGCAGCTCACCGCGGCATCCATTCTGATCGGCATCGTCTTCGGCCTGCCGCTGGGCATCTGGGCGGCGCTGCGCCGCAATGCCTGGCCCGATTACCTGGGCCGCGTGCTGTCGCTGACGGGACTGTCGTTTCCCGCCTTCGTCTCGGCGATCCTGATGCTGCTGGCCTTCGCCATCCAGCTGCAATGGTTTCCCGTGATCGGCAGCACGGTCGCCGGCGACTGGACCACGCAACTGCGCGCGCTGGTGCTGCCGGCCTTCAACCTGGGCTTGATCATGACCGCCTACGTCATGCGCGTCACGCGCTCCTCCATGCTGGGCGTGATGGGCGAAGACTATGTGCGCACCGCGCGCGCCAAGGGCGTGCGTCCCCTGCGCCTGGTGCTGCGCCACGGCCTGCGCAACGCGCTGATCCCCATCGTCACCGTCGTGGGCCTTTACTTCGGCACCCTGATCGGCAATTCGGTGCTGACGGAAATCGTCTTCAACCGGCCCGGCCTGGGCAAGCTGATACTGGGCGCGCTGAACACGCGCGACTACACGCTGCTGCAAGGCCTGATGGTGGTATTCGCGGCCTGCGTGATTCTCGTCAATCTGCTGACCGACCTGGTGTACGGGATGGTCGATCCCCGGGTGAAATACAAATGAGCGCCGTCACCGCCCCCGCCCCCGCAGCCTCCCGGCCCAACGCGCTGTGGCTGGCGCTGCGCCGCAATCGCCTGTCGTGGATAGGCATAGGCCTGCTGCTATTGATCGCGCTGGTGGCGATATTCGCGCCGTGGCTCGCGCCGCACGATCCCTTGCAGCAGAACATTGCCTATCGCCTGGAACCGCCGTCCGCCGAATTCTGGCTGGGCACCGACAGCTATGGCCGCGACGTGCTGTCGCGCCTGATCTACGGGGCCCGCGTGTCCCTGCTGGTGGGCTTCGTCGCCATCCTGATCGCCATGAGCATAGGCGCGTCGCTGGGCATCCTGGCGGGCTATGTCGGCGGCCTGGTGGATCAGTTCATCATGGGCCTGGTGGACGTGCTGCTGTCTTTCCCCACGCTGCTGCTGGGCCTGATGGTGGCCGCCATGCTGGGCGCCAGCCTGGAAAACCTGATCATCGCCATCGCGATCACCGAAATCGCGCCCTTCGTCCGCGTCGCCCGCGCGCCGACCATCGCGCTGAAACAACGCGACTTCGTCGAGGCCGGCCGCGCGCTGGGCTATGGGCCGCTGCGCCTGATGGGCGTGCACATCCTGCCCAATATGATTTCGGACGTGGTGGTGCTGGGGTCCTTGTGGATGGCCTCCGCCATCCGCACCGAGGCCTCGCTGAGCTTCATCGGACTGGGCGTGCCGCCACCGGCGGCCACCTGGGGCGGCATGATCCGCGAAGGCTTCGAGAACATCCTGGATGCCTGGTGGCTGACCGTATTCCCCAGCGTCGCGATCCTGTTGACGGTGCTGGCCCTGAACCTGCTGGGCGACGCCCTGCGCGACGCCATCGATCCCAAGCTGCGCTCGGAGCACTCATGACCACGACGGACGCCGTATTGGAGCTGCGCGACCTGCGCACGGAATTCCGCATAGGAGGCGCCTGGTACGCCGCCGTGCGCGACGTGTCTTTGTCGGTGAAGAGGAACGAAACACTGGCCGTGGTGGGCGAATCGGGGAGCGGCAAGAGCGTCACCGCGCTGTCCATCCTGCGCCTGCTGCCGTCCACCGGTGCGCGCCACGGTGGCGGACAAGTGCTGCTGGAAGGCAAGGATCTGTCGGCGCTGCCGGAAAAGGAGATGGCGCGCCTGCGCGGTGACGCCATCGCCATGATCTTCCAGGAGCCGATGACGTCGCTGAACCCGACCATGACGGTGGGCGACCAGATCGCCGAAGCCGTCCGCCAGCACCGCCGGATCTCCTGGCGCGAGGCGCGCGAGGTTGCCCTGCGGGCGCTGGAAGAAGTGAAAATTCCGGCGGCCGCCAGCCGCTACGACGACTATCCGCACCAGTTCTCGGGCGGCATGCGCCAACGCGTGATGATCGCCATGGCGCTGGCCTGCAAACCCAAGGTGCTGCTGGCCGATGAGCCCACCACCGCGCTGGACGTCACCATCCAGGCGCAGATCCTGAGCCTGCTGGCGGACCTGAAGACGGCGCACGGCATGGCGGTGGTCTTCATTACGCACAACCTGGGCGTGGTGGCGCAGATCGCCGACCGCGTGGCCGTCATGTACGCCGGCGAAGTGGTGGAGACGGCCGACGTGGACGCGCTTTTCGCGCGTCCCACGCATCCCTACACCGAAGCGCTGCTTCGCGCCATGCCGCGCGTGGACGCCGATGCCGATGCGCTCGAGCCCATCCCGGGCAGCGTACCGGCGATCACGGCCATTCCGACAGGCTGCGCCTATGCGCCGCGCTGTCCGCTGAAGCAGGCCCGCTGCGAAACCACGCGCCCCACCCTGGCCACGCTTGATGGATCGCACCAGGTGCGCTGCCTGGTGCGGGCGCCGGCGGAAGGACAATCATGAGCAACATCAACATCACGCCGGATGCCGACGGCGCGCCGCTGCTGCGCGTGCGCGGACTGGTCAAGCATTTCCACAGCGGCGGCGGCCTGCTGGGCGGCCGCAAGCAGACCGTCCATGCGGTCAACGGCGTTTCCTTCGATGTGCGCCGCGGCCAATCGCTGGGACTGGTCGGCGAATCGGGCTGCGGTAAATCCACCGTGGCGCGGCTGCTGTTGCGTTTGATCGAGCGCGACGAGGGCGATATCTTTTTCGACGGCCAGGACGTGGGCGAGGCCACCAGCGCGCAAATGCGCGCCCTGCGCCAACGCATGCAGATCGTGTTCCAGGATCCCTATGCATCCCTGAACCCGCGCCGCACCGTACGGCAGGCTTTGGCCGAACCGCTCTACGTGCACGGCATGGGCGACGCGGCGCGGATAGAAGCCAAGATAACGCAGACCATCCAGGAGGTCGGCCTGCCGCTATCCGCGCTGGACCGCTATCCGCATGAATTCTCCGGCGGCCAGCGCCAGCGCATCGGCATCGCGCGGGCGCTGGTGCTGGATCCGCAATTGATCGTGGCCGACGAGCCGGTGTCGGCGCTGGACGTATCGGTGCAGGCGCAGATCCTGCAACTGCTCGAACGCCTGAAACGAGAACGCGGCCTGTCCTTTGTCTTCGTCTCGCACGACCTGGGCGTCGTCCGCCATTTCTGCGACACCGTGTGCGTGATGTACCTGGGCCGGATCATCGAACAAGGTCCCACGCGCCAGGTGCTGGACGCGCCCCAACACCCCTACAGCCGCGTGCTGCGCGACTCATCGCCGGTGCCCGATCCGCGCGCGCGCATCGCGCTGGCGAAAATCACCGGCGAAATCCCGGCCCCGACCAGGCTACCGCCCGGCTGCACGTTCCACCCGCGCTGCGGCCAGGCACGGCCGGACTGCGCCACGCGCATCCCCGAACTGGAACAGCGCGCCGCCGCCGATGACCGCCGCGTCGCATGCTTTTATCCGCTTACGGCGGAATAGGTCGATATCCAGCGAGCAAACCGCGGGGCGCCGGGCAGGCGCCCCGTTCTTTTTTGATGACCGGGATTCAAAACAGAATAGCCCGGAATCAAACGCCCGGAATTCCAGTCATCCCTATCATGGGTGCGGCGAGCCAACTTACTGGAGACCAGGCATGCAAGCAGGCACGAAGCAGGTAAAGGTCGTCAATATCGCGACGGTATCCGTCCCGGGTGACCTGCATACCAATCTGACCGGCGCCTATTTCATCGACGGCATCGGCGCATCGGCAACTTCCTCCAATTACCGTTCGGGCGCGCTCATGGCGTCCTACGACGGTACGAATATAGGGATGGTTGCCTACAACAAGACATCGGCGCAATACGAGATAAACGAAGCACCCCAGTCGATCACGCCATTCACAGCGGTCTGTGGAATAAGCGACGGCCGCCTTGCAGTCGCGAAGGTCGATGAGAATATCCCGTTCATAGCGCTCCATGGGACACCGATCACGGGAGATAGCGGTTGGCAGAATACCGGGTCGATCACTATCGACGGTATCAGCGGCCCTATCCAGAACATGATAGAGCGCAACGGCACGATCTACGGCTTCATCAAAGGCGGTACCCAGAACGCGTTCTTCAGCGTCGCGGCCCAGGACAGCGCCACCGCGCAGCTGACCCCATACACCGGAACGGCCGCCGATGCCTATTTTCCCGTGCCGTCGCAGTATGACGGCAAGCAGAACATCACCATGGCGCGCCGGATTGCGTACTACCAGGGCCGCATATATGCCATCGACGAAAGCCATGCCAACGCCTTATATGTGCCCTTGAGTTCGCTGAATGTCGGCTCCGTCCCGCTCGCGAAATCCGACACATGGGGGCTTATCATCGATGAGTCCCGATCGATGGCCTTCGGCACCTACCAGGTCGACAAAGAGTACATCATGCCTTACGCCATACAAGGCGACGGAACGCTGAACCGGTCGGGATACGACACGGTCAAGCCTGGCGCGGCCGATTCCCCTTCGCTGGATACGCAGTTGGGGCTTTTATATACGTGTTCCTTCTCCGACGGCCTGCAGGTTTTCGATTCGGCGACATGCCAGGTAGTGCCCTTCGCGGCGGATAGCCCGAATCCCGTACCCGCGTTTGCCGGCGGCATCGGCGGTACCTGGGCGGACAGTGCCAACGGGATTCTCTACCTGGGCGCGGCGACATCCGATCCGTCCAAGCTCCTGGCGTACCAGGTGACACTGAGCAATTAGGCCGCACAGACGCGAGATCCACCATGCAAACCGCCTCCAGGATCGCCACCATTACCCCCGCGCAGGATCCGTTGACGATACCGTCGGCCCTGATCGGCGCGATGGGCCCCTACTTCGTCGATGCCCTGCCGCTACCCGACGGTACCGGCTTCCAGTCGGCCGCCATCCTGGGCAGCCGACTGACTTCAACCGGCGATGTCCTCGCGGTGCTGGGATGGACCGCGGATTCCAACTCGCTGCAATTGGCGCCCGCCTCGCTAGGCCCTTTCACCGCCGTGTGCGGTGCGCCTGGCGGGTCGATGGCCCTGGCGAGGGTCGACGAAAACATTCCCTATATCGAACTGCACGAGACTGGCCTGACCGATTCTGACTGGCCAAGAGTGGGGACGATCACCTTCGATGGAATCAGCGGTCGCATTCCAGCCATCCTGCAACGAAGCGGCACGCTCTATGGATTCGTCAAGACGGGTGGCGGCAGCAAGAACGCCTTTTTCTCCGTCGAGGCGAGGGACGGGGCGACGCCGAATATTTCCTACTACGATTACGAAGCCCCTTTCGCCTACTTCCCCATGACCACCGACGGCTCCCTGTTGGCCGGCATCGCCCGGCCGGTCGCCTTCCATGAGAACTACCTGTATGCCATCGGGGAAAGCCACGCCTATGTCCTCTACGCGGCGCTGGACGGCTCCAGCGTGACGCAGCTGGCTATCCCGAAATCGGATACCTGGGGCATCAGCATCGATGAAGAGTTCGGGAGAGCCTATGGCCTTTATCACCCTACGTCGGGGGACATAATGCCGTACAACATCCATGGCGATGGCGGCTGGGATCGGCAAGGCTACGACACCCTCGACGGCGGTTTCAGCGCCTCCATGGCGGTGGATCCGAATACAGCCGTCCTATACACCGCCTCGGCGTACTTCGGCCTGCAAGTCTTCGATGTGCAGACCAATCAAACCATTCCGACCAGCCCACGGGACCATCCCCTGGGCGCCTATTTTCCCTACGGAGGAATATGGACGGACTGGGCCCATGGGCGGATTCTGCTTTCGATGAACGGACAGGATGACTCCATCCCCCGCATCGGTTTTTACCAGGTGTCGATCAGCGGCTGAGCCGCGTTGCGCGGCATGAACCATGCGCGGTGCGCCTACACCTCGCCCAGCCGCATCAACCTGCGGATCTGGTCCCGCTCGACGCGCAGCACGCCGAGCAATTCGGTTTCTATCCTGTCGACCGGATATTCGTCGTCATTCACGGACAGGCCCAGCGACAGGCTGCGCGACTGTCCGCTGAACAGCGGGATCCCCAGCGTCGTGACCTTGCGGTCCGTGTAGCGCGCGATCGCCCATGAGTCTTCCGACATATCCAGCGCCCGGTACAGGGCGCTGGTGTTCGGCATCGAGCTGCCCACGCGCAGATTCACCACCACGATCTTGCGCCGTTCCGAATCCGAACTGGCGCGGGCGATGATGATCACTTCATCGCGCCCTCTCTCGCCGATGTTCACCGTACCGTTGCACCGATTGGCCAGGTCCTGCAGCGACGACTGGATGAACTCATTGACGCCCGTGTTGGCGAGCGCGGCGAAGCCGATCTCCAGCAGCTGCGGCGTCAGCGACCACAGCGTACCTTCCTTGCGCACATAGCCCTCTCCCTGCAGGGTGTTCAACAGTCGCAGCACGGTGGAATGCGGCAGGTCGACCGCCTTGGACAAGGCGGTTAGGGATTGCCCGGGTCCCCCGCGAAAACCGCGCAGGATGGCTAGACACCGCTGGACCGACCTATTATCATTCATTTGACCACGGCATGAAATCATTGTTCATCTAGTGAACATTCTAGCCTGCCTTTCGGGTACCCCGCAAGCGGTTGGGAGTTCCGCAACAGATCGGGGGCAGCATGGGCTACAGGGTAGGCGTCGACATCGGCGGCTCTTTCACCGATTTCGCCGTGTTCGACGAAGACACGGGTGACATCAAAAGTCTCAAGGTTTTCTCCCGCCCGGACCAGCCGGGCGAGGAAGTCATCGCCGGGGTGCGCATGCTGGGCGAGCGCTACGGCATCCAACCCGAACAGATCAGCTATTTCACCCACGGCACCACGGTGGGCATCAACACCGTCATCCAGCGCAAGGGCCTGAAGCTGGCCCTGTTCGCCACGGAGAACTTCTGCGACGTGCTGGAGCTGGCGCGCCTGAAAACGCCGGACATGTACCACCTGCTGTCGCGGCGGCCGGAACCGCTGGTCAAGCGCAGCATGGTCTTCGGCATCGCCGAGCGCATGGCGCCCGACGGTTCGGTGCGCAAGCCGCTGGACGAAGCGAGCGTCGAACGAGCGGTCCGGGCGGCGCAAAACGCCGGCGCGGAAGGCATCGTCATCTCCCTGCTGCACGCCTACCGCAATCCCGCGCATGAACGGCGCGTGCGGGAGATCATCGCCGCCATCGCGCCGGACCTGCCGGTGTCCTGCTCCAGCGAAACCTGGCCCATCATCCGCGAATACGAACGCACCATCACCGCCGTCATCGGCGGCTACGTGCAGCCGCGCGTCGCGCACTACCTGGGCTCGCTGCAAGCCGCGCTGAAGAATGCCGGCGTGCGGCCGGAACCGCGCCTGACCAAATCCAACGGCGGCGTGATGACTGCCGAACAGGGCAAGCGCGATTGCGTGCAAATGATCCTGTCCGGCACGGCCGCCGGCGTAATCGGCGCCAGCCACGTCGCCGCCACCGCCGGCATCCCGCGCTGCCTGAGCCTGGACATCGGCGGCACCAGCGCGGACATCGCCGTCATCATCGACGGCAAGCCGCAGTACGGCGTCGGCGAGCTGATCGGCGACTTCCAGATCTACATCCCCTCCGTCTCCGTGTCCTCCGTGGGCGAAGGCGGCGGCTCCATCGCCTGGGTCGATCCGCTGGGCGTACTCAAGGTAGGCCCGGAAAGCGCCGGTTCGCGGCCCGGCCCCGCCTGCTACCGCCGCGGCGGCACGCGCGCCACCATTACGGACGCCTTCGTCTGCTGCGGACTCGTCGGCCATTCCGACCTCGGCTACCAGGCTGTCGAAGTGGACGCCGAGGCCGCCCGCAAGGCCGTCGGTGAACTGGCCAGCCAGCTGGGCCGCGGCATCGAGGAAACGGCGGAAGCCATTATCCAGATCGCCGTGTCGGGCATGTATACCGAAGTCAGCGGCCTGGTGTCGCGCTATGGCATCGACCCGCGCGAATACGCCGTGCTGGCCTTCGGCGGCGCCGGTCCCATGCTGGGATGCTTCCTGGCGCGGGAGATCAAGGTCAAGGAAATCGTCGTCCCGCCCTCGCCCGGCACGCTCAGCGCGCTGGGGGGCCTGATCGCCGACCTCAAGAGCGACTTCCTGAAGACCGTCTACACCGACCTGACGCCGGAGAACCTGCAACACGTGCGTGGAGAATTCGCGGCCTTGCGCGAACGCGCGGAAGAATGGCTGCGCCAGGAACAAGGCCACATCGATGGCGCCGAATATGTGTACTCCGCGGAAATGCGCTATCGCGGCCAGTCCTATGAAATCGACACCGTCCTCGATCCGGCGCACGTCGAAACCGCGAACATCCAGGCGGTGGCGCGAGCCTTCCATGATATGCACCGGCAGCTGTATGGCCACGCGGACGCACAGGCCCCGGTACAGGTCGTCAGCCTGCGCGTGGTGATCTCGGGCAACAACGACAAGCCTCGGTTTCCCAGGTACGAAACACGCGCCGGCGCGCCCAAGGCGGACCGCAGGGTGCGCGTGTGGCTGGACGGCGGCTTCCGCGAGGTGGACCTGTACAGCCGCGGCGCCCTGGCCGCCGGCCAGCACTTCAGCGGCCCCGCCATCGTCACCCAGGACGACTGCACCACCGTCATTCCGGCCGGCCATCTGTGCCGCGTCGATGAATACGCCAATCTGCGCATCGCCTTCGAAGGAGCCGCATCATGAGCGTGGACAACTTCCGCCTGCAGGTCCTGGCCAACCACTGCACCGCCGCCGCCGAGGCCATGGGCTATACGCTGATGCGTACGGCGTATTCCACCTTCGTCAAGGAAACCGAGGACTTCTCCGCCCAGCTGATGACCCCGGCGGGCAAGACCTTCGCCTCGCCCAAGACCTTCGGCGCCACCTGGTACACCGGCCTGGACTATGGGCGCGTCATCCAGATGTTCGACGACTACCGCGAAGGCGACATCTACCTGACCAACGACCCTTATAGCGGCTACGTCGCCACCCATACGCCCGACATGCACGTATGGAAGCCGGTATTCCGCGACGGGCGGCTGGTGTGCTTCGTCGGCAGCCACATCCACAACACCGATATGGGCGGCGCGGTGCCGGCATCCTTGTCGCGCACGCTGACCGAGGTGCACCAGGAAGGCCTGCGCATCCCGCCCATGCTGCTCATGCGCGACGGCGTCATCGACGAGAAGCTGCTGCGCATCATGCAGGTGAACGTGCGCATGCCGGACCAGAACCATGGCGACCTGAACGCGCAGATCGCCGCGCTCAACGTGGGCGAGCGCAAGGTGCATGAGATCATCGACCGCTTCGGCGTCGAGGAATTCATGCAGGGCGCGGAGGCCATCCTCGACTATGCCGAACAGCAGACGCGCGCGCTGATCCGCGACATCCCCGACGGCGATTACGAGTTTTCCGAATTCGCCGACGAGGACACGGTGAATGGCTATCCCTGCCGCATCCACATCACGCTGCGCGTGCGCGGCGACGAACTGGAGATGGACTTTACGGGCAGCGATCCGCAGGTGGCGTCGTCGCTGAACGTGCCCACCGGCGGCGATGGCCACCATTCGGTCATCACCGTGGGCCTGATCTACGTCATGCACACGCTGGCGCCGCGCAACGTGCTGAATGCCGGCTCGGTGCGGCCCATGCGCGCGGTGCTGCCGGAAGGCTCCATCGTCAACCCGGTGGCGCCGGCCGCCGTGGGCATGCGCAGCCTGACGGCCGCGGTCATCCAGGCCTGCACCTTCGGCGTCTTCAATCGCGCCCTGCCCGATCGCCTGCCGGCCTGCCCCGCGGGCGGATCCACGCTGCTGAACGTAAAGACCACCACGCGCGGCGGCCGCCAGGTGCTGTCTTCCATTGGTCCCTGCGGCGGCGGCGCCGGCGGCGGCCCGGAGTACGACGGCGTCGAAGGCTGCGGCGCCAATAACGCCTTCCTGAAGAACACGCCGGTGGAGATCAATGAGGCCGAAGTGCCGATCGAAATCATCCGCTATGGCCTGGTGCCGGATACCGGCGGCGCCGGCCGCCTGCGCGGCGGCAATGCCGCGACCATGGAATTCAAGCTGCTGGCGCCCAACGGCGTGGTGACCGCCCGCAACCGCAACCGGTCCGAACTGGCGGCCTGGGGCGTGGTTGGAGGCCAGGCCGGCGCGAACTCGCGCTTCATCAAGAATCCCGACACGCCGGCGGCGGAGGAACTGCGTAACAGCGACCTGGTCAACTGCGCCCCGGGCGATGTGATCCGCCTGGAAGGGCCGGCGGGCGGCGGCTACGGCGACCCCCACGAGCGGCCGGTAGAGAAAGTATTGGAAGACGTGCGCGCCGGCTTCGTCTCCGTGCGGCGCGCGCGCGACGCCTACGGCGTTGCGATACGCGATGACATGACCGTCGATGAGGCGGCCACGCGCCAGCTGCGCGCGGCGGCAGGCAAGGCGCCGGCCGGCCATTTCGACTATGGTCCCGGCCGCACCCGCTTCGAAAGCATCTGGACCGGCGCCCGCTATGACGCCATGACGCGCATCATGGCGGCGCTGCCGATCACCTGGCGCCATTTCGTCAAGCACCAGATGTTCGCCGCGCTGGCCGGCAGCGAGCCGCCGCAGGATGGCGGCGCCGCCGATATCGAGCGAATATACCGCCAGCTCAGCGAACGCTACGCCGAGCTTCCCGCGCTGGAAACCATTCCGGCCGGGACCGCGGCAACGGCCTGAACTTCCTGTCCGGAAACCGCAATGCGTGCCTTGCATCGTCCGATGCGGAACCAGGCTGCCCGCCCGGAACCGTGAATAAGGGATCGGACGCGACACAACTATTGGAGCAAATCCATGAATACGCAGCGTCGCAGTGCCTTGAAAGTCCTGGGTGGCCTTTGCGGGGCGGCCGCCCTGCCCCGATACGCGCGGGCGCAGCCCGGCGGCTATCCCGCCGGCCCGGTCACCGTCATCGTGCCGTACGGCGCCGGCGGCAGCACGGATGTGATCGCGCGGCTGCTGGTGAATGACGTCAGCGAACGCTTGGGCGGCAAATTCATCGTCGAGGACAAGCCCGGCGCGGCCGGGAACATCGGCACGCGCCAGGTCGCTGTGTCGCGTCCGGATGGCAGCATGCTGCTGTATTCGACGGCGACGCCCTTCTGCATCAATCCCTATGTGTATAAAACCCTGCCCTTCGACCCCGACCACGACTTTTCGGCGGTGTCGCGGACGGCGAAGCTGCCGCTGGTGCTGGTCGCCAACGCGGGACTGGGGATCAAGGATGCCCGCGAGTTCGTGGAGTATCTGCGCAAGCACCAGAAGGATTGCAGCTTCAGCTCCTACGGCATCGGGACGTCCAGCCACATCGCCGGAACCATATTCACCAGGAAGATCGGCGCGACCGGCGTGCTGCATGTCCCCTACAAGGATATGACCGCCATGTCGGACCTGGCCGCGGGCCGCAATACCTTCCACATCGACGCCTGGTCGGTGGTCGATCCCCTGGTCAAGGCCGGCAAGCTGGTGGCGCTGGCCGTCTCCAGCTCCGAACCTCTGCCGTGGGCGCCCAAGCTGCCGACCATCGCCAGCGTCATCGGCAGCGACTACGAAATCGTCACCTGGCACGCGGTATTCGCGCCGCGCAAAACGCCGACCGATGTCGTGGACTTCCTGAACAAGGAATTCCAGAAGACGATAGATAAACCTGTCGTGCAAAAGACCTACGTGGAGCAAGGCTTCCTGACCTACCCGCCCGCCACGCCCAAGGAAATCGACGCTTTCGTGCAGGCCGACAAGATGCGCTGGAAGGGTTACGTGGAGGCCGCCGGCATCCAGCCGTCTTGATCCCGCGGCCGGCCCGGCCCCTGCCGCCCGGGGGGCAAGGCGGTCGTGCCTAATCCCGCGCCGCCTGCTGCTTGTACTCCCGCGGCGTCATGCCGAACCTGCCCCGGAACTCGCGTGAGAAGTGCGCGCCGTCGGCGAAGCCGCAATCCAGCGCGACCTGTGTCACGGGCAGGCGGCTGTTTTCCAGCAACCACCGGCTGTACTGCAGGCGCAGGTTGCGCTGGAACACCATGGGGCTGACGCCCAGCGCCTGCTGGAACGCCCGCTCCAGCTGCCGCCGCCCCACGCCCACGTAGCGGGCGATCGCATCCAGCGACGGCGGATCGTCGATGCGCTGCTCGATGAAATGCGCCGCCTGGCGCACGCGCAGGTCGCCGATCTCCGACACGTCGGAGTAGAAATGCGCCTGCGGCACGCGCGCCGGCCGCATGCCTTGCAGCATCATGTGCCGTACCGCCTGTTGGGCCTTGTCGCGTCCGCAATGACGCTCCACCAGGTACAGCGCCAGATCGATCGCCGCCGTCGACCCCGCGCAGGTGATCAGGTCGCCTTCGTCGATGAACAGCCGGTCCACCACCGCGCGCACGCCCGGAAACCGCGCGCGGAACGCGTCCAGTACGTTCCAGTGCACGCAAACGCTGCGCGCGCCCAGCACGCCCGCCTGCGCCAGCGCGAAGGTGCCGGTGCAGATACCCAGCATGCGCACCGGGCTGTCCGCCACGCGGCGGATCCACTGCTGCAGCACCGGCGGCAGATTGACGTTCGGATAATCGTTCCCGCCGCAGATCGCCACGTAGTCCAGGCCTGACAGGTCCTCGGCCAGGCCGCCATCCACCGCCAGCGACATCCCCGCGCTGGCCGAGCGCGGCAGCCCGTCCCAGCTCATCACCCGCCAGGTGGTATGGATGCGGCGGCTCTTGCCGCCGTGGTCGCCCGCCAGCCGCAATGCATCCACGAAACCGGAAAACGCCGCCAGCGTGAATTGATCGAGCAGCACCAGTCCGACCGAGAGTTCTGGTTTACCCGGAGACGGCGTGATATCGACGGCGGAAGCGGGCGGCGCAGCGGTCATGATGACGCAATTATTCAAGTTTCTGACCAGACATTTCAATCCCGGTTTGCCCCTACGGGCGCACTATTCCAGCCATCGATACACGAAAGCCCGGCCCCGCGCCGGGCACCATCCGCAAGGGGAATCGCCATGGCACGACCGATCCGTAACGCCCTGCTCGCCGGCGCTATCGCCGCCGCCTTCATGACCCAGCCCGCCACCGCGGCCGACCGCATCACCGTCGCGTGGTACGGCGGCAACTGGGGCGACGCCTTCAAGGCCTGCGTGGCGGACCCGTATACCAAGGCGACCGGCGTCACCGTGACGCCGGAGATCGGCACGTCCACCACCACATTGTCCAAGCTGCAACAGCAGAAGAACGCGCCCACCATCGACGTCGCCTGGATGGACGGCGGCATCAGCGAACTGGCGCAGGCCGCCGGCGTGCTGGACACGCTCGACGCGAACGCCATCCCCAATATGAAGCACGTCCTGCCGCAGGCCATCTACAGCCACGGCGGCACGACCTACGCGGTGGGCACGGGCTACTACTCGCTGGGCCTGACCTATAACACCAAGGAAATCAGCACGCCGCCCAAGACCTGGAAGGACCTGTGGAAGCCGGAATATGCCGGCGCCGTGGCGATTCCTTCGCCGTCGAACTCTTCCGGCGTGCCCTTCATCCTGTTCATGGCCAAGGTGTGGGGCGTGGATCCTTCCAACCTGGATCCGGTCTACAAGCGCCTGGCGGCGCTGGACACCGCCTTGCTGTTCGACAGCTCGGGCGCGGCCACCAATGCATTCCAGTCGGGCGAGGCCGTCATCGGCGCGCACTTCAACGTCGGCGCCTGGGACCTGATCGACAAGAAGCTGCCGATAGGCTTCGCCGTGCCGCGGGAAGGCGTATGGGCGACCGACGCCCGCCTGCATCTGGTCAAGGGGACGGCCAACAAGGCGGCGGCGCAAAAATTCATCGATACCGCCCTGAGCGCCGAAGCCTCGCGGTGCCTGGCGACGCGCCTGTATCTGGGCCCCTCGGTGCAAGGCGTGCAGCTGCCGCCGGAAGCCGCGCGCAAGCTGCCCTGGGGCGAACAAGGCTCGGTGAAGGACCTGCAACTGCTGGACTGGAACGAGGTCAACGCCCGCCGCGCCGAAATCACCGATGCGTGGAACCGCCAGGTCGCCCGCAAGCGCTGACCGGAGCAGAACGCCTTGCATAAGAACGGGGAAACCAAGATGCCGGTGCTGCTGGACATCCGCGGTGTACGCAAGCGCTTCGGCGGCCATGCCGCGCTGGACGACATCGATCTGCAGGTGCGGCAGGGTGAATTCATCGCCCTGCTGGGCCCCAGCGGCTGCGGCAAAACCACCTTGCTGCGCACGATCGCCGGCTTCCTGCCGCCCGACGCCGGCAGCATCCTGATCGAAGGGCAGGACATCAGCCGCCTGCCCGCGCACAAGCGGCCGCTGAATACCGTATTCCAGAACTACGCGCTGTTCCCGCACATGACCGTGCTGGACAACGTGTCCTACGGGCCGCGCCGCCGCGGCACGGGCAAGGCGGAGGCGGCGCAGCGCGCGCGGCAGGCGCTGGACATGGTGGGCCTGGCCGGCATGGACGCGCGCTACCCGCGCGAAATGTCCGGCGGCCAGCAGCAGCGCGTGGCGCTGGCGCGCGCCATCGTCAATGCACCCAGGCTGCTGCTGCTGGACGAACCGCTGTCGGCGCTGGACCTGAAGCTGCGGCGGCGCATGCAGCTGGAGTTGAAGCATCTGCAGGAGCAGCTGGGGATCTCCTTCGTGTTCGTCACGCACGATCAGGAGGAAGCCATGACCATGGCCGACCGTATCGTCGTGATGAATGCCGGCCGCATCGAGCAGATCGGCACAGGGCCGGAGATCTACCGCGCGCCGGCGACGAAGTTCGTCGCGGAATTCATCGGCGATGCCAATCTGCTGCCTTTCACCCGGGCCGCCAATGGCATCGCGCTGGAATCGCTGGCGCGCCTGGTGGCGCCCGTCCCGTCTGGAACGTCCATCCACGCCACCGGCCTGTCCGATGCAACGGACGCGGCGCTTGAGGACGAAGCGCAGCGGGCGGCCCGAGCTGGCGGCACGACGCGCACCGTGCCCGCGCGCGGCATGGCCGTCTTGCGGCCGGAGGATCTGCACATCGCCGACGGCGCCGACGCGCCGGCCGGGCACGTCGGGTTCAAGGCCACCGTCACCGACGTCATCCGCGTGGGCAGCCACACCGCCATCCTGGGCGACGCCGGCGGCCAGACGCTGCAAGCGCGCCGGCCTGGCGACTGCCCCGGCCTGGCGGCCGGCGGCGTCCACACCTGGAGCTTCGATCCGGCACGCATCCACTTGATCGCGGAGCAACCATGACGCGATCGCTGCGCACGCCCGCCGCCCTGCTCTGCGTTCCTTTGGCGCTGTTCGCGGCGTTCTTCGTCGCCCCGCTGTGCGTGGTCGCGCTGGCGAGCGTTTTCGACCCGGCGCGCGGCGGCTTCACGCCGGCGTACTACGTCAACGTGCTGGCCGATGCCTACCATTGGGACGTCATCGCCACCACCTTCCGCATCGGCGTGGGCAGTACGCTGGTCTGCCTGTTGCTCGGCTATCCGCTGGCCTGGTATCTGGTGCGCCTGGTGCGCTGGCGCCACTGGCGGCGCATCTGCGTGATCATCCTGGTGGTGCCCTTGTTCACCAGCAACATCGTGCGCTCCTTCGGCTGGATGGTCATGCTGGGCCGCAACGGCATCGTCAACGACGCCATGCAGGGCCTGGGCTTGATCGATCGTCCCATGCGCTTCCTGGGCACCGAGCTGGGCATCCTGATCGGCATGGTCTACATCCTGCTGCCCTTCGTCGTGCTGGCCGTCGGCAATACGCTGGCCCGTATCGATCCGGGCCTGGAGCAGGCGTCTGCCGACCTGGGCGCTTCACCCTGGCAAACCTTCGTGCACGTCACCCTGCCCCTGACGCTGCCCGGCGTCGCCGCCGGCGCCATCATGGCCTTCACCTTGGCGGTCAGCGCCTACGTCACGCCGGCCCTGCTGTCGGGCGGGCGCGTCACCGTGCTTTCGGTATTGATCTTCCAGCAGTACAGCAGCGTGTTCAACGTCCACCAGGGCGGCGCCCTGAGCGTGGTGCTGCTGGCGCTTTCGCTGGCGCTGGTGGCATTGGCCGGCCGCGTCGGCCAGCCCGCAAGGAGCTCGCGATGATCGCGCGGATCGGCATACGCCTGCTGTCCTGGATCCTGCTGGCCTACATGGTGCTGCCGCTGGCGGTGATCCTGGGGGCCTCGTTCACCGCGACGTCGTACCTGGCCTTCCCGCCGCAGGGCTGGACGCTGCAGTGGTACCGGCAATTCCTGGGCGACCCCAGCTATCTGTCGGCCTTCTTCACCAGCGCCATGCTGGCCTGCGCGGCGACCGCGGTGGCCATCGCACTGGCCGTCCCGTCCGCGCTCGCGGTGGCGCGCTATGACTTTCCCGGCAAGGGCGCGATATCCGCGCTGCTGATGTCGCCGCTGGTGCTGCCGCACGTGGTGCTGGGCGCCGCGCTGCTGCAGTTCGGTTCATCGATAGGCCTGACGCGCAGCTTCACCGCCCTGCTGGTCGGCCACACCGTCATCGTGCTGCCTTTCGTCATGCGCAGCGTGCTGGCGATGCTGACGCCCGAACAGCGCGCGCTGGAGGAAGCGTCGGCCGACCTGGGCGCCGGGCCGCTGCAGACCTTTTTCCTGGTGCTGCTGCCGCAGATACGGCCCGGGCTGGTGACGGGAGGAATCTTCGCGTTCATCTCCTCGTTCATCAATGTGGAGCTGTCGATTTTCAATACGACCGCGGATCTGAACACGATACCGGTCAAGCTCTTCAACTACGTGCAATACACCATCGATCCGACCATCGCCGCCGTATCCGGCGCGACCATCGTCGCCGCCTTCCTGGCCATCGTGATCCTGGACCTGACCGTGGGGCTGGACATGCTGTCCGAACCCCGCTGATACACGCGGGCCGACGGGCCCGCGACGTTTCACCTTTTCACTTACCCATCCCTTTCCTTGAAGCCGGGAGTATCAGTCATGCGCAAGCAAGACGTGTTCGATGTCATCTATACCCATACCGAAGGTGAACCGCTGTGCATCATCCATAGCGGCATCCCCTACCCCGCCGGATCCAGCATCCTGGAAAAGCGCGCCTTCCTGGAGGCCAACTACGACTGGCTGCGCAAGGCCTTGATGCGCGAGCCGCGCGGCCACCGCGATATGTTCGGCGTGTTCCTGACGCCGGCGTCGTCGCCGGACTACGACGCCGGCCTGATCTACATCGACGGCACCGAGTACTCGCACATGTGCGGCCACGGCACGATCGCCGTCGCCATGGCGATGGTGGCCCTGGGGCTGGTCAAGCGCAGCGAGGACGGCCTGACGCGCATCCGCTTCGAGACCACCGCCGGCCTGGTGGTGGCCGACGTGAAATCCGAAGGTGATGAAGTGCTGTGGACGCGCTTCGAGAACGTCCCGGCCTACGTCGCCGCCCAGGACCTGCCCGTGACCGTGCCCGGTTACGGCGAATTGAAAGCCGACATCGTATGGGGCGGCAATTACTTCGGCATCGTCGACCTGACCGGAAGCACGCTGCGTATTTCGCCGGACAACGGCAGCGAACTGTCGCGGCTCGGACTGGCGGTGCGCGACCAGCTGAATGCGAAACATCGCATCCAGCATCCCACGCAGCCCCACATCAACAACCTGAACTACATCACGTTCTGGCATCCGGCCACGATACCGGGCGCCTTCTACAAGAACGTGCACGTGTTCAGCCAGGGCCAGCTGGACCGCTCGCCCGGCGGCACCGGCACCAGCGCGATGATGGCGATGTTCGAAGCACGCGGGAAGATGGGCTTGAACCAGCCCATCCTGTCCGAAGGCCTGCTCGGCAGCGGCACCTTCGAAGGCTGCCTGCTCGGCACGGTCGACCTGAACGGCACGCGCGCCGTACGACCGACGGTCAAGGGCACGGCCAGCATACTGGGCACGGCCCGCTGGACGGTGGATCGAGATGATCCCGTGGGTGCCGGATTCCTGATCAGGTAAGCCGCCGACGGGCATGTCGGCCGGTTCTGGCGAAGACCGTGGCCGGCAGCGCGACGGCCCCTGAGCGCTACTCCACCTTCGCCCCGGACTTCTTCACCACCTCCGCCCAGCGCGGAATCTCGGTGGCCATCAGGTCGCGCAACTGCTCAGGCGAGCCGCCGACCAGCTCCATGCCCATGGTCTTGCCGAGCTTCTCCTGCACATCCGGCTCTTTCAAAATCGCGGCGATCTCCTTGGACAGGCGATCGACGATGGGCTTGGGCGTGCCCTTGGGGGCATAGACCGCCTGCCAGGACGACACGTCGAAGCCCGGCACGCCGGCTTCCTGCAGCGTAGGCACGTCCGGCGCCAGCGGGATGCGCTTGGCGGTGGTCACGGCCAGCAGTTGCAGCTTGCCCTGCTGGAGCAGCGGCAAGGCAGCGGTCATCTGGTCGAACATGAACGTCACGTTGCCCGAGGACACGTCCACCATCGCCGGCGGCGTGCCTTTGTACGGGATGTGCGTCAGCGGCACGCCTATCGTCTGCGCGAACAGCTCGCCCGTCAGGTGCGTGGACGTCCCGGCACCGGACGAGGCGAAGGTGCGCTTGGTGGGATCCTTCTTCAGCAGCGCGATCAGGTCGGCCACCGACTTCAGCTTCAGCTTCGGATCGACCAGCAGCACATTGGGCAAGGTCGCCACCAGCGACACCGGTTCGAAGTCCTTCACCGGGTCGTAGCTCAGGTTCTTGTACAGGCTCGGGTTGATGGCATGCGTGCTGATCGTGCCGCCGAACAGCGTGTAGCCGTCGGGCGGCGCCTTGGCCACATACGCCGCGCCGATCGCGCCCGCCGCGCCCGGCTTGTTCTCCACCACGACCGACTGGTGCAGCCGCTCGGACAGCTTCTGCGCGATCACGCGGCCGACCACGTCGGTCGAACCGCCCGGGGTGAAGGGCACCACGTAGGAAATCGGCTTCTGCTGCGGCCAGTCCGCGGCATGCGCGGGCACATTCAAAGTCGCCAGCAAGCCGGCGCCCACCAAGGCGGCCAGCGCCTTGCGTCGTTGCGATGTCATGGTTGTCTCCTGTCTATGGTTTTTGGTGATGGGTCGGCTTCAGCGTCCGCGCGCCTTGCGCCACTCGGCGAACGCGTCACGCGACGCCGGATCGGTGGGCGGGTACAGGCCCAGCGTGGAGGCGCCTTCGCGCACGCGCTCCGTGACGAAATCCTCGAATGCGGTCATTTCGGTGGCTTCCGCGGCGATTTCATCGGCCATGTGCGCGGGGATCACCACCACGCCTTCGCCGTCGCCCACCACGACGTCACCCGGAAACACCGCGACGTCGCCGCAGCCGATGGGCACGTTGATATCCAGCGCCTGGTGCAGCGTCAGGTTGGTGGGCGCGGACGGCCGCTGGTGATAGGCCGGGAAGCCCATCTTCGCGATCTCGGGCGAATCGCGGAAACCGCCGTCGGTCACCACGCCGGCCGCGCCGCGCTTCATCAGGCGGGTCACCAGAATGGAACCGGCGGATGCGGCACGCGCATCGTTGCGGCTATCGATGACCATCACCGCGCCTTCCGGGCAGGTTTCGACGGCCACGCGCTGCGGATGGGTGCGGTCCTCGAACACCTTGATGTGGTTCAGGTCCTCGCGCGCCGGGATGTAGCGCAGCGTAAAGGCGAAGCCCACCATATTCGGCAAATCGCCGTTCAGCGGATGCACGTTCTGGATGAACTGATTGCGCAGGCCGCGCTTGAACAGCGCCGTGCACAGCGTGGCGGTGCTGACCTGCTCCAGCCTGGCCTTGGTATCGGGGTTGAGTTGCGACACGAAGAACTCCTCAGAAAATATCGGGCTCGGAGACCGGGGCGCCGAACTCCGTCTCCAGGAAATCGAAATCGCAGCCGTCGTTGGCCTGCAGGATGTGCTTGGAATACATCCAGCCGTAGCCGCGTTCGTAGCGGCGCGGCGGCTGCTTCCAGGCGGCGCGGCGCGCGGCCATTTCCTCGTCGCTGATGTTCAGGTGGATGCTGCGCGCGGGCACGTCCACGGTGATCATGTCGCCGGTACGGACCAGCGCCAGCGGACCGCCGATATAGGCCTCGGGCGCGGCATGCAGGATGCAGGCGCCGTAGCTGGTGCCGCTCATGCGCGCATCCGACAGTCGCAGCATGTCGCGCACGCCCTGCTTCACCAGCTTGGTCGGGATAGGCAGCATGCCCCACTCCGGCATGCCGGGTCCGCCCTGCGGGCCGGCGTTACGCAGGATCAGGATGTGGTCGGCGGTGACGTCGAGGTTTTCGTCTTCCACCGCGGCCTTCATGCTGGGATAGTCGTCGAAGACCAGCGCGGGACCGGTATGCTGCAGATAGCGCGGCGCGCAGGCGCTGGGCTTGATGACGCAGCCGTCCGGCGCGATATTCCCGCGCAGCACCGCCAGCGCGCCTTCGTCGTAGATGGCGTTGTCCAGCGGACGGATCACGTCGTCGTTATAGACCTCGGCGCCCTCGATGTTTTCACCCAGCGTCCTGCCGTTGACCGTCATGGTCGACAGATCCAGATGCTGCTTCATCCGGTTCATCAACGCCGGCAGGCCGCCGGCGTAGTAGAAGTCTTCCATCAGATAGGTATCGCCGCTGGGCCGGATATTGGCGATGACCGGCACCTTGCGGCTGGCCGCATCGAAATCGTCCAGCCCCACCGCGCAGCCGGCGCGCCGCGACATGGCGACCAGGTGCACGATGGCATTGGTGGAACAGCCCATGGCCATCGCGACATTGATGGCGTTCTTGAAGGACGCCACCGTCAGGATCTTCCGCGGGGTCAGGTCTTCCCACACCATCTCGACCGCGCGGCGGCCGCAATCGGCGGCCATGCGCATGTGGTTGACGTCGGCCGCGGGTATCGACGACGCGCCCGGCAGCGTCATGCCTATCGCCTCGGCGATGGCGGTCATCGTGCTGGCCGTGCCCATGGTCATGCAGGTGCCGTAGCTGCGCGCGATGCCGCCTTCCACCTCGGTCCATTCGACCTTGCTGATGTTGCCGGCGCGGCGCTCGTCCCACAGCTTCCAGGCATCCGACCCGGAGCCCAGCACCTTGCCCTTCCAGTTACCGCGCAGCATCGGGCCGGCCGGAACGTAGACACAGGGCAGGCCCGCGCTGATCGCGCCCATGATCAGGCCCGGCGTGGTCTTGTCGCAACCGCCCATCAGCACCGCGCCATCGACCGGATGGCTGCGCAGCAGCTCTTCCGTTTCCATGGCCAGCATGTTGCGGTAGAGCATGGTGGTGGGCTTGACGAAGGATTCCGACACGGAGAGCGCCGGCAGCTCCACCGGGAACCCGCCTGCCTGCAGCACGCCGCGCTTGACGTCCGCCACGCGTTCGCGGAAATGCATATGGCAAGGCTGCAGGTCGGACCAGGTATTGATGATGGCGATGATGGGACGGCCTTCCCAGTCCTGCGGCCCGTAGCCCATCTGCATCATGCGGGAACGGTGGCCGAATGAGCGCAGGTCGTCCTTGGCCATCCAGCGCGCGCTGCGCAGGCTGTCGTAAGTACGTGTCATGGATTTCACTCGTATAAGGGTTATGGGGCCGAGTGTGGCTCTAGGTAGGTCCAACGCGGTGGGCCCAATGTCGGCCGCCCTGGCGGGCCGCGCAACATGGCTATCCGGTTCGGAGCATTGTCTCGAGCGCATTGAAACACTAATGTATTAGTATGTCAACGCAAGCCAGCCGCTACAATTCGGCGCTTACTGAAGAAACACCATGTCCCTGACGGAAACCCTATCGACCCTGCGCCTGGACCGCTCGCGTCATGCGGCGCCCCAGGTCTTCGAGAAACTGCGCGAACTGATCGTGTCGCTGGAACTCGCGCCCGGCACCGTCCTGCCCCGCCCCGAACTGGCCGAAGCCTTCGGCCTCAGCCAGACCCCCATACGCGACGCGCTGCTGCGGCTGAGCGAGGAAGGACTGGTGGACATCTTTCCCCAGCACACCACCGAGGTCAGCCGCATCGATATCGCGGCGGCCCGGCAGGCGCACTTTCTGCGCCGCTCGCTGGAGCTGGAGATCGTCCACGTACTGGCGCAGCGCGATGACCCGC
Source organism: Bordetella sputigena (assembly GCF_965137885.1). Classification (NCBI taxonomy): domain Bacteria; kingdom Pseudomonadati; phylum Pseudomonadota; class Betaproteobacteria; order Burkholderiales; family Alcaligenaceae; genus Bordetella; species Bordetella sputigena. The sequence goes on from NZ_CBCSCA010000010.1 coordinate 188,012, forward strand.
TGCTGGCCGCCCGCCTGCAAAGCCACATCGACCTGCAGCGCGCCAGCCTGAAGGCCAATGAGTACGCCCGGTTCATCGCGGCTGACCAGGCCTTCCACCGCGAAATGCACGAGGCCGCGGGCGTCGCCCAGCTATGGGAACTGGAGCAGCGCTACAGCGGCCACGTCGACCGCCTGCGCCGCCTGCACCTGCCCGAAACCGGCAAGGCCCAACGCATCCTGCAAGACCACCAGCGCGTGCTGGACGCCATCATCGCCCGCGACGCCCCACGCGCGCAGCAGGCCCTGCGCGAACACCTGTCCGGCACGCTGAACCAGGTGGACGATATCTGCAAGCGGTATCCGGACTACGTCAGAACACCCTGATCCGGCGGCAACGTCTGTTACGCAGCCGCCTCGGCGGCCATGCGGCGCCGCATCAGCTCGTCGAGCGCGTCGAATATCTTCTGGATGTAGACGTTCTTGAAACGCAGTCCATCGTCTTCGACCTCGGGATGCACGAGCATGGTGGCGTTGGTTTCGAACACCAGGACGCGGCCGTCCGGCAGGAGCGTGAAATCGATGCCGCAATAGTCCAGGTCCATGCGGGCGCCGATGGCGCACAGGGCCGTCCAGGCTTGCGCGCCCAGGGCGGCCCGCGGATTCTCCAGAAAGCGGCGTTCTTCCTGCAGCTTCCAAGGCTCGGACAACATATCGGCCGAGAAATAATGCAGCAGCCATTGTTTGCCGATGGCCAGGTGGTACGGATATGGCTGCCTGTCGATGAAGATAACCCGGTACTTGCGGTAGTAGCCATCGGCGGACCGGTACTCGTGGTACGCGGTCAGGTAGATCTCGCCCGTCGGCGGGACCAAGGGCGGCTCGGAGGAAGATAGCGCCGCGGACGAATCATGCGAAGACGCCGGCGTCGCGGATGAGTCGTGCGAAGCCGCCTGCGGCGGCGTAGGCGCGTCTTCCGGCCCCGTCAGCAACACCACGCCTTTGCCGCCATGCTCGCCCGCCGGCCGCGTGATGACCGGGTAGCCGATGCCGGCCGCCGCGATCGCGGCATGCACGTCTCCGGCCGTCCGGTGGCCGCCATCCCAGCGGCACGTCGTCGGCACGTATATCCCTCGTATCCCGTCGAGCAGCCCTTTGATCCGTTCGCGCGTGGTCTCTGCGATGCGCTCCGGCCGATTCAGCATGGGCCTGGTCGCACGCTCGGCGAATTGCGCCAGCTCGGCGCGGCAGAAGGCCCCAAGATCGGCATCGCCGATCACATTGAAGGCGATGTCGTACGGCGGCAGCGCGCGGCTGCGTCCCCAGCCTATGCCCACGGCGCCCAGGTCGATTACCCAGTGGATGACGCGGTTCAAGGCGGGTGGCACCAGGTGGCGGAACGGCACGTTGGCGTATCCGCTCGAACATACGATAAGCACCGTGCGGCGGCGTCGGCCGCGCCGGGCTTCGGCGAAAGCCCGCTGCCCGCGGTACACGCGGCAGGCGTGCCGGCCGCTGCCGTGCCGCAAGCCCAGCTGCCGCAATACCCACGCCATGCAGATGTGCGCGACGTGCAGCCCGGGCTCAATCATCAAAGCCCGCTCCAGCCAGTGGCCGGCGGCATCCCACTGCTTGTGCCGGGCGTATACGCGGCCGATCTCGAACAGATCCACCGCGCGGCGCCGCTCGATGGCGTCGATGCCGATGCGCGCGGACGCCGCATCGGCGACCTGTCCGCCGGCATCCAGCGCGGCCACCAATGCGCGATAGACGTCCAGGTCCAGCGGCAGTTGCGCGGCCGCGCGCTGCAGCGCGTTGACGGCTTCGCCATATCGGCCGGCGCCGTGCATCGCACGTCCCAGCGCGAGCCATTGTTCACCCGCGAGCCGCGGTACAGCGCCTGGATTCGAAGAGGTCGACATGCCGGAAAGTGACGGGACGGATTCTGCAAGCCCCGATGACGGCAAGCGCCCCATCCCGCCATGCCGCGAAGCATGGCGGGGACGGCAAAGACGCGCGGCCTTCAGCGGATTCCGGCGCGGACTTTACCGGCGCGGCGCTGAAAACCGCCTGTATGCGGACTGCGCTTCAGATGAGTCGCAGCGCGTCCATATCCAGTATGCGGACTTCCTTGCCATGCAGCGCGATCAGACGGCGCTGCTGCAAACGCGAGAACATGCGGCTGACGGTTTCCAGCTTCATGCCCAGGTGGGATCCTATTTCTTCACGGCTCATGCGCAGTGTGAAGGCGACCGGCGAATAGCCGCGTTCGGCATAGCGGTCGGCCAGATCCACCAGGAAGGCGGCCACGCGCTCTTCCGCGCTGAGGTTGCCCATCAGCATCAGCAGGCGCGATTCGCGCACGATCTCGCGGCTGAGCATGCGCTCCATGCCGCGGCGCACGTCGCTGAACTCGTCGGCCAGCGCGTCGATTTCGTGGTACGGCAGCACGCAGACGACCATGTCTTCCAGCGCGATCGCTTCCGTCTCATGGCGCCCTGTTGCGATCGCGTCCATGCCCAGGAAGTCGCCGCCCAGATGGAAGCCGGTAATCTGCTGGCGGCCGTCGCGATACAAGCGCGTGGTCTTGCAGGTGCCGGCGCGCGATACGTAGAGGTTGCGCAACGTGTCGCCGGCGCGGTAGACCGCCTCGCCCGCGTTGACCTTGCGGGAGCAGAGCGGCAACGATACCCGACGTTCGCCGTCGCCGCGGCAGAGCTGGGCCGCCTGGCACAGCCGCCGGGCGCCGCAACCGTCACACGCCGGCCGGGTGGCGGGCGCGGCCTTGGGCGTGGTGTCGCGCCACGGCGCCGAGCCGATGGCGGCATCGAAATGTACGAGCATGTCGGTTTGTAGGCTGTCCATAGTAGCGGCTCCCGTGTGCAGATGCAGGCATTGTCCGGATTCGGGCGGGTGGCCTCTATCGGCATTTCGGGGATAGTTTTTGTAGGGGTTCCCCTACGGTGACGCGGCAGCCGGTGCGCGCGGTACGATAAGGCGCATGTCACGCCTGCCCCACCCCACTCCGGCGGAACCCGCGCGCCGTCGTTCCGACGGCAAGAGCCGCACCCTGCGGCCAGCCGACTTCGTCGCCCTGGCGCAACTGCGTTTCGCCTTGCGCCGGTTCATGGCGTTCAGCGAAAACGCGGCCGCCGGCTGCGGCCTGACGCCGCAGCAGCATCAGGCCCTGCTGGCCATCAAGGCCGCGCCCGACGAAACCATGACGGTTGGAGAAGTCGCCGATTGGCTATTGCTGCGGCCGCATAGCGCCGGCGAGCTGATCGACCGGCTGGAACGCATGAGGCTGGTGGAGCGCCACCCGGATGCGTCGGACAGGCGCAAAGTCCATATCGGGCTGACGCAGGCGGCGCAGGACAAGCTCGATGCCTTATCGTCCGCGCACTTCGAGGAATTGCGCGCCATCGGCCCGCTGCTGCGCAATCTGCTCGGACACTTCGATAAGGAAGGCGGAGACGCATAACGGCATGGCGCGCGGCCAGCCAATGCCCGGCATCGCCGCGGTGGGGCGGACGGCCGCGCTATCCCCGCAAAGCGCCTACGCCGCGCATGGATTCCTCCAGCTCGGCAGCCAGCGTCTCCACCAGCTCGCCCGCCGGCAGGGCCCGCGACAGGCGCACCGCCTGGCCCGCCCACTGGGCGGCGAAGTCGCTATTGCCGCGCGCCTTGGCGGCGGCGTTCAAGGCCTTGCCCGCGTCGTAGGCGATCGGATAATCCGGCACCGGCGGGCTTTCCGGTGCTTCTCCCAGGCGCATCAGCCGGTTGTACAGGCCGCGCGCGCGACGCCCCGATATGGCGGCGGTCATGGCGGTCACGGCCCGGGGATCGGCCAGCGCGGCGCGGAACGCCGCGTCGGCGGACGACTCCGGGCATGACACGAACGCGGTACCCAGCTGCGCGGCCTGCGCGCCCAGGGCCAGCACGGCGGCGATACCCGCGCCGTCCATGATGCCGCCGGCCGCCACCACCGGAACCTGCAATTGGCGTACGAGCAGCCGCGTCAAGGCCAGCGTGCCCAGGCGTTCATCGCGCGCCTCGGTATCGAATACGCCGCGATGGCCGCCGGCCTCATAGCCTTGGGCGACCACCGCGTCGACGCCGGCTTCCTGGATACGCAGGGCCTCTTCCACGCTGGTGGCGCTGGCCATCAGGTAGATGCCGGCATCGCGCAGCGCGCGTATGCGTCCGGCGTCCGGCAGGCCGAAATGGAAGCTGACCACGGCCGGCCGCTCCTGCAGGAAGACCTGCAGCATTTCATCGTCCTGCACGAAGCTCTTGTAGATCTCGCTTAACGACGCCGGCGGCTCGGCGCCGAATTCGCGGAACACCGGCGCCAGATAGGAAAGCCATGCCGCCTCGCCGGCGGCGTTGGCGACGGCGGGAGCATGGCAGAAGACGTTCACGCCGAAAGGCCGCTGCGTCAGCGCGCGCGTATCGGCGATCGCCTTGCGCGCGGCCGGCGCCGCCATGGCGCCCACGCCCAGGAATCCCAGGGCGCCGGCATTGGCGGACGCCGCCGCCAGCGCCGGCGTGGTGACGCCCGCCATGGGCGCCTGAATGATGGGCGTGGATATGCTCAGACGTTCGGTAAGCGGGGTACTGATACGGGCAGCCATGATGCGCTCCTTCGACGGGTTTGGCCGGATGCCGGCATCCGGCCGGCTCGATCGCGATAAGGAATGCGGCGCCGGAACTCAATCCGCCGCGCGCCGCATCTCCTCGTAAAAGGCCTTGTAGGCGGACGTACCGAACCCGGCACGGCGGATCAGGAAGCTATTGACCGAACGCAGATAGGTCGTCGACGCCGACGCCGCGGCGGGATGCATGTCCAGCACCGACTGCGGCACCGCCGCGACCGCCGTGCCGGCCATTACGCAGGCCAGGATGGAGGCGTACGACCCCTGCTCCAGGATGCCCCACCCGTCCAGGCTGTCGCCGTCCCGCGCCAGCCAGTCATCGATGCAATTGCGGTAGGTACACCCTTGGCCAAAGGCCGCGATGGTGCGCACGCGGATATCGCGCGCGCGCCGGATGCGCGGATGAGACGGCGGCGCCACCAGCAACAGGCGTTCCGAAAACAGATAGCTGCCTTCCAGTTCCGGGCCAAGGCGCGCCATATCGGCCTGCTGCGGACGGCCGGCCGCCGGGTGCGCCACGATGGCGCAATCCAGTCTGTGCGCGCCGACCGCATCCGCCAGCGCCTGCGTGGTGCCGGTCTTGATGTCGATACGCACCGCCGGCCACTTGCGGTTGAAGCTGGCCAGCACGCCGGGCAGCCGGCTGGCGGCGGCGGCTTCCATCGAACCCAGCCGCAAGGGGCCGCGCGGCGCCTCGTCGCGCACGGCCTGGCGCGCCTCGGCCGTCAGGGCCAGGATGCGGTCGGCATAGTCCAGCAGGCGTTGCCCCTCGGGCGTCAGGACCATGCGCCTGCCGCCGCGCCGGAACAGCGTCGCGCCCAGGTCTTCCTCCAGGTTCCTGACCCGTGTCGTCACGTTGGATTGCACCCGCCGCAGGCGCCTGGCTGCCTTGGTCACGCTTTGCTCCTGGGCTACCGCGCGGAAGATTTCCAGTTCGGCGATTTCCATCTGAATTCCTGATTCTTTATGCGGAATACTACTGCTATCTTCATTCTTTTTTTAAGATAGTTTCCGCGGCTGGGCCGGGCCCGGCGGCCTCGCCTACAATCGCGGTTCCGCCCCGCGCAAGGAAGATCCGTGATCGCGCTTTCCGACTACGACCAGGCCCTGCTCCAGGGCGAGCGCGGTCCCGCCGCCGCCCTGGCCATGCGAATACTGGTGCGCTCGGCGGCGGTGATGGGCGCGGACAGCCTGATCGACATCGACAGCGCGCATATCGACGGCTGCCTCTATCATGGCCAGGCCAGCCTGGACTTCGTCGAAAAGCTGGTGGAAGGCGGCGGCAAGGTCGTGGTGCCAACCACGCTGAACGTCGGCTCCATGGACCTGATCCATCCCGAGCTCTTCCGCGGCGACGATGCGTTGCGCAACGCGGGTACCCGGCTAATGCAGGCCCATATCGAGCTGGGCTGCGAGTCCAGTTTTACCTGTGCGCCCTACCAATTGAAGCACCGGCCGCGCCTGGGCCAGCAGATCGCCTGGGCCGAATCCAATGCCATCGTCTTCGCCAATTCCGTGCTGGGCGCGCGTACCAATCGCTATGGCGATTTCATGGACTTGTGCGCCGCGCTGACCGGCCGCGCGCCGCGCTGCGGCCTGCATCTGACGGAAAACCGCCACGCCGGCGTCGTCTTCGCGGTGGCCGGCGATTTTCCACGCGATCCGGCCAGCCGCGATATCTGGTACGCCGCGCTGGGCCTGCTCGTGGGGCAGCGCGCGGGCGGCGCCATTCCCGCCATCACGGGGCTGCCCGGCGACACGACGGAAGACGAACTCAAGGCCCTGGGCGCGGCGGCGGCCTCCAGCGGCGCCATCGCGCTCTTCCATGCGGTCGGCATCACACCGGAAGCGCCCACGCTCGAAGCGGCCCTGGGCGGCCGCCCGTCCGGTACGTCCGTCACCGTCGATCGCGCCGCGCTGGGCGCCGTACGCGCGACGCTGAACCAGGCGGCCCCCGGTGCCCCGCTGGCCGCGGTCAGCGTCGGCACGCCGCATTTTTCCCTGGCCGAATGCGCCGCGCTGGAACGGCTGCTGGATCCGTCGTCGCCGCGGGGTACGCAGCGCTTCGCCGTGGACTTCTACGTGAATACCAGCCGCTACATCCTGTGGGAGCTGGAAGCCTCCGGCCGGGCCGACCGGCTGCGCGCGGCGGGGGTGCAGTTCGTCACCGACACCTGTACCTACATCACGCCCATCATGCGGCAGACACGCGGCCTGGTCATGACGAATTCCGGCAAATGGGCGCACTACGCGCCCGCCAATATCGGCGTACAGGTAGCCTACGGCAGCCTGCGCGAATGCGTGCGATCGGCGCTGGCCGGCAAGGTATGTTTCGATGAAGCATGATCCCGTCCAACCCATCGCGCCGGGCCCGCGGCCCTATGCCGGCGTCACGGTCGTACCGGGCAGCGCTCATGGCGGCCTGCTGGTGCTGCGGGAGCCGCTCAGCTTCTGGGGCGGCTACGACGCCCAGGCAGGCCGGATCATCGAACCGCGCCATCCGCAGTTCGGCGCGGCGCTGAAGGGCAGCTGCCTGCTGATGGCGCGCGCCAAGGGCTCGAGCTCCAGCAGCAGCGTACTGGCGGAAGCCATACGCAACGGCACCGGGCCCGCCGCCATCGTCATGCGCGAACGCGACCTGATCGTGGCGCTGGGCTGCATCGTGGCATCCGAGCTATATGGCATCGACGTGCCCATCGCGGTGGTCGACGAAGCCACGTGGCAGGCTTTGGCGGCGCTGCCCGCCGGCACGCCGCTGAGGCTGGAAGCAGGCGCCGACCTGTGCAGGATAGGCGCTGGAGAGGCCTGCGCCGAGGCGCCTGCCCAGACACCGCCCCAGACACCGCCCCAGCCACCGCCCCAGCCACCTACTGGAACGCCGTTTCCATGAAGCTGCGCAGCTTGCGCGAGTGCAGGCGCTCCGGCGGCATTTCGCGCAGGCGTTCGAGCGCGCGGATGCCGATTTCCAGATGCTGGCCCACTTGCCGCCGATAGAAGGCCGTGGCCATGCCGGGCAGCTTCAATTCGCCATGCAGCGGCTTGTCGGACACGCATAGCAAGGTGCCGTAGGGGACCCGGAAGCGAAAGCCATTGGCGGCGATGGTGGCCGATTCCATGTCCAGGGCGATGGCGCGCGATTGGGCGAAGCGCTGCACCGGCTCGGTATGGTCGCGCAGTTCCCAGTTGCGGTTGTCGATGGTCGCGACCGTACCGGTGCGCATGATGCGCTTCAGCTCCCAGCCCGACAGGCCGGCGACTTCCTCCACCGCCTGTTCCAGGGCCACCTGCACTTCGGCCAGGGGCGGCACCGGCACCCAGGTGGGCAGGTCGGCGTCCAGCACGTGGTCGTCGCGTACATATCCGTGCGCCAGCACGTAGTCTCCCAAGCGCTGGGACGTGCGCAGGCCGGCGCAATGTCCCAGCATCAGCCAGGCATGCGGCCGCAGCACGGCGATATGGTCGGTGATGGTCTTGGCGTTGGACGGCCCGACGCCGATATTCACAAGCGTGATGCCGGAGTGATCGGCGCGGGTCAGATGGTAGGCCGGCATCTGCGGCAGGCGGCCGGCGACGGCATCCGTGGAGATGGGTTCGCCACGGCGCATGACGCGGTTGCCGGGCTCGATCAGCGCGTCGTAATCGCCTTCGCCGGCGGCCAGCATGGCGCGGGCGCGGGCGCAGAATTCATCGACGTAGAACTGATAGTTGGTGAACAGCACATAGTTCTGGAAATGCCCGGGCGCCGTCGCCGTGTAATGCTGCAAGCGATGCAGGGAGTAATCCACCCGTGGCGCGGTGAATGGTCCCAGCGGGCGCGGCTCGTTTTCGCGCCCGTACCAGGTGCCATTGACGATGGCGTCATCGGTGATGGCCAGGTCCGGCACGTCGAAGATATCGCGCAGCGGGCGCTTCAGGGCTTCCAGGTGTTCGCCTTCGACGTAGGCGCCGTCGGGAAAGGCGAAATGCAGCGGGATGGGCACGTTGGACTCGCCCACCTCCACAGGCACCTTGTGGTTCTGCAACAGGTGACCGATCTGCTCGGTCAGGTAGTCCTTGAAAAGCCCCGGCTGGGTAATCGTGGTCTGGTAGACGCCGGGCTCGGCCACGTGGCCGTACGAAAGCCGGGTATCCACCTGGTCGTAGGTGTGAACCGCGATGCGCACGCTGGGATAGCACGCGCGCACCCGCACGCCTTGCAGATCGTCGCCTTGGGTGACCCGCTGAAGACCCGCGCGCAGGTATGCGGTGTTGCGCTCGTAGATTTCGATCAGGCGCTCGACCGCCGCCGAGGCGCTGTCGAAGGCCTCGTACGGCATGAAATCGGGCCTTACGGTTGGGGACACTGCATCACCGCTACTCATGAATGAAGCTCCTGTACAGCTCGCGCGGCTCAGGGACCGGGGGCGGCGAGCTCGCCGCCCCGCCGATGCCGCGCCGCGGGTGTCGACCGCGGGTGTCGACCGCGGGTGTCGGCCACGGGTGTCAATTCGCCAGCGTATGCGTGCCGTCCTTATGCCACTCGTAAACCTTGAAGGCGAAGTTGTTCAAGTCGCCCTGCGAGTTCCACGACACCTTGCCGATCGGCGTATCGATACTGTTTTTATGCAGCCAGGCCGCGACCTTGGAGGGATCGGTGGAGCCCGAGCCCTTGATGCCGTCGACGATGGCCATGGTCGCCGTATAGGCCGTCAGCTGGAACGCGCCGGCCGCGTTGCGCTGCTTGTCCTTGAAGGCCTTGACCAGATCGGCGTTCTTGGGATCCTGCGAGAAGTCGGCCGGCAGCGTCAGCAGCATGCCTTCCACCGCCGGGCCGGCAATCGCGTTGATGTCCGGATTACCGGCGCCTTCCGGTCCCATGCAGCGGGCTTTCAGCCCCTGTTCCGCGGCCTGCCGCATCAGCAGGCCCATTTCGGGGTGATAGCCGCCGTAGTAGACGAAGTCGACGTTCTCGCTCTTCAGCTTGGTGATGATGGCGGAATAGTCGCTGTCGCCGGCATTGATGCCTTCGAAAACGGCGACCGGGACGCCGGCCTTCTCCAGCTGGTTCTTGACCGAGGTGGCGATGCCCTGGCCATACGACTGCTTGTCGTGCAGCACGGCGACCTTCTTGGGCTTGAGCTTGTCGACGATATAGGCGGCCGCCGCCGGGCCTTGCTGGTCGTCGCGGCCGATGGTGCGGAAGATGAAGTTGTACTTCTTGCCATCGGTCAGCGCGGGCGCGGTGGCCGACGGCGTGATCATGACCACGCCTTCCTGTTCGTAGATCGGCGCCGCCGCGATGCTGGCGCCGGAACAGACGGGGCCCACCACGAAGCCGATGTGCTCGTTCACCACCCGGTTGGCCGCCGTCGGTCCTTGCTTGGGCTCGCAGCCGTCGTCGACCACCACGACTTCCAGCTTCCTGCCGTTGACGCCGCCCGCGGCATTGACCTGCTCAACGGCGGTGCTGATGCCTTCGCGGACCATATCGCCATATTGTGTGACGGGTCCGGTGGTCGGGCCCACCGCGGCGATCTTCAGCGTCTGGGCCTGTGCCGGAATGGCGGCCATCCCGGCCGCGAGTGCGAGCGCGGCCACGGCCGCCAAGCGAAGGGGTGTTTGATGGTGTTTTTTCATCGTCATCTCCTGTTGCGCTCCATGCCAAATGGCGGACTTGTGGTCCTCCACGGGTTCTCCAGGGCGATTTCGCCAGCCGCCGGAAGGGTCCAAAGGATACCGTAAAGCGAGGCCGGATCCCGGCCCTCCGGGTGCTTGCCGCAAATATCGGTCAGCTCCCTTTAAACGAAGTAATGCACGGTTTCAATGCCTCCGTTATATAACGGAAGTCATATAACCAAACAGAAATTAAGTTGTTTGTGCAATGAAGGCGGGGCGGCATTATCGTCTTATGCGATTTCAACCGATCATTGTCCCGGGCTGGAAAAACTCCGGCTCCGATCACTGGCAGACGCTGTGGCAAGACAGCCTGCCCCACGCCGTGCGGGTGGCCCAGCGCGACTGGGAAACCCCGGACCCGCGGGACTGGATCGCCGCGGTGGCCGCGTGTGTGGAAGCCGCGCCCTGGCCGGCGCTGCTGATCGCCCACAGCCTGGGCTGTGTCGCCACGGCCGCCCTGCCGCCCGCGCTGCACGGCCGCGTTGCGGGCGCGCTGCTGGTGGCCCCCGCCGATATCGAACGCGAGGGCGCCGCGCCCTGCCTGGCGGCCTTCGCTCCCATCACCCTGCGTTCGCTGGGCTTCCAGAGCGTGGTGGTCGCCAGCGACGACGATCCCTATTGCACCCTGCCTCGCGCCCGCGAATTCGCGCGGCACTGGGGCAGCCGGCTGGTGGTGCTGTCCGGCGCCGGCCATATCAATGCCGCGGCCGGCTACGGCCCCTGGCCCGATGGCCTGAAGATATTGCGCGCGCTGCGCCGCCGTTCGGCCTGGCGGGTACCGGCGCCGGCGCGCCGCATACCCCCCATGGCGCGACCGCGCCCGTAAAACGACGGGCCGTCGCTTCAGGCTCGCCCTACAAGGCTTGTCGGCAAATCGCCGCCGTGCCTGCCGTGCTGCTTATGGCTAGGGGCCGATGGCGCGCCTAGACTTGCTGCGCGATTTGCAAGCATCACGATCACGCATCATGCCCCCCATCACCGGAGCCGTCCCGGCTCCCCTCTCGCTAGTCACCTCCCCCCTTTCCATCCAGCCCACCCGCCGTCCGCACGGATTGGCGTTCAAGGCGGTCCAGGGACTGTCCAAACGAATACAGGCCTGGCATTCGGGCACCCCCGCGCGCGCGCCGTATACGCTGGTGCGCGGCGAACACGAAGCGCGCATGAACAAGGCGGCGCGCTGCCGCCAGCGGCTGGCCGCGACGACGCAACGCCTGTATGCGGATGCGCGCCATCCGCCGGCCGCGGGCGATCTGGCGAAACTGCAACGCGACGAAGCCAAGCTGCGCAGGCAGACGCGTGTCCATGATTCGCTGCGCGATGTACTGCTCGACCGGACGGTACGCGCCTGCCTGCCCGACGCCGGCCCGCGGCAGGCCGGGCAGCGCTGCGAGAAGCTGATCAAGCTGCGGCAAAGTGCCTTGGGCGATCACCGGCAGACCGGCGCCGCGCCGGGCGCCGTTCGCGGCGCGCTGGAATCCGCCACCGCGCTGCAGGCGACAGCCCAGCCGATGAGGGCGCTATGCGCCCCATACCGCGAGGATGGCGGTCGCATGCCCCTGACGGCTCCTTTCGTCCGGAACCTGGCCGGCCTGCTGGATGGCATGAAAATGCTGCGCGGCCAGGACCGCGACGCGGCTGACTTCCTGTATCCGGCGATGAAACTGGTCTATGAGGAAAGCAGCAGGGCCGGCCCCGGCGCGGGCGACGCGATGCTGCGCAACCTGCTGCAGGATTTGCAGGCGCGAGGCGACAGTCCGCACGGGCTGCGCGCCGATCTGCGAGCGGACAAAAGCTGGTTCGATGTCTGGCCGGCAAGCGGTGCCCCCGACTCGCATGGCCGTCATGGCGACGCCGCCCGGCAGGGATTGACCGCCGACATCGACAAGCTGCTGGATGGCATGGCGGGGGCCGCCGGCAAGGTGTTGCGTGAACAATTGCGCGCCCAGGTGCCCGCATGGGCTCACGAAGTCCAGGCGGGCCTGTTCAAGGAAGCCGCGATACTGCACGCCAGCGTGCAGCGCTGGCATGAACGCGGCCTGGCACAGGGCAGCAAGGATGCCCTGCTCCAGGCGCGGCCCGCCGATGCCGTACGGATGGTGCTGGAGCACGCCGTCAACGAAGCCCTGGGCACCACGGCCGTGCCGCCCTGTAACGTGACCCCATTGCTGCGCGGCCTGCGGCCGCAGTTGAAGCAGATCACGGACCGTATCCAGGAGGCGCTGGACCGGCACCGGGTTGCCGGACATGCATCCGAGGCGGACATCGACGCGTTGCGCCAGTCGCTGATGCTCGATGTGCTGGAAGAAACGGGCATCCTTGGCGAAACCCATCGGCTGCGGGCGGACGCCGCGGACCCGCGCGCGGATGGAAGCGCGGACAGGCGCGCCGAGGGTTCGGCCAGAAGGCCGCTGGCCGCCGCGGCATCCCGTGGCGCGCGCCTGTCGTCACGGACCTACCAGGCCCGGGCCGCGCGGCGTGCCGACGTATTCGCGAAACATGTGAGGAACGCCGAGAAGAATGCGCAGCGCGCGGTCATAAAGTTGCTGGACGCCAGCACGCGCCCGGACGGCAAGCCGTTATCCGCGCACAAGCTGGAAGCGCTCAGGGAAGCCTATGCCGCGCTGGCCGCCTTGCACGCGGAGGCGGCTCCCGGCCTATGGCGCCGCCTGATCGACCGCGAGACCATGCGTCTGAAGGACCGCCAGCTGCGAACACTGAACAGCGGCGCCTTGCACGCCCATATACGCGGAACCGGGGAGCTGACGGCCAGCGTGGCGGACAGCGCCGCGCGCGCTGAAAGCGACAAGCTGCTGGGCGACATCTGGACGTCGATACGCGCCGCATCGGCCAGGCGCAATGCCGGCCCCTTCCTGAAGACATGGTGCGCGTCCCTGGCGGCGCCCGGCGGCATGGCCGCCGGTACCACGCTGTATCTTCAGCTCAATGGGCTGCAAGATCGTATCGGCATGCTGGCCGACGACAAAGTAGATCCCGCGACGCTGCTGAACGCGGGGCTGGAAGAGGTCGGCGATACGGAATTGGGCGCCCTGATCCAGGCGCTGGCCGTGACGCCGCCAGCGCCGGACGGTTCATGGAGGCCGTCGCTCGGCCAGCGAATGACCCGATATCTGCGCGGCAGCTTCCGCCGCGCCGCCGCGGATTCCGCCCTGCCCGCGCGTCAGGAAGCTCGCATGCATGCTTTCCTGATCCAGTTGAACGACGCGGCGCGAGCGCAGGCGGAAAAGCGCATGGATGCGCTGCGCGACTCGCTGATACCGGACTTCGGCGCCCGGCTGTTCGAGCACGCGGGCGCGCTGGAAACCTTGCTGGACAAGCCGGAAATGCTCGCCGTCAACGGGTCGCTGCCCCAAACGCTGGAGCAATTGATCCGCGACGCGGCGATACTGGGACGCCTCAACCATGAACATGGCGGGCAGGCGGCAGCCGGCCGGATGGGAACGAGGTTCCTGCGTACGCCGAACGGCTATGACGTCGTGCGGGACCTGATCGACGGCCTGTGCCGCGATATATCCGCGCTGCATGCGCGGCTCGATGCCGGGATGAAGGTGCTGGGCATCGCGCGATTCCAGTCCGGCGCCATCACGGACGCATGGCGCGATACCGCGGTGGGCCATATCCTCGAGCAAACCGGGATATGGGATGAGCTGAATGCTTTTGCGCGCCGCTTGCCGCGCGATGGGGGCAGACAGATGGATACGCCGCGGTTGTGGGCGGCGGACGGCGACGCCACGCTGAAACGAGGCGGCGTGCGCGCGAGCGCCAGGTCGACGCAGTCGGTCGCCGCGGACGGCTATGCCAAAGTGAAAGGACTGTTCAGCCGACGCCGCGCCGCGCCGGCGGCGGAGACCGGCACGGACGCCGCCACACCGTCCGGCGAGCCGATCTACGCCAGTATCCGCAAGTCTTCGACGGAGCCGGGATACGCCGGCAGCCGCCGGCATTCCACGGAGACGATCTATGCCGTGCCAAGCGATGTCAGCGATATCAACGATGGCAGCGACCACGTTTCCGACAGCGCGGCCAGCGTACATAGCGGGGACAGCGGCTACGACACGATGGAACGGCCGGTCGGCATGCGGACCGGCGACGCGCCGCCCGGCGCCCGCGGCCGCGTCAGCACCGCCCTGTCCGACGACAGCGGTTTCAACGACAACCGCGGTTCGCAGCTGGAGCTGGACGGGCATCTGTACGAAGTCCTCCACGCGCCGCGGACACCTGTGCGGCCCGCCCCGCCGCCCCCGCGGCGCGCCACGGACACGGTGACGAAGCTGCGCGCGGGCATGAGCGGGACCACGAGCACGGTCAGGGACACAACCACGCCAACGGCAACGAGTACGGGTACGCTCAAGAGCATGAGCACTTTCAAGCAGCCAGACACGGCGCCCACGGTGGACGCCGGATTGCTCGCCGCCCTGAAAAGCACATTGGCGCGGAACAGCGCCAGCCGCTGGAACCGCGCCTAGCCGCGGCCCGCCGCGCGCTAATCCTGGTGCGCGGCCGCCACGCCTTCCAGCATGCGCACGCCCGGCATGGGCGTCGCGTACACCGCCTGGGCCAGCGCCTCGATGGCCGCCAGCCGCGGAAAGCTGCGGCGCCAGGCCAGCACCACGCGGCGATCCGGCACCGGCGCTTCCAGGGGCACGTAGCGCAGCAGGCTATCGGCCGGCGGTTTCTCCGGCACTGCGGTCACCGGCAATACCGTGATACCGATACCCGCGGCCACCATATGCCGGATGGTCTCCAGCGACGACCCTTCGAAAGTGCGCTGGATCCCGTCGCTCGCCGCGGAAAACCGCGACAGCTCCGGACAGACCTCCAGCACCTGGTCCCGGAAGCAGTGACCGCTGCCCAGCAGCAGCATGGTCTGCTGCTTCAGGTCCTGCGCCGGTATCGCCTTGCGGTCCGCCCAGGGGTGGTCCTTGGGCACCGCCACCAGGAAAGGCTCGTCGTACAGCGGCTGGATGACCAGGCCGGCCTCCGGCAGCGGCAAGGCCATGATGGCGCAATCGATCTCGCCCTGGCGCAGCAGCTCCACGAGCCGCAGCGTAAAGTTCTCCTGCAGCAGCAAGGGCATTTGCGGCGTGCGTTCGATCTGCACCGGCACCAGCCGGGGCAGCAGGTAGGGGCCGATGGTGTGGATCACGCCCACGCGCAGCGGACCGGCCAGCGGGTCGTGTCCCTGCCGCGCGATTTCCTTGATGCTGGCGCTTTCTTCCAGGACCTTCTGCGCCTGCGCGACGATGCGCTGCCCGATGGGCGTGACGCCCACTTCGGCCCCGCCGCGCTCGAAGATGGTGACGCCCAGCTCGTCCTCAAGCTTGCGTATCGCCACCGACAGCGTCGGCTGGCTGACGAAACAGGCTTCCGCCGCCCGGCCGAAATGGCGTTCGCGCGCCACTGCGACGATGTACTTGAGTTCGGTAAGGGTCATGGTGGATTCCGTATCATGGCCGCCTGCGCGGCTCGTTGGTCTCGATCGATCTTCACGTCCGCAGGAAATCCTCGCGGCCGCGCATCCAGCGCGCCAGGTGCGCCTGTACGGCGTCGGGATGGTCCTTGCGCAGCCAGGCAGCGGCCTCGCGGGCCTGTTCCGCGATGGCCGCGTCCAGTTCGATATCGGCGAAACGCAGCAGCGCCAGGCCGGACTGCCGCGTCCCCAGGAATTCGCCGGGTCCGCGCTGCACCAGGTCGCGCCGCGCGATTTCGAAACCATCGGCGGTCTCGAACATGGCGCGCAGCCGCTCGCGCGCGATGCGCGACAAGGGCGACTGGTACAACAGCACGCAGACCGACTCGGCGGTACCGCGCCCTACCCGGCCGCGCAATTGATGCAGCTGGGCCAGCCCGAACCGTTCCGCGTGCTCGATCACCATCAAGGATGCATTCGGCACGTCCACGCCGACCTCGATCACCGTGGTCGCCACCAGCACGTCGATGTTGCCTTCACGGAAGGCCTGCATGACCTCCGCCTTTTCGTGCTGGGCCAGGCGTCCGTGCACCAGCCCGATCCGCAGGTCGGGCAGATCGGCGCGCATGGCCTCGTAGGTATCCACGGCGGTCTGCAATTCCAGCGCTTCGCTCTCTTCGACCAGCGGGCATACCCAGTAGGCCTGCTGCCCGCCGCGAGCCGCCTGGGCGATGTGGGCGATGACCTCTTCGCGGCGGCCATCGGCGACCAGCTTGGTGACGACCGGCGTACGGCCCGGCGGCAGTTCATCGATCACCGACACATCCAGATCGGCAAAGAAGGTCATGGCCAGCGTGCGCGGGATCGGCGTCGCGCTCATATTCAGCTGATGCGGCACGACGCGCCCGCGCGCGGTTTCGCCCTTGCGGTTCAGCGCCAGCCGCTGGCCCACGCCGAACCGATGCTGTTCGTCGACGATGGACAGGCCCAGGCGCTGGAAGGCGACATGATCCTGTATCAGCGCCTGCGTACCCACCACCAGCTGGACGCTGCCATCGGCCGCGGCCGCCGCGGCCTCGCGCCGGGCCTTGGCGCCGACGCTGCCGCTGAGCCAGGCCACGCGCACGCCCAGCGGTTCCAGCCAGTCCACGAGTTTGCGGAAATGCTGTTCGGCCAGGATTTCCGTCGGCGCCATCATGGCCACTTGCACGCCCGCTTCCATCGCCTGCGCGGCGGCGATCGCCGCCACCACGGTCTTGCCGCTGCCGACGTCGCCCTGCAACAGGCGGTGCATGGGAAAAGGCCGCGCGAGATCGGCGGCGATTTCCGCGACGACGCGCTGCTGCGCGCCGGTCAGCGTGAACGGCAGGGCTTCGTAAAGCCGTGCCAGCAAGCCCTTGGCATCGCCCGACAGCGGCAGCGGCGGCGCTTTGTGCAGCCGCCGGGCGGCGCGCGCCGCGGCCAGCGACAGTTGCTGGGCCAGCAGTTCGTCGAACTTGATGCGGCGCCATGCCGGATGGGCGCGTTCCACCAGCTCATATTCCGACACGCCCGGCGGCGGCGCGTGCAGGATATGGATGGATTCGTCGAACGGCGCCAGCCCGTAGCGTTCGCGCACCTCGGCCGGCAGCGTATCGGCCAGGTCCGCTTGCGCCAGCGCCTGGGCGATGGCCTTGCGCAGCACCGGCTGTTGCAGGCCTTCCGTGGTGGGATAGACCGGCGTCAGCGCGGTGGCCAGCGGCGCGTCGGCGCTGGCCATGCGCGGGTGCACCATTTCGCGCCCGAACAGGCCGCCGCGCACTTCGCCGCGCGCCCTCAGGCGGCGGCCCACGGTCAGCTGGCGCTGCTGGCTGGGGTAGAAATTGAGCCAGCGCAGCTGCAGCTCGCCGGTTTCGTCGGCGATCTTGGCCGTCAATTGGCGGCGCGGCCGGTACTGCACTTCGCTGCCGATGATTTCGCCTTCCACCTGCGCGGCGTAGCCGGGCCGCAGCGCCGCGATCGGCGTGACGCGGGTCTCGTCCTCGTAGCGCAAGGGCAGGTGCAGGATCAGGTCGGCGGGCTCGACCAGTCCCAGCGCGTGCAGGCGGCGCGTCACCGCGTCGGCGGGCGCGGCCGGCGCGGTGTTACGGGATGCGCGTGTTTTGCCCGGGGCCGCGGCGGCAGGCATGTGACGGCGTGGCGATCAGCGTACGGACGGCGAAAGGCGACGCTTACAGGACGACGACGGCTTCCACTTCGAACTGCGCGCCCTTGGGCAGGCTGGCGACGCCGACCGTGGAGCGCGCCGGATACGGTTCAGGAAAGACATCGGACATGATGGTGTTGACCGTGGCGAACTTGCCCAGGTCGGTCAGGAACAAGGTCAGCTTGACCACGTTTTCCTTGGCGCCGCCGGCGGCCTGCACCACCGCCAGCATATTGGCGAAAGCCTGCTTGACCTGGCCCTCGAAGCTCTCGGACACCAGTTCGCCGCTATGCGGCTCCAGGCCGATCTGGCCGGACAGGTAAATCGTCTTGGAGCCACTGACGGCCACGGCCTGCGAATAAGGGCCAACGGCCTTGGGGGCGTCCTGGGTGTGAATGATCTGCTTGTTCATGGGGCGGCTCCGTGGCGGAAAGACATAGGAAAACTTCTATCGAAGTTTAATCAGCCATAGGCTACCGTGAAAGTCCCGGTGCATGTGCAACCGGGACGAGAACTTCACGCTTTGCCCATGGGCGGTAGATTGATCCAGCGTATCTATCAATCAATTTGCTATTTCTATTTTACGGATCAACGACGGCTACCTATAGTGGCCGCGAAGGAGACGAAACATGAAAATACATGCCCTGCCCGTCCTGGCCGCCTGGCTCGCCGCCGCCTGTGCACCGCTGACCGCCGCCGCCGAGGACTTTCCCACCCGCCCCATTACCTTCGTGGTTCCATTCGCCGCCGGCAGCGCGACCGACCAGATCGCCCGCGCGCTGGCGCAAGGCGTGACGGAACAGACGGGCCAGGCGGTAGTGATCGAAGACAAGCCAGGCGCCAGCGCCATGATAGGCGCGCAGGACGTGGCCCGCGCCAAGCCCGACGGCTACCGCGTGCTGATCACCACCAACACCACGCACGCGGCCAACGAGCATCTGTACAAGCGGCTGCAATACGATCCGGTCAAGGATTTCGAACCCATCACGCTGCTGGGCAAAGGCAGCCAGATCATGGTGGTGAACCCGTCCTTTCCGGCGAAAACGGTGGGCGAGTTCCTGGCCATGGCGCGCAAGGAACCCGGCAAGCTGAGTTTCGGCAGCGGCAGCTCCAGCAGCCGCATCGCGGGGGAACTGCTGCAGCAGATGGCCAATGTGAAGCTGCTGCACGTGCCTTACAAGAGCAACCCGCTGGCGATAACGGATCTGCTGGGCGGCCAGATCAGCACCATGATCACCGACATGGCCACCGGCCTGCCGCAGGTGCAATCGGGCAAGCTGCGCGCCCTGGGCGTCACCACGCTGAAGCGCTCGTCGCTGGCGCCGGACGTGCCCACCATCGCGGAATCGGGCGTGCCCGGCTACGAAATGGGCTACTGGTTCGCCGCCTACGCGCCGGCCGGCACGCCGGCCGACGTCGTCAAGCGCCTGAATACGCTGCTGACCAAGGCCACGGAAGGCGCGCCCGCCAAGCAGTTCTACGGCACCACCGGAACCGAGCCGGCGACCTCCACGCCGGCGGAGCTGGCGGCTTTCCAGAAGGCCGAATCGAAGAAGTGGCAGACCATCATCAAGCAGGCCGGCATCGAGCCCGAGTAAGCAAGGGCCCGGCCGGCTAGAATCCGGCGGTGTATTTCTACCGCCGCGATACGCAATGCCCCGCCTGATCCTCCAGAAACTCGCTATCGCCATCTGCGCCGGCGCGCTCTCCGGTTGCGCCGGCCCCGCCGGCCGCGCCCAGCCGGATAGCCATCCCGGCGCGGTGGCCGCGCCCGGATTGCCCCGCATCATCGCGCACCGCGGCGGCACCGGCGATGCGCCGGAAAACACGCTGGAAGCCATCCGCGCGGCGATCGCGCACCACACCGACGAAATGTGGCTGACCGTCCAGCTCAGCAAGGACGGCGTGCCGGTGCTCTATCGCCCCGCCGACCTGTCCGCGCAGACCGATGCCAGCGGCGCCGTCAACACCCGCACCGCCGCCGAGCTGGCGCGCATCAATGCGGGTTGGGCTTTCAAGGCGGTGGACGCGCAAGGCCGGGAAGATCATCCCTACCGCCGCGCGCCCGTGGGCATTCCGACGCTGCGGGAAGCGTTGCACGCCATAGCGCCGGACATGCCCATCATCCTGGACATGAAGGCCCTGCCCGCGGAACCGCAGGCGCGCGCCGTCGCCCAGGTATTGACCGAAGAAAACGCCTGGTCCCGCGTCACGCTCTATTCCACGGAAGCCGCCTACCAGCAGGCCTTCGCCGCCTATCCGCGGGCCAGAATGTTCGAGTCCCGCGATGCGACGCGTACCCGGCTGCTGCAGGTCTTGCTCAACGAAGGCTGCATCGACCCGCCCGCCGCGCATACGCGCAGCGCGTTCGAGCTGCACCGTACCCTCACGGTCGCCGAACAGTACACCTTGGGCGAAGGCCGCTCGGAAATCCACGCAACATTGTGGACCCCCGCCACGGTCGCATGCTTCCGCCGCCAACCGGACGTACGCCTGATCGCCATCGCGGTCAACAACGCCGCCGACTACCGTGCGGCGGCATGCCTGGGCATGGACGCGGTACTGGCCGACTCGCCGGCGCAAATGACGGCTATACGGGCTGAAACCACGCCATCGAAAGTTTGCGACGCTTCGCCATGAAGAAGCCGGCCGCCTGATCCTGGCACGCACGCTGACCATCGAAATCGGCGATGACGCGTATTTAGCGGAGGCCGGCAGCTACGTAGCCTCGCCCAAGGGCATCAAGCACCACTCGAAGAACGACAGCAGTGCCGGCTTCTGTAGCAGGGCCAGTTATTTCTCGACGAAAGCCCGTTCCACCACGTAGTCGCCCGGCTGGCCGACGCCCGGCGATACGGTGAAGCCGCGCTTGTCCAGCATGGCGCTGATGTCGGCCAGCATGTGCGGGCTGCCGCAGATCATGGCGCGGTCGGTGTCGGGATTCAGCGGCGGCAGGCCGATGTCCTGGAACAATTTGCCGCTTTCCACCAGCTCCGTAATGCGGCCCTGGTTGCGGAAAGGTTCGCGCGTCACGGTCGGGTAGTAGATCAGCTTGCCGTTGACCATGTCGCCGAAGAACTCATTGGCGGGCAACTCGTTCTGGATGTAGTCGGCATAGGCCAGCTCGCTCTTCCAGCGCACGCCGTGCACCAGCACGACTTTTTCGAAGCGCTCGTAGACGTCCGGGTCCTTGATGATGCTCATGAACGGCGCCAGGCCGGTGCCCGTGCCGAACAGGTACAGGTTCTTGCCCGGTTTCAGGTCATCCACCACCAGCGTGCCGACCGGCTTGCGGCTGACCAGGATGGTGTCGCCTTCCTTCAAATGCTGCAGGCGCGACGTCAATGGGCCGTCGGGCACCTTGATGCTGAGGAACTCCAGGTTTTCCTCGTAGTTGGCGCTGGCGATGCTGTAGGCGCGCAGCAAAGGCTTGCCTTCGACTTCCAGGCCGATCATGACGAAATGACCGTTATGGAAGCGCAACGCCGCGTCGCGGGTGGTCTTGAAGGAAAACAGGGTGTCGTTCCAGTGGTGCACGCTCAGGACGCGCTCGGTGTTGAAGGCTGCCATAGGTGATCGAAGATGACACGCGGCAGCGTCGTTGGAGGCGCGGCCGCCGGACGGAAAAAAGACCCGCCCAACAGAGTGAGGGATAACCCGATTTTAACCGTTTCTGTTGATAAAGGTTCTCAACTGACGCGTGCGAGCCGTATTTATAGAGACAGATTGGTTGTAAGCAAATAACCAAACATAAACCCGCTGCCAGCCCCATATGCCTGCCGGGCATGGCGACAAACTTACATAAAGTTGAACAAACCAGGAATTCTTGCTATCGTGCCCAGCCTCTGACTGAGAATAATTTTCGTTAACAACCTTCCGGCCGCGACGCGGGCGTGCCGGAGAGCAAGTCCGGAGCCGACCATGAAATTCCGCCGTTCCACCGTCTCGAAGCTGCTGGGCGCCCTGTGCCTGGCCGGCGCCACCCATGCCGCCCCGGCGCTGGCCGCCGAGGAAGTCACCCTGTACACCACCCGCGAGCCCAAGCTGATCCAGCCGCTGCTGGACGCCTATACCAAGGAAAGCGGCGTCAAGGTCAATACCGTCTTCGTGAAGGACGGCCTGCTGGAACGCGTCAAGGCCGAGGGCGACAAGTCGCCCGCCGACGTCCTGATGACGGTGGACATCGGCAATCTGCTGGACCTGGTGGACGGCGGCGTCACCCAGGCCGCGCCGTCGAAGACGCTGGAATCCGTGGTGCCGGCCAACCTGCGCGGCGCGGGCGGCGGCTGGTACGCCCTGTCGCTGCGCGACCGCGTCCTGTACGTCGAAAAAGACCTGCCGGTGAACAGCTTCCACTACGAAGACCTGGCCGATCCCAAATGGAAAGGCAAGGTTTGCATACGCTCCGGCCAGCACCCGTACAACACCGGCCTGATCGCCGCGATGATCGCCCACGACGGCGCCGAAGCCACCGAAAAATGGCTGCGCGGCGTCAAGGCCAACCTGGCCCGCAAGGCGGCCGGCGGCGACCGCGACGTGGCGCGCGACATCCTGGGCGGCATCTGCGATATCGGCCTGGCGAATGCCTACTACGTCGGCCATATGAAGAATGCCGAGCCCGGTACCGACGCGCGTAAGTGGGGCGACGCCATCAAGGTCGTGCGTCCCACTTTCGCCAAGGCCAAGGATGGCGGCACGCACGTCAACATCAGCGGCGCCGCCGTTGCCAGGCATGCTCCGCACAAGGCCGAGGCGGTCAAGCTGCTGGAATACCTGGTGTCGGCGCCGGCCCAGGCGCTCTACGCCCAGGCCAACTACGAGTATCCGATACGCGAAGGCGTCAAGCTGGATCCGGTGGTGGCCAGCTTCGGTCCGCTCAAGGTCGACGCCCTGTCCGTGGCCGAGATCGCCAAGTACCGCAAACAAGCGAGCGAGCTCGTCGACAAGGTGGGCTTCGATAACTGATGGCCTGGTCGTGGGGCGCGGCACTGATCGCGCTGGCGGTATGCGCCCCGCTGGCGGCGCTGGGGTGGCAGGCCTGGGGCGGCGATGCCGGCCACTGGTCGCACCTGGCGCACTACGTCCTGCCGCAGGCGGCCGCCAATACGGGGCTGCTGCTGCTCGGCGTGGGCGCGGTAACGGCGGTGCTGGGCACGGGCAGCGCCTGGCTGGTCAGCGCCTATGAGTTCCGCGGACGGCGCGTCCTGAGCTGGGCGCTGTTGCTGCCCCTGGCGGTGCCCACCTATATCGTGGCCTTCGCCTACCTCGATCTGCTGCATCCCATCGGACCGGTGCAAGGCGCGATACGCGCGCTACTGGGCTACGACAGCCCGCGCCAGTTCCGCCTGCCCGAGCTGCGCTCCCTGCCGGGCGCCATCTTCGTCCTGGGCTGCGCGCTCTATCCCTACGTTTATCTGACCACCCGCGCCATGTTCATGACGCAGGCGGCCAATGTGCTGGAAGCCGCGCGCACGCTGGGCGCCGGGCGCATTGCCGCATTCTGGCGCGTGGCCCTGCCGATGGCGCGCCCGGCCATCGCGGTGGGCCTGAGCCTGGCGCTGCTGGAGACCCTCAACGATATCGGCGCATCGGAGTTTCTCGGCGTGCAGACGCTGACCGTCTCCGTCTATACCACCTGGGTAACCCGTTCCGACCTGGCCTCGGCCGCGCAGATCGCCTTGACCATGCTGGTCATCGTCGTCGCGCTGATCCTGCTGGAACGGCATGGACGCCGCCGCCAGCGCTATGCGGGCGCGCAGCGCATGCGGCCGATGCAGCCGGTGCGCCTGCACGGCTGGCGCGCGGCGCTTGCCGCCGCGCTGGGCGCGCTGCCGGTAACGCTGGGGTTCCTGGCCCCCGCCCTGTACCTGCTGTGGGAAACACAGAAGCGCCTGCACCTGGTCGGCGGCGTGTCGCGCCAGCTCTGGGCCGCGGCGGGCAATACGGTCACCATCGCCGGCGCGGCGACCATACTGACGCTGGCCTGCGGCATCGTGGTGGCCTGGGCGGCACGGACCCTACGCGAAGGCGGCCGGCGCCGCCTGACGGCGCTCTATGCGCGAGCGGCGGGCCTGGGCTACGCGGTGCCGGGAACGGTGCTGGCGATCGGGCTGCTCACGCCGTTCAACCTGATCGACAGCACCCTGTCGGCGACCCTGGGCACCACCGGCCTGGTGTTGATGGGTTCGTCCGCGGCGCTGGTGTGCGCCTATGCGATCCGCTTCCTGGCCATCGCTTCCGGCGGACTGGAGGCCGGCCTGGCGCGCATCCCGCCGTCGCTGGAACAGGCCTCCCGCCTGCTGGGCGAGACCGCCGGCGGCACCTTGCGGCGCGTGCATCTGCCCCTGCTGAGGCCGGCAATGGCGTCGGCCGCCCTGCTGGTCTTCGTCGACGCCATGAAGGAACTGCCGGCCACCCTGCTGCTGCGGCCGATGAATTTCGATACGCTGGCGACCTGGCTGTATGCGGAGGCCGCGCGCGGCACCTACGAAGAAGGGGCGGTGGCGGCGCTGGCCATCGTCGCCGCCGGGCTGATCCCGGTCATCCTGCTGGCGCACGGCCAGGAACGGCCGCCGGCCCGCGCCGCGCGCCCGCGCCGACACGCGGCAACCGAACAAGCATCTTCATCATAACGGCATCCACATCATGACCGCGGCACTGGAACTGGACCGCCTGAGCCTGGCCTACGACACGCCGCACGGCACGCGCCGGGTGGTGGACGGCCTTACCCTGGCCTTGCCCGGCGGGCATATCGGCTGCCTGCTGGGCTCGTCCGGCTGCGGCAAAACCACGGTGCTGCGCGCCATCGCCGGCTTCGAACCGCCCGTGGACGGACGCATTCTGCTGGATGGCGCCGAGCTGTCCACGCCCACGCATTGCGTCGCGCCGGAACGACGGCGCGTGGGCATGATGTTCCAGGACTATGCGCTGTTTCCGCACCTGAACGTGCGTCGCAACGTCGCCTTCGGCCTGCGTCGCATGGAGCGCGCGCGGCAGGAAAGGCGCGTGGCCGAAATGCTGGAATTGGTGGGACTGGCGCAGGCCGGCGACAGCTATCCCCACGAACTGTCCGGCGGACAACAGCAACGCGTGGCGCTGGCGCGCGCATTGGCGCCCTCGCCGGACCTGTTGCTGCTGGACGAGCCGTTTTCCAATCTGGATGCGGATGCGCGCGAACGGCTGGCCTTCGAAGTGCGGGACATCCTCAAGCAGACCGGCCATACGGCGATGCTGGTGACGCACGATCAGGCGGAAGCCTTCGCCATCGCCGACCGCATCGGCGTGATGAGCGAAGGCCGCGTGGCGCAATGGGACACGCCCTATAACCTGCGCCACCATCCGGCCACGCCTTTCGTGGCGGATTTCATCCGGCGCGAGGCCCTGGCCGAACGCCGCGCCGCGGCCTACGCGCGCGGCGCCTTGCGGCCGGGGCCATGAAGCTCGCGCAGGGTGGGCCACACCTGCGCGCGCCCGCCGCCAATACGCGTCACGCCGCGACGCGATTCGCCGCCAGCGGCGCCCGGACAGGCATACCGGCGCCAGCCACTATCGCTCGGGCAGCGGCGCCAACGGCGCCCAGGCCGGCGCGGGAATGAACTCCGTCGTATCCTCCGGCACGGTCTGGCCGAAACGATCGCGCTCCCAATCCTCGCGCGCCTGATGGATGCGATCGCGCCGGCTCGATACGAAGTTCCACCACAGGTAGCGCGGACCGTCCAGCGGCTCGCCGCCCAGCAGCGCCACGCGCGCGGCGGTGGCGGCCTTCAGCGTCACTGCCTTGCCGGGCGCGAACACGACCAGGCGGCCGGCGTCGAAACGCTGCCCGTCTATCTCGACCTCGCCGCGGGCGATATAGGCGGCGCGTTCTTCATATTCCGGGTCCAGCTGCACGCGCGCGCCCGCTTCCAGCGCCACGTCGCCCAGGAACAGGGGCGACAGCGTGCGCACCGAGGACGTCTGTCCGAACAGCGAGCCGGCGACGATCTGCGCCCGCACGCCCTCGCCTTCCGCCACGGCCTGCTGGTCACGGTCGTAGTGGACGAAGCCGGGGTCGGTTTCCTCCAGGCTGGCCGGCAACGCCACCCAGGACTGCAACCCCGCGAGCCGCTGGGGCTGCTTGCGGCTTTCCGGCGACGAACGTTCCGAATGGACGATGCCGCGCCCGGCCGTCATCCAGTTCACCTCGCCGGGCAGGATGGTGCGCACGTTGCCGGCGCCATCCCGATGCATGATCGCCCCTTCGTACAGATACGTCACGGTCGCCAGGCCGATATGGGGATGCGGCCGCACATCGATGCCCAGGCCGGCGGCCAGCATGGCGGGGCCCATCTCGTCCAGGAAGACGAAAGGGCCGACGGTGCGGCGCTCGCGCGACGGCAGGGCCCGCCGCACCTCGAAATTGCCGATATCGCTGGTGCGGGGAATCACCACGGTTTCGACCGATGCGGGAAACGGGGGCGTGAGCTGGGACATGGTTTTCTCCATCCGGAAACGATGATCACGATACGCCAGGTCGGCGCGCTGGAATTCGAATTTCGTCCCACCCGCGCGGAAAACCGCGGGATGGGACGATACGGCGTCAGGGCAGATCGAACACCAGGACTTCGGCGTCCTCGCCCTTTTCCAGGGAGATAAGCGCTTCGTCTTCGACGGCCAGCGCGTCGCCGTCGACCAGCGCCTGCCCGTTGACGGTGATCTTGCCGCGCGCCACGTGGACCCAGGCGCGCCGCCCGCTCGCCAGGGGCAGCGTCGCGCTTTCATCGCCTTCGAACAGGCCGACGTACAGACGCGCATCCTGATGGATCAGGACGGAGCCGTCCGCCGCATCCGGCGACGCCACCAGGCGCAGGCGTCCGCGCTTGTCGGCTTCCTCGAAGCGCTTTTCCTCGTAGCCCGGATCGATGCCGACGGCATTGGGCTCGATCCAGATCTGCAGCAGGTGCGTGCCGCGGTCGGGCTGCGGGTTGAATTCGGAGTGCAGCACCCCGCGCCCGGCGCTCATGCGCTGCACGTCGCCCGGACGGATGGTCGACCCGTTGCCCATGCTGTCCTTGTGCGCGACGGCGCCGTCCAGCACGTAGGTCAGGATCTCCATATCGCGGTGGCCGTGCGTGCCGAACCCCCGGCCGGCGCCGATGTGATCGTCATTGATCACGCGCAGCGGACCGAAACCCATATGCCGCGGATCGTAGTAATTCGCGAAGGAAAAAGTATGGTGGCTCTTCAACCAGCCGTGGTCGGCATAGCCGCGTTCTTCGCTGCGTCGCAGGGTAAGCATGGCGTGGACTCCTTGTGAACGTTGTCGATGAACGTCATTCTCGGCTTCCGCGGACCGCTTGCGGCTGAAGCGCTTTGAAGACATCATTCAATAAATTTGAATGGTCTCGGAACATGTCCACGCCCGTCCCCGCGCCGTCGTCCGACGCGCTCATCACCCCCGAACTGCTGCTGCTGGTGGACGCCATCGCCCGCCACGGCAGCTTTGCCAAAGCCGCGCGCGAGATGGGCAAGGTGCCGTCCGCGGTCACCTACGCCATCCGCGGCCTGGAAGACCGCCTGGACGTGCTGCTGTTCGACCGCAGCGGCCACCGCGCGGTGTTGACGCCCGCCGGCCAGGCCCTGCTGGACGATGGCCGCCTGCTGCTGAAATCGCTGGAAGACCTGACCCGCCGGGTGCGCCGCATCTCCACCGGCTGGGAGCTGGAACTGCGCATCGCCGTCAGCGGCGTGCTGCCGTGGCCGCCGCTATACGATCTGATAGAGGAGTTTCAATCGCTGGGCAGCACGACCAAGCTGCGGTTTACCAGCGAAGTGCTCAGCGGTACCTGGGACGCCCTGGCGGGCGGCCGCGCCGATCTGCTGATCGGCGGCGATGCCGCGCTGGCGCCGCCGGGACGCTTCGCCACCCAGCCCTTGGGCGAGGTGCATCTGTTGTTCTGCGTCGCGCCGCATCACCCGCTGGCCCAGGTCGCGCGGCCCCTGACGCCGGCGGACATCGGCGCGCATTGCGCCGTCGTGGTGGCCGACACATCGCGCGCCCTGCCCCCGTTGACCCGCAACCTGCTGGACACCCAGCAGCGCGTGGTCATGCCCACCATGCAGGCCAAGATAGACGCGCAGATACGCGGCGTGGGCTGCGGCTACATTCCCCGGCTGCTGGCCGCGCCGTACCTGGACCAGGGGCTACTGGTGGCGAAGGCCACCCGCGACGGCGACATGCACGAACGCCTGTCCTGCGCGTGGCGCGCGCCCGCCCGCGGCGAGGCCCTGAAATGGTGGTTGAAGAAGCTGGAGTCGCCGCGCCTGCGCGGCAGCCTGGTGGACGCGCCGGCGGCCACCTAACGGCATCTGCGCATCGACTCGGCGACCGCCTGGACCACATTATCGGCGGCGAAATACACCCGATAGCATCCCACCCATTCCGTCCCGTCTCCCTTGATAGGGGTGAATTCGACGTAGAACCTGGGATCGGCTTCCGATGCCGCGTCGCCCATGCCGAAGATGCTCTTGAACGCGCCGCGCGCGCCATCGAAAGCCATGGTGGTATCCAGCCCGGCCTTGAAGGCGTCGACCAGGGTGACACTCCCGCCCATGCGTCCCGCGATGCCGGTCGCGTTGGCGACCGCCGGGTCGCCTACGATACCGGCCAGGGTTTTGATGGTATCGGTCGCGCCCGCCGCCAGCGCACGCCCGGCGGAAAGGTCGCTGAACCGCTCCTTGGCGCGGTAGCGCGCGGCCTTGACGTAAATATGGGGGAGCCCCTCGATATCGTTCACGATGCCATATCGCGACTCGTTCACCAGGAAATCACTGATCTCGGCCAGGGTGCCGATCAGGACCAGCGGCCGCGCCCCCACGGCGTTGTCATCGAAGTGGTAGCAGTTGGTGCGCGACGAACGCAAGGCCGGTGAATATTGTCCGCGATCTTCGACGAAGCTGGCGCCCCTGAACATATGGACTCGCGCGGAGCCCTTGCGCATCATACGGATAGGCATGTCCTTCTCATACTGGTCGGAGGTGTTGAGGTAAGCGGGCGCATCTTGACACCGCCCATTCCAACCAAGAAGGTGATTATTCTGAAGCAGGCCAGGGACGGCGCCACCCGCCCCGCCAGACGATGCTATTCGTCTTCCATGCCCAGATCGCGCAGCTTGCGCGTGATCGTATTGCGGCCTATGCCCAGGCGCGACGCGGCTTCGACGCGCCGGCCGCGGCTGGCCTGCAAGGCCGTCTGCAGCAGGATCCGCTCGAACTGCCGCGTCAGCGTCGCCATGATCGCCGGTTCGCCGCGATCGAGACGGTTCTGCGCATCGCGCAACAGGGACTCCTGCCAGTTCTGCGGCGCGGCGTCGCCGACAGGCGCGCCGGCGGCGGGAGTCGCCGATATGACGCGCGGCGCCGATTGCGGCGTCGCGGAGTGCGGCGCGCCGCCATGTTCCATGGCGCGGATTTCCGGCGGCAAATCGGCGCGTTCGATCGTCTGGCCCGGCGCCATCACGGTCAACCAGTGGCAGAAGTTTTCCAGCTGGCGGACATTGCCGGGGAAATCGAACTGCGTCAGCACCGCCAGCGCCTCCGGCGTCAGGCGTTTGGCGGATACGCCCAGCTGCCGCGCGCTCAGCGTCAGGAAATGCTGCGCCAGCGCGGGGATGTCCTCGACACGCTCGCGCAAGGGCGGCAGCCGCAGGCGTATGACGTTCAGGCGATGGAACAGGTCTTCACGGAACAGGCCCTGTTCGACGCGCTGCTCCAGCGGCTGATGGGTCGCGGCGACAATGCGCACGTCCACGCGCACCGGTTGCGCCCCGCCGACGCGGTAGAAGGTGCCTTCGGCCAGCACGCGCAACAGGCGCGTCTGCAATTCGATCGGCATATCGCCGATTTCATCCAGGAACAGCGTACCGCCGTGGGCTTCTTCGAAGCGGCCGCGGCGCAGTGTATTGGCGCCGGTGAAGGCGCCGCGTTCATGGCCGAACAATTCGGCCTCGAGCAGGTCGCGCGGAATCGCCGCGGCGTTCAGCGCGACGAAGGGCCCCTTGGACCGCGCGCCATGGCCATGCAGGGCGCGCGCCACCAATTCCTTGCCGGTACCCGATTCGCCGGTGATCAACACCGTTACCTTGGACTGCGCCAGGCGCCCGATGGCGCGAAAGATCTCCTGCATGGCCGGCGACGCCGACTGGGTCATCATCCAGCGTTCGCCCGATTCGACCTGCGCGCCGGACGCATCGCCGCCCTGCCCGTCGACCGACTCCTGCGCCGCCCGCTGGATCAGCGATACCGCTTCATTGACGTCGAAAGGCTTGGCCAGGTAATCGAAAGCGCCGCCCTGGAACGCCGACACGGTGCTGTCCAGATCGGCGAAGGCCGTCATCACGATGACGGGTAGCGCCGGATGGCCTTCCTTGATCTGCCGCAGCAGGTCCAGGCCATTGCCGCCCGGCATGCGGATGTCGGATACCAGCGCCGCGGGCTCGTCGCCTTCCAGCGCCGTCAGGACATCGTTGGCCTGGGAGAAGCTGCGGGTGCTGATGCCAGCCCGCGCCAGGGCTTTTTCCAGGACCCAGCGTATCGCCTGGTCATCGTCTACGATCCATACAGGTTTCATGCGGATTCCATCGGCAGTACCAGGCGGAATTCAGTGTGCCTGGGTCGGGATTCGAATTCGATGATGCCGCCGTGCTGCTGCACGAAGTCCTGGGCCAGGCTCAGGCCCAGGCCCGTGCCGCCGGGACGGGCGGTAACGAGCGGATGGAAAATACGGTCGCGGATTTCCTCGGGTACGCCGGGACCGTTATCGATAATGGACAGGACGGCGGCCAGCCTGTGCTGGCGATGCGCCAGCATGACGCGCCGCGCCACGCGCGTGCGCAGCGTGATTTGCGGCGGCGGCACGTCGTCGCCGGCCGGCTGGATGGACAATTCCTGCGCCGCGTTGCGCGCGACGTTCAGCACGGCCTGCATCAGCCGCGCGGCGTCGCCCTGCAGATCCGGCATGGACGCGTCGTAATCGCGCACGATGGTCAGGCCGTCGCGGAATTCGGCCTGGATCAGCGCGCTGACGCGTTCGCAGATCTCGTGGATATTCACCGCGCGCGCGTTCAAGGGCACGCGCTGCGGCCCGATGAGCCGATCGACCAGCGCCTGCAGGCGGTCGGCCTCCGAAATGATCACTTGCGTGTATTCCGCCAGCGCTGGATCGGGCAGCTCGCCTTCCAGCAATTGGGCGGCGCCGCGCAGGCCGCCCAGCGGGTTCTTGACTTCGTGCGCCAGGTTGCGCAACAACTGCCGGTGCGTCTCGATTTCGTCGACCAGCCGGTGATTGCGGTCGGCGGTCACCCGCAGTTCGATTTCGCGCACCTCGATCAGCACGGGCCAGGGCTGGCCCATCAGGGCGACGGTGGTCACCGCAACGCCGACCGACTCGGCTCCGCGCCGCAGCGACGTCATCTGGCGAACGTCGGCGACATTGCCCGCCTTCGCCAGATCGATCGAGGATTGCATGGCCTCGCGGTCGTCGAACAATGCCTCGGCCAGTTGACCGGTCAGCTGGCGACGCGAGCGGCCCAGTAAATCCTCGGCCGCCGCATTCACGTATTCGATACAACCCCGCTCGTTCACCAGCAGTACCGATGTCGCGAGCAGTTCAAAGGCTTCTACATTCATCGTCATCACCCGGGGCGGTGTACAGGCGGACCGGTGCCCCGGTCCGCCCCTGCGCGCCCCCGGGAACTCAGCCGGCGATCACAGGCTGTAGTACATGTCGAATTCGACAGGATGCGTCGTCATGCGCAGACGCTGCACTTCCTGCTCCTTCAACGCCAGATAGCCGTCCAGCATGTCGTCGGTGAACACGCCGCCGCGCGTCAGGAACTCGCGATCCTTGTCCAGCGCTTCCAGGGCCTGATCCAGCGACGAGCACACGGTCGGGATCTTGGCGTCTTCTTCCGGCGGCAGGTCGTACAGGTTCTTGTCGGCCGGATCGCCCGGGTGGATCTTGTTCTGCACGCCGTCCAGGCCGGCCATCATCAGCGCCGAGAAAGCCAGATACGGGTTGGCCAGCGGATCCGGGAAGCGCGTTTCGATGCGGCGGCCCTTGGGGTTGCCGACGTACGGAATGCGGATCGAAGCCGAACGGTTGCGCGCCGAGTAGGCCAGCTTGACCGGCGCTTCGAAGTGCGGAACCAGACGCTTGTAGGAGTTCGTGCCCGGGTTGGTGATCGCGTTCAGCGCGCGCGCATGCTTGATGATGCCGCCGATGTAGTACAGCGCGAACTCCGACAGGCCGGCGTAGCCGTTGCCCGCGAACAGGTTCTGGCCGTCCTTCCAGATCGACTGGTGCACGTGCATGCCGGAGCCGTTGTCGCCGACCACGGGCTTGGGCATGAAGGTGGCGGTCTTGCCGTAGGCATGGGCCACGTTGTGCACGACGTACTTCAGGACCTGGTTCCAGTCGGCGCGCTGGACCAGCGTGCTGAACTTGGTACCGATTTCCAGCTGGCCGGGCGCGGCCACTTCATGGTGGTGCACTTCGACCGGAACGCCTTGCTGTTCGAGCAGCAGGCACATTTCCGAGCGCATGTCCTGGAAGGAATCGACCGGGGGCACGGGGAAATAGCCGCCCTTGACCAAGGGACGATGACCCAGGTTGCCGCCTTCGAATTCGGTGCCGGTCGACCAGGGCGCTTCTTCCGACTTGATCTTGACGAAGGTGCCGGACATGTCGGTGTTCCACGTCACGCCGTCGAACACGAAGAACTCGGGCTCGGGACCGAAGTAAGCGGTGTCACCGATGCCGGAGGACTTCAAATAAGCTTCGGCGCGCTTGGCCAGCGAGCGAGGATCACGGGAATAGCCCTTCATGTCCGACGGTTCGACGACGTCGCAGGTCAGGATGAGGGTGGTTTCTTCCATGAACGGATCGATCCGGGCCGTGGTGGCGTCCGGGATCAGCAGCATGTCGGAGGCTTCGATGCCCTTCCAGCCCGGGATCGAGGAGCCGTCGAACGCGTGGCCGCTTTCAAACTTGTCTTCGTCGATCACGTGGGACGGCACCGAAACGTGGTGCTCGCGGCCGGCGGTGTCGGTGAAACGGAAGTCGACGAACTTGACTTCCGCGTCAGCAATCTGTTTCAGGACTTCTTTAGGACTTGCCATGTCATCTCCGTTGATAAAGGGTCGAGTGCTGCAACTCGACTGGCACTCGGCTAAAAAGCAACATCCGTGCCATGTTTTCACATGGGAATCCCGGGGAGAGCCGCCAGCCGCGGAACGGATCCCGGAATAATGCACCATTAATGTGCAAAATACGACGCACAAAATGGCCCAACTTGGTGCATCAGTTCAAAAACAGTGCTTGAAGGTCATTGAGGAATGCCCAACCCCGAGGCGTTGCCTTCAGCCGCGTCGGGTCCGTGTCCAGCAGGCCCTTGCCGGCGGCCGCCTCCAGTTGGTGCGCGACGGCCGCCAGCGACAGACCGGTGCGCTCGGCGAAATACGTGGCCGGCACGCCCTCCTTGAGCCGCAGCACGTTGAGCATGAATTCGAAGGGCAGCTCGTCGGTGGCGATCTCGCGCGACTCGGCGATGTGCGAGCCGTCGCGGGCGACCGCGGCCGCCATCCAGCGCTCCGGGTTGCGGGTTCTGGCCTCGCGCAGGATACGGTCGTGAAATGAAAGTTTGCCGTGCGCGCCGGGCCCGATGCCGAGGTAGTCGCCGAATTCCCAATAATTCATATTGTGGCGACAGCGCGCGCCGGGCCGGGCGTAGGCCGACACCTCGTAGCGCGCCAGCCCTGCCCGGGCGGCAAGGGCTTCCACTTCGTCCTGCATGGCGGCCGCGGTGTCGTCATCCGGCAGGTCTTGCGGCGGGTACTTGGCGAAAACCGTGTTCGGCTCCATGGTCAGGTGATACAGCGACAGATGCTCCGTACCGTGGGACAGGGCTACGCCGACGTCGGCCAGGCAGGCCTGCAGCGACTGCCCCGGCAGCGCAAACATCAGATCGAGGTTGACGCGCGCGACCGCGGACTGCGCCATGGCGATGGCGCGGCGCGCCTGGTCGGCATCGTGGATACGGCCCAGCGCGCGCAATTGCGCGTCGTCGAAGCTCTGGATGCCCAGCGACAGGCGATTCACCCCGCTGGCGGCATAGTCGCGGAAGCGGCCGGCCTCGGCGGTGCCGGGATTGGCCTCCATGGTGATTTCGGCGTCCGGCCACAGGTTCAGATAGGCCCGCAGCATCGCCAGCAGTTCGTCCAGGCCGGCGGCCGACAACAGGCTGGGCGTCCCGCCGCCGATGAATACCGAAATCACCTGGCGGCCCCATATCTGCGGCAAGGCCTGCTCCAGGTCGGCGCGCAGGGCGTCCAGATAGGCGCGTTCGGGGATGTCGCCGTCGGCCGCGTGCGAATTGAAATCGCAATACGGGCATTTGCGCACGCACCACGGCACGTGCACATAGACAGACAGCGGCGGCAGGCTCGTCAATCCGGGGCGCATGAGTCCGGGACGCGCCAGTCCGGGACGCGTCACGGCCGTCGCGTCGAGCGTAGCGGTTCCGGCGGCCGGGGCGCCGGCTTGCCGGATGGGAATGGTGATAGGCATGGCGAATACCGGCGCGTTCAGCGCGCCGCGCGTTGCAGCTTGGCCAGCAGCTCGCGCAAGGCCTGCGCGCGGTGGCTGACGGCGTTCTTTTCGGCGGGCGCCAGTTCGGCGGCCGTCTTGCCCAGGTCGGGCAGGTAGAAGTGGGGGTCGTAGCCGAAGCCGTGGCCGCCGCGCGGCGCATCGGCGATTTCGCCGTACCAAATACCCTCGCCCAGCAGCGGCCGCGGATCGTCCGCGGCCCGTACAAGCGCCAGGACGGCGATATAACAGGCGCGCCGGTCCGACCGTCCGGCCAGCTCACGCACCAGCAGCGCGTTGTTGGCCGCGTCGGACTTTTCGCCGCCGTTCATGCTGGCATACCGGGCGGAATAGACGCCGGGCGCGCCGCCCAAGGCATCCACGCACAGGCCCGAATCGTCGGCCAGCGCCGGCAAACCCGTGATGCGGCTGGCGTGCCGCGCCTTTTCCAGGGCGTTTTCGATGAAGGTGCAATGCGGCTCGGGGGCCTCGGGCACGCCCAGCTGGCCCTGCGGAATCAATTCGATGCCCAGCGGGGCGAACAGCGCGGAAAACTCGCGCAGCTTGCCGGCGTTGCCGGAGGCGAGGACCACGCGGCGGATGCCGGGGGTTGAGTCGGAAGCCATGGGATTTGTAACCAACGATGCGGGTAGCCTAGCAAACTGGTAGTGTATCGCCCGCGCGGCAGGACACAGATTGAAACGCCCGCGCAATATGAGCCGCTCACCATAGGCGGTCTTCACCCGGTGCCAAAGCATGCACGCGTCCGTTCCTTCCGCCATCCCGGCCGCCGGCCCCCACGCCGTCCTGTCGTCCCTGGGCCTGCTGGACGAGATCCTGCGGTCCGGACGTCTCAGCGCGCTGTTCCAACCGGTGATCGATCTGGCCAATGGCCGCGTCTATGGCTACGAAAGCCTGATCCGCGGGCCCATCGACACCGAACTGCATATGCCGGAGGCCTTGTTCGACGAGGCCCGTCGCCGCGGCGTGCATCCCCTGGTCGAACATGCCAGCGCCTCCAGCGGCCTGCGCGCCTTCCAGGATGCGGACCCGCCGGCCGGCAGCACCCTGTTCCTGAATATGTCGGCCTCGGCGCTGGTGCATTTCTGGATGCAATGGGGCGGCGCCATGCCAGCCCGCCTGCTGGAGGCCAGCGCCATCGAGCCCGGCCGGGTCATCATCGAGTTGACCGACCATGACCCGGTGTACCCGGACATGCGCGTATTGACCGAGATCCTGCGCGTGCTGCGGACGTACGGCGTGCGGCTGGCCCTGGACGACTACGGCGTCGGCCACGCCAGCCTGCAGCTGTGGTCGGAGGCGCAGCCCGACATGGTCAAGATAGATCGCTACTTCTTCCACGGCATCGCGCAGGACGAACGGCGGCAGAAGCTGGTCCGCGCCGTATTGTCGGTGGCGCAATGCCTGGGGACGCCGACCATCGCCGAAGGCGTCGAAACCGCGGAGGACCTGGCCGTGGTGCGCGACCTGGGCATACGCTACGCCCAGGGCTGGTTCCTGGGCTATCCCGCCGCGCAGCCGCATGGCGAAGTCGCGCCGCAGGTACGCCAGGTCCTGGACCAGCGCTCACCCGCGCGCGGCGCGGCGCGCATCCCCGGCGCCACGGCGGCGACCCTGCGCGTCGAGGCCCCGTCCGTCTCGCCCAGCCGCCACACCAACGACGACGTGCATCGGCTGTTCGACGAACACAAGGCCTTGCACGCCGTGGCCGTGGTCGACGATGCCAACCGGCCGCTGGGCATCATCAACCGCCGCGATTTCACCGAGCGCTACGCGCAGCGCTATACGCGCGAGCTGTTCGGGCGCGACGGCTGCACGACCTTCATGAACGGCGAACCGGTGCTGGTGGACGTGCATGCCTCCATCGACCAGCTCAGCCACGTGCTGGTTTCCGACGATCAGCGCTATCTGGTCGACGGGTTCATCATTACCCGGGACGGCAATTACGACGGCCTGGGCACGGGCGAGGCGCTGGTGCGCTCGGTCACCGAGATGCGCATCGAAGCGGCGCGCTACGCGAACCCCTTGACCTCCCTGCCCGGCAACATTCCCATCAGCCAGCATATCGGCAGCCTGCTCGAAGGCGGCGTGGAGTTCATCACCGGCTATTGCGACTTGAACCACTTCAAGCCGTTCAATGACGTCTACGGCTACTGGCGCGGCGACGACATGATCCAGCTGTGCGCCACGGTCATCCGCGACCATTGCGATCCGCAGCGGGACTTCATCGGCCATGTGGGCGGGGACGATTTCGTCATCCTGTTCCGCAGCCCCGACTGGCGCGAGCGCGCCGAGCGCATCATCCACGACTTCAATCGCGACGCGATCGGCCTGTACGACGATGAAGGCCGGGCGCGCGGCGGCATCGAGGCGGAAGACCGCTACGGCGTCATGCGGTCATTCCCCTTCGTCACGCTAAGCATCGGCGCCCTGCACGTCACGCCGCGATCAGGCGTGCGCATCCGCCCGGAAGACATCGCTTCGGCGGCCGCCCGGGTCAAGCACCAGGTCAAGCATGGAAACGTTCCGCTGGTCGTCGAGCCCTATCTGACGGCCGTCGGCGGCTGAATCGGCGTTCGACGGGGCGCCGACCGAAGCGGGTTGCCTCGGCGCCTGGCCTGCTCCGGCCAGCCCAGCCGCCCGCGGATCCTGCGCGATCGCGGCATCGCCTGCACCCGACGCGCGCGCCAGCCGGAAGACCGCCACGGCTTGCCGCAAGCGTTCGGCGCGGCCTTCCAGCGCCGCCACCGCAGCGGCCGTTTCTTCGGCCAGCGCGGCGTTTTCCTGGGTATTGCGGTCCAGCCCGGACATCGCTTCGTGCATCGCGACTATCCCGGCCGCCTGCTCGGCGGCGGCCTGCGATATTTCGTGCACCAGCGCGGTCACCTGCGCGACCGCCGCGCGCATATCGCCTATCGTCTGGCCAGCCGCGCCCACCTCGCGCACGCCGGCCTCGACATGATCGGTAGAGCCCGCGATCAGCGATTTGATCTCGCGGGCGGCGCCGGCGCTACGCTGCGCCAGCGTGCGCACTTCCCCCGCGACGACGGCGAAGCCGCGGCCCGACTCGCCGGCGCGCGCCGCTTCCACCGCGGCGTTCAGGGCAAGCAGGTTGGTCTGGAAGGCGATCCCATCGACCACGCCCACGATATCGCCGATGCGGCGCGCGCTGTCGGCGATGTCCTGCATGCGCGCGACGACGCGGTCCACCGCCTGGGCGCCCTGCTCTGCCAGGCCCGCGACACGCTGCGACTGCGCGCTGGCCCGTTCGGCGTTTTCCGAGGTCGTATTCACCGTCTCGGCCAGGGTCGACATGCCCGCCGCGGTTTCCTGCAACATCCCGGCCTGTTCGGCCGTGCGCTCCGACAGCTGGATACCGCCGGCGGCCAGGGCGCGCATATCCGAGTGGATGTCGTCCACCGCCAGGCGCACCGTGCCGACCGCGCCGGACAATCCGCCCTGCATGCGGCTCATGGCCGAAAACAGTATGCCGATCTCGTTCCGGCCGCCCGCCGCGATGGGCTGCGTCAGATCGCCGTCCGCGATGCGGTCGAAATGGCCGCCGGCCTGGCGCAGGGGCTGCAGCAGCGCGCGGTGCAGCACCACGCGGATGCCGATGGCCAGCAGCAGCACGAACAAGGCCAGGCCCGCCGCGCTGTACACGGCCGCGTCCTGCATATGCGCGACTTCGGCGATGGCCGCGGCGCCCTGCGCCCGCGTGTAGCTCTGGAAGGCGCTTTCCGCCTTGACGTAGGCCTCCGCGGAGCCGGGCAGGACCTGGTCGTTCAGGCGGTTCACTTCCACGCCGTTGAAACCCTGGATGGCCTTGCGCATGGGCGTCAGGCAATCGTCCACCAGCCTGGCATAGGCCTGCAAGGCGGCGTCGTACAGGGGCTTGCCTTCCGTATTGGCGTACGGAAGCGCCTGCAAACGTTCGACGCCTTTGCGGGCGTCGCCCAGGAATCTATCGACCACCGCCAGCATCTGGTCGCGTTCCGGAATACGTCCGCCTTCCATATAGGTTTTGGCGTCCACCAGCGCGGCGCGCGCCTGGAACACCGCGCTGCTGACATTGCCCAGTTCGCTGGCCCGCTCGATATTGTCGCGGCCGAGCTCCTCGACCCACGCGCGGTTCTCGCGCAGCAGGGCGATGGCCGCCGCGCCGGCCGCGACGAACAAGGCCACGAACAGCGCCAGCACGATCGTCAGCGCCAGGTTCACACTCAATTTGTTCCGCATCACATCCCACCTACGCGCCCTCGCGGGCAAAACATTTGGTAAGGATTATGTTGCGGTCAAGTGGCAGTTTCTTGACATGGCCGCGCCGGCCGTCAGGCCAGCGCCTGCTTCTGCGCCTGCACGAGCCCGTTGATGCCACGCTCCGCTAAGGCCAGCATCGCGTCCAGTTCGGCGCGGCTGAACGCCACGCCTTCAGCGGTACCCTGCACTTCCACGAATGCGCCCGCGCCCGTCATGACGACATTGACGTCGGCATCGCAGCCGGAGTCCTCTTCGTAGTCCAGGTCCAGCACCGGACGGCCGCCCACCATGCCCACCGATACCGCCGCGACGTGATCGCGCAGCGGATTCGCCGCCAGGTCGCCCCGCTTCATCAGCAGCGCGACCGCATCGGCCATCGCCACCCAGGCGCCGGTAATGCTCGCGCAACGCGTGCCGCCGTCGGCCTGTAGCACGTCGCAATCGATATGCAGGGTGCGCTCACCCAGCGCCGTCATATCGATAACGGCGCGCAGGCTGCGGCCGATCAGGCGCTGGATTTCCTGGGTGCGCCCGGATTGCTTGCCACGCGCCGCCTCGCGGTCGCCGCGCGTATGCGTCGCGCGCGGCAGCATGCCGTATTCGGCCGTGACCCAGCCCTGCCCCTGGCCCTTCAGGAAGGGCGGCACCTTGTCCAGCACGCTGGCCGTGCACAGCACATGGGTATTGCCGGCCTTGATCAGCACGGATCCCTCGGCATAGCGGGTAAAGCCGCGCGTCAGCGCCAGCGGTCGCAGTTCATCGGCGGCGCGGCCGGAATGGCGCGGCGGGAGGGATGCGGAAGAGGTCACTGATATCTCCAATCGATCGGAATCCGGAACGGCGATGCGGCGCCGGAGCCTCCTGGTTCCGGCACGGCGCCCGAAGGTCGGCGCGGCGCAGGAACGCAAGCGCATGGGCAGCGAGCCATCGGCGCGCGCATCGCCGCCCCGGATTGTACGGGCCGGCGCGCCTTCGGGTTATCCTGCCGGCATGCGTTCGCTCCGCGACGCCTCATTCAGGATGCATTAACCATGATACGAAGCATGACGGCCTTCGGCAGCGCCCGCGCCGATCTGGAACAAGGATCGCTGGCGCTGGAATTCCGCAGCGTCAACAGCCGTTTTCTCGACCTTTATTTCCGGCTTCCCGATGATCTGCGCCACCTGGAAGCGCCGCTGCGCGAACTGCTGACCGGCAGCCTGGGACGCGGCAAGGTCGAAGTCCGCGTCAGCTATACGCGCAACGCCGCCGCCGATCTCGATCGTCTCGATCCGCAATGGCTGCAGCGGCTGGCCGAACAATTGCAGGCGGCGCGCCAGATCCTGCCCGAAACCGAATCGCCGCGTCTCGTGGAGCTGTTCAACTGGCCCGGCCAGCGCAACAACGACGCGCTGGACCCGCAAGCCTGGGGCGCCGCCGGCATGCAGGCCGCGCGCGAAGCCCTGGCGCAACTGCAGGACGCCCGTACCCGCGAAGGCGAACGCCTGGCCGCGATGATGCGCGACTGCGCCGCCGGCATACAAAAGATCGTCGAAGAGGTCGAGCAGCATCTGCCGCAGCTACTGGCCGATCACCGCGAAAAGCTGGCCACCAAGCTGCGCGAAACCGTGGAAGCCGCCTTCCCCGGCGGCTTCACCCACATCAGCGGGCCGGAATTGACGGAGCGCCTGGCGCAGGAAGCCAACCTGTTCGCCATGCGCATCGACGTCGCCGAAGAACTCTCGCGCCTGCGTTCGCACCTGGCCGAACTGGTCCATATCCTGGCCGACGGCGATGCGGGCGGCGGCAAGGCCGGCAAGCGCGCCGGCGGCAGCGGCAGCGCCGGGAAACGCCTGGATTTCCTGTTCCAGGAAATGAACCGCGAAGCCAACACCCTGGGCTCCAAGGCCGGCAGCGTCGACGTCACCCGCGCGGCCATGGACCTGAAGCTGCTGATCGAGCAGATGCGTGAACAGGCGCAGAACATCGAATAGCGTCGCGGCGCATGAAACGTAGGCATCCGCGGACGGACAAGAATTGGCGTTCATGCCCAAGGGACCCGGTGTGCCGCTGATCCCCGTTCCCAAGCCGGACAAATTGGCCGGTCTCGCCAAACGGGCCTCCCCGCTCGCCGCTCCTGCCGCGCCTCATCGTTCGCGCCGCTGCTGTCCGCCCTGCCCGGCAAACCACTCGCCATACACTGTTCGGGTCGCCTCGTCCCGCGCCTCGTCCTGGTAGAGCTGGCGCGCGCGTAGCGTGCCGGGCACGCTCATGCAGCCCCATATGCCGCAGTTGGCGCCCGGGTCGTACGGACTGGGCGGCAGGAAGACCGCCGCGGTCGTCCATGTCCCGTCCGGCGCGGCGGTCACATACTGCGTGTCGCCGCTGCCGCCGATGACGCTGACTTCCACCAGAATGCCGGGCGTCGCCGTGCCCGAGACACTGAACGGTGCCGGCGCCTGGCCGCGGTCCCAATACATGACCGTGCCATCGGCCGGCGCGGACAGCGCCACGGGGTTCAGAACGCTGAACCGCCTGGTCGACGTGGGACCGTTGTTGTTGTCGCCGGGTTGTGGCGCCTGCTGCGCGACAACGTTGTACGTTCCCGGCTCGGTGATCGGATAAGGGCCGCACGACCACGTGCCATCGGGCTGTACCTGGGCCGAGCAAGGAGGGCCGCCAGGCAGCGATACGCCGGCCCCTGGCACGCCGTAGCCCCGCACCGTGTATGAACCGCCGATCAACACCTGGT
Source organism: Bordetella sputigena (assembly GCF_965137885.1). Taxonomy (NCBI): domain Bacteria; kingdom Pseudomonadati; phylum Pseudomonadota; class Betaproteobacteria; order Burkholderiales; family Alcaligenaceae; genus Bordetella; species Bordetella sputigena. The sequence continues at coordinate 229,546 of NZ_CBCSCA010000010.1, forward strand.
CCGGCATGGGCAAGGTAATGTAGAAAGGGCTGCCGCCGGGGCAGGTGGCGCCGCCCACGGGATATTGGGTCGTGCCCTGGTCCAGGAAATAGCCGTTCATGGTCTGGATCGCGGTCAGGCTGTAGCAGCCGGGCCCGCTCGACATCAGGTTGGGAAAGTCCCAGGTCCCATCGCCCAGGACGGTGGTGACGCCCAGGTCATTCAGCCCCATCAGCTTCAGGGACAATTGCGCACCGGGTTCGCCTGTGCCCGAGACGTCGTAAGGCGTACTCGCCGGCATGCCCTTGGTCGCGCTGGGGCTGTCCCAGACCACCGGCCGCGGCTGCCGTGTGCTGAAAACGCGGCCCACCGGCTGGTCCGTCCAATCCGACGCTTGCCCGGATTGCAGCACGCTAAGGGTGTAGGTGGTGTTCGGCAGGATGCCGCTCAGTTCGCAGGACCAATTGCCGTTGACGACGGTGGCGCCGCAGCCTTTTTTCGGGCCGTTGCCATCCACCACATTGACGGTGATCTTGGCACCCTCCTGCCCCTGGCCGCTCACGGTGACTTTTCCGACGTCCTGGACTTTTTCCTGGTCCTTTGGGGACGTGACGGTCGCGACCTTGGCGACGGTGATATTCACGGTGGCCGAACCGTTGGGATTGTTATCCACGTATTCGGTGGCCACGATCGCCAGGTTCGGCATGCCTTGCGCGCCGTAGCTCGTCAGCGGGATCGGATTGCTCGCCCAGGCGCCGTTGACAATATCCACGTTCTGCGGCGTGCCGCTGCCGACCTTCACCTGCGCCACCGCTCCGCTCTGCCCCGAGCCGATCACCTGGATGCCGTCGATGGGGTTGTTGCTGGAGACCACCGACTTATCGCGCGGCGACCCGATGCTGATGCCCTGCGCCGCGGCAACCGAGAAGGGCCGTGGCGTCGGCGGATCCTGCCAGTTGGCGCCGCTTTGCGTCACGTTCGCCGTATAGGACGTGCCCGCGGTCAGGCCCGTCACGGTGCATCGCCAGGCCCCCTTGTCGTCGGCCTTGGTATTGCAAGGGTGCGCGGGATCGGCGGTGACCGAAATGCTGGCATCCGCCTGGCCCAATCCGCTGAAGGCGACCGTGGTATCCGTCGCGGCCAGCACCTGGTTTTCCCTGGGCAGCAGGACCGCGAGCGGCGTGGCGACCATGAAATCCACGTGCTTCGGCACATCGTCCACACCGCCCACCGTCTGAGTGGCGGTCAGCAGGTATCTGCTGTTCGGCTGCAGTCCGGACACCAGGCATTGCCAATTGCCGGGCGCGGGTCCTACCGTCTGGGGATCGCAGGGCTGGGCATTGGGTACGTTGACGGTGAGCAACGCATTCGGCTGCGCCACGCCGGAAGCGGTAATACGGGTGGTTGCCGAAGGGAAAACCTGGTTCTCGGTAGGCGCGACGATGGAAAGCAGGCCAAAGCCATCGATGGAAAATTGCCGTGTGACGGCCGGGTCTATCCAACCCGATCCACCGTTGATGGCATCGCTGCTGCCTTCCGTGACCGTGGCCGTATATGAAGCGCCCGGCTTCAGGCCGGAGACCAGGCAAGACCATGCTCCCGAAACATCGATCACCTGGACCTGGCACGGCGTCGCGTGCGGCACGTCGACCTTCAGAGATGCGCCGCGTTGGCCATGCCCGTTGAACATGACTTGCGTTGTTTGCGCGGGATAGGATTGACCGGGGACCGGCTGATCGATGGACACCGGCTGCGCCACGGAAAAGAGCACCGGGACGGACGTGTCGCTCTGCCCCGACTTTTGTTGCTGGACGAGTGCTCCGTAAGAAGCGGGCGTGAGATTGTTCATCGCGCACGACCAGGAGCCATCCGGCGCGATCGGAGCGGAAGGACATATCGTTGCGCCGTTGTCTGGATCCACGCCATTGGTATACACGACACCGCCAGGCACGCCCGTCCCGTTCACGACCAAGCTGGTGGTCGTCGACGGCAGCGTGGCACCGCTTTGCGGAGAGTCGACCTTCAACGCAGGCCACGACTCGAAGGTAACGCTCGCGCCCGGGGCGGCCGCCCCGTTTACTTGCTGGGAAGCCGGAACGGTATAGGTTTGCGTCGGCGGAAAACTGAATACAAGGCCCGTCTGCCAGTTTCCGTTCTGGTCGATGTTGGCATGGACGGGTCGGGTGATGCTGTAGGGAGTATCAATGGTGACCTGCCCACCCGGTGTGCCGGTACCAAAGATTGCCCAATAGAAAAACGCGTCGCCGTCGATGTGGCCACCGTTGGAAGGCTGCGTAATTTGCAGCGGGATCGCGTTCACATGGAGCGGCCACTGCGCCTGCACAGGATCGAGCCAGTCCCAGGGCAGGCCGTCATCGGTCACCCAGCCTTGCTGCCATGCCACCAGGTTGTAGTCGGCCCCTGGCGCCAGCCCTTCCAATCCGCAAGACCAATCGCCGGATCCATTGGCGCCTCCTGCACATGCGGGCGAGTCGGGATCCTGCGGGTCGGACCTGACGACGACAGTGGCGCCCGGCAGCGCGGTCCCTGCCACCGTAATCGTATCGCTCCAGGCCACCGGCGATGACGGCCCATTGATGGTCACGGGAGGAACAGAGATGAATGTCGAAGTGGCGCTTCCTTCCACATCGGAATCAACGGTCGCCGAGAACACCTGCCCGGTTTCGAAGTGATAGACGGCATTGGTCGTCCAGTTGCCGCCGTCGTCCGCCCAAGGGCTTTCGGTATGCCCTTTGGCGCTCACGTTGACTTGCGTATCAGCCGATGCGGTTCCCGATATGCCCACATATGACGGATCATCGCCATGGATCGCACTGTGGTTGACCGGCCAGGTTATGACGGCGGGCTGCTTCTTCCCGCTGAAATCGCCATCAAAGTAGATCTCGATGTAGTTCGGCGCGGGTAGGAAAAAGGTTTCGTCCCAGGACCATTCATTGAGACAATCTTCAGGAATGACAGCCACGTAGTAGCACTTCGCCTCCGTGACCTGGCCATTCCCGGAGGACTGCCCGTCGGGCCCGGAAATTTTGGTGCACCACACGCCGCCGCATCCCAGTCCATGCCTGAAATACAGGTCATAGGGCGACATGTTGCCTTTTTCCGTCACGGCGTGAACCGACCACTGCACCCACTTTTCTTTATCCCAGCAGTTGTGTCCGAAGATACCGACCTTGTTTTTATCCTCCAGCTCTATGGTGTTGGAATCGTATGACGGCACATAGATGGAACGCGGCCCCGCGTCATACATGCATCCATCATGCACATGGTCCAACGTGATCTCCGCGGGCCCGTTGTTGATGAATTTGACGGTGTAGCGGGCCGCCCGCGATACCGGCCCTCCTGGTTGCTGCGCGCTCCGTGGTTTCTGTATGGCGGGCCTTTGCTGCGCGGCCTGGACCTGTATGACTGGAATATTGGATCGGCCGGAATCCGCCTGGGACGGGACAGGTGAAAGAGACAGCACGGCGATCACGACCGCGGCTATCGCGAGCCGCCCTTTCACATGCCAGGTTTCCATTTCCGATCCTCTTTGGGCCTGCGAATCCGGACTGAGCGCTGCATCAAGGCGCGATCAATTGAAGGTCACCACGCCATAGACAGTGATGGTGTGCTCGTTGATCTTCTGCCCGCCGTAGTACTCCGTGGCCGTCACCGTGCCCGGGTCGCTCTTGCAGCTGCTGTGGTTGCGCGTGCAGTGCTGCGCATCGTTGATCGGCGGCGGCGGCGTAAAGATCGCGCCGGTGTTCCAGTTCCCGCCCTCGTCCACGTCCACCGTCACCGGACCCCCCTGCCCGCCCTTCTGCGACACCGTGACCTGGCCGCCCGCCGCGGCCGTACCCATCACCGGGTACAGCCGCCTGCCGTTGGTGCGCAACTCCGTGCCGTCCCGCGGGAAGATAATCAAGGCCGCCGGCGCCGGTCCGGCCACCAGCGTGAAGTTCCTCGGCGGCGTCTGGCCCGTCTGCTCGCTGCCCGCGTATTGCGTCGCCACCGCCGCGCGCGCGCCCGGCGGGTTCGGATCTTCATTGGCGGTGTAAATCAACGACCATGTCCCGTCGCCCAACACCGGCGCCGAGCGCGGCGAGATCCCCGCGATCTCCACCTTCACCGTGTCCCCCGCCGTGCCCGTGCCACTGATCGTGTATGGCAGATACACGTTCTCGCCTTCCAGCGGCGCATCGATCGCCACGCTCACCGTGCCACCCACGTGGTACGGCACCGGCGTGGAGCTGCCCAGGCTCTGCGTGCCCCCGTACTGCGTGGCCTGGATCGTGAAGTCCCCTCGCGTGGGCGTGCCATCGCCATACACCTGGAACCACACGCCCTGTTCGCTCACCGGGATGTTCGCATAGGTCGGCAGCCCCGCCCCGCTGACGGTGACCGTTGTCCCGTACTGCGCCTGCCCGCTGACCGTGTACGGCACGTCCACCGTGGCGTTCGGCGCCGGGTTATCGATCGTCACCGCCGCCGCCTGCACCTGGTAGGCGCGCGGCGGCGAGGTCCCCTGCGGCTGGTTGTTCAGCGTCTGCGTGGCCGTGATCGTGAAGCTGCCCGTCAGCGGCGAGTCCGGCCCATAGATCGTCGACCACGTCCCGTCCGGGTTCACGTCGATGTCCGAGTGCGTCGGCAGCCCCGCCCCACTCACCGACACCTGCATGCCCGCCTGCCCCTTGCCCGACACCGTGTACGGCACCCGCACCACCTGGTTCTGCATCGGCGCGTCGATCTCCACCTCGGCCACCGGCGGACTCGGTTCCTGCTGCGGCACCACCGAGTAGTGCCGCAGCACCGGATCGCCTACCTGCTGCGGCTGATTGTTCACCATCACCGATTGCGTCGCCCTTACCCAGAACGTCCCCGCCCCGGTGTCGTAGGGACCGCAGGACCACTGCTTGTTCTGACCCACCGTCACCTGGCAAGGACTGCCATCCTGCGGCGGACTCATCGTCACCGAGGCCCCCGGCTCTCCGCTGCCCGTGATCGTGTACGGCGACTGGTCCAGCACCTGGTTCTCCCATGGCGAAGAGATCGTCAGCGCCGTGGCGTCGGCCTGCACCTGGTACGTCACCGGGGTGCTCGTGCCCGCATCCTTGCCGCCTATCGTCTGCGTGGCCACCGCCGTGTAGGTGCCCGTCTTGGCCAGGTAGGCGTGCGACCATGTGCCGTCCGGACGCACCGCGATCGGGCCGCTGTCCGGCAGTCCCAGGGCGCTGACCGTCACGCTCGCGCCCGGCGCGGCCGTGCCGTTGATCGTGTACACCGCGTCGGTGATGATCTGGCTCGGTGTGGGACTGCTGATCACCACCGGCGCGGCGGCTGCCTGCACCGCATAGTCGCGCCGCGCCGGCGGCCCCGCCTGGAGATTGCCGATCCACTGCGTGGCCGTGACCGTATACGCGCCCGGCGCCAGCGTGTACGGGCCGCAGTTCCACTTGCCTTGCGCATCGACCGTCGTGTAGCACACGTTGCTGCCCGCGCCCGTCAACGTGACCGTCGCGGTCGGCTGGCCGCTGCCCTGGATCGCGTAGGAGGCGGCCACCGTCGCGTTCTCGCGTGGATCGTCGATGCCGACGTTGGCGGGACTGGCCGCCACCGTATAGGCCACCGAGTCGCTGCTGTTCCACGTCGCCACGCCATCCGGGCCGGTCTGGCTGGCCGTGGCGGTGTAGCTGCCGGCCTGCGACACGTAGGTCGTGGTCCACTGGCCGCTGGTGTCCACCGGGATGTTCGCGTGCGTGGGCAGGCCTGCGCCTGACACCGTCACGCTGGCCCCGGGCTGGCCCGTGCCCGCGATCGCGTAGCTGGGCGTACTGATCTGCTGCTGTGGGTACGGCGTATTGATCGACACGCGCGTCGCACTGCCTTGCGCGGTATAGCTCACTGTCACCGGCTGGCCCGCCGCGATGCTGGCCGTGTAGGCCTGCACCGATAGCGCATGCGGACCGGGCACCGCCAAGTAGGTCGTCGACCAGTTGCCACCATCGGTCGCCGTCACCGTGCGGTTGATCAGGACGCCACCCGTGCAATCGGGTAGCGTGCCGCCGCTGCAATCGGCCAACTGCAGCGTGGCCTCCGGCTGCGCGGTGCCTTGCACCGTCAGCAGACCCGCCGGCACCGGCTGCGTCCCCGTCGGCTGCGATATCTGCGTGCCCTGCACCGTCACCGTGTAGTCGCGCGGCGTCGGCGTGGCCTGCGCCATGCCGTCGATGTATTGCGTGGCCGTCACGCTATAGCTGCCGGCCACCGCCGTCAGCGCGGAGGATTGCCAATACCCCGTATCGTCAACCTGCATCGCCCATCGCAGCAGGTCCCCGGCGCCCGGCGGCGCTGCCGCCGTATCCAACACCACGTCGGCGCCCGGCACACCCGTGCCCGAGAGGGTGTAGGTTGCCGTGGTCACCACCGCGTTCTCCACCGGCGCATCGATCGTCGCAGGCGGCGGCCCCACCGTCACATGCACCGCATTCGAACTCTGCGGCACGCCCGACAGCGTATGCGTCACCGTCACGATATAGTCGCCCAGCGTATCCGTCGGATACTGCCCGCAGGACCAGTCGCCCGAGGACCCTATCGGATCCACCGTGCAGAGCGTATCGCCACCGCGGGTGACCACCACCTTCGCGCCCGGATACCCGCGCCCCACGATGGGTTGCACCTGATGCAGCACCAGCGCCAGCTCCTGCTGGCTCTGCGCGATCTCCACCGCCACATAGAAATGCCGCAACACCGGCTCGCCCACCGGCTTGCCCTGCCGGTAGATCTGCGCGTTCACCGTGTACTGCCCGCCCGGCGGAAACGGCAGCACATCGGATCGCCACACCCCGGTCTGGTGATCGACCGGCACGTCAACTCCGCCCGGCTTGCCCCCGTTCAGGTCAAAGCCCGGCGGCCACAAGTGCACCAGGTCGTTGAAAAACGCCGGCGGCACGATGCCGCCAAACGGCAGGCCCGGCAGGCCCGGACCAGGCCCCCCACCGC
>NZ_CBCSCA010000011.1:0-214056 GCF_965137885.1 Bordetella sputigena
GGCCTACCCTGGGGTGGGCCGTCACTTTATCGGGATGGCCTGCGCGCCGCCGCCGCCGGCGGGGGCCGGCGACGTATCCGCCGCGCCATTCCCGGTCTCGATGGGCGCCCGTGGCGTCCCCGTCGTATTCGCCGGCGCCGACGCCGCGCCGCTGGAGCCGCCCGACAACCGGACCGCTTCCTCGCGGCTGATGATGTCGAACAGTTTAACCACCTTGGCCACCCCGCTGACGCCGGCGGCGGCGTTGGCCGCATATTCTCCTTCGGCCTGGGTTACTTTCCCCTGAAGATAGACCACGCCCTTGTCGACCGTGATCGAAATCGACCCCGACGGCACGTACTTGGTATTGATCAGCTCGGTCCGGACCTTGGACGCCAGCCAGGTGTCATTGGACCGCACGCTGAAGCTGGCGGCCGGACCGACGGTCAGCTGGTTGACCACCTTCTTGACCTTCTCCACCCGCGCCAGCTGGCTGGCCTCCGCCTTGATGGCATCGTTGGGCACTTCGCCGGTCAACAGCACCACGCCTTCGTAAGTGCTGGCATTCACCCGGGCCGCATCTCCCGCTTTCTCGGAAATATTGTGCTCGGCCTTGAGGCTGATGCTTTGGTCGTCCAGCTGCGTGCCCGACGTGCGGCGGTCCGTCGCCACCACGGCGCCGCCGGCGGCGGCGGCGCCCACCACCACCGGCGCGCAGGCCGACAGGGTCAGGACCGACGCGGTCAGCGCGGCGGCCAGGACGATGGCGGGAAATCGGGTCTTGAATGTCATTCGCTGTCTCCCAGCAGTAAGGCGTCGATACCGTCGCACAGGGCGTGCAGCAGCACGATGTGCGCTTCCTGGATACGCATGGTGCGATCGTTCGGCACGCACAGATGGACGTCGTGTGCCGTCATGAGTTCCCCGGTGACGCCGCCTTCCTTGCCGGTCAGCGCGATCACGTGCATGTCGCGTTGCTGCGCGGCCTGTACGGCCCGCACCACGTTGGGCGAATTGCCGCTGGTGGAAATCGCCACCAGCACGTCGCCCGGCTGGCCCAGGGCGTTGACCTGGCGCTCGAAGACGTCGTCGAAGCCGTAGTCGTTCCCCACGGCCGTCAGGATGGATGTGTCGGTATTCAAGGCCAGCGCCGCCAGCGGGAGCCGTTCGCGTTCGAAGCGGCCGACCAGTTCGGCGACAAAGTGCTGCGCGTCGGCGGCCGAACCGCCATTGCCGCAGGCCAGCACCTTGCCATTATTCGTGAGCGCGTGGAACAGCACGTCCACTGCCACGCCTAGCGTATCGGCCAGCGCGTCGCGGCTGGCCTGGAGTGTGGCGATCGCATTATTGAAGTGCGACACCATGCGAGTCGTCATATCGATCATGGCGCGGATTATCTCATGGCGACATCGAAGGCGTGACGCAGCCAGAGTGGCGTTTCGCCTTCAAACGCGATTACGTCGAAACGCACCGCCGGCTGGCGGCCGCTCCAGCCGCGGGTCGCCAGCGTGGGCAGCAGGGTCCAGGCGGCGCGGACCAGCCGCGCCTGCTTGTCCGGCCCCACGCTGGCCGCCGCGCCGCCGTAGCGGCCGTCGCCGCGGGCTCGCACTTCGACCAGCACCAGCGTATTGCCGTCGCGCAGCGCCAGGTCGATTTCGCCCGCGCGGCAACGCAGGTTGCGCGCCAGCGGTTGCAGGCCGGCGCGCCGGAGCAATGCCAGCGCCTGATCTTCATAATCACCGCCGATGTGCTGCGTGGGCGACAGGCGCCCGGCCATACCGCCGGACATGCCCGATATGCCCGATGCATCGGATTCATCGGGTGCGCCGTCGTCTATCCACGTAATGGCGATGGCGTCATGGTTCCGGTCGACGTTTCGCGCCTGCTCCCGCCGCCGGCGGCGCAGGCGCAGGCCCTGGGCGCGGCGGGCCGATTCGAACCGCGGCTCTGTGTGGTCATCGGACATGGTGCGCGTCGGGCATGCGATTCCCGCGTGATTCGATGGCGAAGGATTAAGCCACTACACTGGCACGGTTTGCCCGGTATTCCTCCCGCAATGAACGAAAACCTCCCTCCGCCGGCAGGCGCCGACGCCTGGCGCCGCGTCGCCGAACGCGTGGCCGCCCAGCAGTGGCCCGGCGGCACCCTGTACGTGGTGGCCACCCCCATCGGCAATCTGGGCGACCTCGGCCTGCGGGCCTGGGAAGCCCTGGTGCGCGCCGACGTCATCGCCGCCGAGGACACGCGCGAAAGCCGCACATTGATGGATGCCTGGGGCATCGCCACGCCGCTGATGGCCGCGCATCGCCACAACGAGGCGGCCGCCGCCCAAGCCATCTGCGAGCGCCTGGCGCAGGGCCAGCGCGTGGCGCTGGTGTCCGATGCCGGCGCGCCCGCCGTCAGCGATCCGGGCGCGCGCATCGTACGCGCCGTGCGGCAGGCCGGCCATGCCGTTGTGCCGATACCGGGGCCCAGCGCCGTCATCGCGGCCTTGATGGCCAGCGGCGTGACCTCCGATGAAAATCCCGCCTTTGTCTTCGCCGGCTTTCCGCCCGCCAAATCGGCCGCCCGCCAGCGCTGGCTTGCACTATGGTGCGGCGTGCCCGCGCCGGTCGTGATGTTCGAATCGCCGCACCGCGTGGCCGCCACGCTCGCGGATATGCTTGCAACCCTGGGCCCAGGCCGCGAAGTCACCGTCGCGCGCGAGCTGACCAAGCGCTTCGAAGAAGTCGCCACCATGGCGCTGGACCAGGCCGGCGACTGGCTGCGGGCGCAGCCGCACCGCGGCCAGGGTGAATTCGTGCTGATCGCGCATGCCGCGCCGGCGCCGGACCCGGCCGCCGCCGCCGTCGATCCCTCCACGGATACGCTGCTCGACGCCCTGCTGGAATCCCTATCCGTCCGCGACGCCGCCCGCATCGCCGCCCGCGTCAGCGGCCTCCCCCGCGACGTACTCTACGCCCGGGCGCTGGCCCGCAAGCCGGCATGAGCGCGCCGGGCCGTCCCAAGCGCGAATCCTCCCCTGGGGAGGAAGTCGCGCAGCGACAGGAGGGCCCATCCTCCGCGCCGGGCCGTCCCGGGCGCGCATCCTCCCCTGGGGAGGAAGTCGCGCAGCGACGCATCGTCGATACTCCGCTGGGCGCGATGCTGCTGCAGGCGGAAGGCGGTGCGCTGACCGGCGCCTGGTTCGTTGGCCAGCGCGACTGCCCGCCTGCCGCCGGCACCACGCTGACCGTTCCCGCGCATGCCGCGCATTCCATGCTCGATCATGCCGAACGCGAGCTGGCCGACTATTTCGCCGGCCGCAGGCGGGAATTCTCGCTGCCGCTGGCGCCGCGCGGCACGCCGTTCCAGCGACGCGTCTGGGACGCGCTGCGGGACATTCCGTTCGGCGGCCTGGAAAGCTATGGCGCCTTATCGACCCGCTGCGCCCAGGCCGCCGCGGTACGCGCCGTCGCGCAGGCAGTCGGACGCAATCCGATATCGATCTTCATCCCGTGCCATCGCATCATCGGCGGCGACGGCACATTGACCGGCTTCGGCGGCGGCCTGCCTCGCAAGCAGGCGCTGCTGAAACTGGAAGGGCACCGCTACGCCAGCGCTTCCCGCGACTCGAAGCGCATAGCCGAAGACCCCCGCCAGGGCCGTCTCTGGTGACCGCCCGCCAGTGGCCAGCCCCATCCGGCCAGCCCCATCCGGCCANCCCCATCCGGCCAGCCNCATCCNGTATGACTACCGCGTCGCGATCGTCGGCAGGATTCCCGTACTGCTGGACACTGTCTCCACCACCGACATCGCCGCATTGCGGTCGGCATACGGGCCGACGCGCACGCGGTACAGCTGTCCGGCCTGTTCCACCGTCGCGGGCGGCAGGCCCGCGGCCGTCAGCGGCCCATTCACCCGCGCCGCCAGCGACTGCGCATTGGCGGGCTGGCTGAACGCCCCCAACTGCAGATAAACCGAACCCGAGCCAGCCGGCGCCTGCGCCGCGGCCGGCGCCGCGATCGCCGGCGCGGCAGCCGTGGCCGCGGGAGGCAAGGGCGTAGGTCCGGACGCCACCCCGCCGCGTGCCGGCGGCAGGCTACTCATCGCCGTACCGCCGATCGGCGCGGAAGGCGCCGGTGTCAAAGGCATCGCGGCAGGTGTTTCGCCGGCCGACAGCACCACCGGAACCGGCTCGGACACGTCGGATGCCGCCAAGCCTCCAGACTCCGAACCCGCCCCGCCGACCGCCACGGCCGCCGCCGCGCCCGCGCGCCGGCCGCTTTCGCGTTCCGCCACCATGCGCCGCACTTCATCCGGCAGGATCCGCTGCACCGTGACCTCGCCGCTGCCTGGCCCGATGATGCCCAGCTTGTAAGCCGCCACGTAGGAAAGATCCATGATCCGATTGTCATGGAACGGCCCCCTATCGTTGACGCGCACGATAATGGTTTTCCCATTGATCGCACTGGTGACGCGCGCATAGCTGGGGAGCGGCAGCGTCGGATGGGCCGCCGTCATGGCATACATATCGTAGGGCTCGCCTATCGACGTCGAATTGCCATGGAATTTCTTGCCGTACCACGACGCGATGCCACGCTGCGTGTACGGCTGATCGCCCGTCATCGGCACATAGCGCTTGCCGAACACCACGTAAGGCCGGTTGGCGCCGCCCGCCAGCGGCTCGATGCGCGGCTCGGCGTCCGGCACGGCGGCCAGATTGGCGGGCGGATTGGCGTCGGGACCATCGTTCTGGTAATAGCCGCCGCGCTTGCGGCCTCCGGTACTGGAACAACCCGCCACCACCGCAGCCAGCAAAGCGATGACGAATAGATTGCGCAGGTGCCGGAAACTCATGCGTGTTCTTCGGGAAGTTGTGTGCGGTGTCGAACCAGCAAGGGACGGTGATCGGCGAAACGCTGCGCCAGCTGTTCGACGACATAAACGGAGCGGTGCTGCCCGCCGGTGCAACCGATCGCCACCGTCAGATAGCTGCGCGTGTCTTCCATATAGCGCGGCAGCCATTTGCGGATGAAATCCGTGATGTCGTCGGTCATCTGCCGCACCGTATCGAAGCTCGCCAGATAGGCGGCCACCGCGGCATCGCGCCCCGTCAGCGGACGCAGCGCGGGATCGTAGTAGGGATTGGGCAGGCAGCGCACGTCGAATACCAGGTCGGCATCGCGCGGCACCCCGCGCTTGAACGCGAAGGATTCGAAGGTCAGCACCACCGCCTGGCGGTCGGCCTGCACCAGGTCGCGGATCCACGCGCGCAGTTGGCCCGGCGTCAGTTCGGATGTGTCGATCACGTGTTCCTGGTCGCGCAACGGCGCCAGCATCTCGCGCTCCACACGTATGCAATCGAGCAGCGAAGCCGCCTTGCCGCCGCGCTGCAGCCGGTCCGTCAAGGGATGGCGGCGGCGCGATTCCGAGTAGCGCTGCACCAGCGTACTGGTGTCTGCGTCCAGGAACACGACGCGGATGCGCGTGCCCACGGCGCGCAGCGCGGCGATGGTGGTCGGCAGTTCCGCCAGCTCGCCCGGCGACCGCACATCGATCGCGACGGCGACGCGCGCCATGGCGTCATCGCGCGCGCTGGCGATGAAGTCCGACAGAAACCGCACGGGCAAATTGTCGACGCAGGTGTACCCAGAGTCCTCCAGCAGCCGCAGGGCGACCGATTTGCCGGAGCCGGATATCCCGGTGATAAGGACGACGCTGAACATGGGCATGATTGTGGCACGATTTGTGTTGCCGGACGTGCGGCGGCATCCGTGTCGCGGCGGCCGCGTTGCGGGATCGCGCGTGCGCGGCGGCGGCCGCTTGCCCACGGGTGGGGCGGTATCGCGGCGGGCCGGACGCATCTGTAACTGATATGGCCGTAAACTGCGCGACTTGCCCCTGTTCCATTTCTCCGCATGCCGGCCTAATTCGCTATCCATACAACAAGGCGCGATCGATGGGAGTTTCCAGGCTTTGCCGTGCCGCCTCGCAGGTGGCGTCATCCTTGGCGCGCGCCATCGTGGCGGGCCAGGTTTTCCGGTCGGCGGCTCATGCCACGGCCCGCCGGATAGCGGTCGTTTCAGGGGCATGCGGTATTGTGCTGGCATCGGCCGCCCATGCCCAGGCATCCGACAAAGCGCCGCTGGAACCCGGCAGCATGCGCGCCCGCGTGGCGGCCTGTACCGCCTGCCACGGCGAACAGGGCCGGGCCGGCCCGGACGGCTATTACCCCCGCCTGGCCGGCAAGCCGCGCGATTATCTTTATCACCAGCTGCAGAATTTCCGCGATGGCCGGCGCCAATATGCCCCGATGGCGCACCTGCTGCGCAATCTGCCCGACGACTACCTGCGCGACATCGCCGCCTATTTCGCCGACCAGCACGTCGCCTATCCCGCGCCGGTGCCGGCCGACGTCGGTCCCGCCATGTTGGAGCGCGGCCGCGTGTTGACGACGGCCGGCGACAAGGGCCGCGGCGTGCCTGCCTGCACGGCTTGCCATGGCGCCAGCCTGGGCGGCGCGGCGCCGGCCATCCCGGGCCTGCTCGGCCTGCCGCGCGATTACCTGCTGGCCCAGATCGGCAGTTGGCGCAGCGGCACCCGCCGCGCCGCCGCGCCGGATTGCATGGCCCACGTGGCCCGCCAAATGAATCCCGAAGACATCGCCGCCGTTGCGGCGTGGCTGTCGTCGCAGCCGGTGCCGGCCACGTATCAGCCCGAGCCGGCGGGGACCATTACGCTGCCGGTGTCGTGCGGCAGCCAGGAATAGCGTTTTCGTCATGACTTCACATCAGCCAGATTCCAAGCGCGGCACGGCGGGTGCCGCGCCTCGTCCCTCCGGCCGCGGCATCGCGCGTCGTGCCGGTCGTATCGCCGTGGCGCTATTGCTGCTCGTGGTGGCGGGCGTGGCGGTGCTTGCGTGGCGCGGCTATCGCGACGATAGCTCCACGGGACCGGCCCAGGCCATCGCGGATCCCGCCCAACGCGTCGCCTATGGCGCCTACCTGGCCAGGGTAGGCGACTGCATGGCCTGCCATACGGTGCCTGGCGGCCAACCGTACGCCGGCGGAGCCGCCATCCCGACGGCCTTCGGCACGTTCTACGGGCCGAACATCACGCCGGATTCCGCGAATGGCATCGGCGCCTGGACGGCGGACGATTTCTGGCGCGCCCTGCACCAGGGCAAGTCGCCCTCCGGACACCTGCTCTACCCAGCCTTCCCGTACACCGAGTACACGCGCATCAGCCGCGCGGACGCAGACGCGATCTATGCCTACCTGCGCACCGTCCCGCCCGCCGCGCAGCCCAGCCGGCCGCACCAACTGGATTTTCCCTATGGCTGGCGCCCCTTGCTGGCGCTGTGGCGGGGCCTGTATTTCCGGCCGGGCGTGCATGCCGACGCAGATGCCGGTCCCGGTCCCAGCGCCGCCCTCGCGCGCGGCCGCTACCTGGTGGACGGCCTGGGACATTGCATCGCCTGCCATGCCCCTCGCAACGCGCTGGGCGCCATCAGCGGCAGCCGATTGTCGGGTGGCGTCATCGACGGCCTGGGCTGGTACGCGCCCGCGCTGGACGGAGATCCCGTCAACGGCATGGGCCGCTGGTCGCAAGACGATATTGCCGCTCTGCTGCAAACCGGGCTTAGTCCTCATGGCACCGCGTCCGGCCCCATGGGCGAGGTCGTCAGCGGCAGCACACAGTTCCTGACGGACCCCGATGCGCGCGCCATCGCGGCATATCTCAAGTCCTTGCCATCCGGCCCCGCGACGGCGCAAGCCAGCGTTCGGGAGGCGGTCGGCCTGCGGCGCGGCGGCGCGATCTATGAGCAGCACTGCGTCCAATGCCACGCCGCCGATGGCCGCGGCAAGGGAAAAGACTGGCCGGCGCTGGCGGGCAACATCAGCGTCACCGCGCCGTATCCCGGCAACGTCGTCCATATGGTGCTTGAAGGGGGCTTCGCCCCCGCGACGGGCGCCAATCCACGGCCGCACGGCATGCCGCCCTTCGGCCAGACGCTCAGCGACGATGACGTCGCGGCGGTCGTGACCTATGTGCGCAACAGCTGGGGTAATGCGGCGGGCGGCGTCACGTCGCTACAGGTCAAGCAGGCGCGCGCCGCCGGCGGATAAAAGAAGCGCGCTTGCTATTTGCTGTTCTGCAGGATCGCCATGGCCTGGCGCTCCATGAACTCGCCCAGCGTATCGATGCCGCGCAGTTTCAGGATGGTATTGCGCACCGCCGCCTCCACCAGCACCGCCAGGTTGCGCCCGGCGGCAACCTGCAGCATCACCTTGCGGATCGGCAAGCCCAGCATGTCCTGCGTGATGTCCTGCAAAGGCAGCCGCTCGAACTTGTCCTGCGCCGTCGCGCGTACCAGATGCACGATCAGCTTCAGCCGCATCTTGCGGCGCACCGAGGTCTCGCCGAAGATGGTGCGGATATCCAGCAAGCCCAACCCCCGCACCTCCAGCAGGTTCTGCAGCAGCGAAGGGCAATGTCCTTCGATCATGTTCGGCGCGGTGCGTGACAATTCCACCGCATCGTCGGCCACCAGCCCGTGCCCGCGCGAAATCAGCTCCAGCGCCAGTTCGCTCTTGCCCAGGCCGGACTCGCCCGTAATCAGCACGCCCAGACCCAGTACGTCGAGGAATACCCCATGTACGGTGGTGGTGGGCGCCAGTTTTTTGCCCAGATAAATGCGCAGCAGATCGATCAGCTGTGCCGCGGCCACCGGCGTGCTCAGCAGCGGCACCTGGTGCTGTTCGCATTGATCGATCAGATCCTGCGGCGCCGTCAACCCATCGGCCAGCAGTATCGCCGGCACCCCGCCGATCAGCAGCTCATCCATGTGGTGCATGCGGCGGCGCAGGTCGAAACGGGTGTAGTACGCCAATTCTTCCTGCCCGAACACCTGTATGCGCGACGGGTGGATCAGGTTGAGGTGGCCGACCAGATCAGCGGCGGCCATGCCGTCGTCCGGAATCACCCGGTCCGCCGCGCCTTGTCCCGCGATCCAGTTGAAGGGGATTTTGTCGGCGTTATCGTCGACCAGTTCCTGGACGGTAAGCATGGCGATGGAAAGATCAAAGGGTGCCGGTTGTCAGCATGCGGTGGACGGCCACTGGATCGGTTTCGGTGGCCAGGGCTTCACGCAGCGGCTTATTGGACATCAATTGCGCAAGCTCGGCGAGTATATCCAGGTGCTGCTGGGTCGCGTTCTCCGGTACCAGCAGGAACAACAGCATACTGACCGGCTGGTTGTCCGGGGCGTCGAAAGGCACGGGGCGGGACAGGCGGAAGAAGGCGGCGACCGCCTCGGTCAGGCTCTTGACGCGGCCATGTGGAACCGCCACGCCCTGGCCCAATCCTGTGGAACCCAGCCGCTCCCGGGCAAAAAGGCTGTCGAACACGGTGGAGCGCGCAAGGCCGTGATGATTTTCGAAGAGCAGGCCGGCCTGTTCGAATGCCCGCTTTTTACTGGTGGCCAGCAGGTCAAGCACGACATTCCCTGCAGGCAGGATGCGGGGCAAGTGATTCATGATTGGATTATATGTTCATAGGCCGCAACGCAAAAAAACAGTTGTGGCGGCGAGGTGACGTTTCATGCAGGGCGGACCGCCCGAATGCACGGGAGCGGCGGCCGACAAGGCTGGTATTCGCTATGGGGACAGATGGTGGGCGCCTGGGCGGCTAGCCCTGGCTGGTCCGATACGACCTAGCGGGGGGCGGGAGTGCGCGGGGGGAGGACTGCGGAATTCAGCATGACCGATGCCCCGGAACATTCGCGGATCTGCGGGACATCGGTGCCTGGAGGTAGTTGCGCGTGTGGCGCGAACTTATCGCCCGTCAACGAGCGTTCGTGAGGCGCGGTGCGGCGTCAGGCCGCTGCGGGTAGTCGCTTCACGGACTCGGTAGCGTGGCTCTGGACCTTATCCTTGTGCTTGATGACCTGACGGTCGATCTTATCGGCAAGCAAGTCGATGGCGGCGTATAGGTTCTCATCCTGCGCTTCGCAGTGGATATCCTTGCCTCGTAATCTCATGGTGACCTCGGCGGCATGCCGCAGCGGTTCCACCGATAGCATGACTTGCACATCGATGATGTGATCGAAATGCCGTAAAGCTCGCGCCAGTTTATTCACTACGTACTCCCGGATCGCCGGGGTGACGTCGAGATGACGACCGCAGATGCTTAGATTCATAGTGCAATCTCCTTCTGCCAAGAAAAGGGTGGGTGCGCACAACGCGCAAGAATTAAAGTTATCGATCTCCTTTCCAGCGTTGAGGGGCGGCCAAGGCCGGCCCGGGACAGGCATTCTTGCGTCCGCAGATGGAAGCGGGTGGAATCCGAAGCCTGTAATCCTAGTGTAAAGACTCCGCCGGGCAATTCAATCCGTCCCTGAAAGAAGTCCTGACTTGGATCAACGGTCGAACACTACCGTTACATCCGGAAGTGCTCGCCCAGATAGACGCGCCGCACCGCGGGATTGCCGACGATGTCTTCCGGATGACCGTCGGTCAGCACCTTGCCTTCGCTGATGATGTACGCCCGGTCGCAGATGCCCAACGTCTCGCGCACGTTGTGGTCGGTGATCAGCACGCCGATGCCCCGGCTCTTCAGGAAACGCACGATGCGCTGGATCTCGATCACCGCGATGGGATCCACGCCGGCGAAAGGCTCGTCCAACAGGATGAAGCGGGGGCTGGTGGCCAGCGCGCGGGCGATTTCCACGCGGCGGCGCTCGCCGCCCGACAGCGATATCGCCGTATTGCCGCGGATATGGCCGATCTGCAGTTCTTCCAGCAGCAGTTCCAGGTTTTCGTTGATCGCCGTCGCGGAGATCGGCCGCCCACGCTGGTCCACCTGTAGCTCAAGAACGGCGCGGATGTTCTGCTCCACCGTCAGGCGGCGGAAGACCGAGGCATCCTGTGGCAGGTACGAAACGCCCAGGCGAGCCCGTTTATGGATGGGCAGGCCGGTGATGTTCTGATCGTCGATCTCGATACGGCCCGCTTCGGCCGGCACCAGCCCGACGATCATGTAGAAACTGGTCGTCTTGCCGGCGCCGTTGGGTCCCAGCAGGCCAACGACTTCCCCGCTGTCGACCGAGAGCGACACGTCCTGCACGACGGTGCGGCCATGGTAGGTCTTGCGCAGGCCGACCGCCCGCAGGCTGCTGGTGCGCGCGGTGGCCGGGCTCTGGGTTTCTGGTGTCGCTTGCGTGATCATTGAGGGTGGTCGATTCGGGTAACAGGATGACGGCGGCGCGTGCCAGCCGCGCCAGGGGGCGCCGCGGCGCCATGGGTAATCGAGCGGATCAGGGCTGCTTGACGGTGGACTTGCCGGACGACCCGCTGCCGCCATTGGCCTGGCCATTGCGGCTGGCGCCCGACGTACCGGCGCCCGTCGTGGACGACGTGGGGCTCTTGCCCGTGGCCGCCTTGCCGCCCTGTTGCGCCCGGCATTCGGCAATGGCCGCGTCCGTGCGCGCGCGCGGTTCCATGACGGATCGCACCCGGCCGGCGGGCGCCGCCGATTCGGGGCCGCCTATGGCTTCGTAGGTACCCGCCTTGTCGTTGTACCGGACTTTCTGCCCGCGGATGGTGTCGAAGGGCTTGCCGCAGATGTAGCGCGTGACGACGGCCTGGCCGATCAGATCGAAGGTGCTTTTGGTGCCGTCGTATTCAGCCCGGCGTCCCACCCCTTCGATGACTTCGAAGTTCTCCGGCCGCTCCTGGCGCACGGTTACCATCTTGCCCGGGTTCGCCAGCGCGGTGCCGTACTGATTGCCCTGTGCGTCTTCGTGCATCTGCAGCTCGTCCGAATGCAGCGTCATCAGGCCGCGCGTCATGATCACGTTGCCCGTGAATACGCTGGTCTTCTTGACGTCGTCGTAGTGCAGCTGTTCCGACAGAATGACCGTATTGGGTTCTTCCTCCGGCGTTTGGGCCTTGCCCTTGGCGGGCGCGCCGCCGGATGTTCCGGGGGTCTTGCCGGCCGGCGCCGCGGCGGCTGGCGCGGCGGGCGCAGCCTGCGCATGTGCGCCAGCGCCGGCGACGGTACCGGCCACGGCCAGGATGACACCTGTCAGCCAGGCGGACGGCAGGCATTTGCGAAGTTCGATCATCATTGTTTTTTTACGGATGCGTGAGCGGATGCCTGCGCGGGCGCGGCGGCGCCGGCAGGCGGTTGTGAATCGGACCGCGGCGCGGGCGAGCCATCCGCGGGTGTGGGTTTATCGCCGGATTGTCCCTTGGGCGTTGCTTCCTTCGGCTTGCCCTTGGCGTCATCCTTGCCGCCGGCACGCTGCGTATCCGCCGGCGCGATTTCCACGTTGGTGGACGAGAATACTTCCAACTGGCGGGTCTTGTTGTTGTACTTCATCCCCGTGCCATTCATGCGCGACTGGCCACGCGTGACCAGGGCCGGCAGATTGGTGCTGATGGTGTCTTCGTCCGGCAGGATGACCAGCTGTTCGCTGCGCACATCCAGGGGCGGGGTGTCCGCGTCGGGCTGCCGGTGCATATGCGCGTCCTTGTCCATGACGATGCGCTTGCCACCCTGATACATGGTGGCCGTCTGCGACGTGGCGACGGTGATGGGCGTGTTCGGCCGCAGGCCCACGGCGCGCGGGTTCGTCACGACATAGGAGTCGTCGTCGGGATAGTGTTCGCCGTAATCGCCTTCCATGCGATTGATGGGCTTGCCGTCTTCGCCGGTGCGAACCATGATGAAGTTGCGCGACCAGGCATCCATTTCGTGCGTCAGGCGGCGCGGAGGATCGGTGGGCACGGCGCGCTGGGTATAGTCGGCTGCCCACCATGTCCCGACGACCAGGACGAGCAGTAGAAACAGCGCGATGAGCGACGGAAAGCGTTCTTTCATTCGATACGGTGGAAGGTTCGGTGCGCCGCGGCGTCGTGCCCGCTGATGGCTGGCGGAAGGGCTGGAGAAGTGGCTGGCGGCATGTCGGCGAGTCTACTGGGCGGGTCTACTGTATGGCGCCAGGCCCCAGCAAGCCCGGGGAGGCCAGCAGGGAACCCAGGCGGCCCTGGCAGGCGAGCAGTACGTCGCAGCATTCACGCACCGCGCCGCTGCCGCCGGGATGGCTGGCCACCCAGTGCGCGCCCTGCGCGACATAGGCCGGCGCGTTGGGCACGGATGCCGCGAAACCCGCGCGCTGCATGGCCGGCAGGTCGATGATGTCATCGCCCATATAGCCCGTCTGGTCCAGGGTGACGCCCACGCGCTGGGCCAGCGCCGCCAGCGCCGCGCCCTTGTCGCGCACGCCTTGCATGACTTCCGCGATGCCCAGTTCCGCCGCGCGCCGGTCCACGATGGGGCCGGACCGGCCGGTAATGAGTGCGACGTTGATGCCGCCTTCGGCCAGCAAACGCAAGCCATGGCCGTCCAGTGCGTTGAAGCGTTTGAAGAGTTCCCCGTGCTCGCCGTAATACAGGCTGCCGTCGGTCAACACCCCATCCACGTCAAAGACCATCAGGCGCACGGCGGCGGCCCGTTCTTTCACGATGGGCTGCAGGCGCGCGAGGATCAGCGCTTCTGCGGGATGCGTCGCGGAATGGGCGGGTGCGATCATATTCATACTACCTTGGCGGCCATCAGGTCGTGCATATGCAGCGCGCCGATCAGCGCGCCCTGGCCATCCAGGACGAGCATTTGGCTGACGCGCAGTTCGTCCATCTGCTGCGCGGCGACCACGGCCAGTGCATCGGCCGGCACGGTATGCGGGGAACGGGTCATGCCGTCGGTTATCTTGAGACCGCGGATATCGCCGTGGCGTTCAATCAGGCGGCGCAGATCGCCGTCGGTGAAGATGCCCAGCGGCCGCCGCTCCGCATCCACGATGACCGTCATGCCCATGCGTTTGGCGGACATTTCTTCCAGGGCCCGGGATAGCGAGGCGTCCGCGGGCACCATGGGCAAGTCGTCGCCCTGGCGCATGACGTCGCGCACATGCGTCAGCAGGCGCCGCCCCAGGGTCCCGCCGGGGTGCGAGCGGGCGAAGTCTTCCGGACCGAAGCCGCGCGCTTCCAGGCAGGCCACCGCCAGCGCATCCCCCAGGGCCAGCGCCGCGGTGGTGCTGGCGGTCGGCGCCAGGTTCATGGGGCATGCTTCCTGCGCCACGCTGACGTCCAGATGGATATCGGCCTGGCGCGCCAGTTCGGAAGAGGGATTGCCCGTCATCGCCACGACGCCGGTGCCCAGGCGGCGCACGGCCGGCAGGATGGTGAGCAGCTCGCCGCCCGATCCGGAATAGGAAATGGCGATCAGCACGTCGTCCTGGGTGATCATGCCGAGGTCGCCGTGCACCGCTTCCGCCGCGTGCAGGAAGAACGACGGCGTGCCGGTCGACGCCAGGGTCGCGGCGACCTTGCGGGCGATGTGGCCGGTCTTGCCGATGCCGCTCACGACCACGCGGCCGCGGCAGTTCAGCAGCATGTCCACGACGCGGGCGAAGGTGTCGTCCAGGCGGCCTTCCAGTTCGAGCAGGGCTTGTGCTTCGATGCGCAGCGTGCGCCGGGCCGAGGCCAGCGCCGTGTCCGGGGAGGTGACGGGAAGTGCATTCATGGACCGATTTTAATCGCAGCGCGGGAATTGCCGCCGTGTACCGTGATGTTCTGGTCACGTTATAGCCGGTTGCCCGGCCACGGGGCCTATGGCATGCTGGCGGGCTCCCATCGTACGGGCCGCGGCCCGATCATCGAACAGGTTTTCCCATGTCCACCGTTTCCACAATCGCCGCTCCCCGCTTCGGCACGCCGCTTTCCCCCGCCGCCACCCGCGTCATGCTGCTGGGCGCCGGCGAACTGGGCAAGGAAGTCGTCATCGCGCTGCAGCGGCTGGGCGTGGAAGTGATCGCGGTGGACAGGTATGCCGACGCGCCGGGGCAGCAGGTCGCCCATCGCGCCCATGTGGTGTCCATGACCGATGCGGATGCGCTGCGCGCCATCATCGAGCGGGAACAGCCGCACGTGGTCGTCCCCGAAATCGAGGCCATCGCCACGGATCTGCTGGTGGACCTGGAGGCGGCCGGCACCGTGCGTGTCACGCCGACCGCGCGGGCGGCGCGCCTGACCATGAACCGCGAAGGTATCCGCCGCCTGGCCGCCGAAACACTGGGCCTGCAGACTTCGCCGTACAAGTTCGTCGATACCGAAGCCCAACTGCGCGAGGCCATCGACGGCGGCATCGGCTATCCCTGCGTCATCAAGCCCGTGATGTCCTCGTCGGGCAAGGGCCAGTCCGTCATCAAAGGACCCGATGACGTGGCCGCCGCCTGGCGCTACGCCCAGGAAGGCGGCCGTACGGGGGCGGGACGCGCCATTGTGGAAGGTTTTATCCGCTTCGATTACGAGATCACGCTGTTGACCGTGCGCGCCCGCGGCGCTTCGGGCGAAATCGAAACCCGCTTCTGCGCGCCCATCGGCCACAAGCAGGTCGACGGCGATTACGTGGAAAGCTGGCAGCCGCATCCCATGTCCGCCACCGCGCTACAGCGCGCCCGTGACATTGCCCTGGCGGTCACCGGCAATCTGGGCGGACTTGGCCTGTTCGGCGTGGAGCTGTTCGTGGCGGGCGACCAGGTGTGGTTTTCGGAAGTCAGCCCGCGCCCGCACGACACGGGCATGGTGACGATGATTACGCAGGCGCAGAACGAGTTCGAACTGCATGCCCGCGCCCTGCTCGGCCTGCCGGTGGACGTCACGCTGCGCCAGCCGGGCGCCAGTGCCGTAATCTATGGCGGCGTGGATGCGCGCGCCGTTACGTTCGACGGCGTGGCGCAGGCGCTGGCCGAACCCGGGACCGATATCCGCCTGTTCGGCAAGCCCGAATCCTTCGTCAAGCGCCGCATGGGCGTCGGCCTGGCCACCGCCGATACCGTGGAGGCCGCCCGCCAAAAGGCCCTGCGCGTTTCCGGCGCCGTTACCGTCAAGGCCGCACCCGGCGTGTAACGCGAAAGCGGGTCCGTGAGGGCGCGGGGCTATCGGGCGACCGCCCCCTGGGCGGGTGATCGCACCTGGGCAAGCAGGGGCGGCCCGTCAGCGCCCGGCCCGTCGGTGCCCAGCCTCGCCCGGCCCCGCCTGGCCCAAATGAAAACACCCCCGTACGGCGCTACCGCCCGGGGGTGCCTGGCCGCTGGGGAACGGCCGTCCGCGGCTTACTTGCCGTTGTTCGGCCTGGCCGACATCGCCAGCGTGTACTGGTCGCGCCGCCCTTCATACGTGATGCCCTTCCGGTAGGCCCACAGCGTGCTTTCGAAGTGCAGGGGGATCAGCGGTACGTCCGCCAGCGCGATTTTGGTCGACTCTTCCAGCAGCTTGCGCCGCTGGCCGGCGTCCACCGTTACCGCGGCCTGGCGATAAACCTTGTCGAAGGCCGGATTGGAATAACCGCCGTAATTGCTCGTGCCCAGCGAGTTGGCGGCATCCAGCGACGTTACCCACAGCTGGAACAGCGCGGACGCCTCACCCGTTTCGGAAGGCCAGCCGCCCATCGCGAAGCTGAACTCCCGCTTGGCGCGCTTGGGGAAATAAATCGACGCCGTCATGACATCCACGTTGGTCTTGATGCCGATGCGCGACAGATACTGCGCCACCGCCTGGGTCACCTGGCCGTCGTTGATATAGCGGTCGTTGGTCGACGAGATGGTCAGTTCGAAGCCGTCGGGATAGCCGGCCTCCGCCAGCAGTTTCTTGGCCGCCGCGGGGTCGTACTTGATTTCCGGCGCGTGCGCCAGGCCGCCGAACATGCCGTCCGGCATGTACTGATAGGCCGGCGTCGCCATGCCGTCCATGATGCGCTGCGTGATCGCCTTGCGGTCGATCGCCATATTGATGGCCTGGCGCACGCGCAGATCCTGCAGCGGGTTCTTGCCATTGGCCGCTTTCACCAGCGGGCTGGGATTGCGGCCCACGTCGGGCTGGAAGAACACCAGGCGGGTGGACGGCGTCGCCACGTAGGCGAACTTGGGATTGTCCTTCACGCGCTGGACGTCGCGGGCAGCCGGGTTTTCGATCAAGTCGAAATCGCCGGACAGCAGACCGGTCATGCGCGGGCCGGCATTCGGCACCGGCACCATCTTGACTTCCTTCCAGTACGGCTTCGGGCCCCAGTAGTGCTCGTTGCGCACGAGCTCGATACCGGTGCCTTTCACATAGGACTTCAGGACGTAGGGGCCGGTGCCGATGGCGTCCTTGCCATTGTTGAAGTCCACTACCGTGGGCCACGGGCCAGTCACGCCGCAGCCTTCCTTGGGCGTGAAGCTGAGCTTGCCGTGCGGCAGGATGCCGTTCCAGATAATAGGCAGCGAGCGCGCGACCTCGGCCGGCATCACGGGCAGCGGCTGCCGCGTCTTGATGATGACGGTGTAGTCATCCGGCGTCTGCACGTCGGTGAACATCTGGGTCAGGGTTGCGTACGAGCTGGAGATATTCGTCTCGTTGTTGAGCGTGCGGCAAATCGTGAACAGCACGTCCTGGGACGTGAAAGGCTTGCCGTTGGAGAACGTGACGTCATGGCGCAGCTTGAATTCCCAGGTCAGGTCGTCCAGGTTCTTCCAGGACGTCGCCAGGGCCGGCACCAGATTCATATCGGCGTCGCGCGCGATCAGGGAACTGTAGACGTGGGCGGAGAAAGCATCGTTCGCCGACATCTTGTGATAGTGGGGGTCGGCGGATGTCGGCTCGGCCGACAAGGCGATTTTCAGGGTCTGCGCCTGGGCCGGGATGGCGGCGGCGATACCGGCGCTGGCGCAAAGCAGCGCCAGGGCGTGACGGGTGAACAGCATGGAAGTACTCCGCGAAGAGGCGCGCGATAACGGCGGGCTCACCGCCAGGGCGGCCTTGCGGGTCCCGGGCCGCTGTCCCCGCGACGGGGCGGCCCAGGGCGCAACACCACCGGCTCGTTATCAGACTATCGCCGAAGCGGGCGATTATCGGGACGGGGCCGAAACGCTGTCAATGCGCGTTAGCCAGAAGATGCGGCCGGCGCGCAAAAAACAATGGCCGGCATCGCGCGTACAACATACTGCCTGATGCGCGATGCCGGCCATTACGGAGCGGCGGTACTGCGTTTGCTCTACTACGTCACTGCTCTATTGCTCTATTGCTCTACTGCTCTACTGCGCACTGCGATGCTGCTGACTGCGACTGCTTGTACAACTTGCTGCTGTCACTGCTTCGGAGACTTCTCTACGCTGCGCTTGCTGCCGCGAGGTCCCAGGAAAACATCGATGGAACCCGCGGGTACTACGGTGGCCAGGTGTAGCGGGCGCCAACCGGGGCGGCTTCCGTGTCCAGGCGCATATCGACCGGATGGCTCGACGGCGATACCTGCTGCGGACGCGGGCGCTTCCTGCGGTGGACGGCTGCCGGATGGCAGGCGAGCGATTCAGTCGCTCAGCCCGGTATCCGGACGCCACACCGGCCGTGGCCGATTACCACTGCATGCCGGTGTAGCGGCCGGTCTGCTCTTGCGCACGGCTCATGGTGTCCTGCACTTCTTCGATGAAGTTGAAGAAGGCGCCAACGCCATGGGCCACGGCGCGAACGGCGCGCTTGACGGCGTTAACGGGATGGGCGGCGGGTTGCGTGTTCAAGGTGGTCTCCAGGATGTCGCGTTCGAGGGCGTCGGTAAGACGAAGATTCTGGTTCAGGGCGATATGGGTCATGGCGTTCTCCGTACTGCTGTCATCTACTGCTGTTTGCCTGCTTGGTGAAAACCATTATAGGGAAAACCCGTAGTGCGGCGCAACAAAAATTAGGGGTTTACCCTAGGTTTGTTGTAAAAAGACAAGACACGAATTGCCGTTCTTGAAAAACCTCTTGGATTTCAATGGGTTGGGCGGTTCCTCCCGGCTGCCGGCATGGCGCGTCCATGCCATGGAATACGCCCCGATCCCGGGCCGGTTCGCGCCGGTATGTAGGGCACAATAGCCACCTCCCCCGAACCAACCCGCCACGCTCCGACCTGGCCCCAAATACGCTCCGGCCTCCATGTCCACTCGTCCCGCTCCGCTTACCGGTATCCGTGTTCTAGATCTGACGCGCGTCCTCGCCGGGCCTTGGTGTACCCAGAACCTTGCCGACCTGGGCGCCGAAGTCATCAAGATCGAACGGCCGGGCAGTGGTGACGATACGCGGGGCTGGGGGCCGCCCTATCTGCGGGACGCCGATGGCAACGACACGACGGAAGCGGCCTATTACCTGTCCGCCAACCGCAACAAGCTGTCGGTGGCCCTGGACATCGCCTCGCCCCGCGGGGCGGAGCTGGTGCGCCAGCTGGCCATGCAGAGCGACATCCTGGTGGAGAACTTCAAGGTAGGCGGGTTGCGCAAATACGGGTTGGACTACGAGAGCCTGAGCCAGGCCAATCCGCGGCTGATCTATTGCTCGATCACCGGCTTCGGCCAGACCGGCCCCTATGCCAGCCGGCCCGGCTACGACTTCATGATCCAGGGCATGGGCGGACTGATGAGCATCACCGGCGAGCGCGATGACCTGCCCGGCGGCGGTCCGCAGAAAGCCGGCGTGGCGGTGGCCGACCTGATGACGGGGATGTACTCCACCACCGGCATCCTGGCCGCGCTTTTCGAACGCGAGCGCAGCGGCCTGGGGCAGCATCTGGATATGGCGCTGCTGGACTGCCAGGTGGCCATGCTGGCCAACCAGAATCTGAACTACATGACCTCCGGCGTGGCGCCGCGCCGCGCGGGCAATGCCCACCAGAACCTGGTGCCGTACCAGGTATTCGCCGTCAGCGACGGGCACATGATCGTCGCGGTCGGCAACGACAGCCAGTTCCGTGCGTATTGCGGCGTGATCGGCCTGCCGGAACTGGCCGACGATCCCCGCTTCGCCACCAATCCCAAGCGGGTTGTGAACCGGGACGTGCTGGTTCCCATCCTGACCGAACGGATGGCGCTGGGCGAGCGCGATCGCTGGCTGGCCGACCTGGAGGCCGTTGGCGTGCCGGCGGGGCCGATCAATACGCTGGACCAGGTCTATGAAGATCCTCAGGTGCGGTTCCGGCAGATGCGGCGTGAATTGCCCCATCCGGTCGCCGGGAGCGTACCGTTCGGCGCCAGCCCCTTGCGTTTCTCCGGCAGCCCGGTCGAATACCGCCGGCCGCCGCCGATGCTGGGCGAGCATACCGAACAGGTGCTGCGCGATCGGCTGGGGCTGTCGGATGATGATATCCAGGCGCTGGCGGCCGGCTCGCAATAAGCCGGCGCACCGCAACCTTCTATAGAACGACCGGCGGCCGCCGCGCATCCAGGCTGGCACGGCGCGGGCGGCGCATGAATCACGAACGGGAGACCAACATCATGGCAGGGACCATCAACATCATCGGCCTCGTGGGGGCCGGCGCCATGGGGCGCGGCATCGCGCAGATCGCGGCGCAGGCCGGCCTGACCGTGCGCCTGTACGACACCAGCGCCGACGCGGTGGCGGCGGCGCGCGCCAGTCTGCAGCAGACCTGGGCCAAGCTGGCCGAAAAAGGCAAGCTGACGGCGGAGGCCGCGCAACAAGCCCTGGACCGCATCGTGCCCTGCGCCGCATTGGCGGACCTGAAGGACTGCCAACTGGTGGTCGAAGCCATCATCGAGCGGCTGGATATCAAGCGCGATGTCTTCAAGCAGCTGGAAGAGGTCGTCGCGGACGATTGCATCCTGGCATCCAATACGTCTTCGCTGTTGATCACCGCGATCGCGGCGGCCTGCCGCGTGCCGGCTCGGGTGGTCGGCTATCACTTCTTCAACCCCGTCCCGCTGATGAAGGTGGTCGAAGTCATCGACGGCTTGCGCAGCGATCCCGCGGCCGGGGATGCCTTGATGGATCTGGCCCGCCGCATGGGGCATACGCCGGTGCGGGCGCGCGATATGCCGGGCTTCATCGTCAACAACGCGGGACGCGGCATGAGTACCGAAGGCCTGCGGGTAGCGCAGGAGTCGGTCGCCACCTACGCCCAGATCGACGCCATCATGCGCGAGCAGGCGGGGTTTCGCATGGGCCCGTTCGAGCTGATGGACCTGACGGCGCTGGACGTTTCGCATCCGGCGATGGAGTCGATCTATCGCCAGTTTTTCGACGAACCGCGCTTCCGGCCGTCGCCCATCACCACGGTGCGGCTGGCGGGTGGCCTGCTCGGACGCAAGGTGGGCGAGGGCTTCTACCGCTATCCGGACGGCCAGAAGCAGGTGCCGGCCGAAGCGGCCGCGCCGGCGTTGCCCGCCGGCCTGAAGGTATGGGTGAGCGGGATACACCCGCAGGGGCATGACGCCGTGGCGACCCTGCTGGACCAGATGGGCGTGCAGCGCGCCTCGGACAGCCGTGCTCCGGATGATGCCCTGATCGTCGTCACGCCGTATGGGGAGGACATCTCCACCGCGGTGTTCACGCAGGACCTGGATCCGGCTCGCACCGTGGGCGTGGATGCCCTGCATGGCTTCGATCCCAAGCGGCGGCGCACGGTGATGGCGTCGCCGGCCACGCTGCCGCGCTGGCGCGAGGCGGCGCATGCGCTGTTCGCGTCCGACGGCGCGCCCGTCAGCCTGATCGAGGATTCGCCCGGCTTCGTCGCCCAGCGCATCGTCGCGACCATCATCAATACGGCCTGCGACATCGCGCAGCAGCGCATCGCCACGGCGCAGGATATCGATAAGGCGGTGACGCTGGGTCTCGGTTATCCGCTGGGGCCGCTGGCCATGGGCGATATGCTGGGAGCGGGGCGGATCCTGGAGGTCCTGCGCAATATGCAGCGCGTCACGGGCGACCCGCGCTATCGCCCCAGCCTGTGGCTGCAGCGGCGCGTGCAGTTGAAGATGTCGCTGTTGGAAGGCTAGCGGCGCGTGCTCAAAGCACGACCAGGTTATCCCGGTGCACCAGTTCCGGCTCGGTCATGCTGCCCAGCAGCGCCTCGATGCGCGATGAGGGCTGGCGCATGATGCGCCGCGTGTCGGCGGACGAATAGTTCACCAGGCCGCGGGCGCATTCGCGGCCCTCCGCATCCACGCAGGCGACGACGTCGCCGCGCTCGAAATCGCCCTGCACGTCGACCACGCCTATGGGCAGCAGGCTCTTGCCTTCCTGCCGCAGCGCGCGCACCGCGCCTTCGTCCAGCACCACGCGGCCGCGCAGGCGCAGATGGTCCGCCAGCCATTGCTTGCGGGCCGACCACACCGGCAGCACGGCGCGCAGCTCGCTGCCTATGCACTCGCCTTGCGACAAGCGCACCAGGACGTCCCGTTCGCGGCCCGACGCTATGACGGTATGCGCGCCGCTGTGCGCCGCGCGCTTGGCCGCGAGCACCTTGGTCAGCATGCCACCGGTGCCGATGCCGCTGCCGGCGCCGCCGGCCATGGCCTCCAGCGCCAGATCGCCGGCCTGCGCATGCGACACGAAGCGCGCGTCGGGATGCTTGCGCGGGTCCGCTTCATACAGGCCGCGCTGGTCCGTCAGGATGATCAAGGCATCCGCTTCGATCAGGTTCGTCACCAGCGCGCCCAGCGTGTCGTTGTCGCCGAAGCGGATCTCGTCGGTGACCACCGTGTCGTTTTCATTGACGATGGGAACCACGCCCAGGCGCAGCAGGGCGAACAGCGTGGACCGCGCATTCAGGTAGCGGCGGCGATCGGCCAGGTCTTCGTGGGTGAGCAGGATCTGCGCCGTGCGCAGGCCATGTTCGGCGAAGGCGGCTTCGTAGGCTTGCGCCAATCCCATCTGGCCGACCGCGGCGGCGGCCTGCAGTTCGTGCATGACCGACGGCCGTTTGCGCCAGCCCAGCCGCGCCATGCCTTCCGCGATGGCGCCGCTGGAGACAAGCACCAGCTGCTTGCCCTGCTTGCGCAGCGCGGCGATCTGCTGGGCCCAATGGGCGACGGCGGCGCGGTCCAGCCCGCGGCCCTCGTTGGTGACCAGGGTGGATCCTACTTTGGCGACCAGCCGGCTGGCGGCGGCGATGACGGATACGGCAGTAGTGTCGGCGGACATGACGAAAGCCGGAACGTAAGCGGGTGGGGCGGTGAGCCGTCCGTGCCTGGGCGGCACGGCGGAGGATTGCGATTATGGCTTATTCGTCACCGCCGCGCGGATCGGCGTCCGAGCGCGTATTGTCGAAGCGCGGGTCTTCGGC
Source organism: Bordetella sputigena (assembly GCF_965137885.1). NCBI lineage: Bacteria > Pseudomonadati > Pseudomonadota > Betaproteobacteria > Burkholderiales > Alcaligenaceae > Bordetella > Bordetella sputigena. The sequence goes on from NZ_CBCSCA010000011.1 coordinate 23,116, forward strand.
CACATAGGTGCCGTCCGCCTGGTCCTGCGCGATCTGGTCCTTGCGGTTTTCCGCGTCCAGGTAGTCCTGCAGCGCCCAGATCAGATCCTGCGTGCCGTCACCGGTCAGCGCGGACACCGTGTATACCGGCCCCGTCCAGCCGAATTCCTGGCAGAAGCGGGATTTCAGCGCGTCGGCGTCTTCCGTCGCGACCATGTCCAGCTTGTTCAAGACCAGCCAACGCGGCTTGGCGGCCAGATCGGCGTCATAGCGGCGCAGTTCCTCGACGATGGCGCGGGCATTGGCCACGGCCTGCGGGATGGGATCGGCTTCGGGATCGGGCGACGAGACGTCCACCAGATGCAGCAGCACGCGCGTGCGCGCCAGATGGCGCAGGAACAGATGGCCCAGGCCCGCGCCTTCCGAGGCGCCCTCGATCAGCCCGGGAATGTCCGCCACGACGAAGCTGCGCGCCGCCGACGTGCGCACCACGCCCAGGTTGGGATGCAGGGTCGTGAACGGATAATCGGCGATCTTGGGGCGAGCGTTCGAAATCTTGCTGATCAGCGTGGACTTGCCGGCGTTCGGCATGCCCAGCAGGCCGACGTCGGCCAGCACTTTCAATTCCAGGCGCAGGCGGCGCTGTTCGCCTTCCTTGCCCGGCGTCCATTGGCGGGGCGCCCGGTTGGTGCTCGACTTGAAATGCAGATTGCCCATGCCGCCCTGGCCGCCCGCGGCCAATACGACTTCCTGGCCGTGGCGGCTCAGGTCGAACAGCTGCTCGCCGGTATCGGCGTCGTGCACGATGGTGCCCACCGGCACGCGCAGGATGATGTCGGGCGCGGCGGCGCCGTACTGGTCCGAGCCGCGGCCGTTTTCGCCATTGCGGGCGCGATGCAGGCGCGCGTAGCGGAAGTCGATCAGCGTATTGATGTTGCGGTCGGCGATCGCCAGGATGCTGCCGCCGCGGCCGCCGTCGCCGCCATCGGGACCGCCCTTGGGGATGAATTTTTCGCGGCGAAAGCTCGCCACGCCGTTGCCGCCTTTGCCGGCAATGACTTCAATGGTGGCTTCGTCGACGAATTTCATGATGGTGATGCGCGCGATACCGCGCGTTTCCTAAGTTAGACCACTAACAAAAAAGCCCTGCCGCACGCGACAGGGCTTTCTCGTGGTGCGGATCGGAATGCGCGCGCTTATTCGGCGGCGACGATCGATACCGTCTTCTTGTTCAGCGCGCCTTTGGTGCCGAACTGCACCTTGCCGTCGATCAGCGCATACAGCGTGTGGTCCTTGCCCATGCCGACGTTCACGCCGGCGTGGACACGGGTACCGCGCTGGCGCACGATGATCGAGCCGGCCGGGATCAGTTGACCGCCGTAGGCCTTGACGCCCAGTCGCTTCGATTCTGAATCGCGACCGTTCCGCGTAGAGCCGCCGCCCTTTTTCTGTGCCATGTTTTAGCTCCTGCTATGGATACCGATGCGCGTCAGGCCGTGATGGCCTCGATGCGGATTTCGGTGTAGTTCTGACGGTGGCCCTGATGCTTCTGATAGTGCTTGCGACGGCGCATCTTGAAGATCTTGACCTTGTCGTGCCTGCCATGCGCAAGAACGGTCGCCTTGACCACGGCGCCGGAGACGATGGGCGTACCAATCTTCAGCTGGTCGCCTTCGCCCACGGACAGAACCTGGTCCAGGGTGATTTCTTGCCCAATGTCAGCAGGTATCTGTTCTACCTTGAGTTTTTCGCCGGCTGCGACACGATACTGCTTGCCGCCGGTTTTTATGACCGCGTACATGGGTAAATTCCTATATGGGTAATTTCAGCGCAAAACGCCGAACTCAGGATTCTAGCCCGCCATAACCGCGATGTCAAAAAGTCCCACCAGGGCAACGAGTTACGTGTTGCATGGCTGCCCACGCGGGGGCAGGGGCGGGCGTTCGGCCCGGCCGTGTCGCCTGGGGGCCATGGACCATAGGCGAGGTGGCGCACCGCGGCGCCATCCCCTGGGACGCCGCCGCCCGCCTGGGCGCGGCGGCGTCTAGGTGACACCGTATAATTCGCACGACCCCGGCCGGCTTGCATGGCGGGCGCGGGCCCGCGACATGAGCTTTGGCGCTCGTCTTTCTACCACCCGGACACGTCTTGAATCTCCCCGAGCTTATTGCCCCCGTTGCCGACGACATGAAGGCGGTGGATGCCGTCATCCGCGCCCGGCTGAATTCCGACGTTGTGCTCATCCGCACCATAGGCGACTACATCGTCGGCGCCGGCGGCAAGCGCATGCGTCCGGCGCTGCTGCTGATGATGGCCCGCGCCCTGGGGTATGCCGGCACGGACCACCATACTTTGGCGGCGGTGGTGGAGTTCATCCACACCGCGACACTGCTGCACGATGACGTGGTGGATGAATCCGACCTGCGCCGCGGCCGCCAGACGGCCAATGCGGTGTTCGGCAACGCGGCCAGCGTGCTGGTGGGCGACTATCTGTATTCGCGTTCGTTCGAGATGATGGTCGATGTGGACTCGATGCGCGTCATGGCCATCCTGTCGCAGGCCACCACCGTCATCGCGGAAGGCGAAGTCCTGCAGCTGTTGAACGTGCACGATCCCGACGTTTCGCAAGAGCGCTACCTGCAGGTCGTCCGCTACAAGACGGCCAAGCTGTTCGAGGCCGCCGCGCAGGTCGGCGCCGTGCTGGCCGGCGCGACCCCGGAACAGGAACAGGCCGCGGCGGCCTACGGCCGCCACATCGGCACGGCTTTCCAACTGGTGGACGATGTGCTGGACTACGGCGGCGATGCCGCCGCCCTGGGCAAGAACGTCGGCGACGACCTGCGCGAAGGCAAGCCCACCTTGCCCTTGATCCGCGTCATGGAAGTCGGCACGCCCGCGCAGCAGGAACTGGTGCGCACCGCCATCGAAACCGGCCACGCCGATTTCGAAGCCGTCGCCGCGGCCATCCATGCCACCGACGCCCTCGATCACGCCATGGAAGCCGCGCACGCGGAGGCGGAACTGGCCAGGCAGGCCCTGGCGGGCTTCCCGATTTCCGTTTATCAGCAATCCCTGCTAGAATTCTGCGCTTTCGCGGTTAACCGCGATCGTTAGTGTTTGATGTCAGTGTTGTTGGTGTCTTTGATTGCAGTATTGCCGTCGATGACGCAAAGCCGATAACACTAAGAGCGGGGCGTAGCTCAGCCTGGTAGAGTACTGCGTTCGGGACGCAGGAGTCGGAGGTTCGAATCCTCTCGCCCCGACCACTCAAGTGGTCAAATTCCGGAGCCAGGTCAGTGATTGCTGACCTGGCTCTTTTCCATTGTGCGAGCGATTCTCAGCCGCGAGGTTCCTCGGCGATTCGCTGCGTGCCGCCCGGCTTCGGCGGTATGCGCACGGACAAGATCATTGCCGCGGCCAGGGTGAGCACCGTAAAGCCCAACGACCAGGAAATCGGTATCTTGTAGAGGTCAATGAGCAGCATCTTGGTCCCGATGAACACCAGGATGACGGCCAGCCCATATGAGAGCAGATGGAAGCGCTCGTGCATGCCCGCGAGCAGGAAGTACATCGCCCGCAGGCCCAGGATCGCAAATACATTGGACGTGAGCACGATGAACGGGTCGGTCGTGATGGCGAAAATCGCCGGAATCGAATCCACGGCGAACACGACGTCGACCACACCGATGATAAGGATGACCACGAGCAGCGGCGTTGCGGCCCTGACGCCATCGACCCTCGTGAAAAACTTCTCGCCGTCGTAATCGGGGGCGATCTTCATGTGCCGCTTGATCCAGCGCAGCGCCGGATTTTCCGCCAGGTCGGACTCCTCGCCCGCGGCGCGCCACATCTTGATCCCGGTAAACAGCAGGAAAGCGCCAAACACGTACATCAGCCAGTGGAACCTGACGATCAGCCAGGCGCCGATAAGGATCATGATGGCGCGCAGGACCAACGCAGCAAGAATGCCGATCATCAACGCCCGCTTCTGAAACGCCGCCGGCACGGCGAAGTAGCTGAAGATCATCAGGAAGACGAAAATATTGTCTACCGCGAGCGCCTTCTCCACCAGGTAGCCGGTGACGAACTCCAGCACCTTGGCGTTGGCCAGTTCCCGTGCGACGGGGTCGGGCCCGGCGCCGCCGAGATACCACCACAGCCAGCCGACGAAGACAAAGGAAACGGCCACCCATATCAGCGACCAGATGGTGGCCTCGCGCATGCCGACGGCATGCGAGCCCTGACGGTTGAGTGCAAAGAAATCGATCGCGAGCGCGACGAGTACGAAGACCGTGAACAGTGTCCACAGCAAAGGGGTTCCGATGGAGATCATCGTAACGAGCCTCTCAGCCCAACCGGCAACGTATGGGCGACAAATTGTCTGGGATCCTCGCCAGTCTTGCCGCCCGGAATGCCTGGATTCCGAGTCACGGCACCGAACACTGGTGGCTGCCAGCCCACCAGTGCCGTAATGACGGCACCGTGTCACAACGCGCGTGCCGCGTCGTGTCAGCTACTCCCTTTGAGAGGCATTTGGATTTAATCAAACATCGCTCATGTCGTCAACGCGGTGTCACCCCGCGGGCGACGTTCCCGCGCCTCGGTAATCCGGGCTGCATACGACGCCGCCATCGCGCGGCCGCCGCGGCCGAGTCAAGCGCTTGCAAGCAAGCCGGAGGTATCATCGAAATCCTTCCGGCAACCCCTGGAGCAAGCGCGATGGCACAGGACAAATGGTCTTCCAAGCAGTACCTGATGTTCGAGAACGAACGAACCCGCCCGGTACGCGATCTATTGTCCGCCGTGCCATCGGACGATGCGCGGGAAGTCATCGATCTGGGGTGCGGGCCAGGCAATTCCACGGAAGTCCTGGCGCGGCGCTTTCCGACGGCCAGGGTCTCCGGCCTGGATAGTTCGGCCGACATGATCGCGGCGGCGCGCAAGCGCATGCCGCAGGTTCAATTCGAAGTCGCGGACATCCATACCTGGCAGCCGGCCACTGCTTACGACGTCATCCTCGCGAACGCGGTATTCCAGTGGGTGCCGAATCATGAAACCGTATTCCCCGCGCTGGTCTCCAGGCTGTCGGAAGGCGGCAGCCTGGCCATCCAGATGCCGGACACGATGGACGAGCGCCCGCATCGCATGATGCGCGAGCTGGCGGTGGACGGCCCCTGGGCGGACAAGTTGAAGGACGCCAGCCAGGCGCGGACGGCCTTGCGCTCCGCCGAGTGGTACTACGAGCTGCTGCAGCAGCACTGCGCCACGGCGAACATCTGGCGCACCACCTACTACCACGTGCTGAAGGATGGGCCTGACGCCATCGTCGAATGGTTCAAGGGTAGCGCGCTGCGGCCCTTCCTCGATCCGCTGGACGAAGACGAAAAGCGCTCCTACCTTGCGCGCTATACGGACTTGGTCAGGCAGACGCATCCGCCGCTGGCGGATGGTTCCGTGCTCCTGCCCTTCCCGCGCCTTTTTATGGTCGCGACGCGCTGATCGGCCGGGTCGCCCCGCTGCCGCGCCTGGCTGCCGTAGCGCTCGTACCGACGCATGAGCGGCAAATGGGCTAGGGCGTACGGCCGACGCCGCCGCCACGCTTGCCTTTGCCGCCCACGCAGCGGGCGCCGCGGCCGCTGGACCGCTACGCCGGACATTGCTGCGCGGAGCGCTCCTTGATGGACGGCGCCAGCCGTTCGAAGGCGATCAGATAGATCGCCCCTTCCGATGAGGCGGTGGACCCGTGTACCGTGCCGGCCGGCAGGTCGATGACGTCCCCCTTCCGGCATACGTAATTGACGCCATCCGCATACACCGTCAATGCGCCATCGACGATGATCAGCGTTTCGTCGGTGGGATGGCTATGGGTCCGATGCTCCTTCCCGGGCGCGTCGCGCTGCACTTCTATGCAGCCCTGCTTCGGCAGCAGGACCCGCAGGTTCTCGGCCAGTTCGGTATCGCCCAGCAAACCCTTGATGATTTCCATGTCAGCCCCCTTGCCTCAGATTTCCGTCTCGGACGCCAGGTCCGCCGCGCGCATGGCGTGGAAAGGACATCCGGTGGTCGGCCGGTTGTCGTCCCCCAGGAAGTACTGCTTGTACTCGCGATTGGACGGATCGCCGTAGGCGCCCAGTTCTTTGGAGGGCGGGATCATGTCGTAGGTCGCCAGGCGCTGGCGCACCTTGGATACGCTGGCCTCGCGCGCCCGGGGGCTGCCCAGGATGTTGTCGAAGACCCAGCGCGGCTGGAAGGTCATCATGAAGGAGCTGGCGCGCCGGCTTTGCCGCTGTACGTGGGCCGGCGTATTGCAGACGACGAAGATCGGTTCGCCCGCGAAGCAGAATTCCCAATGCGGGCTGTCCAGTTCCGCTGGAATATCGGCCGGCCATTCGCTGTCGTCCAGCGAGGCCAGGCGGCCCAGCATGGCCCAGAATTTGGCGCGATAGGCTTCCAGCGGCAGCAGCGGGCGCGGACGGAAAAACGCCAGCAGCGACGTGTTGGGGCCGCAGGACCGCGACTCGGCGACATATGCGCGCAGATTGCGCGCCAGTCCCTCCACGTCGTCGTCTTCCAGGAAAAGATAGCGCAACTGATCGGCGCGGTATCCCGCGACGCCGAAGACGCATGGAAACGCGCGCGTATCGCTGTTCAGGGTGCTGGCCAGCTCCTGGAACAGGATCGCCTGCCATGAGCCAGGCGCGTGGCGTTGTTCGACTTGAGTTCGGCTTAGATAGTCTTTCACGGCTTTGTCTACCCATCAGGTGGAGGGAAAAATCGACTTGCCATGACGTGCGCGCGGCATGATGCCGCATCGGCACGATGAAGAGGGCTAAGCTTGATGTGCGAAGCGCATCGCCGCCGCGCCGATACAGCCCAGGGCCGAGACGGCCGCCATGAGGAGAACGAATCCGGTATAGCCCTGCGCGGTGTAAGACAAGTGGCCGGGACTGCCCGTGGCCGAAGTGGCCAGCAGGGATCCGATAAGCGGCTGCACCACGGCGGCCGTAATGCCGGCCAGCGTGGTGTTGAACGAGGCTCCAATACCGATCATCTCGGTGGAGTACAACTTTCGTACCGCCTTCAATACCAGCGGGACGGTACCGCCGGCCACGAAGCCAAGGACGCAGAAGCATGCGATGGCGTATGCATACCCCATCGATGCCAGCAGTGCCGGAAGCAAGGCGAGCAGGATAGCCGCGCGCAACAGGCAGTTCCACAGCAGCGCGCGTCGCACGTTCATCACGCGATCCGACAAATGGCCGAGCAGGATGGAGCCGGCCACATTGCTTACCAGGAATGCCAGGATGCAGGTGCTCGCCTGATCCTTGCTGATCGACAGCGTATCCCGGACCATGGGCAATCCCCATACTCCAGATAGCGTAGTGACGGAGGCGAAGTGCGAGGCGAAAACGACGGCGCAGCCCCAGCTGCTGGCGCTGCGCAGCCTGCCGCGGAACATCCGCAGGGTGCGGCCCAGTTTGGGTGCTAGTTCTTTCAGCGCCATCGGAGATTGGTCCGTACGGGCGAATACCAGGATTGCCGCCACCAGGTTGAAGGCGATCAGGCCCGCCACCATGGCGAAGCACTCGCGCCATCCCAGTTCCGACACCGCATAGGCCAGCGGCGTGGTCGCCATCGCGCCGCCTATGTAGCCCGACACCTGCGACAAGCCCGACATCAGGCCGAAGCGGCTTTGCCGGAACTTCAGCGCCACCAGCTTCAGCATGGACGTGAAGACCAAGGCATCGCCGCAGGCGATCACCAGGCGCGCGGCGAAGGCGGCCGGCACGCTATGGGCCATGGCGAAGCAGGTGGTGCCGGTCAGCGATACCAGCAGGCTGCCGATCAGGACCCGCCGCACGCCCAGCGTGTCGACCAGGATGCCGGCGGGAATCTGCATGGCCAGATAACCGTAGAAATAGCCCGAGGCCAGCACGCCCAGGCCTGCCGCCTCGATCGAGAACGACGCGGATAGTTCGTTCAGCATCGATTGCGGCGCCAGGCGCTGCATGAAGGCCACGGCGTAGGCCAGCGCGATCAGGATCCAGGACGCGTACGCGCGCGCGCCGGGCCGGTCGGCTTCCAGCGCGATATGCGGCGGCAGCGAAGCGGCCTTGCTCATGACAGGGTGGGTCGGCGGACGATGCCCAGCGAAAACAGCGCGTCGGTGGAGTTGGGCGCCAATGTGGAGATACGCTTGCCCACATGTACCGCCGCGCCGCGGTATGAAGGCTTGCGGTGCTTGATGTGCCCGTAGGCGCCGCGCATGACCAGCGCCGGCAGTTCCAGCACGTGGTCGGGGTAGATCCGCTTGGCCGCGAGGACGGCCAGGGCAAGCAAGCCGGCCCGCCCGCCGTTTTCTTTGGGCGGGTCGGCCTGCAGGTCGGGCACGACCTCGGCGCAACGGCGCGCGTTGGTCAGTGCCACGATGGCATTGCGGGTCCGCCAGCAATACAGCAACCGCGATTGGTGCGGCCGCTGGCGGAAGGCCTCGGCGAATATCAGATCCGTGACATCGCTGTATACCCCCAGGCCTTGGTAGGGTGGCGCCAGTTCCGTACCGGATCGGTACAGGCAAAGGTCGCCGTTCATATCGAAGTACTGGTAAATCGAGAACCCGACGAGCTCCTTGTCGGCATGGATCAGGATCAGTCCGTAACCGCTCCGGAATGGACTATGGGTCGGGGTCCAGTGCGGTTCGGTGACATCCCAATTCATGCCGATAAGGCGATTGAAGGCATCCATGGTGGAGGCGCGCTCGTCGACCGGAAAATCTTCGGCCCGGGGAAACGACCTGAGGGAGATGGTCTTTCCGTTCGAGAGAAGCCTGATCGGCATCGCGCAGCCCTGCCTTCTATTTTTTGAATATGCTGATAACCGTTCCGTTCTCCTGACGCGATTCGCATATGGGTCACGGGCGGCTAATTCCCCATGGCATAGGAATTCTGGAGCAGCGCCACGGATTGGTTCGCCGGTTTTCGGTCAATTTTCGCTAGAATTGGGCCAATACCGCAGCATCCCGGGCATCATCGCCGTGTCTATTCCCGCGCCAGTCATCGCCGTAGTCGCTTTCGACAGGATCAGCGCATTCCACCTGTCAGTGCCCTGCGCCGTGTTCGGCAGCTACGGCGGGGTGGCCGGCGCGCCTAGATTTTCGCTGAAAGTATGTTCCGCGGAAGGCGCGACCCTGGCCACCACGACCTCCGGCTTCTCGGTCGTGACGACGCCATCTCTCGAAATCACCGAAACCGCCGACGTGATCGTGATCCCCAGTTGGCGCGATCCGAAGGAAGCCCCGCCCGCCGCCCTCGTGGAGGCGGTCGCCGCCGCCAGCGCCCGGGGCGCCCGCATCGTCGGCCTTTGCCTGGGCGCCTACGTGCTGGCCGCCGCCGGCATCCTGGACGGCCGCCGCGCCACCACGCATTTCGCCTGGGCGGATCAATTCGCCGCTCAATTCCCCCGCGTCAAGGTCGAGCCGTCGGTGCTGTACGTCGACGACGGCAACATCACGACATCCGCCGGGACGGCGTCCGGCATAGACTGCTGCCTGCACATCGTGCGCAGCCTGTATGGCGCCAAGGTGGCGGATTTCGCGGCGCGCCGGCTGGTCGTGCCGCCGCATCGCCATGGCGCCCAGGCGCAGCTGCCGCCGCAGGCGGCGTCCTCCGAGGGCGCCGGCTTCCGCCTGGCAGAGCTGCTGGACTGGCTGCGCGGGTCCATCGTCGACAAGCATACGGCCGACAGCCTGGCCGAACGCCTGGCCATGAGCCGCCGTACCTTCAATCGCCGCTTCCTGTCCCTGACCGGGTGCAGCCTGAGCGAATGGCTGCTGGCCGAACGGCTGCGGCTCGCGCAGAAAATGCTCGAGACCACCGATCTGCCGCTGGAGGTCATCGCCGCCCGCGCCGGCCTGGGCAGCGCGTCGTCGCTGCGCCAGCATTTTTCCCGCATGTTGCAGACTTCTCCGTCCGCGTACCGCAAGCAGTTCAAGCGCCGGGCATGAGGGCGCCTAGGTCACGCGACGGCGCAGGTCGGTGAACCAGCGCGGCTGGCGGTCCTGTTCGATGGCCTGCTGTAGCTTCAGCCGGTGGGTCGCCATGAATTCCCTTACCGTGGTCCTGTGGATCATCGTCTCGATGTTCTCGCTGACCGCGCTGCAGACCGGCATCAGTACGTCGGGCATATCGCGGCGCAGGTGTTGCCGCGCCAGATAATTCTGGACCTCCATTTCGTAGCGGGTCCAGAACATGCGCGGTCCCACCTTGAAGACTTCCATATCCGACTTGCGGGACGCGGCGAACACGCGCTCGGCGTCCATTATGCGGTTGAGGAAGGCAAAGACGCGGCCGCGGTCGTTGTAAATGCGGTCACGCCATTTCTCGGCGCGCCGGATCAGCGCCGGCGAGACGCGCCGTATGACGGTGTGCAAGGGCGTCCACGTCGCCAGGAAATCGAAGAATCCGGAATTCCTTGCGTCGGCGATCTTTTCGCGCGCCGCGTCGGCATCGGCTTGCTCCACGACCGACAGGTACTGGAAATGCATCTTGAACTGCATGGGGGGGATATGCGTCGTACCCTGCAGACGGGTCAGCAGGTTCAGCCACTGTTCCACTTCGTCGAACTCGATGTTTTTCCGCTGGGCGCGCAATTTCAGTTCGGGCCGCAGTTCGGCGAAATACTGCGCCAGCGTATGCATGTTCAGCATGTCTTCGCCCTGGTGCAGCAGCTCCACCAGCCTGTCGTCGTATTCGCCGTCTTCGATGTCGGAGTTCAAGGATGCGATCTGCAGACTGTTCAGCGTATACAGCATCTGATCCTGGCAGGAGCCGGGACCATAGCGGGCGATGGTCAGGCATTCCTCCAGGAATTTTTCCTTGCCGGGTTGCCGCATTTTCGTCAGCAGGGCGGCGATGCGATCATGGAAGTCGGGGTCGGGCTGCTTGAGCCAGACTTCATGCAAGCGGTTGAGCAGGCCGTTCAGTGCGGCGACGGCGTTCGCGTTGATGTCCTGCGCCTTTTGCCAGTCATCGCTGGCGGGGGGCAGGGCGGCCGGGGCGGACGACGTGCCGGCGCCGGATGACGGAGCGAGCCATTTTTCGGCGGCCTTGTCGAGCATGCCTTCGGGGTATAGCGGCGCCATGACCTCGCTGGTGTAGCCGCGGCGTTCCATGTCATCGATGGGAAGGACGTTCGCCAGGGTTTCCGGGAACTCGGACAGGAACCGCGTCGCGATGTGGATGTTGACCACGTAGTCCGCGCTGGCCTCGGTCAGCTCCACGCCCGCCGGCAATATGTCGCGCAAACGCAGCCGTTCGCACATGGCGGCGTCCGCGGTGACTTGCCGCAGTTGCGGCGCATAGCTGCTGGCGGGCGTTTCCATGGGGTTGCCCGCGACATCCAGCCTGATCAGCGTCGGTGGCAGCCGGTCGGTGGACGGGAACTCGGTGAGCCGGTTGTCCGCCAGGATCAACCACTGTAGCGATGTCAGGTTCTTCAGCGGCGGCGCCTCGCCCAATCCCAAGGAAATCAGGCGCAGCGGTTGAGTGGGGTCGCCGGCGTAGTCCCACATGCTGACCAGTTCCCACGCCAGGGCTCGTTTGTCGTCCGGATCGGTGGCCGCGTGGACATAGGCTTCCATATCCCGCTGCCATTGCGGCACGGGATCGCCGAGTTGGTCGCGGAAGGTCAGCGCCGAATACTCGGCAAAGCCCAGGCTGGGCGCCGTGCGGTATTGCCCGAGGCAAGTGGCGTAGTACGCAGCCAGGTCGGCGAACAGGTCGACGGCCTGTTGCAGTAGCAAGGCGGCGGCTTGCCGGGCGGGAGGCGATTCGCCCACGGCGTCTTCCAGGGCGGTGATGGCGGGTTCCACATCGAAATGGATGGTGCGTTCGCGGCGCAGCTCCGCGTCTTCATCGCCTTCGGCGACGGTGGACAGGTCCTCGGTGTAGTCGAAGACGATGCAGGGCGTCTCGTCGGCGGGCATGTCGCAGGCACGGATCGCGCGCAGCAGCGCGGCGCCGATCTCCGTGCTGTCGACGGTGCGCAGCGCGGCCTCCAGCTGCATGAGTCGCTGCGCATCGAGTTCGCCGGGGTCCTGCACGGTCAGCAGGCCGCAAAGATCGCGCAGGGCGGGCGTGTCCGATACGGCGTATGCGTCCAGCGACGGAATGGTACTGAGGGTGCTGCATGATCCGATGCTAGTCATGTCGGGCTAGCCTCCCCGCGCATCGAGACGGCGTCTGGCCATGGCCGCGCCGGGCAGCGGTGTAGAAGTTGCGTCATGGTGTTCTCCCTTCGAGGCGCGTTGAGTGCCGGTCCCCCGCGAGCCTGTTCCCAGCCATGGCGCAAAGGCCGGGCGGCGAAATGGGATGGATTGAGCGCCGCTGTCGGAGCTTGCCGCGGCGCGGGGCCGATTTCCTCGTCGCGGCGCGCGAACTCTTCTGCCGCCAGGGTGGACGCGTCATGGAGCGGCTGTTAAAACACGGCGCATGCGATTGAAGAACAGGAAGCGCCGATGGGGGCGCGTGCTGGCGCTGCTCTGCACGGGCGTCCTGGCGCTTGCCGCCGTAGCCGGCGCGGCGGCCTGGCTGGCCATGCGCGCCAGCCTGCCGCGATTGGACGGGCAACTGCGCGGCGAGGGCCTATCGGCGAATGCCACGATAGAGCGGGACACGCAGGGCAGCGTCACGGTGACGGCCGACAACCGGCTGGACCTGGCCTATGCCACGGGCTATGCGCACGGCCAGGACCGCTATTTCCAGATGGATCTGCTGCGCCGGGTCGCGGCCGGCGAGGTCGCCGCCCTGGTGGGCGCGGACGCCATCCCTCTGGACCAGCGCAATCGCATGCATCGCTTCCGCGCTCGCGCCCAGGCCGCCTATGCCGCCTTGCCGCCCGCCCAGCGCGAGCTGTTGCAGCGCTATGCGGACGGGGTCAACGCCGCCCAGGCGGCGCTGCCGGTGTGGCCCTTCGAATATGGGGTGCTGGGCGTGCGTCCGCAGCCCTGGCGGCCGGAAGATACGCTGCTGGCCATCGACGCGATGTATCTGGATCTGCAGTCGGCCGAGTTGATTCGCGTGCTGTCGCGGGGACTTTTGCGCGACGCGGTACCCGCTGACATGCTGGCATTCCTGACGCCGCGGGCCAGCGCGATGGACGCGCCGCTGGATGGCGTCGACATCGCCGCGCCACCCTTGCGAGTGCCACGGACGCGTCCCGATTGGCTGGATGGCCCCGGGCTGGACGGCCCCGGGCGGGACAACGCCGGACGCCGCGCGCAATCCGAGGCGGCGGCCGCCGAGGTCGGCAGCAATGCCTTTGCGGTGGCCGGCACGCGTGCCGCCGATGGCGCGGCGCGCGTGGCCAACGATATGCATCTCGGGCTGCGGCTGCCCAATATCTGGTATCGCCTGACGCTGGTGCTGCGGGGCCCCGAGCCGCGCCGCATCAGCGGGGTCAGCCTGCCCGGCGCGCCGGTGGTGGTGGCGGGAAGCAATGGCGACGTCGCCTGGGCCTTCACCAACAGCTACGGACACTTCATCGATCTGATAAGGCTGGAACGCGATCCCCAGGATCCCCGGCGCTATCGCGGGCCGTCCGGCGAGTGGGAAACCGCCACGGAACACGACGAGTGGATACAGGTGAAGGGCGGCGCGCCGGTGCGCCGTCCGGTGCTGGAGACGCGCTGGGGGCCGGAAATGGCCGTGGGCGACCAGACCTATGCCGTGGAATGGATCGCCCACCAGCCGTATGCGGCCGACCTGGGCCTGCTGGGCATGGAGACGGCGCGCAACGTGGACCAGGCCCTGGGCGTGGCGCAGGCTTCCGGGGTGCCGACGCAGAACATCCTGGTGGCGGATAGCGCCGGCCATATCGGCTGGACCCTGGCCGGCCCGCTGCCGCGGGCCACGCGGGATCCCGACGGCTATCCCGTCGAGGCGGCCAGGGCCGCCGCGCCCGCCGAACGGCTGCCGCCGCGGCGGTATCCCCGCGTGGTCGACCCGCCCTCCGGACGGCTGTGGACGGCCAACAGCACGCAGCTGGGGGACGCCGGGCGCCAGCGCGCGATAGGCGACGGCGGCGCCGATGTGGGATTGCGCGGCACGCAGATCCGCGATGGCCTGTTCGCGCGCGATACGTACGACGAGCAGGCCCTGCTGGCCATCCAGCTGGACGATCGCGGCCTGTGGCTGGAGTTCTGGCGCCAGCTGGCGCTGGATATCCTGGACCAGCCCGCGCTCGCCGGGCATCCGGACCGTGCCGCCCTGCGGCGCATCCTGCTGCAATGGAATGGGCGCGCCGACGTCGACCAGGCCGGCTACACCCTGGTTCGGGATTTCCGTGAAACGCTGTATGGCGCCTGGTTCGCCGGGCTGGACGAGCGGCTGTCGGCGCGCGCGCCGGAGCTTGCGCCGGCGATATCCGTGGGCCGGGCCTCATCCCGGCTGGAGCCGGTCATGCGCGCCCTGGTGCGGGAACAGGCCTGGGTACCCGCGCGCTACGCCAATTGGCGGGCCTTCATGCTGGGCGCCATCGACGAAACCATCGTCCGCAACCGGCCGCGCGGCGCATCGCTGGACCAGGCGGATTGGGGCGAGCGCAATACCCTGGCCATCGGCCACCCGTTCGCGGGCTTGCTGCCCGGACCGCTGCGAGCATGGTTTTCGGCGCCGGCGCAGGCCGTGCCCGGCGACACCAATATGCCGCGCGTCCAGCGGCCGGCCTTCGGCGCATCCGAGCGTTTCGTGGTCGCGCCCGGCAAGGAAACACAGGGAATACTGGAAATGCCCGGCGGCGCGTCCGGGCATCCCATGTCGCCGTTCTTCCTGGCCGGGCACCAGGACTGGGTGGAGGGCGCCGCGTCGCCCTTCATGCCGGGCACGGCCGCGCACACGCTTGTGCTGCGGCCGTGAGTTCGTAAGCCCGAATCATCGCGCGGGCCCCGCGCGGCCATCCGGTTCGCGCTATTCAGTTGCCTTGATCGCGAGCCCGGATGACGTCCGTTATTCCGCCTTGATCTCGTAGGCGGTGAACCGCGCGAAGGGCAGCGGCGTCGTCGCCATCAGATCCCAGGTTTGCTTGTCCGGCAGATTGAAGGTCTGCGCCGACGTCGTGCCGATGACGTTGCCCTGCGCGTCCTGCAGTTGGAACAGCACCGTTACGCGGTTCAGTTCCTTGCCCGTGTCGTTGTGCACCGTGCCTCGAATCACCGTGGCGCCGGAGGCGATGTCCTTGACGGCCTGCAGGCTATCGATGGTGACGCCTTGCGTCATCGATTGCGCCCCGGCGTTCAGGGCGGCGGCGGACAGGATGGCGGCGGCAAGCAGGCGTTTCATGGTTGTTCTCCCGCGATGAGCGTCCCCCGCCGGATATCAGCGGGCGACCGGTATCTCGAATCGTAGCGGAAGTCCGGTGACGCGTTCGAGCGCCGCCGGGTCGGTATCGCCGAAGGTCTCGACGACATAGACGCCGTCCGCGCGGATATCGAAGACCGCGACGTCGGTATAGACGCGCGATACGCAGCGCACGCCCGTCAACGGGTAAGTGCATTGCGGCACCAGCTTGCTGAGGCCTTCGCGCGTGGTCAGCTCCATCATGACGAAAACCTGTTTGGCGCCGCTGGCCAGGTCCATCGCACCGCCGACCGCCGGGATCGCATCGGCGCCGCCGGTATGCCAGTTCGCCAGGTCGCCATCGACGGATACCTGGAAGGCGCCCAGCACGCAGATGTCCAGATGGCCGCCGCGCATCATGGCGAAGGAATCGGCGTGATGAAAGAAGGACGTGCCGGGCACTTGCGTAACGGGTTGCTTGCCGGCATTGATCAGGTCGTAGTCTTCCTGGCCCTTGGCGGGCGCCGGTCCCATGCCCAGCATGCCGTTTTCGGTATGCAGCACGATCTCGCGGTCGGCCGGCAGATGATTGGCGACCAGGGTGGGCAGGCCGATGCCCAGGTTGACGTAGGCGCCTTCCGGGATGTCGCGGGCGACGCGGGCGGCCATTTGGTCGCGGGTCAGTTTGTCGGTCATGCTCACTCCTTGCCCGCGGCGGCGTCGACGCGCACGACACGCTTGACGAAAATGCCGGGGGTGACGATGGCTTCCGGGTCCAGTTCGCCCAGTTCGACGATCTCACGTACCTGGGCCACGGCGACCTTGGCGGCGCTGGCCATGATGGGGCCGAAATTGCGCGCGGTCTTGCGATAGGTCAGGTTGCCCCAGCGGTCGGCGCGGTCGGCCTTGATCAGCGCGTAATCGGCATGCAGCGGCAGTTCGAAAACATAGTGCTTGCCATTCAGTTCGCGCGTTTCCTTGCCTTCGGCCAGCGGCGTGCCGTAGGCCGTGGGGGTGTAGAAGCCGCCGATGCCGGCGCCGGCGGCGCGGATGCGCTCGGCCAGCGTGCCTTGCGGCACCAGCTCCAATTCGATCTTGCCCGAGCGGTACAGGCCGTCGAAGATCTGCGAATCCGCCTGGCGCGGAAAGGAACAGATGATCTTGCGTACGCGCCCGGCGCCCAGCAGGGCCGCCAGGCCGGTGGTGCCGTTGCCGGCGTTGTTGTTGACGATCACCAGATCTTTCGCGCCCTGGGCCAGCAGCCCATCGATCAATTCGACCGGTTGGCCGGCGGGCCCGAAGCCGCCGATCAGAATGGTGGCCCCATCGGGGATATCCGCCAGCGCCTGCGCGGTGCTTTCTACGAGTTTTGAGATCATCGGCGATCCGGAAACAGGGGAAGTTCTACAATCCCTCGATGCTTTCACGGCGCGCCGGCCACCGTCAAGGCAAGCTGTCCTCAGCGTGAACACTTCCATGACAAGAAAACCCTACGACTCCAATCTGCTGCTGGGCGACGTCGCGTACGAGTCGGTACGCGAAGCTATCCTGGCCAATGATCTCAAGCCGGGCGATCGCGTGTCCGAATACAAGGTGGCGGAATGGCTGGGCATCAGCCGCACGCCTGCCCGCGAGGGCCTGCGCCGTCTGGAAAACGAAGGCCTGCTGACACAGCATCCACGGCGCGGGCTGGTGGTCGCGTCCATCGACGACGAGGCGGTGCAAGAGCTTTATGCCGTGCGGGAACTGCTGGAAGGCGCGGCCGCCGCGTCCGCCGCCAAGCGCGCGACGGAGGCGGAGATCGCCACGCTGAAGCATCTGGTCGATCACGAGGCGCGGATACGTGACGAGCCGGAGCAGATGTACGAACACAATCGCACTTTCCACGACGTGGTCTATCGCGCCGCGCACAACCAGTTCCTGCTGAAGTTCCTGCTGATCACCGCCGATACCCTGTCGGCCTATCGGAACGTATCCACGCTGGTGATCGAGGAGCGGCGTGCCGAGGTCATCGCGGAACATCGCGAACTTTACGAAGCCATCGCGGCGCGTGACGAGGCCGCGGCGCGCGCTGTTGCAGTGCGGCATGTGCAGAACGCGTTGCACGCGCGTACGCGCGTGCGGCACAGCAAGCTGGTCGGGGAGGTGCGCCGGCCGGCGTTTCCCGAGGCCATGAAGAAGCGCGGGTAAAGGCCGCGATCAAGCCCGCGGCATGGGTAGCGCGGCTTGCGCCGGTAATTGCATCAAGCGGTCGTACCAGTCGGCGGCCGCGCGCCGGCCCAGCGTTTCTTCCGTCAGCAGCAGGAAGCGCCGCCGCATTTCCGCCTGCGTCATCGGTGTCTGGGGCATGCCCTTGTAGTCCCGCGCCAGCGCGTCGTAGCGCCGCCCGTCACGCAAGGTCAGCGCGATGCGCGCGCTCCAGGCGGAGGGCAGGCCGGGCTCCGCGGCCAGCGCGATACGCCGGCACAGCGCGGCGATCCTGGCATCCTGCAGCGCGGATGGGTCGAAGGCGCGCGGATCCTCGGGGTCGCGGTACAGCGATAGGGCCACGCAGAAAGGCGCGCTGTATTGCGCCGTCATGATGTCGCCGGGATCACGGATGTCGTGATGACTGGCGACCTTTTCCGACATGCCGAGCGCCAGTTCGGCGACGTCGTCGCCGCCGAAGCCATGCGCGGCCATTAATCCGCGCAGCGTCTGCATGGCGGCTTGCGGCGTGACATGGCAGGCGTAGCGCTTCATGCAGATGCGCAGGGTTTCCCAGTTGCCGCCCAGGTCCGCGGTGAGGCGGCCGGCATCGGGCTCGCGGCAATAGGTTTCGAGGAAGCCGAAGCGGCCTTCCAATATGGTCTCCGGTCCGCTGTAGCCGTCCGCCGCCAGGCGTGCGGCCAGGACGCCGGCCTCGCAGGCGCGGCCCATGTGCAGGCGCTTGACCATGGCGCCCTCGCGCGATTTGGTGAATGCCAGCAATCCGGCGGAGAGCGAGCCGGCGATGCCCAGCGCCCGTGCGATGCCGGTCGCGTCCAGGCCGATCAGGACGCCGGCCACCACCGCCGCGCCGTAGGGGCCGGTCAGGCCGGGCGCGTGGAAGCCCAGCTTTTCGCTGCTGTGGCGGGATGCCGCGCCTATGCGGAATAGCACTTCGCAGCCGGCTACGAAGGCGGTCAGGGCCTGCCGCCCATGGGCGCCGGTTTCCTGCGCGACGGCCGCCATCACGGGGACCAGGGTGGCGCCCGGATGCACGCCGGCGCCGGGGTAGCGCAGGCTGTCCTGTTCGAAGGCGTGCGCCGCCGCGCCGTTGGCCAGCGCCGCCAGCGGCGCCGCGATACCGGGCGTCCCTATACCGGGCGTGTCCAACACCGTGCAGGGGCCCTGGCCGCCGTAGCGTCGCGCGTAGGCGGCGGTTGCCGCGCTCCAGGGGAAGCGGCAGCCGTAGACGATGCATCCCAGCGTGTCGGCGATGCAAGCCGCTGCCCGCTCCCGCACGTCTTCCGGGATGTCCTCGAACCGCAGATCGGCGGCGAAGCGGGCCAGCGCCTGCGCCGCGGTGGCGGCTGAAGCCGCGGTTTGCATCATGTCTCGGTCCATCCCCGTGACCTGCCGGAAAAATGGTATACCGTAGTATTCTATAACCGAACGCGATGCAAAAAACCGGGCTCGAAAAAGGGAATACCGGCCAAATGAGCGATACAGACGAACCCGGCGCCGCCGATGGCGCGGATACCGTCGCGGGCCTCGCCCGCGAACTGGGCCGGCGCGTCGCGGCGCTGCGCTACGACGACCTCCCCGACGCCGCCATCCATTGGGCGCGCGTCGGCCTGCTCGACACCATCGGCGTGACGCTGGCCGGCGCGCGCGAAGACGCCGCGCGGCTGGCGGCCCGGGCCCTGGATACGCAGGACGGGCCGGCGCTGGTACTGGGTACGCGCCGCCACGTGGGCGTGCTCGACGCCGCCTTGATAAACGGCACCGCGTCCCACGCGCTGGACTTCGACGATTGCAACAACACCATGGGCGGCCATCCCTCCGCCCCGGTGCTGTCGGCTTTGCTGCCCCTGGCCCAGCAACTGAATAGCAACGGCCGCGATGTCGTGCTGGCCTACGTCGCGGGCTTCGAGGTCGAGTGCAAGCTGGGGCTGGCGGTCAACCTTCATCACTACACCAAGGGCTGGCATCCCACCGCCACGCTGGGCACCTTCGGCGCCGCCGCGGCCTGCGCCAGGCTGCTGGGGCTGGACGGCGACGCCACCGCGACCGCGCTGGCCCTGGCGGCGTCCTTCGCCTCCGGCCTCAAGGCCAACTTCGGCACCATGGCCAAGCCGCTGCACGTCGGCCATTGCGCGCGCAATGGCATGTACGCGGCGCGCCTGGCGCGGCTGGGCTGCACCGCCAATCGCGCGGCGGTGTTCGAACACAAACAGGGTTTCCTCGACGTGTTCAACGGTCCGGGGACCTACGACGCGCGGCGTGCGCTGGATGCCTGGGCCCGTCCGCTGGACATCGTCGAGCCCGGCATTGCCATCAAGCAGTATCCCTGCTGCGGCAGTACCCACCCGGCGCTGGACGCCATGCTGCAGCTCGCGCGCCGCCATCATCCGCGGCCGGACGACGTGACGCGCGTCGACGCCTGGATCCATACGCGGCGGCTGGCGCACACCAACCGGCCCCGTCCGGACAGCCCGCTGGCGGCGAAATTCAGCCTGCAATACGTGCTGGCCCGCGCGCTGCTGGACGGCCAGGTGGGCGTGGCGGACTTCGAAGCGGACTCCTACACGCAGCCCGCCGTGCGCGCGCTGCTGGATCGCATCCACGTGGCCGCCTATGACCAGGCCGAACCGGCGATCTTCCCGGCCGCCAATCATTTCGGCGGGCGCGTGCGCGTCACGCTGCGCGACGGCAGGGTGCTGGAATCCCAGGTCGACCAGCCCCTGGGACGCACGTCCGACTATCCGCTGCCGCCCGACCTGCTGCGCGCCAAATTCGCGCTGTGCGCCGGACGCGCGCTGCGCGAGGACGCCGTGGAGGCCATCGCCGACACCATCGAATGCATCGAAACCCTGCCTCGCATGGAGGCGTTGATGGCGCTGATCGCCGGCGCCGCCCAAGAGTGAGGACAGCGAAGTGGAAGAACACATACATCGTTACGACGTGGTGGTGGTCGGCAAAGGCAACGCGGCCTTGTGCGCGGCGCTGTCCGCCCGCGAGCATGGCGTCAGCGTCGCCATGCTGGAGGCGGCGCCGGAAGACGAGTCCGGCGGCAACAGCCGTTTTGCCGGCGGCGTGATGCGCTTTGCCTACGACTCGGTGGAAGACCTGAAAAAGGTCACCGACCTGACCGAAGAAGAAATCGCCACCAGCGACTACTTCACCAACACGGCCGACGAGTACTTCGACGATCTGTTCCGCCTGACCAGCTATCGCACGGACCCCGCGCTGTCGGAGATCCTGGTCACGCAAAGCCTGGACGTCATGGTGTGGCTGCGCGCCAAGGGCGCCAGGTTCGTACCCAACTACGGCAGGCAATCGTCCCTGGTCAACGGCCGCCGCAAGTTCTTCGGGCGCTTGCCGATAGAGGTATCCGGCGGCGGCGCGGGCCTGGTGCAGTTCCTGGACAAAGCGGCCAGGAATGCCGGCATCGACGTGCACTACAACACGCGCGCCAGATCCCTGATCGCCGACGGCGACCGCATCCGCGGCATCCATGCCGTACAGGACGGCCACCCGGTGATCTACGAGGCCAGGTCGGTGGTCCTGGCCTGCGGCGGTTTCGAGGGCAATCCGGAAATGCGCGCGCGCTATCTGGGCCCCGGCTGGGAATTGGCCAAGGTGCGCGGATCGCGCTTCAACCAGGGCGATGGCTTGCGCATGGCGCTGGATGCCGGCGCCGCCCCCTACGGCAACTGGTCGGGCTGCCACGCCACCGGCTGGGACCTGAACGCGCCGGAGTTCGGCGACGTTCATGTCGGCGATCAATTCCAGAAGCACAGCTATATCTTCGGCCTGTTGATCAACGCCAACGGCAAGCGCTTCGTCGATGAAGGGCTGGACTTCCATTCCTTCACCTACGCGAAGTACGGCGGCGAGGTCCTGAAGCAGCCGGGCCAGTTCGCCTGGCAGGTCTTCGATTCCAAGGTCACCCATCTGCTGCGCTCCGAATACCGCATCAAGATGATGACCAAGGCCACCGCGGATACGCTGGAGGACCTGGCGCACAAGCTTGAAGGCGTGGATCCGGCCGCCTTCCTGCAGACCGTGCGCGCGTATAACGCTTCGATCCGCAAGGATGTGCCATTCGATCCCACGATCAAAGATGGCCTGTGCACGCAAGGCATCGAGCCGGCCAAGTCGAACTGGGCGCAGCCGCTGGATACACCGCCCTACCATGCCTATGCGACGACTTGCGGCATCACCTTTACCTTCGGCGGCTTGCGCGTGGATCCGGAAAACGGGCAGGTGCTCAACGTGCACCTGCGGCCGATGCCGGGCTTGTACTGCGCCGGGGAAATGGTGGGCGGGCTGTTCTACTTCAACTATCCCAGCGGCACCGGGCTGGTGTCCGGCGCGATATTCGGCCGCATCGCGGGTCGCGGCGCGGCGCGGGCGGCCGCGCGCTGAGCCCGTATCGGCGGGCGCGGCCCAGGGGCGGGCGGCAGGGCGGGCCGAGAGGGAGGCGGACGGGCGGGACCGGGGACGGCGGTTATCCTAACGGTCTTGATCTGGAGTTCCCATGCAAAATCACGACCGCCGCGCCCTGGTGCTGTTTTCCGGCGGGCAGGATTCGACCACCTGCCTGGCCTGGGCGCTGGAACGCTACGCCCACGTCGAAACGGTAGGCTTCGATTACGGACAGCGCCATCGGATCGAACTGGACGCCCGGCAGAACGTGCTGCGCGAGCTGCGCGCCCGCCTGCCTGGCTGGGCCGGCCGCCTGGGCGACGATCACATGCTGGATCTGTCCGTACTGGGCCAGGTCGGCGACACCGCCCTGACCAGCGACCGGCGCATCGAAATGCAGGCCAACGGCCTGCCCAACACCTTCGTGCCCGGCCGCAACCTGCTATTCCTGACGCTGGCGGCCGCCCTGGGCTATCGCCGCCAGCTGGACGTCCTGGTCGGTGGCATGTGTGAAACGGATTTTTCGGGCTATCCCGACTGCCGCGACGACACGATGAAGGCGCAGCAAGTGACGCTGGCCCTGGGCCTGGGAACCCGGGTCACCATAGAAACGCCCTTGATGTGGCTGGACAAGGCGCAGACCTGGGCGCTGGCCCAGCGCCTGGGCGGGCAGGAACTGGTGGACATCATCCTGGAAGACAGCCACACCTGTTATCTGGGCGAACGCGGCGCGCGCCATGACTGGGGCTACGGCTGCGGCACCTGCCCGGCCTGCGCGCTGCGCAAGACCGGCTGGGAACGCTGGACCAGCGGCCAGGCGGCTCCCTTGCCGGCGGCATAGGGATACCTGCTATCGCGGTTCGGGCGCGGTCGCGTCGCCGTCGCCCAGCGCCCGCTGCATCAGCACGGTATCCCGCCACTCGCCGAACTTGTGTCCCACCGAGCGCAGCGTGCCCACGGGATGGAAGCCGCAGCGCGCGTGCAGCGCCAGCGAGGCCGCGTTGCCGCTGTCGCCGACGATGGCCAGCATCTGGCGCCATCCCAGCGCCGTGCAGCGCTGGATCAGTTCCTGCAACAGGCGCCCGCCGATACCGTGGCCCGCCATGCCCGGCTTGACGTACACCGAGTCCTCGCAGGTGAACCGGTACGCGGGACGAGGGCGGTACAGCGTAGCGTACGCATAGCCGGCTATCTCGCCGTCCAGCTCGGCGGCAAGATAAGGCAGCTTGTGCGCCAGCACGGCGGCGCGCCGCTGGAGCATTTCCTCCAGATTCGGTGGCGCCAGTTCGAAGGAGGCCGTGCCGTGCAGCACGTGATGGCTGTAGATCGCCTGTATGGCCGCCATATCGTCGGCGGTGGCGTCGCGGATGAGCAGGGTGGGAGCGGGCGAGGCGGACATGTTGCGGCAGTCGTGGTTGAAAGGGGTGGGCCGGCCGCGGCATTATGCCGCCCGGCGGCGTATTCCGGGGCGCGGGCGCGTCTCCGGACTATCCCTGCCCAGGCTGCCGTGCCCTGCCAGGCGTTATGATGGGGACCTTTTTCCCCGGTCCGCCCCGGCAAGCCGCGCCCTGGACGCGGCGCGGGCCGTCCCGATAAAACCCGCGCTTTCCGAGACAACGCCATGCCGCAATACCGTTCCCGCACCTCCACCCACGGCCGCAACATGGCCGGCGCCCGCGCCCTGTGGCGCGCCACCGGCATGAAGGACGGCGACTTCGGCAAACCCATCGTCGCGGTGGTGAACTCCTTCACGCAGTTCGTCCCCGGCCATGTGCATCTGCGCGACCTGGGGGCGCTGGTCGCCAGCCAGATCGAGGCCGCCGGCGCGATCGCCAAGGAATTCAACACGATCGCGGTGGACGACGGTATCGCCATGGGCCACGACGGCATGCTGTATTCGCTGCCCTCGCGCGAGCTGATCGCCGATTCGGTGGAGTACATGGTCAACGCCCATTGCGCGGACGCCATGGTGTGCATCTCGAACTGCGACAAAATCACCCCGGGCATGCTGATGGCCGCCATGCGCCTGAACATCCCGGTGGTGTTCGTGTCCGGCGGCCCGATGGAAGCGGGCAAGATCAAATCGCCCACCGACGGCAAGGTCGTCGCCAAGATCGACCTGGTCGACGCCATGGTCAAAGCCGCCGATCCCAAGATGTCCGACGCCGACGTCGCCGAATACGAACGCAGCGCGTGCCCGACCTGCGGCTCCTGTTCCGGCATGTTCACCGCCAACTCGATGAACTGCCTGACCGAAGCGCTGGGCCTCTCCCTGCCCGGCAACGGCACCATCGTCGCCACGCATGCCTGGCGCAAGGGGCTGTTCGAGGAAGCCGGCCGCCTGGTGGTCGACCTGTGCCGCCGTTACTACGAGCAGGACGACGCATCGGTGCTGCCGCGCAATATCGCCACTCGCGCCGCCTTCGAAAACGCCATGACGCTGGACGTCGCCATGGGTGGATCGACCAACACCGTGCTGCATCTCCTGGCCGCGGTGCATGAGGCCGGTGTGGATTTCACCATGGTCGACATCGACCGTATTTCGCGTCGCACGCCCTGCCTGTGCAAGGCCGCGCCGGCCACGGACAAGTACCACATCGAGGACGTGCATCGCGCCGGCGGCGTGATCGGCATCCTGGGTGAATTGGCCCGCGCCAAGCTGCTGGATCTGTCGGTGGGCAATGTCCACAGCGGCACGCTCGGCAAGGCCCTGGAAAAGTGGGACATCGCCGGCGGCAGCGCCAGCGAAGAGGCCAAAAAGTTCTACCGCGCCGCTCCCGGCGGCGTGCCGACCCAGGTCGCCTTCAGCCAGGAAGCCACCTTTCTGACGCTGGACCTGGACCGCAGCAACGGCGGCATCCGCGACCTGGCGCATGCCTATTCCAAGGACGGCGGCCTGGCCGTGCTGTACGGCAACCTGGCCGAGAAGGGCTGCATCGTGAAGACGGCGGGCGTGGACGAAAGCCAACTGGTGTTCCAGGGCCGCGCGCGTGTCTTCGAAAGCCAGGACGCGGCGGTCGAAGCCATCCTGGGCGACAAGGTGGTGGCCGGCGACGTGGTGGTTATCCGCTACGAAGGCCCCAAGGGTGGCCCGGGCATGCAGGAAATGCTGTATCCCACGTCCTATTTGAAGTCCAAGGGACTGGGCAAGACCTGCGCCCTGTTCACCGATGGCCGCTTCTCCGGCGGGTCGTCGGGCCTGGTGATCGGCCACGCGTCGCCGGAGGCCGCCGAAGGCGGCACCATCGGCCTGGTGCGCGACGGCGATGCGATCCAGATCGACATCCCCAACCGCCGCATCAACCTGGAAGTCAGCGATGCCGAACTGGCGGCGCGCCGCCAGGAAATGGAAAGCCGCGGCGACAAGGCCTGGAAGCCGGGGGATCGCCAGCGCGTCGTCTCCACGGCGTTGCAGGCCTATGCCGCGCTGGCCACTTCCGCCGACCGCGGCGCGGTGCGCGACCTCAGCCAGTTGACGCGTCGTTGATCGCGGGGTCGCCCGGCAGCAACCGAGGCGTGTAGGACACGCCGGCGGATTGCAGGTATTCGACGGTCAAGGGCTGGAGCACGGCGTACTGCAGTTCGCCGGCCAGCGCGGTTTCCGTCGCCCGGCGGGCATCTTCGTCGTCCTTGGGCATGTCGTTCGCCGCCATCCGGGCGGCGACCGCATCCCTGAATTCCGGGCTTATGACCTGTACGGCAATCGACGCCCGGGCCTGTTCGTAGCGCTCACCGTACCGGCGCTCAAGCATGCGCTGCCAAGGTTCGTATTGCGTGACGAAGAACGGATCGAACGCCGCGCGCAGATGTTCCTGCACGGCGCGCAGCGTGTCCGCCAGGTAACGATCGTCCAGCTTGACCATGGCGCCATGGTCCATCTCCGGCAGCATGATGGACAGGTCCAGCTTGTCGCGCGGTCGCAGCTTTACCGCCAGGTATAGATAGACCTCCAGCTCTTCTCCCTCCATGCTCATTCCGGCGGCCTTGGTTCGGGCGATGCCGATCAAGGCGTCCATGCAGAACATCTGCCTGCTGATTTCGATCACCTCGCCTACGCGATCGTCGTAGCGGCCGAGCAGGATATCGTCGGTCAGACGGGCTTTGCGTATCTGGGTCATCGCCCATGCGGCGCGGTCGCGGCAGATACGGCGCACGCCTTCGCAGACGTGCAGTACGGCGTCGCGCAGCGACTGCCTGTCCGGCTTCGATAGTTCGATCACCAGGTCTCGTATGTCTTCGCGGAAGGCTGGGTTGCGGTAGGCGCTGGCTAGACGGACTTGATCCAGATAGCGCGCGAACTCGGCCAGGTTCGAAGCCGTGTCGGAGCCCGGCGCCGCGCCGCGTTCGATTTCCTGCCACCGGCCGATGGCGTCCGCGTGTTCTTCCCCAAGGACGGATCGAAGCGCGTACGCCAGCGGCGTGCCTTGCCTCGGACGAGGCAGGTCGTACAAGAGCTGGAAGCTCGATCCCACCAGGGCGTCCAGACGCCGGAGGCGAGCGAGGTCTATGGGGTTGTCGTGGATGTGGACAATGGCGGCGTTGATCAGCGCGAAGTAATCAGGCACTTCGGTAATCAGGTTCGAACTGAAGTCGAGCTGCACGGCGCTATCCGGTATGGGCCATGGCAGGCGCGTCATGCGATTGCGCGCCACGTTCACGCTGCGTATCGTTCCCGGCAGCGGTGGCAGGGAAACCAGCTGATTGTCCAGCACTTCCAGGATTTCCAGGCCTGCCGGCAGTGGCGCGGGCAGTTCCGTCAGGCGATTGCTGGGCGCGACCAAGGCCGTGAGTGTGGTCGACAGCGCGGGCAGCCGGACCCAGTCGCAGCCATAGAGTCCGAGCTCGCGCAGTTCGCTGGGCAGGCGTCGCGGCACCTCCGTGACTTTCTGCCAGAAGATCGCCACGCTGTGCAGCGTGTCGGGGAACGCCGGCAGGGCGATCGCGGGCGCGGCCGGTGCGGACCCCTTGATGACCAAGGTCCGCAGCCCGGCTGGAAATCGGTCCAATATCGAATCGCTCCCCATTGCGAGCTCCAGTCCCAGCAGGTCGGCCGGCAGCGGCGGCACGCCGGCGCCCAGGTGCTGCGGCCGGAGCGTAATGTGCGAGCCGTTCGATGGGTATGGGGTACGGCGGTGGACGGCCTCGTTGAAGGTGTCCTCATCGACGCCACCGTAGAAGCGTGCTTGCTGCACCCGCGCACGCAATCGTTCGACGACCCTCGCGCGCGTCGCGCGTCTTTGTCGCAGATATTGCGCTCGCTCGCCGGCGCATTCCTCCGGCACTTGGTCGTCCTGCGCCACCCATTGTGTCCAGGCGGCTTCCAGTTCGGGGTCGACAGGGATCCTGTTTTCGCGGATCGCACGCGTGGCGTCGTTTTCGACGCCCATGCCGCGCATGTTGGCCAGGTCCATGTAGATGGTCTCGAAGCATTGCGCGGCCAGCTTGATGTCCGATTGACCGAAGAGGTCGGCGCGCACGCGCCATTCCGTGTGGTGCCGCCACCAGTTCGGCCGCTTCATCACGGTTTGGGACACGTCGCGCCGCAGCGCCAGCCGCGGTGTTTTGCCTTTGATCTCCCGATAGGCGGCCAGCGCCCGCAGGATCATCCCGCCCCGGTCATCGCCTTCCATGCGGCGCAGGAAGTCCTTGATGGACGCGGCGTGTCCCGGCGACGAAACGCCGTCCATGCGTTGCACCAGTTCGTCCATGAACCGTGTCATCTGCGCCGCGTCAGGGCTCAGCCGGATAGGGGCGGCCGTGATGATGCGAGCCTCGTTTCCGTCGGTCGCGCCGGCTTTGCCGGTGGGCGGCACGTCAGCCGCGGGGCGGCGACTTGCCCGGCGAGTCGGTGCGGTCATGCCGCCCCGCAGCCCTACCGGGCCGTGGAACAGGGTGCCCAGGGCTCGGAGCCTGAGGATGCGCCGGTGATGATTGCCCGCCCTTGGGATACCGGTACGGGCACCCACGAGCGTCGAGGAACCCGCCGCCGCGGCCGGTAGCCTCCCGTCGCCCGCCGGTGCGGCATTCCTGTTATTGGCCGCGGCTGAGGTAGCAGCGGGGGTGTATATCGCGCTGCCTATTCGCACGACGATGGACTCCAGAATGCCTATTGCCGGAAAAGAATGCGGCATCTGAGGCACGATCGCCGTAGGCGGGTTCCGCGCGATATGTCCGAAAAAACTGGCGATTGGTCCTAGGCGCGCCGCGGCGGCTTGGGCCGGTACGACGCACCGGTCGATTCCAGGTACTCCGTCGTCATCGGCGCCAGCGCGGCGTATTCCATTTCGCTGGCCAGCGCGTCCCCGGCGTCGCGGCGGGCCGCCAGATCGTCCAGCGGCAGCCCGTACTCCTCCAGCCTGGCATTGACCCGCGCATCGAATTCCGCCCCCACCAACTGCTCGGCCAACTGCGACTTGGTGTCCTTGTAGCGGTCGCCGAACTTGCGCTCCAGCATCTTCTGCCAGGGCTCGTAGCGGGTGACGAAGAACTTGTCGAAGTCCGTGTGCAGGCGGTCCAGCACCACGCGTCTGGCAGTCGCCAGATCGGCCTCCGACAGATCGACCATCCCCATATAGTCCATCTCCGGCACCATGATGCCCAGGTCCAGCTGGTCCTTGGGACGCAGTTGGATGCCATACGCCATATGCACTTCCAGCGCTTCGTCCCGCATGCCCATCTCGATGGCTTTCTCACCCGCGAGTTCGGTCAGGATGTCCATGGCCAGCATCTGCCTGCCGACGTCGATCACTTCGGCGACACGGTTGTCGTAAAGCCCGCGCAGGATATCGTCGGTCAGGCGGGCCTTGCGCAGTTCGCCCATGGCCCAGGCGGCGCGGTCGCGGCAGACACGCTGCACTCTTTCACATATATGCATCGCCGCGTCGCGTAGCGTTTGCCGTTCCGGCTTCGACAGTTCCGCTATGAGTTCCTGTACCTCTTTCCGGAAGGCGGCCTGCTGATAGCTGCTGGTGCCGGTGACCTCGGCCAGGTAGCGTCCGAATTCGACCAGGTTGGCGGCTTCGTCCGAGCCGGGCGCGGCGGCCTTTTCGATGGCTTGCCAGCGTGCCAGCGCTTCGGGGTGGGTGCCTCCCAGTATGCCTTTGACCGCGCTGGACAGGTCGTTGGCCGGCCGTGGCGCCCGTGCGCCCGATAGAACCGTGGATCGGCTGCGACCGTCGGGTTGAAGGATAAGCTGTTCCAGGCGCTCGATTTGTCCCTCGAGCAGGGGATTGTCGCGAAGGTCGATAAGGCGCGCGCGCAGCAGGGCCAGCGTGCGTGGCAATTCGGTCAATTGATTGTTCGATGCGTCCAGCTCCCTGACGGTATCCGGGATGACGCGGGGCAGGGCTGTCAATTGATTCATCGAAACGTCGATATGTTGGATGCGGGGTGGCAGGTCGGGCAGTGTCCGCAACTGGTTGTAGTTTGCCTCCAGCACTTCCATCGCGTCCGGCAGAGGCGACGGCAATTCCGTCAATCGGTTGTACGGCACCTTCACGACCTTGACGCCGGATCCCAGGATCGGCAACCGGTCCAGGCCGCAATTGCTCAGCTCCACCGTGTGGAGTTTGCCGCCGGCCAACCGCGCGGGAAGGCCGGTCATGTTTTGATTGCGGACGATCAGGTGCCGGACAGTGTCGGGAATGGCGGGAAAGGTGATGGCCGGTGATTCGGTCCCACCATCGCCGAAGATGGTCAGGCGCTCCACCTTGGAAGGGATTTTGTCCAGGATGGAGTGCTGGTCCGTCATCAGCCGCAAGGACTGTATATCGTCGGGCAAGGGCGGCATGCCGGTGCTCAGGTGGTTGCGCTCCAGGTCCAGGTGGGATCGTTCCGCGGGATACTTGCCGCGGCTATCCAGGGCCCAGCGGAACGTGTCTTCGTCAATGCCGCCGTAGAAGCGCGCCTTCTGCAGCTTGGTGCGCACTTCCTTGACGATCTGGGCGCGCTTTGCGCGCCGCGTCGCCAGGTGCTCGTCGCGCGCATGCGCGAACGCCGCCGGTACCGTGTCGTCGTCGATCCACGCCTGCCACGATTTCTCCAGGGCCGGATCCAGCCGTATCTTGCCTTTGCTGATCGCCTTGCTGCACACGCCCTCGAACCAGGGGCCGTGCATCTTGGCCATGTCTTTGTAGATGCCACGCAAGGCATAGGTGGCCATGAACAAGTCCTCGTCCTGGAATATCGTTGAGTCCACGCGCCATCGGGTATGACGCCGCCACCACGTCGGTTGCTTGACCTCGACCTCGGTCAGGCCGGGGCGCAAGCTGATACGTGGCACGTCGCCCATGATGTCGTAATAGGCCGCCATGGCGCGCAGGATCGCGCCGCCCTCGGCATCGGCTTCCATCCGGCGCAGGTAGGCCTTGATCGAAGCCGCCTGCTCGCGTGTGCCGACGCCCTTCATGTGGCTGACCAGTTCGTCATAGAAGCGCGTCATCAGATCCGCATCGGGGCTGAGCGCGATCGTGGGGCGAGCCGGCGCCGGTATCGGTACGGGCGCCGGTACCGGATCGGTACGATCCACGTCGCCGTTTCGCGTCCGGTCCGGCGGTGTAACGACGGCGTCCTGGTTGCGTGGCGGCGTGTCCACGCGGCTCGGGGGGAAGACGCCGTCCAGGTATTCATCCTGCAGGCGGACGTAATCTTCCAGCCTGGAGACCCCGCCGGCATCCTGGATGGCCTGCGTCAGCCCTGGTGAAGGCTGGAAATCGACGATGCCGGCATCCCGCCCGTGCGCCAGGACGGGGGTGGCGCCGGTCGCGCCATGCGATGCATGAAAGGGCAGATGCGAGAGCAGCGGCGGCAGCGGCGAGCCGGTTTCGCGCATGATCCGTTCAACCAGTGCATCGATCGCGCCTCTTTCACCCAGGCCGAGGGTCGGCAGGGCGCCTACGTCCACCGTGCCGTTGCGCAGCCAGGGGCCCTGAACTGGCGGCCTCTCGTTCGTCAGCATTTGCACAAGGTGGCGCGTCATGGCGCGTTGCGGCGTCACGGCCTGGAACCGGCCACCTTTGGACAGATAAACCGGGGTGGTGGGATAGTTGCCTACCAGGTAGGGGACGCTGATGCTCATCTCGTCGTGATTCACGCCGAGGTGGCCGGCGCCGGTCCCGCCATGTTCCATCGCGGCGGGGAACAAGGCAGTGAGCGTCCATTTTTTTTCCGGCTGGGTGCCGATTTTTCCATCGGCGATCGCTCGATTGAGCAGGCCCACGAACGTCTCGGATTCCGTCAGCTTCACGAAGAAATCCTTGATGTAGTCGTAGTACTCCTCTTCCCGGCTGAGGTCGTTATAGAGATCACGTACCGTAGGTATGACCTTCTTCGGACCCGCACCCATGTCCAGCGCGATGTCGAAGTACTCGGCGAAGGCGTCGTTCCATGCGACATGCGGCGTGACGTCCGTGGTCGACTCCAATACGTGCGCGGCGCGCGCCACCGTTTCCGATTGCGAGATCCGGCCTTGCGCATAATGCGCGACGCCTGCGCTGTCGAAATACATGCCGGGTCCGGAGACCAGGCCGTCGGGCGTATCGGCATCCAGCGCGCGCGCCGCCTCCCAGTCGATTTCCCTGTGGACGGTGGGTGCTCCGCCGGGCATGCCGACGTTATGCTGCACCTCCCAGCCCTTGTCTCCGCGACGGATCGCAATGCCCTGGGCCGTCGGCTTGTCGCGCTGGATGATGCGCCACGTGGCGTTGTCCGCGTCCCAACGGACCTGGAACCAGTCGCCGCCCTGCATGATGTAGATGCCGCTGCCCTCGGCCTGGCGGTACAAGGGCAGGTCGCCGGCAAGCAGGACGGTATCGTGCGGTCGCTGCACGCGGTATGTCGAGGCCTCGTCCCTTCCCAGGCCTTGCAGTGGGGTATCGGCCGACGGATAGTGCCTTCCCGGCTTTGCCGGCGTGCCGCGGCGCGCATAGATACGAGCCGCCACATCGTCCGCGGCGATGGCGTATTTGCCTGCGAACGCGGCCGGGGACTTGCCGTTGACCGATAGCGTTTTGTCTTCCAGCAGCGCGCGGTACAGCAAGCGCGCTTCCTCCGAGCTGGCGGGTTGCAGCTTGGTAATCGATACGCCCAGGCGCGTGAGCGCCGCTGCGCGGCCCGCCTCGTATAGGGTCGCAAGTTCCGCGGCGCCGGGTTTGCCGCCCGCCTTGGTCGTGGCGTCCTGCACGGCCTTGTCGAATGCGGCGTCCACCTTCTGCAGCTCCGACGCCAGTTCGGTTACCGTGGCGGGCGGGATGGCTTTGGGTACGAGGCCCAGGGGTTCCAGGACGCGCCGTTCGTCGGAGGTCAGCGTCACGGCGGCGCGGGCGATGGCATCGTCGATGGCGCCGTCGCCTCTACGTATCGACAGTTTTTGCTGGAGAACCGCCAGCACATCGGCAATTTCGTCCGCGCGCTGGCGCTGGGCGGCGTTCCCCGTACCGGCATGCCGCATCAGCGCGGCGGCGCGCTCGCCATACGCTGCGATCGTATCGTGCAGTTCCTGAGTGTCTTTCTTGCCCAGCTGCTGCAATACCGTGTCGAAGTAATGGCTGATGTTTGCCCGGCGCTCGGCCGAGCCGGCCAGCCGGTTGCCCATGGGCAGCGCGCCGGACCGCAGCATGTCCAGCACATCGACGATGCGTGCCGCTTCCGCCACATCCGCCGTCGTGATCATGGCGTGCATGAAGCGGCCATCCCCCAACAGGATGCGACTCGCCTCCATGGCATCGTCGGTGGTCAGCAGTCCCCGCAGCACCGCGGGTCCCTGGCTTTCCAGGTATTCGGCGTACTTCTGTCCATAGGCTTTCAATGCGTCGGCGCGCAAGCGATCGATGGCGACGGCTTTGTTGAGCGCCCCGGGACGATTGGGGATGGTCCAGCGGTCCAGAATGGCGGCGAGCGCGTGCGTTTCCTCCGCGTGGTGGGCGGCCGCGACCCAGACGCCTTGGGCAGCGTCGTGGATCAGCGGCGTAGCGTTGATGGCCGCCGAGTCCGCTTGCACGCCGCCCGCCGCATGCCATCTGGCCGGCTGCCCGGCAGCCGCCGCTTCGACCTGCACGATTTCGACATACGAACCCGATATGGAGGCGTAGCGTTTACCGTCCAGCGCGATCGTGCCGTCGCCGGCCGCCTGCGCCCGCCGCAGTTTTTCCAGCATGGCGCTATCCGTGACGGCGTGCCGTGTCAGCTCGTCGACCGACAGCGACGGCAGCAGCCGGCCGTCCTTGGCGCGTATCAGCACGGGGCCGGTGGGCTGCAGGCGGATGGGATCGAAGCGTGCATAGTTTCCGCCGAAACGACGCAGCCATTGGCTGCCGCCGTCTTGGTCCAGTACCTTCAGGAACCGGGCTTGCGCCGCGTTCTGGCCGGCTGTGCCGTGCAGCGGACCGGTTTGCCAGGGGTACAGGCTGAATTGCGTATAGAAGGAATTCCTGGGCTGGGTGCGGGCGCGCAGCTGTAGGCTGAGGCGGGGGAATCTGGCGCGCAGGTTTTTGACTATCTTCCGCAGATTGCCGGATCGCAGGAATCCATAAGCGCCGGTGAGCATCTCGGCGAAAGAGTGCGTGCCGATGGGAATCGGCACGATGCTGTCCAGCATGGTGCCCATGGTATGCACGGCCTGCACGCCGATATGGGGCAGCTCCTCGACGGTCTTGCCCAGGCCGTACAGCAGGCCCTTGACGATGCCGCGCTCGCGGGACATGGCGATCGCGGAGGTCACGCCGCGCATCAGCGCGCCTTCGCTGACGGCGACCAGTTTGACGCTCTCGCCGAGGATGGGGATCACGGCGAAGACATCGAAAATCCCGGACAGGCCCGCGCTGAAGTATTCACCGCGTTTCCAGCTGGCATAGGTTCCATAGACCGGGATGAAGCTTTCCACCAGCCGGTCCGCCCGGCTGGCGCCATCCTGGGCGGGTTTGCTCTGCTCCTTGTATTTCACCAACCTGGGACGCAGGTCCGCATCGATGGCGTCGTAGATGCCGCTGGCCTTGGGCGCGTACAGGTGCCGCTCGGTGGACCATAGGAAGTCGTCGCGGAGCGCCTGCTCCGTGCCGATCTTCTTGAGGTCGTCGGCCGCGAAGACGGCGTGCCGATTGAGCGTGACCCATGCCGTATGGCTGATCGAATTCGGGATGCGCTCGATCACGCCGCTGAACGACACGAAATAGCGATAGACCTCGCCGTCGTCCATGCAATTCACGAAAAAACCGTGCGCATGAATGTCCTTGTGCGACCTGACGACAATGCGTTCGGTGTTGATCGACGCGCTGCCGGCGTTCTGGTCGAAGCCGTCTTTCTTCGCGGCTTCCAGCACTACCCGCATGGTGGTTTTATGAGCACCTATGTAGTCGGATATGTAGGTGTCCAGGGTGCGGTCGTAAAGGTCGGAATAGCGCGGTGTATCCTTCCCCACCTTGGCGATCAGTTCATTGTTGAACTGGTTGGGCTCGATCTTGGCCAGGTCGTTGAATTTGACGTAGAAGTCGAGCAGCTTGTAGCTGATGCGCTTGCCCTTGAAATGAATCGGTTCTTCGATCACCCGGGCCGCGGGGTCCAGGCCTTTCGCTTTCAGGACGCCCTCGGCAATGCTACGGCCGGTGGGGGCATTCTGGAGCGCGACCAGGCGGCTGGTGGCTTCGGACAGCGCGATTTCCGACTTGAATACTTCCTTGGCAAAGGCCTGGATCTGCTTGGTGGCCTCGGCATCGTGTTCGGGTTTCAGGTGCGCCAGGTCCACCTTGCCGGCGGCGTGCGCCATGAACATCAGCCCGGCGTGGGAGACCGGCAAGAGTGCGTGCGGCGCGTCCTGTGCCTGTCCTTGATCGTCGGCCTGCGCGGCCTGCATACCGACGGCATGGCCCATGGCCATGACTTCTTCGAAGGATAGGGCGTCCGCGTCCATGCCGGCGGCGCCGCAGGCTTCGATGCCGGTCCACAGCTGGATCCATTCGCGGCTGCCATAACGCATGGACGGCGGCACGGAATGGAAGGACAGCGTCGGGTCGCTGATCAGCGCGGTCCTGAGTTGCGATACCAGCGGCGCGTAGTCTTCCGGGATGTGGACGGCCTCCAGGACGTGGCGTATGCGGTCGTCCAGCGCGGAAACGGCGGCGCCGATGGACAGGGTGGTGGCGTTGCGCAGGGTGATGCCGTCGTGGAAGACGCCGCCGTCGGATCGGGGGACTTTCAGCTCGGCGCGCCAGTCTATGGATCGGGTCAGCGCAAGCACCAGTGCGTTGGCCAGCAGCCGGCGATGGCCGGGTTGCAGCGTGGCGGCCGTCAGTTCGCCGGAGAACAGGCCGGAAGCCGGCGCCAGGCGCAGCATCAGCGCGGTGTCATTTTCCAGCCACCGCACGCCCGGAAGGGCGCTTCTGTGCGCGGCAAGATAGTTGCCGAGCGCGTTTGCGCGATCCGTGCGATCTCCCTGGACCATCCGGTCCCGCGCATGGCTGACAAAGCTGGCGATCAGTCGTTGCGCGGTTGCTTCGCGTTCTTCGGGGGTACGGGTATCGGGGTCGGCTTGCGTGCCGGTCGTCGTGTCGCGCGCGGCGTTTCCGGTGCCGCGTGCCAGCATGAACTGCCGGGCCGCGCTTACGGCGTTCCCGTCGTACGGCGGAGGCTGGTTTTCGGTGGAAGGGTGAGAGAGAACAAGGGGCGCGACGGGTACTGCGTTTACTGCCTGCACGAAAAACAACTCCAAGATACCGATCCGCGAGGGACGCTGATGCGGTATCTAGGGCACAGGCGGACGTACGCCGGTTCCTGGCGTACGTCTTAAATCAAGCACATTCCGATGCCGGCTTGCCGTCGGGCACTTGATCGACGCGGCGATCCAGCCGCCAGCTGAACAGCGCCACCAGCAGGCCCGCTGCGGTCATCAGACTGGCGACCCAGGGCAGCGCGGAAAGCCCCGGTCCGTGGTCTATCGTCACGCCGCCCACCCAGGCGCCCGCGGCATTGCCCAGGTTGAACGCTGCGATATTGAAGGCCGACGCCAGGTTGGGGGCGGCGGCGGCTTTCTCCAGTACCCGCATCTGCAAGGGCGGCACCGTCGCGAAGCCCGCGGCGCCCAGCAGTCCCACCGTGATCGCCGCCGCCACCTGCGCATGGGCGGTGAAAGTGAAGATCGCTTGCAGTACTGCGAGGATCAGCAGCGTGCCGATCAGCGTGGGCATGAGCCGCCGGTCGGCGAACTTGCCGCCCAGGGTATTGCCGATGACCAGCCCGACGCCGAACAGCAGCAGGATCGGCGACACTGCCTTGTCGGAAAAGCCCGCGAGCTGCGTCAGGATGGGCGCGATATAGGTGAAGGCCGCGAAGACCCCACCAAAGCCCAGTACCGTCATGAGAAAGCCGAGCAGTACCTGCGGCTGTACCAGCGTGCGCAGTTCCTGCCCGAAATGCGCCTGCTGGTCGTCACGGCTGCGCGGCACCAGCAGGGCAATGGCGGCCATGGCGACGATGCCCACGGCGGTCACCGCCCAGAACGTGCTGCGCCAGCCGAAGTGCTGCCCCAGCCAGGTGCCCAACGGCACGCCCATGACGTTGGCCAGCGTCAGGCCGGTGAACATCAAGGCGATGGCCGACGCTTTTTTATCCGCCGTCACGAGCCCGGTGGCCACCACCGAGCCGATGCCGAAGAAGGCGCCGTGCGCGAACGAGGTCAATACCCGCGCCGCCATCAGCATGCCGTAGTTCGGCGCCAGGGCACAGGCCAGGTTGCCCACGGTGAAGAGCAGCATCAGGCCCAGTAGCACGGTCTTGCGCTGCAACCGGGACATGAGCGGCGTAACGATGGGCGCGCCGATGAAGACACCCAGCGCGTAGCCGGTAACCAGCAGCCCGGCCGTCGACAGGCCGACGTGCAGGTCGGCCGACAGTTCGGGCAGCAATCCCATGATGACGAATTCGGTGGTCCCGATGCCGAAGGCACCGGCGGCCAGGGCCCATAGAGCGATAGGCATGACAATTTCCGCAGATTGGATGGCAAGCGCGTATTGTGCGCGGCCAGCCCGCCGGAATACAGCCCGTCACGGACAAAGGACTTGTACGCGATAAGCAAAAATCCCCAGCCGCGCGAGCGCTCAGAGATAGCCCTGTTCCATTTCCCGCCGGAAGCGCAACGCATCGTGCGCGTCGCCATAATCGACGTCCGACCATTTGAGCGCCTGCGTGGCGCGCACGGCGTGCTTCAGCTTCACATCGTGCGCCAGGCCCAGGGGCAGGTAGCCGCCGTCCACCGAATCGCGCGCCGGCATCAGGCGGCCGTAGACGGTATAGCCGCCTTCCCCGTCCAGCATCTGGCCGGGCTGCATATCCCGTTTGGCCGTGGCGACCACGTCGCCGTGCCAGCCGGTGGGCGCCCCGGTGGGTTCGCGCCGCAGCGCGACGCTGGCCACGCTGATGCCCAGCTCCATGCCCATCAGGTGATAGGGCTTGTACATCGCGGAATAGTTGCCGGTCGGGTCCGTTACCACGCCGTATTCCTTGAAGCAGCGCCGCACGTAATCGCTGTCGGCGGCGATCACCACATAGACGCCCCAGCGCAGGTCCCGGTACACCGGCCGCCCATCGCGTTCCAGCGAAGAAACGACTTCGACCTGCCCCCGGTGGTGCAAGGTGCCGCCGTCATCGCGCGGACGCAGCACACGTGCCAGGTCGTCGACGCCGCAGGGCGGGAAATGCAGGCCGGAGGGCGCCGGCGACAGTCCCGTCGAGTTCGACACCGCGGCCATCTCGATGGCGCTTTTGGTGCCGTCCAGGAAGCTGTTGAACATCTGCGCATTGAAATCGCCGGCCGCCACCATTTCCGGCGTGAAGCCGTAGTAGGGCCACACGGTGTCCGGCGTCGAGGTATGGAAGGCCGGCAGGTACTTGGTGCCCTTGCCGGCGGCGATCACCTCGAAGCCGCTGGCCCGCGCCCAATCGACCATTTCGCAGATCAGCGCCGGCTGGTCGCCATAGGCCAGCGAATAGACGATGCCGGCCTCGCGCGCGCGGCGCGCCAGCAAGGGGCCGGCCAGCGCGTCCGCTTCCACGTTGACCATGATGATGTGCTTGCCGTTCTCGCAGCAGGCCAGGGCATGGCGTATGCCGGCCGCCGCGTTGCCGCAGGCATCGATCACGACATCGATGTCGGGATGCGCGATGATGGCCAGCGCATCCTCGGCGCAATACACGCTGCCGCCGCGGCAGGCCTCGCCGATGGATGCGGCCTGCAAGGCGGCGGCGGGCCAGCCTACCTTGGTCAGCGCCGCGCGGGCGGATGCCGGCTTCAGGTCGGCCACCGCGACCAGCCGCATGCCAGGGGTGCGACGCGCCTGGCTCAGGAACATCGATCCAAACTTGCCCGCGCCGATCAAGGCGATGCGTATGGGCTTGCCGTCGGCTTCCCGTTGCTTGAGCATGCGGTACAGGTTCATCGCGGTCTCCTATCGCCTGTGTTGGCGATCCGCTCAGCTTACCGCAGCCTGCCTGCTTCGTTGCGGCCGGAATCGCCGCCGGCAGTGGGCGCCGCTCGCACCTGCGTCGCGCTATCCGTCGGCCCGATACAGCTCCCCGCCCAGCACGTTGCGCCAGTTGGCCCAGGTCAGGCGGGGCTTGTCGGTGACGTGGCGGTTATGGGGGGCGTCGTACAGGACATGCCGCCAGCGTGGCCGCGCGGCGCCTTCGATGACGGCGCGGTCGTCTATCAGGATGTCGCCTTGCACCAGGGTCTTGTCGCGCGTCAGGATCAGCCGTTCGGTCCATGCGCGGCCCAGGTGGCGTTCGATCCAGTGATACTTTTCGGCGACGCAATTTTCATATTGGCGCAGCGGCGAACTGCATATGCGCACGTCCAGGCCCAGCTCGCTCAATTCGCGGACGGCGTCCAGCGCGCCGGGAACGGGCGGCAGGTCGCGGATGAAGCCCGGCGCGGTGTACAGCGCCTCGGCCAGGGGCCGTAGTTCGGGCGGATAGTCTTCCAGGATATGGAAGGAGCGGCGGTCTTCGACTTCCACCGGCGGGATGTCGGGATGGGCCTGGCGCCAGGCCGCCACGAAGGCCTTCTCGAAATCGGCCAGAACGCCGTCTTGGTCAATCAGGATGAGCATGGATGGGGCGGGCGCGGCGTTGGCCCCCGTAGTGGCTGGAGGCGGATATTGTGCCCTACAGTCGCCGGCTAGACCTGCGTGGAGGCAATGACCTGGTATCTGGCGGCGCCGTCAAGAACGGAGGCCACCAGCACATACCGGTCGTAGCGCCATTCGATGGGCGGCGGCGGTTCGGCCGGCAGCACGCTGGTATCGGCGTTGCGGAGCAGGGTGACGTGCGGACGGAAGCGCGGTTCCGGCCGGGCCGGATGCAAGGGCCGCACCCAATCCCACAGTTGCCGATGTTCATCCGCCAGCCGCCGCGCGCCGTCGTCGTCGGCGGCTCCGTCCTCGCCGTTCCCCGGTCCGGCCCAGACGATGCGTGGCCGTGGAAAGGCCCCGTACCGGTTAAGCACGACCACACCGGGTTCGATGCGGCGCGCGGCGGTTTCCCGCGCCAGCACCTGTAGCGCGTCGGGCGCGGTTTCACCCAGAAAGCCCAGCGTCAGATGCAATGTGTCCGGCCGCATGATGCGCCCACCGCAGATCGCGTGGGCGCGTGCCGCCCAGTCGTTCAACGTCCGGACCGTCGCCGCATCGGGCCACAGCGCGAAAAACAGGCGTGTCGGCCTGGCTTGCGGGCGCGGGTCTGCGGCCGGCCCGTCTTCCGACGCACGGTGCCGCGGGGGCCGGCCCGGTGGCTGGTCGGTCTGGGCCGGTTGCGCCGATATTGCTTGGGATGAAGGTAGCGTGGACGACATGGCAAACGAAGGGCATGGGAATGCCCCAGTTTGCCATTCGGGTCAGCGCTGCGCCACGGGTTGTCCGGCCGGCGTGGCCGGGACCGCGGGCTTCGTGTCCGCCGCGGCGGCGGCCGGGGCCGTGGTTCCCTGCTGTGCCAGCTGGCTGTCCAGCCCCCAGCCACCGCCCAGGGCGCGGATCAGGTTGACGGTGGAACGCGCCCGTTCGCCATCCAATTGCACCGACACGCGCTGCTGCGTCAGCACCGTACGGTCGGAATCGATCACGTCCAGATAGCTGATCGACCCTTCCTTGTACTGGGTGTGCGACAGCTGCGCGGCGCGTGCCGAGGACTGCACCGCCCGATCCTGCGCCTGGGTCTGCTCGCCCAGAATGCGCAGATTGGCCAGGTTGTCTTCCACTTCGCGGAAGGCGCCCAGCACCGTCTGCCGGTAATTGGCCACGTCTTCCTCATAGACCGCACGAGCGCGGTCCAGGCCGGCTTGCCGGCGTCCGGCGTCGAAAATCGGCAGGCTCAGCATCGCGCCCGTCAACGGTCCCAGCAGGAAGGTGCGGCTGGACCATTCGAACAGATTGCCCAGTTCCGACGATTCGTAGCCCGCATAGCCGGTGATGTTCAGCTGCGGGAAGAAGGCCGCGCGCGCGGCGCCGATGCGGTCGTTGGCGGCGGCCATCGCGCGTTCGGCGGCGGCGATGTCGGGACGGCGCTCCAGCAGCGACGACGGCAGGCCCGCCGGCACGTTGATGGCGATGCGCGACAGCGGATTGGCCGGCAGCGAGAATTCCGCCGGCGCCTTGCCCAGCAGCACGGCAAGCGCATGTTCGGACTGCGCGCGGCGGCGGTCGATGCCCAGCGCCTCCGATTGCGCGGACGCCAGTTCCGATCGAGCGCGCGCCACGTCCAGTTCGCTGATGTCGCCTTCCTTGTAGCGCCGTTCCACCAGGTCCAGCGTCTGCTTGCGCAGCTCCAGCGTGCGGTCGTAAATCTGCCGCTCCGCATCCAGCTCGCGGACGATGAAATAGTTTTCCGCGACGTCGGCCTGCAGGGCCAGTTGCACCGAGCGCAGCAGCGCTTCGCTTTGCTGCGCGTCGGCCGTGGCGGCATCGACGGTGGACGATACGCGGCCCCACAGATCGGCTTCATACGACACGCCCAACTGGCCGCGCCACAGCGTGGCGCTGGTGGCGGGGCCGTCGTCCGGGAAGCCCTGCGAAGCGGGCGATGCGCGCTGGCGCGTCGGGCCGAAGTTGGCCGTGACTTCCGGGAACAGGCCGGAGCGCGTCTGCCGTTGCAGCGCGCGGGCCTGGGCCAGCCGCGCGGCGGCGGCCTTCAGGTTCTGGTTGGCGTCGGCGGCCTGGCTTTCCAGGGCGTTCAGCGTGTCGTCGCCGAACACCTTCCACCATTCGCCGCGCAGCACTTCCTCGGACGGCTGCGCGGTCTTCCATTGTCCGGCCTGGTCGGCCGGCAGGGCTTCCTTGAACGCCGCCGTCACGGGCGCCGCGGGACGCTGGTAGTCCGGCGTCAGCGAGCAGCCCGCCAGTATCGTCGCCGTCAATATCGACAGGGCGAAGCGGTTCAGGGTTTTTGTGCGGGACTTCATGTCTGTCATCCAGTTCGATTTATTCGGCGCCGGGCACGGGTTGGTGACCGTGGGCCGGGGCGGATCCATGCGGCGCGGTGGACGGCGCTTCATGCTTGCCCGCCGAGTGCAGCGGGGCCGGGAACAGCTTGCGCAGCGTCACGTAGAAGACCGGCGTCAGGAACAGGCCGAACAGCGTCACGCCCAGCATGCCGAAGAACACCGCGATACCCATGGCGTGGCGCATTTCGGAGCCGGCGCCCGTCGAGAACACCAGCGGCACCACGCCCATGATGAAGGCGATGGATGTCATCAGGATGGGACGCAGACGCAGGCGGCAAGCTTCCACCGCGGCATCGAAGGCGTTGCGGCCTTGCATTTCCAGCTCGCGGGCGAACTCCACGATAAGGATGGCGTTCTTGCATGCCAGCCCCACCAGCACCATCAGGCCGATCTGCGTGAAGATGTTGTTGTCGCCGCGCGTCAGCCACACGCCCGCCAGCGCCGCCAGAATGCTCATGGGCACGATCAGGATGACCGCCAGCGGCAGCGTCAGGCTTTCATACATGGCGGCCAGCACCAGGAACACCAGCAGCACGCTGATCGGGAACACCCAGATGCCCGCATTGCCCGCCAGGATCTGCTGATAGGTCAGGTCGGTCCATTCGAACTTGATGCCGCGCGGCAGCGTTTCCGCCGCGATGCGTTCGGCGGCTTCCTTGGCCTGGTCGGACGAATAGCCCGGCGCGGGTCCGCCGTTGATGTCGGCGGCCGTATAGCCGTTGTAGCGGACGACCATCTCGGGCCCGTAGGTCTGAGACACGCGTACCAGCGACGATAGCGGCACCATATCCCCCGCGGCATTGCGGGTCTTCAGCAAGCCGATGTCCTCGGCGCGGGCCCGGAAGGGCGCATCCGCCTGCGCACGCACCTGGAACACGCGGCCGAACCGGTTGAAGTCGTTCACATACAGCGAGCCCAGATAGATCTGCATGGTGTCGAAGACATCGGTCACCCGTACGCCCAGCTGCTTGGCCTTGACACGGTCCAGGTCGACGTCCAGCTGCGGCACGTTGATCTGGTAGTTCGAGAACGACGGTCCCAGTTCGGGCGCCTTGGCGGCCGCGGCGACGAAGGCCTGCGTGGCGCGGTCCAGCGCCTCGTAGCCCAGGGCGGCACGGTCTTCGATCTGCAGCTTGAAGCCGCCCAGCGTGCCCAGGCCCATCACCGGCGGGGGCGGGAACACCGCGATGAAAGCGTCCTTCACCGAGCCGAACTTCTGGTTCAGCGACGCGGCGATCTTGTCCGCCGGGAGGCCGGCGGCGACGCGTTCCTCGAAGGGCTTCAAGGTGACGAATACGATCCCGGCGCTGGAGCTGTTGGTGAAGCCGTTGATCGACAGGCCGGGGAAGGACACGGCGTGGTCGACGCCCGGTTCCTTCATGGCGATGTCGCCCATGCGGCGGATCACGTCTTCCGTGCGATCCAGCGACGCGCCGTTGGGCAGCTGCGCGAAGCCCACCAGATACTGCTTGTCCTGCGCGGGCACGAAGCCGCCGGGCACGATGTAGGAAATCCCCACCGTTCCGGCCAGCAACACCGCGTACACCGCCAGGCTGACGGACTTGCGCTTCATCACGCCGCCGACATTGCCGGAATAGCTTTCGGACGCGCGGTTGAACACCCGGTTGAACCAGCCGAAGAAGGGGCCCAGCACTTTGTTCATCGCGCGCGTCAGCCAGTCGGGTTGCGCGTCATGTCCCTTCAGCAGCAGGGCGGCCAGCGCCGGCGACAGCGTCAGCGAGTTGAAGGCCGAGATCACGGTGGAAATCGTGATCGTCATGGCGAACTGCTTGTAGAACTGCCCCGTCAGGCCGGTCATGAAGGCCAGCGGCACGAACACGGCGGCCAGCGTCGCCGCGATGGCGATGATGGGCCCGCTGACTTCGCGCATCGCCCGATAAGTGGCGTCGCGTGGAGACAGGCCGGCGGAAATATTCCGCTCGACGTTTTCCACCACCACGATGGCGTCGTCCACCACGATACCGATGGCCAGCACCATGCCGAACAGCGACAGCGCATTGATCGAATAGCCGAAGGCCAGCAGCAGCGAGAACGTACCGATGATCGACACCGGCACCGCCAGCAGCGGGATCAGCGATGCGCGCCAGGTCTGCAGGAACACGATCACCACGATCACGACCAGCGCGATGGCTTCCAGCAGCGTATGCACCACGGCTTCGATACTGGCGCGCACGAACTGCGTGGGGTCGTACACGACGTCGTACTTCACCGACGGCGGGAAGTCCGCCGACAGCTCCTTCATGGCGGCGCGCACCTGGCTGGACACGTCCAGCGCGTTGGCGCCCGGCGCCTGCATGATGCCCAGCGCCACGGCCGGCTTGTTGTCCAGCAGCGAGCGCAAGCCGTATTCGGCGGCGTCCAATTCGACGCGCGCCACGTCCGACAGGCGCACCACGCCGCCATCCGGCGAGGTCTTCAGGATGATGCTCTTGAATTCCTCTTCGCTGGCCAGCCGGCCCTGCGTATTGACGTTCAGCTGCAGCGGCACGTTGGACATCGTCGGCGACTGGCCGATTACGCCGGCGGCCACCTGCACGTTCTGCTCGCGGATCGCGTTGACGACATCGGTGGCCGTCATGCCCAGCTGTGCCACCTTCTGCGGGTCCAGCCAGATACGCATGGAGTAGTCGCCGGAGCCCCACAGCTGTACGTCGCCCACGCCGCTGATGCGCGACAGCCGGTCCTTGACGTTCAGCACCGCGTAGTTGCGCAGGTACGTCATGTCATAGCGGTTGTCCGGCGAGATCAAGTGCACGACCAGCGTCAGCGTGGGCGAGCTCTTGGCGGTGGTCACGCCCAGGCGCTGCACGTCGTCGGGCAGGCGCGGCAGGGCTTGCGACACACGGTTCTGCACCAGTTGCTGCGCCTTGTCCGGGTCCACGCCCAGCTTGAAGTAGACCGTCAGCGTCATATTGCCGTCGCTGTTGGCCTGCGCCTGCATGTACAGCATGTTTTCGACGCCGTTGATCTGTTCTTCCAGCGGCGCGGCCACGGTTTCGGCGATCACCTTGGGGT
Source organism: Bordetella sputigena (assembly GCF_965137885.1). Classification (NCBI taxonomy): domain Bacteria; kingdom Pseudomonadati; phylum Pseudomonadota; class Betaproteobacteria; order Burkholderiales; family Alcaligenaceae; genus Bordetella; species Bordetella sputigena. The sequence goes on from NZ_CBCSCA010000011.1 coordinate 67,555, forward strand.
TGGCGCCGGGGTACTGCGCGTGCACCACCACGGAAGGCGGCACGACCTCGGGATACTCGGATATCGGCAGCTGGAACATGGCCAGTATCCCGGCCAGTAGTATCAGCACCGACAACACGCCCGCGAAGATCGGGCGGTCGATGAAGAATTTGGATATGTTCATGACGCTCTCGGAGGCGAATCAGGTCAGGCGGGGTCGGCGGGCGTCTTGGCCCGGCTGGTGCGCATCGCGGACTCCAGCCCCGCCATCGGCACGACGTTGGGCGCCACGGCGTCGCCGGGGCGCACGCGCTGCAGCCCGTTGACGACGATGCGTTCGCCCGGCTTCAGGCCGGCGGTGATGACGCGCAGGCCGTCCTGGGAGGCGCCCAGCTGCACTTCGCGGTATTGCACGTGGTTCTGGCCGTCCACCACCATCACGAAACGCTTGCTCTGGTCGGTGCCCAGGGCGCGCTCGTCGATCAGGATGGCGTTGTGCGGATTGCCGCCGCCCAGGCGGATGCGGGCGTACAGGCCGGGGACCAGCGTGCCGTCGCCGTTCTCGAACGTGGCGCGCACGCGGATCGTGCCGGAGCCGGTATCCAGCCGGTTGTCGACGTACTGGACGTTGCCGCGGCGGGAATAGCCGTCTTCGTTGGCCAGGCCCATGAACACCGGCACCTGCGCGCCCTTGCCGGTGCGCGCGGGATTGACGTACTTCAGGAAGCTCTGTTCATCGACGTCGAAAGAGGCGTACATAGGATCCACGGATACCAGCGTGGTCAGCGGCGTGGACGCGGCGCCCGCGGCGACCAGGTTGCCTACCGTCACTTCGGCCCGCGAGACGCGGCCCGAGACCGGCGCCACGATGTGCGTGTAGCCCAGGTTCAACCGGGCGATTTCCAGGGCCGCCTGGGCGGCCTTCAGGTTGGCGGCCGCTTCGCGCGCGTCGTTCTGCTTCTGTTCGAAGTCGCGGCGGGCGATGGCGTTGTCGTTGATCAGGCGCTGCGCGCGGGCCAGCTCGGAAGCGGTATATGCCACGCGGGCCTTGGCGCCGGCCAGGTTGGCCTCCGCGCGGTCGACCTCGGCCTGATAGGGCAGGGGATCGATGGTGAACAGTTCATCGCCCTTGCGGACCAGGCTGCCGTCCTTGAAGTGCACCGCCACCAGGGTGCCGGACACGCGCGGGCGGATTTCCACGCGGTCGACGGCTTCCAGGCGCCCGGAATAGCTTTGCCAGTCCGTGATGGAGCGTTCCACCACCTCGGCCACGTCCACGGGCGCGGCGGGCGGGGCGGCGGCGGCCGTGGCGGTGCTGGCCCCTTGGCCCCGTACCAGGACGATACCGCCGGCGATGGCGATGACGACGGCGAAGGTGGCCGCCAATGCGTAGCGACTGCGCAACACAGACATGTGGATCCTCTTTCTTAGGGATACGGCGGTCATGGTGAACAATCCCCGGTGCGCGACGGAGGCGCGGGTCACGGAAACCGGGCGGCGATGCCCGGTTGGCGGCTCGTGCCGCCCTGGCGCTGGTTTTTATCGTTGTCCACGCCTGAGCGTGGCTTGCCGGCCGGCCGGTCCTTGGCGAAAACCGGCCTGGCGCGGCGCGCGTCCGTGACGGAGGGCTGGGGAAGCGGGCCGCCGGGGATCCGACGGCCGGTCTGACCATTTCCACCGAATTAATCGGAATGGCCGCATTCTGGCTGTTTTGTCTGGCCGAATAAATATCTATACTTGAACAACTCTATTCGGCGTGTTCGAACAATTATTTGTTCATAATGCCGTCACACCAGATTCCCTCGAGGCCACCCCATGGATCGATTTCAGGCCATGCAGGTATTCGTCAGGGTCGTCGACGCGAACAGCTTCACCCGCGCCGCGGATCACTTGGCGCTGCCGCGCACCACTGTCACCACCATCATCCAGAATCTCGAAAAGCTGCTGAACGTGCGGTTGTTGAACCGCACCACCCGGCGGCTCAGCCTGACGCCCGACGGCGCCGCCTATTATGAACGCTGCGTCCGCATCCTGGCCGACGTGGAGGAAGCCGAAGCGGCGTTCATGGACGCCTCCCGGCGTCCGCGCGGCAAGCTGCGCATCGACACGCCCGCTGCGATCGGCCGGCTGATCCTGATCCCATCGCTGTGCGAATTCCATGAGCGCTATCCCGACATCGAGCTGGTCATCGGCATGGGCGACCGGCCGGTCGACCTGGTGCAGGAGGCCGTCGATTGCGTCATCCGCGTGGGCGAGCTCAAGGATTCCAGCATGGTCGCGCGTCGCATCGGCATGTTCGAAGGCATTACCTGCGGCGCCCCGGACTACATCGAGTCCCACGGCGAGCCGCAAACGCTGGAAGACCTGGCCGACCACGTCGCCGTGCATTATTTCTCCAGCCGCACCGGTCGTGTGATCGACTGGGATTTCATGGTCGAGGGCGAGGCCGTGGAAGTCAAAATGCGCGGCGTGGTCTCGGTGAACGACGCCGACGCCTACATGGCCTGCGGGCTGCAGGGCTTCGGTCTGATCCAGCCGCCGCGGTATATGGCCTTGCCTTATCTGCAGAGCGGCGCCCTCAAGGAAGTCCTGCCGGCCTGGAAACCCAAGCCCATGCCGATTTCCGTGGTTTATCCGCATAACCGCCATCTGTCGCCCAAGGTACGCGCCTTCACGGATTGGGCGGCTGAAATCTTCGGCCGCTGTCCCCTGCTCAGCGGCCGTGGCGACGCCGTGGATAGCGAATGCACCTGGGCCGGACAGAACCTGTCGCACGCGGCCGCCGCTGCGATGCTGCCCGAGCGTGTCACGCACCCGCCGCAGGTATCGCGCCTCCCGGCCAAGTCGCCGGCCTCCGTCCCGGCGGCATAGCGGGCGGGGCGCGCGGGTGAAAGGATCGCGCCTGTCCCTGGCGTCGCTGCGGATATTCCTGGCCGCGGCGCGCCATCTGAACTTCAGCCGCGCCGCCGAACAATTGCACCTGACGCAAAGCGCGGTCAGCAAGCACATCCAGGCGCTGGAAACCCGCCTGGGCACCAGTCTGTTCAAGCGCACCGCCACGGGGTTGCGACTGACCCACGCCGGCGCCCTGTACCTGGAGCGCGTCAGCGCGGCCGTGCGCCTGCTGGACGAAGCCGATGCCGTGGTGGCCCGCCCGGACGCCAGGGTCGCGCTGAACATCGCGGTGTCGCCGTCCTTCGCGCAGTTCTGCCTGATCCCGGGTCTGCGCGAATTCTTCGACGCCCATCCCGAAGTGCGCATCAATCTGCGGCCGCGCCTGCTGTACGGGCGCGACAAGGCGGAACGCTTCGATGCCGAAATCCAGTTGCATACCGGCCACATGGCCGGCATGACGACGGAATACCTGTGCGGGCGTGAGATGGCGCTGGTCGGCGCGCCCTCGCTGTTCGCGCGCAGTCCGGTGCGCAATCTGGACGACCTGGCCAACGTGCCGCTGCTCAAGCGGGCGCAACGCGGCTACGGCTGGGACGAGTGGAAGGCCGATATGGCGCCGGGCTGGCCCGGCCCGGCGGCGACGGCCCCGGAATACGAAGGCTTTTCGGTCCTGATGCCCGCCGTGCTCAATGGCCTGGGGGTGGCCATCGCACCGCTGTGCATGGTGGCCGATGCGCTGCGCGCCGGCCAATTGCAGCGGCCGTTCGGCGAGTCGGTGGAAGGCCGCTATGCGTATTACCTGATGCGGCCACGGCCTGATGTGGGCGGCCCCTATCTGGATGCCTGGTGCGAGTGGATCGCCCGCCGCGCCGCGGCGCTGAACGAGACGCTGGCCGGGCTGCGATAAGCCGCCGCGCGCCGCTGCCGCCGTGGGGTTATTCCATTTTGGAATGCCTCATGCTCATACTTCCATTGCCCGATGCCGCCCCGTCTCCCAGAATGTTGGAAAAGTAACGTTTCTTTGCCGCGGGGGGCATCAATATGAAATCCTGGAAATCCACCTGTGCCGCCGCCGTCCTAGCCACGGCGTTCATGGCGCCAGCCGGCGCCGCCTATCCCGACCAGCCTATCAAGGTCATCGTCCCTTACACGGCCGGCGGCAGCTCCGACGTCATCGCCCGCGCGATCAGCGACGAACTGAGCGCCGAACTGGGCCAGTCGGTGATCGTCGAAAACCGCGCCGGCGCCGGTTCGATGATAGGCACCGCCTACGTCGCCAACGAAAAGCCCGACGGCTACACGCTGCTGCTGGCGGACGTGCCCTTCACCATCGTGCCCGCCCTGTACGGCGACCGCATCAAGTACAACGCCCAGGCCGACTTCGTACCGGTATCGCTGCTGGGCCTGTCGCCCATGTACCTGTTCGTCAACCCGTCCTTCCCCGTCAAAACGGTAAAGGACTTGGTTGATGCGGCGCGCGCCAAGCCGGGCACGATCTCGATCGGATCGGGCGGCAACGGCTCGCTGACCCATCTGATGGCCGCGCTGTTCATGCTGAATACCGACACCAAGCTGGTGCACATTCCCTACAAGGGCGCGTCGGCGTCGGTGAACGATCTGGCGGGCGGGCAGATCGATGCCAGCTTCACCACCATGCCCACGGCCACCGCGCTATTCCAGGCCGGCAAGATCCGTCCCATCGCGGTCTCGGCGCCGCAACGGCAGAAGGAAACCCCCGACGTACCGACCTTCGACGAAGCGGGCGTCCCCAACATGACCGTGCAGAGCTGGTGGGGCCTGGTCGCGCCGTCGCGCACGCCGGCTCCGGTCCTGGAGAAGCTGGGCGCGGCCATGACCAAGGTCATGCGGTCGCCCAAGGTGCAATCGCGCCTGAACAGCGTGGGCGTCAACCTGCCGCCCGATACCAGCGCCACGGCCTTGAAAGGCTTGCTGACCGCCGATTTCGCGCGCTGGCAGGACGTCGTCAAGCGCGCCAACATCACCTTCGAATAAGGATCGGTCCGTATGAAATCCTGGTTGGACGAAGTCGCGGCCGACGCCGCGCTGATGGACGATTTCCACGCGATTTGCGCCTTCGGGGGACGCCTGTCGGGCACGGGGGAGGATACGGCGGCTATCGGCTGGGCGCTGAGCCGCATGCGCCAGATCGGCGGTACCGCGCAGCGCGTCCAGGTCCCGTACGACGGCTGGCGCGCCGGCCGTGTCGGCCTGGCGCTGGACGGCCATGACGGTCCGCTGGCCTGCCGTGCGCTGCTGCGCTCGGTATCCACGCCGCCGGGCGGTCTGGAAGGCGAGCTGATCGACCTCGGCCAAGGTCGCACGGAAGATTTCGACCGCGCCGGCGATGCGGTGCGCGGCAAGATCGCGCTGGTGCGGCATGAATATCCCTTTACCACGGACCACATGCACCGCCGCCGCAAGTACGACCTGGCGGTGGCGCGCGGCGCACTGGCCTTTCTGATCGCCAACCCCTTGCCGGGCGGCGGCGTGTTGTCGGGCTCCTCCGGGCGTCCCCGCGGCGCGGCCGGTATTCCCGCGGCCTACGTGGACAATGCCACCTGCCAGGTCCTCGCGCGGGCGGCGGCGGACTCCGGGCCCGCGCGGGTACGCCTGCACATCGAAGGCCAGGAAGACGAGGGTGCGATGGCGGATCTCGCCATCCTGGACATCCCGGGCGGCACCGGCAGCTATATCGTCATCAGCGCGCATATGGACGGCCATGACCTGGCGACCAGCGCCCTGGATAACGCGTCCGGCGTGGCAGTGGCGCTGGCCGCCGCGCGCGCGCTGGCGCCCTGCGTTTCGGCGCACAGCCATGGCCTGCGCGTCTGCCTGTTCACCGCGGAGGAATGGGCGCTGGCGGGCTCGAAACAGTATCTGGCGGCCATGGACCCCGCCGAGCGGCAATCGCTCAAGCTCAATATCAATCTGGATACCGTCGGCGGCGATGCGCATCTCACCGCCTTGATCAGCGAGTTTCCCGCCCTGGCCCCGTTCGTCGCCGACGCCGGCGCCGACGCGGGCGTGCCGGTGTCGACCTATCTGCCCTTCATGTCGAACTCGGATCATGCCAACTTCGCTGCCCATGGCATACCAGCCTTGCGTCTGGTGGCCGGATTCGATCGTCCCGACTCCGCGGTCAACAACATCCTGTCGCCAGGTGATACGCCGGCGGTAGTGCAGGAAAGCGAGCTGCGCGCCGCGCTGCGCGCGACCTGCGCGATGGCCAGCCGTGGCTTGACGATGACGCAGGAGGCGCTGGACGCACTGGCGCGCTGCTGAGGCGTTGAGTCGTTGAGCCGCTGAGCGGCTCAACCTGTGCCGTCACGCCGCCGCCGCCGCCATTCGGCCATGCGGCCATGCGGCCATGCGACCGTGGGATCTGCGGCCGGCGGCCTGTCCGGCGGCGACCGCAGCCTACAAGCGTCCCGGCGTACTGCCGGTTAATACGTCTGATAATCGGCGCACCCGACCCGCCCGCCGGGAACCCTACCTAGGCTTTCGCCCTTTCGCCATTCCGATGGCAAAAGGAGAACGTCCAATGACGACCATCGCGGCCGCCCGATTCGTGGATTCCTATACGACGTATTCAATCGGCGATCACGCCGCGCATGCCCAGGCGCCGCCCTGCGCCGCCAGCGAAATGGCGTCGGCTTTCGAGAGCGCCCCCGGTCCACGCCGCAAGCGCGGCGCTTCGGACGAAAGCGCCATCCATTTCGATTGCGTGGATCCCGCCGACACCTGGAACGAACCGGCGACCGTGGTGCAACGCATCCCGGTTTGAACCGGGTCGTGCTGCCCGACGGCCGCCGCTTTCCTGCTTCGCTTTCCTGTCCCGCTTGCTGCTATCGCTCGCGCATTACAGGTCCAGCTTCGTCACCTTCGTGCCCTGGATGGACAGATCCGCCATCAGGCCCGCGTTCGTCAGGAAGAACGCCACCACGGCCTGCTTGGCCGTATTGGTGTCCACCGCGCCGTTCGCGCCGATCTTGGCAACCGCCACGGATGCATCCGCGCCCGCGCTCCAGCCGTTGCTATCGCGGAACTTGTTCAGTTCTTCCTGGGTCATGAACATGATCACGACCGCGCGCGATTGCGCGCCAGCCTGCCAGCCGATCGAACCGGACGTCATGCTGTAGTAGCCATTGGTCGCGTTGCCCACGCGCAGCGCGCCTTCGCCATACTGGGCGCCCACGACGAAGCCGGCTTGCAGCACGCTCGGGAAGACCAGGATGCCCTTGGCGTTGTTGGCCATTTCGCGCGAACCCTTCACGGTGCTGTAAAGCCGGCTCAGGGTGGCATCGACGCCGCTATTGATTTCCTGGCGTTTGCTGGTCGGCGAAGCCGAGGATTTGGGGCCGGTGGCGCTGCAGGCGGCCAGCGCCGAGGCCAGCATCAGGGCGGCCGGCAGAGTGACGAATTTTCGACGGTTCATTGCTTTTTCTCCCAGCGTTGTATGAAGAGCGCGGGCCCGGCCCGCTTTGGATTTGGAGCGGCGCGGCTGCTCTGCCGCCCACAACGAAACCATTATTCGCCACAACAATTCATACAACGGCGACATTCGCCTACCGATTGCAACTCAGCGCGCGTACATCTTTTCCACCGGCACGGCGTGCGCCTTCCAGATGCGCTCGCAGTACTCGCGGATGGCGCGGTCCGAGGAGAACTTGCCGGTGCGGGCGGTATTCAGCACCGACATCCGGGTCCAGCCTTGGGTATCCCGATAGGCGTCGTCCACGCGGGTCTGGCAGGCGGCATAGGAGCTGTAGTCCGCCAGCAGCATATACGGGTCGTGATGGAGGAGGTCGTCCAGCAGGGGCGCGAACAGCTCGCTGTCGCCGCGCGAGAAAAAGCCCGATCGGATCAGGTCCAGCACCGATGCCAGCTCGGGATCCCGCGCCAGGTGCTCCTGCGGCCTATAGCCTTCGCGCCGCAGGGCGTAGACCTCTTCCGCCGTCAGGCCGAACAGAAAGAACTGGTCTTCCCCGACTTCCTCGCGGATTTCGATATTGGCCCCGTCCATGGTGCCGATGGTCAGCGCGCCGTTCATGGCGAACTTCATGTTGCCGGTGCCGGAGGCCTCCTTGCCGGCCAGGGAGATCTGTTCCGACAATTCCGCGGCCGGATACACCCACTGGCCCAGCGTCACGCTGTAGTTCGGCAGGAAGACCACTTTCAGGCGGTCGCGCACGTCGGGGTCGTTGTTGATCACGTCGCCGATCGCCGTGATCAGCTTGATCATCAGTTTGGCGCGCGCGTAGCCGGGCGCCGCCTTGCCGCCGAAAATGAAGGTGCGCGGCACGATGTCCAGATTGCGCTGCGACTTCAGCCGATGGTAAAGCGCCGCGATATGCAGCGCCGAAAGGTGCTGCCTTTTATATTCGTGTATCCGCTTGACCTGCACGTCGAACATCGAGTCCGGATCGACGCGTATGCCGGTCTTGCGCAGGATCACCGCCGCCAGGTCGACCTTGTTGGCGCGCTTGATGGCCCGCCACTCGCCGCCGAAGGACGGATCATCGGCATAGGGTTCGATATTCGAAATCAGCGACCAGTCCTTGATCCATTCGTCGCCGATGCAGCGCGTGACCAGCTTGGTCAGGCGCGGATTGCTCAACGCGACCCAACGCCGCGGCGTGACGCCGTTGGTCATGCTCTGGAATTTCTCCGGCCACATGGCGTAGAAGTCTTTCAGCAGATCCCGTTTCAGCAACTCGGAATGCAGATTGGCCACGCCGTTGATGGCATGGCTGCCTACGCAGGCCAGGTGCGCCATGCGCACGTAGCGCTCGCCGGACTCGTCGATCAATGACAGGCGCGCGATGCGCGTCTCGTCGCCGAAGAAATGGATGCGCGCTTCGTTCAGAAAGCGGGCATTGATCTCATAGATGATTTCGAGATGGCGGGGCAGCACCCGGCGGAACAGCTCCAGCGGCCACCGCTCCAAGGCTTCCGGCAGCAAAGTGTGGTTGGTATAGGCGAAGGTCTGGCGGGTAATGTCCCAGGCGCGCTCCCAGGGCACCAGATGCTCGTCCACCAGCAGGCGCATCAGTTCGGCCACGCCGATGGCGGGGTGCGTGTCGTTCAACTGGATGGCAAACGACTTGTGGAAGGACGTGATTGCCTGGCCGCGCTGTTGCTGCAACCGCAGCATGTCCTGCAGCGAGCACGAGACGAAGAAATACTGCTGCTCCAGCCGCAATTCCTTGCCTTGCCGGCTTTCGTCGTTGGGGTAGAGGACTTTGCTGAGGTTTTCCGACGTGACCTTCTTGCTGACCGCGCCCAGATAATCGCCGCGGTTGAAGACATGGAAGTCGAAGGATTCCGTGGCTTCGGCGCGCCACAGTCGCAAGGTATTCGTCGTGCCGACGCGATAGCCCGGGATGGGTGTATCGAAGGGCACGCCGGCGACGGTCTTCTCGGGGACCCAGCGCACGCGGAAACGTCCGCTGTCGTCCGTGTATTGCTCGGTGTGTCCGCCCAGCTTGACCTGTACCGCCCATTCCGCGTGCTGGATTTCCCACGGATTGCCATAGCGCAGCCAGGCGTCGGTGTTTTCGACCTGCCAGCCGTCCATGATGGTCTGGTAGAAGATGCCGTATTCATAGCGGATGCCATAGCCGATGGCGGGCACCTCCAGCGTGGCCAGCGATTCGATGAAACACGCCGCCAGGCGGCCCAGGCCGCCGTTGCCCAGGCCGGGTTCTTCTTCCTGCCGTAGCAATTCGTCCAGGTCGAGCCCCAGCTCGCTCATCGCCAGCCGGATCTCATGGGAAACGCCCAGGCTGAGCAGATTGTTCCCTAAATAGGGACCCATGAGGAACTCCGCCGACAGATACGCCACTGTACGGGCGTTGCGTTTCTGATAAGTAGCGGCAGTATCGAACCATGACGGCACCAGGCGATCGCGCACGGTATGTGCAAGCGACTGATACAAGTCGTTCTTCGACGCGATATCCAGCGATTTGCCCTGGGTATACAGCAGATGATCCAGGAAAGCCCTTTTCAGGGACTCGCGGGATAACGAAGACCGGTCGTGCTCCGGACGCGGATAAGCGCCGGCGGGGCTTTCGTTTTTGCGGACGGCGATGGTGGCGTTTGCATGATCGTTCAAGATGGCTTCCTTGGGGTCGATCCGGTTCAACAAAAATCCTAATCCAAAAGATTTGCCTTTTGAAGGTTACGGCCTGAACAATCGGCAACAAGTTTCAAGCGGTGTCCTGTGCTTGCCTATGGCCGCCGCATCCCACCCGGACATGCCGGTATACCCCGGCCGCGGCATTGGCCGCTCTCCCCATATTTCCTATCGCCCACTGTGGCGTTGATCACATACAGGTAGACAAGCGATGGCTGCCATCCACGGATCCCTCGTTGCAGTAACGATCCCTAGCGAACTTACCCAGGACCGTCCACGCAGTGCGGACTTCACGGCGCGCCCCAACCAGAAGCGCGCCGGCACCCGCAAGCGCCTCGGCATGGTCATGCAGGCGGCCCTGGACAGCATGATCCTGTCTTACCGCGGCGTGCCGGACCAGAGCGCACCGCGCAAGGCGGGTTCCGACACGCACCATAAAGCCCACAAGATGAGCAGGGTGATCCGCACCCTGCTGGACATGCTGGCGGCGGGGGCCGATAAGAACCTGCCGCTGCCCAAGGACGCCTTGCATCTTCTCATGGGCATCGTGGTGACCCAGAAGCTGGGCGCTTCGCTGGAGCGTATCGCCCAGCCCTTCGTCGACGCGTACGTCAACAGGGCCCCGCGCGAAGACGTGCTGGTGATCTTCAATCGCTTGAACGAGCTGGCGGGGGCCGCTTCGCTGTTCGCCGCGATGAACGAAACCAATCGCCAGGACGGCCAGGGCATCATCGAAGTCCTGAAACGCGCCTGCCTGAAGGCGCTGGCGCGCGACAACGTCGGGGCGTCGCTCGGCATGCTGGCAGGCTCGCTGAGCCAGCCGCAGCCGGACCCGCGCATGATCGCCAAGGCGTGGTTTTCGCTGGACCATGGCGTGCGGGAGGCCGCAAGTAACGAACGCCTGCCGCCCATCGAGCACATGCAGGCCGGCCTGGAATCCTTGTCCCATGCTTCGACGCGCGTGCTGTCCACTGTGCTGGCGCCCAACGTACCGCCGCATGCGCGCATGGCGCGGTACCTGCTGGAAATGGCGATCCATGACACGCTGCGCGATGTGCCGGCCGAGGATCACCTGGACCATCTGGATACCGGCCTGGTACAGGAAGCCGTGCGCACGCACGTCGTGGCCACCATAGAACGCAAGATCGCCGAAACCATCCATCGGCTGGAAAATGCCGCGCGGCCAGGCGTGCGCACGGCCGAGGTCGCGAACCGGGAATGGCACGATATCCGCGACCTGCTGGCCTCGCTGGGCTGGGTCTACCTGGACCCGGACTATCGCGACACGGTGGACGAGCAGGCGCAGCTCGCGATAGCCACGGAACGGCATTTCGCGCGCGCCGTCATGATGATGCCGCCAGGCACCGCCGCGGCCTTTCTGCAGCGCCTGGATACGGACCGGCTGCTGGCCATGCACGCGCATCTCGATCTATGGACCGGTGACGAACACGCGCATCTGGCCAGGCTGCTGCAACAGGCCTGCACGGCCCGGCTGCACGAGTTGCGCGACGCCGTCGAGCTCGCCAGGTCGGCGCTGGAAACGTCCATCCAGCAGGACAGGCGGATTGCCACGTCCCACGCGCTGCTGACGCTGAGCGACGCGCTGGCGGGTTGCGAGCGGTTCGCCCTGCGTACCGCCGCCGCGCCGGATTGGCGGCAGGATGCCGGTGTGGATGCCACCATACTGCGGGCCGCGCGCAGCCTGCGCATGCCCGGCGAGCCCGGCGCCGCGATGGGCCTGTCCACCCTGCGCGCGCTCGACGCCGCCACCTTCGCCAACCTGAAACGCAGCGAAGACCCGCAGGTTGCCGCCGGTCTGTCGCTGGACCCCGATGCGATGGCAATGGAAACCCGGCGTCGCCTGGCGCTGGCCGATGAGGCCATCGGCGTCCGTTTGGGACAGCTGTCGGACTTGCTGCGCGGCCCTATGCTGGCGCCGCGCTCGTTCGCGAGCGCCATCGCATCGGTCGCGCTGGCCGACATGGCGCGCCGTGACATGAAGGCGGCCCTTAACGACGGCCCGGCGGACTTTTCCGCATATGCGTCGTGGTCCTTGAACCCCGAAATCGGGATGATGCTGTACCGCGATGATGGCGCCACCCCGGTGCAATGGATGGAAACCCGTCGCCATGTCGGCGGCTTGCTCGGGGCACTGCAACATGTCCGCCAGGCCGCGCCCCAGCCAGCAGCGGGGCGGCAGGATGCGGGGTCCTTCGCTGCGACGAGCGTCGATACGGCGATATCGGTCCTGCGCAGCCTGGGCCACCATTTCGGCATACGCGCGGACGATCCTGGCGCCGGGTTTTCGGCTGCCGGCGGCGACCCGTACTGGAACCCGCGGTGCCTGGCCGAAATCGCGCCGTTCTTCGGGCTTCGATATGAGCCGGCGTTGGGCATGGCCATGCCATTGTGCGGTTCGATCCATCGCGCGCGTCTGCTGGCGGCGCTGGGGATGCGCATGGCCTTGCCGGCGCGGTCGGGGCTGCACACCGCGACAGCGCGACTCCAAGGAGGCTCCCGCCCGATCGAGGTGGACAAGCATTTTCATGAGGCGGCGTATCGCCGTGGCGAAATCTCCGTCGGAACAGGCGGTGGCGCACTGGCCGCGGTGGCCGACGCGCGCACGGTGGCGGTCGGCAGTGAATTGCACCGGCAACCCGCACCATCCCTGGACGGCGCGTTGGCGACATTGGCCGGTTTCGGCAGCGGGGCGGACGTCGCCTTGACGCGCCTGATGTCGGCGCTGTCGCAAGGCATCGCGGATTTCGTGCAAAGCGCCCAGGACATGCCGGAAACCTGGCGCTGGTCGCGGATACCTGAACCGGAAGGGGTGCGGCATATCCATTTCGATGTGAGCGAAATGGCGCAGGGCGGCTATCGGCTGGATGTCGTCGCCTGCCTGGAAACTGTGCGTCCCGATATGGAAGTCCACCTGACTTTTGCCGCCCGGGTCAACGAAACCGGCGGTCGGGTGACGAGCCTGATAGTGCCGCCCGCGGCCCGTGTGCTGCCGGCGAGCGTTCAGGTGTCGGGCGATTTGTCTACCGCTCCCCTTGCCGCGGCGGCCGCCGCGCGGCGCGACAAGGCAGTGCCCGCCGGTAGCGCGCCGATGGCCGCCGCGGGCGCCTGATAAACCGACCTTCCCTACAGTTACACAGCGGGGCAACCATGACGCACGCAAGCAATATAAGCAGCAACGCCAATCAAGGCCTACTCGGCGTTTATTCCACGATCGCCCAACCTGCCGCGCCCTATTCATCCCAACCAGGGCAGCGAAAAGCGTCGCGGCGGCGCTTCGCGCCGGTCCAGCGCGGCGGCGAAGGCCGCAAGCTGGTGGACGGGAAGCACCAGCATAGTCGCGCCGACGCGCGCCGGACGCCCCCGGCCCAGCCCCTGGCGGCGGCCGGCGCGGCCGTATTGGCGAACCGGGCGCGTAGCGTGGCGTCGCGGCCGCACTCGGCGCCGGCCGACCTGTTCTCCATGGCCGACTACAGGCAAGCCGGGGGCGCGCTGCCGGAACGCGCCGTAGTGCGAGACGCCCCCGCCACGGCGCCGGCGTCCACCGGCGCGGTCCCGATCCGACGCATGCTGGCACGCCTGCTCGATGCGCTGGGTATCGCTTGCGATACGGTATACGCCGGCGTGAACCAGACGGGACGTGGGCTGAAGCGTGGGTATCACGTCGTTCATAACGCCTTTGCCGCGCTGGGTCGTAGCAATGCCGCGGATGCCGGCGGTACGCCGACCGCCGTGGGCAGGAAACCCTACGTGCCGCCGCCCGCTGATGATCGGACGAACGTTGCGGTCATGGCCGGCGTGGAAGCGGAGATCGTCCACCGTGCGCTGAAACGCTCAACCACCGCGGTCGACTTCACGGGTGACAAGCTCACCTATCGCAACCTGTTCTATCTGATCAGATCCAGGGCCTATCGGGAGCAGCAGGATGAGGCCGGCCTGGGCCTGCGCTCGCCGGCCAGCACCGACAGGGATTGCCTTATGCGGCATGTGGCTACCGCAATGAACAACTCGCGCGACCCGTTCGGCATGTTGTCCAACGGCATCGAGGGCGGGGCCAATGCCAGCATCTTCAAGCCGCTTACCGACACGGGCGAATCCAGGTTCGCGGCGGCGCGCGCGCAGTATCTGGCCTATCGCGATGAGCACTACCCGGATTTCGACAATCGATACCGGCGGCTCATCCAGTTTGGCGACCGGGTGACCACCAGCATCGTCGAACGCACCATCGAGGCGCATCGCGTGGCTTGCGAGGCCCAGGGAATACCGTTCGACGAAGACGCTGTCATCGACGGCGAAATGGTGCTGAACCCCGGCGACCTGTATCCCGTGACGGCCAGGCAGTTCAGCGAGGACCTGCTGCGCATGCGCAAATGCGCGGCGGAACTGGCCACGTCGCTGGAGCGGCGGACGTCCTTCCAGGCCTGATTCACGGGCTGCCGGCGGCGCGTACCCGCCGGGGGGCGGCTGCTACACTCCCGGCAGTTTCCCCGCGAGCGCGCCTTGGTTCGATTACTTCACACCTCAGATTGGCAGATCGGCAAGCTGTTCGGCCAGTTCGATGCGGATGATGCCGCCATACTCGCGGACGCCCGCTTCCAGGTGGTCGAACGCCTTGCGGACGCGGCCCATGCGCATGATGTCGATGTGGTGCTGGTGGCCGGCGATGTGTTCGATGCGCAAACCGTCACCGACCGTACGCTGCATCGGCTTTTCAATGCCTTGAGCGGGTTTGACGGCCCGTGGGTGCTTATCCCCGGCAATCACGACGCCGCGCTCAGCGAATCCGTCTGGACGCGCGCTGAACGGTTGAACGCCATTCCGCCCCACGTACATGTCTGCCTGGTGCCGCGGCCGCTGGTGCTCAAGGATCAAGGCGTGGTGATCCTGCCGGCGCCGCTGACCCAGCGCAATACCTACAACGACTTGACCGAATGGTTCGACGGCGCGGACACCGAGCCCGGCCTGGTGCGCGTCGGCATGGCGCATGGCAGCGTGCAGGGCATCCTCGCCGACGAGATCGATTCACCCAACCCGATAGGCGCCGGCCGGGCCGCGCGCGGGCGCCTGGATTATCTGGCGCTGGGCGACTGGCATGGCTGTCGCCAGATCGACGATAGAACCTGGTACAGCGGCACGCCGGAAACCGATCGATTCCGCGCCAATAGTTCGGGACAGGCCCTGGTGGTCGAAGTGGACGGCCCGGGCGCCGTTCCCGCGGTCACCGTCTTGCCCACCGGGACTTTTCGCTGGCGGATGGAAGCCTTGCAAATGCGGGTGGCCAGCGATGTGGAGGCCGCCATCCGCCAATTGCAATCCCTGGGGCCCAAGGACGTGGCGCAGCTATCCTGCGCGGGCCAGGTGGACCTGGACGGCTACCGTCGCCTGCAGGCGGGTATCGCGCAGGCGCGCGGCGCCACGCGGGCGCTGCTGGCCGATCTGTCTGCGCTTACGCTGCTGCCTACCGAGCAGGATATCGAAGGCCTGCGGGCCGATGGCTACCTGGGCGAGGTCATCGCCGACTTGCGCGCCCAGCAGGATGGGCCTGACAGCCAGGTCGCCCGCGACGCCCTGGCGCTGTTGGCGGGGATTCTGGACCGTCGCGCGGGCCGTGCCGATATGGCGCCGTCCTCGGCCAGGGGCCGCACGGACGAGGCGCAGGCCGATACGGCCGCGGGCAATACGGCCGCGGCCGACACCACCGACATCGCCTCGCCGCCGCTGGCCAAGGGTACGCCTTGAAGCTGACCCACATCCGCATCGAGCAGTTCAGGCAGTTTCGCGAGGCGATCGAAATCGACGGCCTGCAGGACGGCATCAATCTGTTCTCCGGTCCGAACGAGGCCGGCAAAAGCACCGTCGTCGCGGCGATCCGGGCCGCATTCTTCGAACGCTTCCGCTCCAGCGCGGCGGAAGATTTCCGCCCCTGGGACGATCCGTCGGCGTCTCCCGCCGTCACCGTCGTCTTCGAGCATGACGGCCAGGAGTACCGGCTGATGAAGCGCTTCCTGGGCCGCAAGCGCTGCGAGCTGCGGATCGGTGCGCGCGTACTCGACGGCGCGGAAGCGGAAGAGGCCCTGGCGGGGCTGATGGGATTCCAGCACGCGGGCAAGGGCGCGAGCAAGGCGGAACACTGGGGCATTCCCGGACTGCTGTGGATACAGCAGGGCAGCGGCCAGGACATACGCGAGTCCGTCGCGCACGCGACGGGCCATCTGCGAACGGCGCTCGATGCGTCCGTCGGCGAAGTCGCCAGCACGCAGGGCGACGAGATCATTGCCGAAGTCCAGAGCGCGCGGGACGCTTTGCTGACGCCTTCCACGGGCAAGCCCAAGGGGGCCTATGCCGCGGCGCTGGAAAGAGCCGACGAGCTCGAAGCCCAATTGGCCGAGTTGCAGCGCGAGGCCGCCGAATATCGCCACAAGGTCGATCGGCTGGCGGCCTTGCGCCGCGAGCACCAGGACGATGCGGCGAGCCAGCCGTGGGCGGCATTTCGGCAACAGGAAAAGGCCGCCGTCGATGCGCTGGCGGAAATCCAGACCCTGCAGGACGCGCTCGCACTGGAACAAACCCAGGCCGGACGGTGGGAAAGCCGGGCCGAATTGGCGGGCAATCGCCTGGACGCCTATGCGGCGCGGCAGCGCGCCTTGGCCGCAAGGCGGGAAGCGCTGGCTCGGGCCACCGACGCTCACGCGCAGGCCGCCGCGTCGGTGGCCCCGTGGCGCGGCGAACTGGAAAAGGCGGAGGCCGCGCTGGCCCAGGCCCGCCAGCAGCTGCAGCGCGCGCGCCTGCTGGACGCGCGGCGGCAGCACGAGCGCGAACGCGCCGCCATGCAGGCCCGATGCGATGCGGCTTCCGGCGCGCTGGCGCAGGCGGAGGCGGAGCAGGCCCGCCTGATCGAACACCAGCGCCAGGCGGCCGCGCTGCGCATCGATGAAACCATCGTCCAGCGTCTGCGCGAGGCGCAGATCGCCTTGCGCGAATTGGAACTGCGCCGCGCCGGCGTGGCGACCAGGCTGCGCTATCGCCTGGAAGGGCAGGCCGGCATCGAGGCCGGTGGTGAAATGCTGCGCGGCGACGGCGAACGGCAATTGATTGCGCCAACGACGCTGCGGGTACCGGGCGTAGGCGAGCTGGAGATCATCCCCGGCGGCGCGGACCTGGCCGTATTGCGCCGCGAGCAGCAGGAAGGGCTGTCGCGGCGCCAGGATCTGCTGGATAGCGCCGGGGTGGCCAGCCTGGAAGAGGCCGAGTCGCGCCTGCGGGCGCGGGCGGCGCACCTGGCCGAAACGCGTAACGCCGAGTCCACGCTGAAGGGGCTGGCGCCGCGCGGCATCGAAGCGCTGCGCGCGGAAGCCGCGGACGCGCGGGCGCGTGTCGCCGAGATCGACGCGGCCCAAGCCCAGGCCCCGTCCCCGGAAAATACCGCCGGCGAAATCCCCGTGGCGGACGCGGAAGCGGCCGCCGCCGCCGCGGAAGCCGCCGTTCGCCAGGCGACGGAGGGCTGGCATGCGGCCCAACTGGCCGAGGGGAACGCCCGCGCTCGTGTCGAGGCCGCACAACGCGAATGCGATGCCGCCAGCGCCGAATTGGACGCCCAGGACCGCGACGACAGGCTGGCCGAGGCGGAACGCGAACTGGCCCTGGCAAGCACCCAGGCGCGAGCGGCGCTGGACCGGGCGCAGGTCCTGGAGCGCCAGATCGCCCAGTCGCGGCCCGACATCCTGCGCCAGGACATCGAACGATTTCGTCGCAGCGCCGAGCAGCACGAAAAGCGCCACGCCGAGCGTCGCGATACGCTATTCCGGCTCGAAGCGGAATTGCAGGTCGCCGGCGCGCAAGGGCTGGACGAACGCATGGCCGAGACCGCCAGAGACCTGGCGCAGGCGCAACGTCAGGCCGCCGAGCTGGGGCAGCAGGCGCGCGCCCTCGATCATCTCCTCATGCTGCTGCGCAGCAAACGCGACATGTTGACCCGCCACCTGCAGGCGCCCCTGCGCCGCGGGCTGCAGCACTACGTCGATCTGCTCTATCCGCAGGCGCACATCGATATCGATGAAGACCTGATGCTGGGGCCGCTGACCCGCGCGGGGCAGCGCGGCCCCGAACGTAGTCTTTTCGACTCGCTGAGCTTCGGGGCGCGGGAACAATTGGGCGTTATCGCCCGGCTGGCTTATGCCGACCTTCTGCGCGCGGCGGGGCGGCCGACCCTGATTATCCTGGACGACGCCCTGGTGCACAGCGACGATGCCCGGCTCAGCCAGATGAAACGCGCGCTGTTCGATGCGGGTACCCGGCACCAGATTCTGCTGTTTACCTGCCATCCTTCGAACTGGCGCGATATCGGCGTGGCGCCTCGTGCCTTGGGCGTATCGGGCCAGGCGTAACCCTGGCGGCCGGCGGGCAGGGACAAGTCCCGGACGCTTGTAGGAAGTTACGTATGTGGGCCCTGGCGTTACCGGAAGCCGGCTGCGTTCGCGGTACACTTCCTCAGCGTACAGATATATTGGGGTCGAAACCGCGGGTCTCCGGACTTCGGGTTTCCACTAGGTGGACCGTAGCGGGATTGTGCGGCCGCGTCGTGTAATGTTCTCTATGTCAAAGTGTGGCAACGAAATTCGATTTAATTTGTCGCAGATAGTTACTGTTTTCCAGGCAAACTCCTAAAATCATTCATGATGGAAGCGCGGCTCCTTTTGGAATAGTAGGACTATGCCCAAACCCTCCGGCGACATGCCCCCGTACGACAAGGCCCGAGCGCTGAGCGGCTTGCGCGGAGCCGGCCGCGTCGCGCTGCTGATGGCCCCACGGCTCGGCGATACGCTCCTGATGATGACCCTGGCACAGAACCTGGCTCTCCACGGTCGCCAGGTCACTGTTTTCGGCGATTACGTCCATGCGCTGAAGGACTGGTTTCCGACCATGGATGTCCGCCCATCGCTGCCGCAAGCGCGCGCGCGGGAAACCCTGGCGGCGTTCGATTGCGTGGGTCAGATGCACATAGGCTGGCCCTATACCCTGCATGACTGCCACGACCGCTATTTCTATTACGACGCTCACGTGGTGGTTACCGGCCGGGGCTTCGTCAAGCTGTTCCAGATCCGCGATTTCTGCCGCGACGAACTCGCGATGCCGGGGGCCACGACGCACAACGCCTTGCAGCCGCTCAACCGGCAGGAACACCGTTCCTGTCCCGCGCGTATCGTGCTGCATCCCACTTCGACCGAGGCGCTGCGCTGCTGGGCGCCGCATCACTTCGAAGCTCTGGGCGTGCGTCTCCTGAAGGACGGATACGAACCCAATTTCGTGGTTGCGCCTCACGAGCGCGCCGATTGGATGTTTTTGAGAGACGCCGGCCTGAAGGTCCCGGAACTTTCTTCGCTTTCGGAAGTCGCTTCCCTGATACACGCGTCCGGCTGGTTCATCGGCAATGAGTCGGGGCTGGGGCATCTGGCATCCAACCTGGGCGTTCCCACGCTGTCGGTCACGGGCCGTCCTACGCGGACGCGGGCGTGGCGCCCGGCCTGGGCCACCTCGCGCATTGTTTACCCGGCCTATATTCCCGGCGGGCGCTGGCGCGACCGTCTGTGGCGGGACTGGCTGTCGCCGCGCAGCGTGATGTGGGCTTTTCGCCGCCTGCAGCAGGACGATCGTCGCAACCCCGTTGCGCCGCCGTGGAACGCGGCGTGATTTCCGGTTTCCGTTCGTTTGACCGTCTTTCCCGCAAGTGGAAGCTTGCGCCGCACTATCGAAGCAGCCCAAACCTTGTATGGGGCGATGGATCGGTATTGCCCCGTACAGTGATTTGAGTTCAATGCCTTCGCTATATTCCCGCCTGGCGGCAATACTTGCCCTTCTCGTGCCCGCGTGCGCGCTGACCAGTTCCACGGCGGGGCCGACGCTGCTCTACGTGACAGGCTTGCTCGCCATCGTCGCGATCGTCCACCACAGGGTGCGGGGTCTGGAAACGCCGGACTGGGGCGCCTTATGGCCGGCCGCGATCGCCCTGTGCGCGCCCCTGGCATCCGTGCTGTTGACCATGGCCCTGGTCGACGGCGCATGGAGCTCCTCGGAGTTCGAGAAATTCTTCCGGTTCGCGCTGGCCTGTCCCATCTGCTGGCTGCTGTTGCGGGCGCCGTCGCGCTGGCTGCAGCAGGTGCAGTGGAGCATGTTGTTCAGCGCCTTTGCCGGTTCGGCCATGCTGATCGTCATCATGCATACCGCCGATCTGGGGCGGGGCGCGGTCAGCGATTTCGGCGGCCGATACAACGCCGTCGCCTTCGCCGACTTGACGCTGTTCTTCGGCTTCGCCGGCCTGCTGATGCTGCCATGGACCTTGAGCCGCTGGCCGCGCCTGGAAAAAGGCCTGAAGATCCTGGCCGCCGTGCTGGCCTTGTACGCGACCTGGCTTTCGCAGACGCGCAGCAGCTGGATGCTGCTGCCGATATTCGGCCTGGTGGTGTTGCTGTCGCGCGCGCACTGGTCCCGCCGGGCCAAGGCCTTGTTCCTGATCGGCCTCGCCGTCGTGCTGACGGCCGCCACGGTCGCGCTGTGGCAGACGCATGACAGCCGCATGCGAGAAGTCGCATCGGACGTCGAATCCTATGTGCACAACGCCGACCGCGACACGTCGGTCGGCATCCGCATGCAGCTATGGCATGCGTCGTGGCTGATGTTCCTGGATCATCCCGTGATCGGCAGCGGCGCGCGCAACTTCCGTGCGAATCTCGCGGAGTTGCGTGACCGCGGCATCGTGACGCCGCTGGTGGCCAGCGACTACGGCGAGCCCCATAACGACTTGATCGCGGCGATGGCCGGCTACGGCACGATAGGCCTGTTGGGCATGCTCCTGCTGTACCTGTTGCCCGCGGTGGTTTTCTATCGACGGCTATTCCATGCCGATCCGGTCGTGCATATCGGCGCGCAGGTCGGCCTGTTGTTCTGCCTGAGTTATACGGCCTTCAGCCTGACGGAAATGATGTTCCGGAATATGCGCAGCGTACCGATTTATGCGGTCACGATGGTCGTGCTGTACGCCCTGACATCGCCGCGGCGTTCGGCCGTGGTCATGCAGGCCAACGGTGGCTCCGCCGATAAGGGGTGAACGGGTCCCATACAGCATCCTGGGCGACGTCTAGCTTGGTCTGATTCTGCCGGGAAACGGGAACAATACCGTAACGTTTCTGCAAACTTGCCGCAGGTTTTCCGCAGGCAAGCTGCAACGTGCGTGAGCCGCACGTACCCTCCAAGCTTGTCCTCGGTACCGATTGGCGCGCGTTCCGCGCGCCTTACCTGTCGGAGACGCTATGGGCAAGTTCACTGAACAACAGCTGCAGCTCGCGAGCTCGCTCGCGCTAGAGCGCAGTTTCGTGCTTGGAAATACGTACCTTACGGATAAGGATGCCGCCTTCGCCGGCGGTGGTTTCGTCGAGGGGCTGGGAAGCGACGCCGCCGACGTCGATATCTATGCCATTCGCGAGTCGCATTTGACGATGGCGCAGGTCGACGCCGGACGCTATGAGCGCATCGTGGGGCGCGGCGGCATCCGCCTGACCGCGCGTGACCGGCAAGCCGAAATCTGCCGGATTCACACCCTGGTCCCGGGCACGTCGATCAAGGTCGGCGTGCATTACCGAACGTGGGACGAACTGAATGGCCTGACGATCGCGATCCATCTGCTGCACGAGGCCGGCCACCGCAACCCGCTGGCCCCGGCCGAGCCGCTGCCCCTGCGCGATCTGATATTCCTGCATCGCCTGTATACCTCGCACGATATCCAGGGCTCCGACCGGCTTACCCGCGTGCGGCAGGAAATCGGGCGGCATCGTTTTTTGTATTTGCTCTATCGGCGCAAGGCCTGCAGTCACTCCTTGCTGGGCAATCTGCTGCATGCATGGGGTCACGGGGCCTGGCATCAATGCGCCACGCTGGCGCACGAGATGGCGTTGGCGCATTTCCAGGCCTACACCCATCTGCTGGGCAATACCCATTACCACCCCGTGTGGATACTGCCCTATGCGCGCTATCGCGGCGTGCCCGAATCCCTCGTGGCCAAGCTGGTGCGCATCATGGTCGACCGGGATCCGTCCAGCGACGAGGAAAGCCGCCGCTTCGTGGGCAGTTGCCTGGATTTCGTCGATGAGATCATGGCCGCCGCCGTCAACCCGCTGAGCCGCGTCAGCGGGCATGCCTGCCGCGAGGCCGCCTGCGCCGCCCTGGAAATCCAGTTGGCGCGCCAGCCGCACGCCTGCCCGGAATGGGAAGCCGTGTACCACCGCAAGATTTACGGGATGAACGACATCATGATGCGGGAATGGCTGGAGCGCTACGGGGACGCCGTTCGCGTGCAGTAGGGCAGTAGGGCAGTGGGGCGTTCAGCCCTTGCCTATGCAGGGGGCATGCGCGAAATCGATTGTGGAAGCCACCATTTCGCGCATGTTGGCCAACAGGCCGCGATTGTCGCCGCGCCGCCACTGAAACGCGTACTGCAGCGGGCGCAGGGGTGATCTGGCGCCAATGCGATGCAGCTTCAGGCGTGCCGCCCAGCCAGCCGGCAGGAATCCCACTCCCACGCCGGCGCCTATCATTCCGGCTACGGCCGCCCAGCTATTGCACACGATGCTTTGCTCAACGCCCGCCTTGTGCGTGAGCAGCCAGTCGTCAAGCAGGCGCGTGGTACCGGCATCCGCCGGCAGCGTCACCAGGGGATGATGGCGCAGCAGCTCGGGCACGGTCGGCTTGGCTTGCGCCGGCCGCGACGCACGGCTGCGTGGCGCGGCGATCAACGCCGGCGCCGCCACCCATTCGAAGCGGGCATCGCCTATCGCCCGCGATACCAGTTCACTGCGTGAAGAGCGGCCGGCGATCACGGCGAAGTCGAGTTCGCCGTCCGCCAGGCGCTGTTCCAATACACCCCCGACATTGACGTAAGGCTCCAGGACCAGCTCCGGATGCGTGCGGCGCGCGAGCGCGACCAAGGCCGGAAGCCAGGTCAGGGCCGACAGGTCGCCCACGCCGAACCTGCAGTGGCCCCGCAGGGTGTCGGCGTCCGCCGTCTGCCGTTCGAAAGCCGCGGCCGCGTCCAGCACCTGCAGCGCCATCGGGAGCAGCCTGCGGCCCGTGTCCGTCAATACCGCCTTCTGCCCGCTGCGATCGAACAGCGGCTGGCCGATAGCGGATTCCAGTTCCGTCAGCCGTTTGGACAACGCGGAGATCGACAGGTGGATGCGTTCGGCCGCGGTGGCGAAGTTGGCGCACTGCGCTGCCCACCAGAAGGCTTCCAGTTGCTTGACGGATGGAAGGGCCATGGCTGTATGTTCGAGAAAAGCGAATTAATTTGTCCAATATATATCGCTTTTCCGACAGCCGGGCCAGCGCCTACAGTAGGGGCACATCCTTTCCTGCAGTGGCAGCACGCCATTGCTCCACGGCCATGCGATCCATGCGTACGTCCAGCACGAATGAAGCGGTCATATCGACTGCTACTCCAACAGCCACCCCTGTCGTCGCGGGTCCGGAGCGCAAGCCGCCCGCCGTCCTCTCCAGAATGCTGTCCCTGCATGATTTCGAGGCGGCGGCCCGCGCGCGGTTGCCGCGGCCGATTTTCGGCTATATCGCCGGCGCGGCGGAGGACAACGCATCGCGCGATGACAACCGGGCGGCCTTCGACGAATACGTCTTCGTGACGCGCGTGCTGCGCGACGTATCGCGGCGTACGCAATCGGTGGAAGTGTTTGGCGAACGGTATGCCTCGCCGTTCGGCATCGCGCCCATGGGCTTGGCCGCGCTATCCACCTACCGTGGCGATCTGGTGCTCGCCCGCGCGGCGCGCGATGCCGGCATTCCCGCGATCATGAGCGCGACGTCCTTGATCCCGATGGAAGAGCTCGTACGGGAGTGTCCGGCTACCTGGTTCCAGGCCTACCTGCCGGGCGACCAGGCGCGCATCGACGCCTTGGTCGACCGCGTGCGGCGCGCGGGTTTCCGGACTCTGGTCGTCACCGTGGACATACCCATTTCCGCCAACCGCGAGAACAATGTGCGCAGCGGATTTTCCACTCCGCTGCGGCCCAGCCTGCGCCTGGCCTGGGACGGCATGGTGCGGCCGCGCTGGGTGGTGAACACCTTCCTGCGGACCCTGGCGCGGCACGGCATGCCGCATTTCGAGAACTCCTTCGCCCACCGCGGCGCGCCGATCATGTCCTCGAGCGTGCTGCGCGATTTTTCGGCGCGCGACAACCTGAGTTGGGAGCATATGGCGGCCATACGCCGACGCTGGCAGGGGCCATTGGTCATCAAGGGCATACTCAGCGTCGATGACGCGCTTATGGCCCGGCGGATCGGCGCCGACGGTGTCATCCTGTCCAACCATGGCGGTCGGCAACTGGACGGCGCGACCTCGCCCATGCGGATGCTGGAGCGCGTGGTGGACGCGCTGGGCTCTGGCTATCCCGTCATGATCGACGGCGGCTTCCGCAGGGGCTCGGATGTGCTCAAGGCGCTGGCGCTGGGTGCGCGCATGGCGTTCGTCGGCAGGCCGTTCAACTATGCGGCGGCGGTGGCCGGCGAGGCCGGCGTGCGGCACGCCATCGCCCTGCTGCGTGCCGAAGTCGACCGCAACATGGTGATGCTTGGGGTCGACGCCTGCGCCGGGCTGAACGCCCAGGCGCTGATACGCAGAGGATGATGGGCAAGCGCGGTAACGCAAAGGCGGAAATGCAACGGCTCAAAAAAACGCTTGCCTTATCTATCTTCTGATAGATAGAATGCAGCTCATGGAAACACCGACCGTCCGCGAACAGCTGTTGAATCATGCCAGGGTGCTGCTGATGACCCGGGGCTATAACGGTTTCAGCTATCGCGATCTGGCATCGCTGGTAGGGGTAAAGACGTCCAGCATCCATTACTACTTTCCCACCAAGGAAGATCTGGTACTGGAAGCCGTGGACGCCTATAGCGCCGATATCCTCGGCGAGATCCGGGGCATCGACGACAAGCAGCCCGCCGTACGGCAGTTGGAGCGGTATGCGGAGGCGTTCGGCACGGTGATGCACGACGGCGGCCGGATCTGCCTGTGCGGGATGCTGGCGGCGGACATTGCCTTGCTGCCGGAGAACGTCCGCCAGGCGGTGCAGCGATTCTTCCAGGCGAACGAGGCCTGGCTGGAGCGCGTCCTGGTCCAGGGCAGGAAAGACGGCACGCTGCGCACCAGCGGCGACGCCGACTCCGCGGCCCGCGCCCTGTACGCGGCCTTCCAGGGCAGCGTGCTGGCGGCCCGGCTTTTCGGCACCAAGGCACGGTTGCAGGACGTGGTCGCCGCGGTCCGGCAGGAGGGCTAGGAAGAAAACTGTATTCGGCGGTACGAAGTCCAGACGATTTATCGAGATGCGCGTTCGCGTATCTGCTTCGCCCAGGGCGGAGCTTTTTTTAGGCCTAGTTATCTATCTAGTGATAGATAGATTTTTTGTAATCACCATTGATTCAGGAGAATCGCCATGAACGTCTTCAAGAAACTGCTCCTCGTCAGCGCCGTTGCCAGCTTGTCCGCCGCCGCCGTCGCGGGTCCCGCCGACAACGCCAAGCCGCATCCGAATACCAAGGTTTCCGGATTCCTGAAGGTACTGAATGCCAGCAAAGGACCGGCCATCGAAACCCTGTCCCCCGAAAAGGCCCGCGCGGTATTGGTCGGCGCGCAGGAGAGCGTGAAGGTCGACCTGTCCGGCATCGAGGTTTCGGGAAAGACCATCACGCAGGACGGCTTGACGGTGCCTCTGACGATCGTGCGGCCCGCCGGCGCGACCGGCACGTTGCCGGTGTTCATGTTCTTCCATGGCGGCGGCTGGATTCTCGGCGACTATCCGACCCACCAGCGGCTCGTGCGCGACCTGGTCGTCCAATCGGGCGCGGTTGCCGTCTTCGTGAATTACACGCCCTCGCCGGAGGCTCATTATCCCGTCGCCATCAACCAGGCTTATGCAGCGACCAAGTGGGTCGCGCAGCACGGCGCGGAGATCAATGTCGACGGTAGCCGCCTTGCCGTGGTCGGCAACAGCGTCGGCGGCAACATGGCGGCGGTGGTGAGCCTGATGGCGAAAGATCGCCAGGGCCCGGCGATCCGCTTCCAGGGCTTGCTGTGGCCCGTCACCGATCACAACTTCAATACCGGGTCGTACAAGGAATACGCCAATGGCTATTTCCTGAGCCGTTCCATGATGCGCTGGTTCTGGGATGCCTATACCCGCGACGAGGCACAGCGCAACGAAAAATACGCCTCGCCCTTGCGCGCTACGCTGAAAGACCTGCAAGGCCTGCCGCCCGCGCTGGTCCAGGTTGCGCAGTTCGACGTGCTGCGCGATGAAGGCGAGGCCTATGGCGCCAAGCTGGACGCCGCCGGCAACGAAGTGACGGTGACGCGCTACAACGGCACCATCCACGACTATGGTCTGCTGAACGCACTGGCGGATGACGGGGTCACGCGCACGGCGCTCAAGCAGATGGCGCAAGAGCTCCGCGCGCGACTGAACTAAGCCGCCCGGTCCGGCCACTTGGCGGCGTCTTCAGTGCGAAGACACATAGGCGGATGCCGCGAACGCCGGCGGCACCGCGAAATCGGCCTTCATCCGGTTGACTTCCTCGACCGGCGTGCGGCCGAAGACGCGCTTGAACTCCCGGCTGAATTGCGAGGGACTTTCGTATCCGACCTCCGCGCTGGCCTTCGCCGCCGTCACCGAGTTGCGCACCATCAGCAGCCGCGCCTGGTGCAGCCGGGTCGACTTCAGGTACTGCATGGGCGAAGTATTGGTCACCGCCTTGAAGTGCACGTGGAAGGCGGCCACGCTCATGCCGGCTTCCCGCGCCAGCTGCTCCACCGTCAGGTCCTGCTGGTATGACGGGTGTATGCGCCGCAGCGCGCGTGCCACTTTGCCGAACTGCCCTTGCATCGCCAGGGCCGCCCGCATGGACGGCCCCTGGGCCCCGGTCAGGATGTGGAAATAGATTTCGCGCACCAGTGCCGGGCCGAGGATCCTGGCCTCCATCGGATGGCTCATCGATTCCAGAAAGCGCAGCACGGCGGTACTCAATCGAGCATCCATGGGACTGGACATCATGCCCTTGGGCTCACCGGGCATGTAGCCGCCCAGTTCGTCGATTTCCAGCATCAGATCGGCGGCCAGCTTGAAATCCAGGTGCATATAGATCGCCAGCAGCGGCTCCCGTGCGGTGGCATCCGTTTCCATGGTGAAGGGCACGGGTACGGAGACCACCAGGCATTGGCGGGCGTCATACACATAGGTCTGGCCGCCGAAGAAGCCCCGCTTGCGGCCCTGGCAGACGATCACGATGCCTGGGTCGTATAGCACCGGCACCGATTTCAGCGGGCGGTTCGACCGCAGAAACCGTACGTCCGGCAGCACCGTCAGGTTGTAGCCCTCGTTGGGCGCGAGCGGTTCCAGCAGGGCGGCCATCTGCTGGCGCAATTGGGTCAGGTGGGAGTGGTCTGCGCGTTTGGACATCGGGTGTGCATCCCCTGTTCACGATATGCGGGCAGCTTGCCAGCGTCCACAGCCAATATCAACGGCAATAGTTTTAGGCAAGACTTAAATGCTGTGTGCTATCGATCGGTATTGCCGGAAAGTCTATCTTGGAACCGTGCCGCGGCAATGACGATCCCGGGGTCGCGCCGCCGCCAGGGCGCGCGCCGGACACGAGAGCGCCAGGCCCGCGGATTTCCACAACTTCATAAGGACGGACTATCCATGATCCAGGTATTCAACCCCGCGGACGGTTCGGTGGTCGGCGAAGCGCCCGAGATGACCGCCGCGGAGGTCAAGGCCGCCATCGACCGCACTTGCCAGGCATTTCCCGCATGGTCACGCAAGCTCGCCAAGGAGCGCGGCGACCTGCTGCGCCGCTGGTTCGAGCTGATGCGGGATGACAAGCGCGCGTTCGCCGAAATCATGGTCAAGGAGAACGGCAAATGCATCTCCGAAGCCATGGGCGAGATCGACTACGGCCTGGGCTTTATCGAGTGGTATGCCGAAGAAGCCAAGCGCGTGTACGGCGACACCATTCCGTCGCACGCGGCCAACGCACAGGTCCTGGTATTCAAGGAACCGGCAGGCCCCGCCGCGGCGATCACGCCCTGGAACTTCCCCTTCATGATGATCGCGCGCAAGATCGCCACCGCGCTGGCGGCGGGATGCACCATGATCATCAAGCCCGCCGAACTGACGCCGCTCACTGCCTACAAAATGCTGGCGTACGCCCGCAAGGCCGGCATCCCCGAAGGCGTCTTCGAGATGGTCACCGGCAACCCCGCGCGGATCGGTGAGCTGTTCACGGGCGATACGCGGATCCGCAAGATCTCCTTCACCGGATCCACCGCCGTAGGCAAGATGCTCGCCGCCGCATCGGGACATGACTTGAAGAAGATGACCCTGGAGCTGGGCGGCAATGCGCCTTTCATCGTCTTCGACGATGCCGGCATCGAAGAGGCGGCAGCCGGACTGGTCGCCGCCAAGCTGCGCAATTCGGGCCAGGTCTGCATATCGCCCAACCGCATCTACGTGCAGGACGCCGTGCATGATCGCCTGGTCGCCGCCGTGGCCGAGAAGGTCGCCCGGATACGCGTCGACCAGGGCCTGCAGGAAGAATTCGTCGTCGGGCCGCTGATCAATCAGGCGGGCCTGGACAAGGTCGCGGGGCTGGTCGAGGACGCCAGGCGGCATGGCGCCAAGGTCGTGCTGGGCGGCAAGCCGCACGCCAAGGGCGGGCTGTTTTACGAGCCCACCATTCTTACCGGGCTCACCGACGACATGCGCATCGCGCGGACGGAAATCTTCGGGCCGGTGTTTTCGTTCTACCGGTTCAAGACCGAAGAAGAGGTCGTCGCGCGCGCCAACGGTTCCGAGTATGGATTGGTCGCCTATGTCTACACCCGCGACCTGCCGCGCTCCTTCCGCCTGTCGCGCGACATCGAGGCCGGCATGGTCATCCTGAATTCCGGCTCGGTCGGCACCGCTTCAGTGCCGTTCGGCGGCGTCAAGCATTCGGGCTATGGCCGCGAAGGCAGCCATTACGGCATCGAGGAGTATGTCGAGGTCAAGTATGTGCTGATGGCCGGCCTGCACCCGTAAGCCGCCCGCGCCGCGGGAAGCGCGTCGGTCGACTGGTCGTCATGCCGTGGCGCCTACTTCCAGAAGATGTAGCGTTTCTCGAGCAGATTGACGATGCCGAAGAACAGCAGGCTGGCCGCCGAGGCGACGAAGATCGCCGACCACACCTGGACGAAGTCGATCTGCAGTACGGCCTGGAATATGGTCCATCCCAGTCCGCCGGTGGCGCCCAGCATCTCCGTGACGATGGCCACGATCATGGCGCGCACCGTGGATACGCGCATGCCGGCGGCGGTCAGCGGTATCGCGGCCGGCAGCCGCAGCCGCCACAGGATCGCGGCGCGATCGGCGCCGAAGCTGCGCATCAGGTCGACGGCGCGCTGGTCCACGCGATCCAGTCCGGCCAGGGCGTGCAGGAACACCGTGAAGCCCACCGCCAGCGCCACCATGACGATCTTCGATTCCGGTCCCATGCCGAACCAGAGCAGGATGAGCGGCGCGTAGGCCACCACCGGCACCGAGTTGAGCGCGGTCGCCATGGGGAGCACGACGCTCCGGGTGCGCGGAAGCATGGTCAGGATGATGGCCAGCAGGATGCCCGCGGCGGCCCCGAGCAGGAAGCCGCAAACCGCTTCCATCACCGTCATGCGCGCCGCCTTCAGCAACAGGGCGTGCTGGTCCATGACGGCGGCGAGAATGCGGCTGAAGCGGGGCAGCACGTATTCCGGCAGGTTCAATGCGCGCGCGCATAGCTCCCAGAGCACGGCCAACCCGATCAGCCCCAGCGCCGCGCGCCGGGCCACGCGCGTGGGCCTGGGTAGTCTGATACTCATAGCTCGGCCCTCCAGAAAACCACTTTGCGCTCGGCCCAGGCGACCAGCCCATAGAAAGACGTGCCCAGCAGGCCGGCCATCAGGATGGCCGCCCATAGGGCGACGAACTGCTCGTTGTACATGGCTTGCAGCAGCAGTACGCCCAGCCCCGTGGTGTCGCCGAACCATTCGCCCGCGATGGCGCCGAGCAGGCTCAGTGTGCAGGCCAGCCGCAGCGCGACGAAAATCTGCGGCAGCGCCGCGGGCAGCTGCAGGCGCAGCAGCAACTGCGACGGCGTGGCGCCGAAGCTGCGCAGCAGATCCAGCTGGCGCTTGTCGACGGCCTCCAGGCCCTGCAGGGTGTTCACCGTGACGGGGAAGAAAGTCAGGTAGAAGGCGATCAAGGCCTTGGCCAGGATGGTATTGCCGAACCACAGCACGACCACCGCGCCGAAAGCGATCACCGGTATGGTCTGCGAAATGATGAAAAGCGGGAACACCAGCTCGCGCAGCAGCCGTACACGATGGAAGATCACCCCATTGACCACTCCGACGACCGCGCCGGCGGCATAGCCCAGCACGGTTTCGCACAAGGTGCGCAGGAAGCTGGCGGCATAGGTCTCGGGCAGGGCGGCGATGGCCTGCAGAATGGACGACAGGCTGGGCAGGTAGTAAGGCTTGATGCCACCGGCGCGCACGGCGGCCTCCCATAGCAGCCCGACGGCAACGATGCCGGCCGCGGCGCGCAGCAGCATGGCCGCCGCCGAGGCGGCACGCGGCTGGCCCGTTTTCATGGTCGCCGCTCCGCGACAGGGATGGCTTGCAGGAAGCGGCTGTCGAAGGCCTTGGAGACGTCCACCGGCTTGCTGATCACCTTGTTGGTGAGCAGGAATTCCTCTGCTTTCTGCATCGCGGGGGGATCGATCCAGAACAGGCCTTCGGTCTTCGCATTGCCCGCCGTCATCAGGCGGTAGGCCTCGGTCAGCATGAATTCCTGGTGTGCCCGGTCCAGCGTGGGCGCGACCTTCATGACGATGTCGACGGCTTCCTTGGGATGGGCCATGGCCTCGCGCCAGCCGCGGATAGAGGCCCGCAGGAAGGCCTTGACGAGTTCAGGCTGCTCCTGCGCCGTTTTGGTGGACACGATCAGCGTGTCGCGAGGAAAGGTGATGCCGTAGTCTTCCGCCTTGAACATGCGCAGGTTCTGCTCGCCCACGCGCTGGCGGATGGTGTAGAGCTCGTTGTACCAGGTGGCGGTGACCACATCGACGTCCCCATTGACGAAGGGCGTCACGCTGACCTGCTGCGGCTGGATATCGACTTTGCTGCGATCGACGCCCTGGTTGGCCAGCATCCCGAACAGCACGTACTGGGCGCCGGTGAACCAGGCGGTGACCTTCTTGCCTTCGAACTCTTTCAGTGTCTTGGGCCCGTCTTTTTTCGTGACGAACACGAACGGCGTGATCTGGTGCGCTACGCCCACCGCGACGATAGGCATGCCCTTGTCGATCGCGGCCATGACGCTGTCGGTGCCGCCGGACAGGCCGAAGGTATCGGCGCCGGTGGCCACCAGGTTTTCCGTCAGCAGGTTCGGACCGCCGGGATTGATGGTCAGGTCGATGCCTTCTTCCTTGTAGTAGCCCTTGGCGACCGCATAGTAGAAGCCGGCGAACTGCGTCTGCGGCAGCCACTTCAGCCGCAGCGTGGCCTTGACCGGCTCCTTGGCGGCCGGTGCGGCCAGGGCGGGCGCGGCCAGGCCGAATGTGGCCGCCCACGCCAGCAGGATAAACAAGCGCTTGGTCTTCATCGTTCTATCCCCTTGTACTTAAAAAGGCCGCGTGCCCGCGACCGTTGTCCGGTGCATGATGCGTCGGTACCGGGTGTCTTCGTAAGGCGTAGCGCAATGCATGGTGCAGCGGTTGTCCCAGATGATCAGGTCGCCCTGCTGCCACTTGTGCCGATACGTGAATTCGTCAGAGATGGCATGCCGGTTGAGCTCCGCGAGCAAGGTCTCGGCTTCGTCGGCGGGCAGGTCATTGATCTGCTTGACGATGTCCTGGCCGACGTACAGGGACAGGCGCCCTGTCACCGGGTGCGTGCGCACCACCGGATGCACGACGTCGGGCGTGCGCGCCTTCTGCTCCTCGCTCAAGGGCTCGCGGTCGGCGAAGGCCTTGCCGTAGTAGCCAGCATAGGAATGGGTGGCCGTCAGGTGGCGGATGCGCGCCTGCGTTTCGGCGGGCAGCGCCTCGTAGGCCAGATGCATGCTGGCGAAGAGCGTGTCCGCGCCCTCGGGCGGAACCTCCACCGCATAGAGCAGCGAACCCATGCTGGGTTCGGCCACATAGGAAAGGTCGGAATGCCAGTTCCAGCCTTCCTTGTGGTTGCCGATGGGCTTGCCCTGTTCGGTCACATTGGACAGGACATAGATCTCGGGCAGTCCGGTGGTCAGGAACTGCTTCAGTACGTGGGTCATCAGGTCGCCGAAGCGGCGGCTGATGTCGACGTGGCGCTGGTTGCTCAGCGCCTGCCCGCGCACCAGGATCAGGGAATGGCGGTCCACCAGCCCCACCAGCTCGTCCACGGCGGCGTCGCTGTCCGGCGCGGACAGGTCCAGTCCCAGCACTTCGATTCCAAATCCCGCATGCAGTGGGCGCGTCTGTAGCATGGTGGTCCTCCATCGGTGGCCGGAATGCCGGCCGGATCAGAAAAGAACGGCTATTGCTTGTATGAGGGATCGGTGCGCTCGAGTTGCCGGATCAGTGCGGGCCACTCGCGTTCGCCGGCGACCAGGATGTCGCCTTCGTTGTGCCAGAACTGGCGCGCGGCCTTTTCGCACACCTCGGGGTCCGGCATGACGATGGGCCCGGCGCCGCCCGCCACCGCGGCCTGCATGGCGAGCTGGATGCGCGCGGCGCGTTCGAAGTAGTACAGCAGCATGAAGGCCTCGCCGGGCGTGCGTCCCAGCGTCAGCAGGCCATGATTGCGCATCAGCATGACCGGATGCGCGCCCAGGTGGGCCACCAGCCGCTGCCGCTCGTCCAGGTCGATGGCCACGCCTTCATAGTCATGGAAGGCCTGGCGCCCGTAGAAGCGCATGGCGAACTGCGATAAGGGCAGCAGACCGTCGCGCTGGGCCGATACCGCCACGCTGGCATCCGAATGCGTGTGCAGCACGCACATCGCGTCGTGGCGGGCCTGGTGGATGGCGCCATGGATCACGAAGGCGGCCACATTGACCTCATGCGGCGTATCGCGAAGCTTGCGGCCCTGCGTATCGATCAGCACCAGGCTGGATGCCGTGATCTCTTCGAACAGCATGCCGTAGGGGTTGATCAGGAAGCGGTCGTCCGGACCCGGCAGCCGCAGGCTGATGTGGTTGTAGATCAGGTCATCGATCTTCAATGCGGCGACCAGCCTGTAGCAGGCGGCCAGCGCCACGCGGGCTTCCCATTCGGTGGCGGGCATGCCGGCGGGGCAGGACGGCGCTGATGGCGTCGATGGCACCGATGCGCCGACGGAGGTAGCGTGACTGCCGCTCATGATTGTCCCTGGGCCGTTCCGGCCGCGGTGAATGACTTCAGGCTTTCTTCCTCGATGGCCGCCAGCAGGGTGCGCTTGAGTTCAATGAACTCGGGCGAGGTGACGATGTCGGGCAGGCGCGGGCGCGGCAGGGAGACTTTCTGCTCCAGCTTCACGCGGCCGGGCCGTGCCGTCATCACCAGCACGCGATCACCCAGGAACAGCGCCTCGTCGACGTCGTGCGTGATGAACAGGATGGTGCGCCGGTGCTTCTGCCAGACGTCCAGCAGCCAGCGCTGCATCATGCTGCGCGTCAGCGCGTCCAGCGCTCCGAAGGGCTCGTCCAGCAGCATCAGGTCGCGCTTGAACATGAAGGTGCGCATCAGCGCGACGCGCTGGCGCATGCCGCCGGACAGTTCGTGCGGATACTGCTTTTCGAAGCCGGCCAGGCCGAATTCCGGCAGCATGTCCAGCGCGGCGCGGCGGGCGTCGCCGCGGCGCACGCCTTCCAGCTCCACCGCCAGGATGGCGTTATCGATGACGCTGCGCCAGGGCAGCAGCAGGTCGCGCTGCGGCATGAAGGACACTTTGCCGAGCAGATCGCGCGCGCGGCCGGGCTTGCCCAGGAACTCGATCCGGCCGCCGGCATTCGGCTCCTCCAGTCCCGCGACGATGTTGAAGAGTGTGCTTTTGCCGCAGCCGCTGGGGCCCACGACGGTTACGAACTCGCCTGGAGCGATGTCGACCTCCAGGCCGTGCAGGGCCTGGACAGCGCCGAAGGTCTTGGATATCCCCGCCAAAGCCAGCAAGGGCCGCGCGGCCGCCGTACGGGTCGGGGCGACGGCCCGATGCGCCGGATCGGTCTGCGCGTGCGCCCCGGCGGCTCCTTCCGGCGCGAGCGAAGACGCCTGCAGGGCAGATCGGATGGCGATGTTCATGGTGCTTCCTCTGTCGCAAGGTCCGCGAGTACGTCGGCCAGCACCCGGGCGCCGGCGTGCAGGTGCCCGGGCTCGGCGTACTCGGCTTCGTTATGGGTGATGCCGTCGCGGCACGGCACGAAAATCATGGCCGACGGGCAGATGGCGTGCAGGTAGCGCGCGTCATGGCCCGCGGCCGAAATCAGGTCCCGGTGCGGCAGCGCCAGCGCGTCGGCCGACGCGCGGATGCGCGCGCGCATGGCTTCCGGGAATACCAATGAGTCCGCGGCCGAGAGGCGCCGCACCTGCACGGCGCAGGGGCCGGCGTGCGCTTCGCAGGTCGGCGCGACCAGGGCCGACAGGCGCGCCAGTTCGTCGCTGTCGGGATGGCGCAGGTCGATGGAGAACACGACCTTGCTGGCCACCACCGACGGCGCGCTGGGCTGGACGTCGAAGCGGCCCACCGTGAACTTCACGATGTCCTGGCGGTCGTGCAGCGCTGCCGCCAGCGCCTGCACCATCGCGGCGGCGGCCAGCAGCGCATCCTTGCGTTCCGCGCGGGTCGATGTGCCGGCATGGGCGGCTTCGCCCCGCACGCAGACGCGGAAAGTATGCTTGCCCTGGATGCCGCTGACCACGCCGATGGGCAGGCCTTCGCGCTCGAGGACGGGTCCTTGCTCGATATGTGCTTCGATGTACGCATGCACCGCGCCGCCCAAGGGGCGTTGCGGCAGATGGCGCAGTGTTTCCGACGCGGCGTCCAGGGCCGCGCCGACCGAAGTCCCGTTGGCGTCTTGCACCGCGCGGGTTTCTTCCAGCGTGCGCTGTCCCGCGAAGACGGCCGAGCCCATCATGCCGGGCGCGAAGCGCGAGCCCTCTTCGTTCATCCATGCCACGACGTCGATGGCGCGGCGCGGCCGCAGGCCAGAGGCCTGGAGCGCCTGCACCGCTTCCAGCGCCGCCACGACGCCATAGACGCCGTCGTAGCGGCCGCCGGTGGGCTGGCTGTCCAGATGGGATCCGGCCAGCACCGGCGCCAGTCCCGCCGCGCTGCCCGGCCAGCGCAGGAAGAAGTTGCCCACCGCGTCGCGGCTGGGCAGCAGGCCCAGCGCCGCGCCCCACTCCGCCATCAGGGACTGCGCCCGCGCGTCCTCGGTCGACAGGGCCTGGCGATTGACGCCGCCCGCGGCGGTAGCGCCGATGCGCGCCAGCGCGTCCAGGCGGCTCATCAGGCGCTCCGGATCGACCCAGGCGGACGGCGGTCGCATGCGGATCGTCATGTCAGGACGTCTTCATGATCTGCGCGGGCGCCGAACGCGGGTCGCGCGGCAGCCACTTGCCTTGCTCGGCGGTGGCGAGGAAGTCGGCGACGAACTGATTGAACAGGGCCGGTTCTTCGAGATTCAGCGTGTGGCCGGCCTTGGGCAGGACCAGCAGGCCGCTGGCCGGGATGGTTTTCTTCATGAAGATGCCCGGCTGCAGGCAGTGGTCGTCTTCATCGCCCACGACCACCAGGGTGGGCAGCGTCATCCGCTTGAGCTCGGCCTCCAGGTCGTAGATCGAAGGCCGGCGCGCCTGCACGCCGCGCATCGTGTTGGCGGATCCCTTGGCGTCGTGCTCGGCCAGCTGGCGTGCAAATTCCTGCCACCCGCGCGGATCCTTCAACTGGAAAATGATGCGCGAGGCGGCCTCGGCATAGGTCCCGGCGAATACGGCGGAGCCCAGTTGCTCGAATTTCTCGGCGACATCGCAGGACACCTGGCGAAAGTAGTCTTCGTATTGCTTTTCCGCGCCGTAACCGGCGCCGGCCACCACCAGCGACAGGGCGCGTTCGGGATGGCGCAGGCCGAAATGCAGCACCGCGAAGCCGCCCATGGACAGCCCGACGGCATGGACTTTTTCCAGGCCCAGGCCGTCCATCACGTCCACCATGTCGTTGACGGCGATTTCCTGCGAATAGCTGTCCACGGAGGCCGGCACGTCCGACGGCGCGTAGCCGCGGGCGCTGTAGGTGATGCATCGATAGCGGCGCGAGAAATAGCGCATCTGCGCTTCCCAGCTGCGCCAGTCGCCGCCGAACTCGTGGACGAACAGGATGGGTGTGCCGCTGCCTGCTTCTTCGTAGTGCAGCTTGTAGCCGTCGCGCGTGGTGATAGTGGGCATGCCTGGGTCCTAGAAAAGATCGGTGGCGTGGGGCTGGCGGCGGGCTTGTTCGACCATCTCGGGCAAGAGCTCGCAGAAGCGGTCGGCCCAGGCTTCCGGCACGGTCAGGCTGATCTTGACGAAGCGATCGCCGAAGCGCTTGGTGTGATAAGTGCCCTGGCGGATCATGACGCCCCGCGTCTGGAAGGCGGCCACCAGCGCTTCGGGCCGGATGCCGGCGTCCACCGTCTCCATCACCACCAGGTTGGCCTGCGAGGGATAGACGGGCAGGTGCAAGCCGGGGACGGCGGCGGCGGCTTGCGCCACGGCGGCCTGGTTGCGCCGTTGCCGGCGCTGCACGTCGGGAAACCATTCGGCCTTGGTTTCCAGGCCGGCGATCGCGGCGCGCTGCGACAGCACGTTGCTGCCCAGGTTGTTGGGTGGCGCGCCGGCAAGCTGCTCGATGATGTCGGGGTTGGAAATCATCGCTCCCAGCCGCATGCCCGCCAGCCCCAGCCACTTCGAGAAGCTGTACGTCATGATGGTCTTGTCGGGGTAGAAGCGATACGCCGGCGTATGCGCGTCGGCGAAATGGAAATACGTGGCGTCGTGGATCAGGTAGGCGTCGACCGAGCGCGCGATTTCGGCGATCTCGCGGATCTCGTCCTCGGTATGGCAGGTGCCCAGCGGGTTGTTGGGATCGACCAGGTAGATGGCGGCGGTGTCCGGGCCTACCGCCGCGCGCAACTGCGCGGGCGTCAGCTTGTAGTGCTGGCTGGCGTCGTAGATGGGCAGCTCCACGACCCGCGAGCCGGCCTGCCGCGCGAAGTGCATGGGCCAGGCCCAGCTGGGATCGGTGGTGACGAAGTCCTTGCCCGGCTGGCATACGTAGCGGCATACGCTGTACAGGGCCTGTACGGCTCCGTCGGTGACGAAGGCGCAGGCATCCGGCACGCCCGCGTCCTGAACGATCAGCCGGCGCAGCGTTTCGAAGCCCGCCGGCGGCGCGTAGGCGTGGTAATCGCCGTGCGTCAGGGCGTCCATCACCGCCCGCAGCACGGCCGGGTGGGGCTCGAAATGGTTGGTGTTCTGCCCCAGCCACATCAGGCCCGGCGTGTTGCACAGGCGATCGAAGTAGGCGTTTCTCAGCTCGAAGCCGCGCATGGCTTTGCTCCTTAGATGATGGAGCGGCGCGATGCGATGCCACCGTCTATGGTCACGATGGTGCCGGTGATGTAGCCGGCGCGTTCCGACGCCAGCCAGACGATCAGGTCGCCGACCTCTTCGGCCGACGCCGGGCGCTTGCCCGGATACTTGTCGAAGAGTTCTTCCCATCGGCTTTCGTCGTCGTACCAGTCCAGGGCACGCCGCTTCATGAGCTTGACCATGCGGTCGGTGGCGACGGGGCCGGGGTTTACCCCCACGACGCGTATGCCGTCGTCCAGGCTGCGGCCGCCCAGCGCGCGGGTGAAGGCCATCATCGCGGCGTTGCCGGTGGTGCCGACGATGTAGTCGGCATCCGGGTTCTCGCCGGAGTTGCCGATATCGTTGACGATGACGCCGCCGCCGCGACGCTTCATATGCGCATAGAGCTCGCGCGACAGGGTGACGTAGGAAAAGATCTTCATGTCCAGGCTGTCGCGCCAGATCTGGTCCGACAGCTTGTGCAGCGGGCCCGCTGCCGAATCAGCGGCGTTGTTCACCAGGATGTCGACGTCGGCGCAG
Source organism: Bordetella sputigena (assembly GCF_965137885.1). Classification (NCBI taxonomy): domain Bacteria; kingdom Pseudomonadati; phylum Pseudomonadota; class Betaproteobacteria; order Burkholderiales; family Alcaligenaceae; genus Bordetella; species Bordetella sputigena. Next base: position 105,833 of record NZ_CBCSCA010000011.1, read on the forward strand.
CGCCGGGCCAGCGCCAGGGCGTTTTCATTCACCGCCAAGTCCATGGGATGGATATGGACGATTACGTCATAGGTTGCCGTGAGCGCGGCGCGCGCCGCGGCCAGTCCCTCTTCGGAGCGGGCGGCCAGATGCAGGGTGGCGACGCCCTCGCGGGCGAAGCTATGCGCCGTAGCCAGGCCTATCCCCTTGGAGCCGCCGGTGATCAGCGCCGATTTGCCTTTCAAGCCCAGTTCCATCTGTCCTTCCTGTCCGCTTGGTATGTGTAGATGCTGGCTTGCATACATTGATTGGGGCCAGCGCTGTCCATTTCAGCGGCGGCGGCGCACGGGTCGCGCGGCCACCGTAACCATGGCAATGCAACATCCATGCCAATTTTTCCTATCGGCAGAGGGAAAGAGGAGGGTTTTGGTGCTTCAGGTCGGTGCATAACATGGCCCATGAACGCCATGAAACCGTGCATACATTGACGTGGTTGTTGTATGCAAGAAGGGCTACAATGGCGTTTCGGTGCCGGCCACCCCTATGAAAGCCAAGGAACGTCAGTGAACGCAGCACTCCCCGATCAGGAAGCGGCCCAGGTGGCCGATAACGGCGCGGACGCGCCGGCCAGCCGCTCGGTGCGCATTCAACGAATACTGGAAAGCGAGATCTTCTCCGGCCATCTCGCCCCGGGCGCGCGGCTCGACGAGGTCGAGCTCGCGGCCCGCTTCCGCGTGTCACGCACGCCGGTGCGCGAGGCGCTGCGGCATCTGGCCTCCGCGGGCTTGATACAGATACGCCCGCGCCAGCCCGCCGTGGTCGTCGAGCTACCCGCGTCGCGCCTGATCGAGATGTTCCAGGTCATGGCCGAGCTGGAAGCCTTATGCGCGCGCATGGCCGCGCGCCGGATTTCCGCGTCGCAACTCGCCACGCTCAGCGCGCTGCATGATGAATTGATCGAATTGGCCAAGACCGACCGGGTCGCGGACTTCTACGAAGTAAACCGCCGGTTCCACGAGACCATTTACGAGGCCTCGCAAAACGAATTCCTCGCCGAACAGACGCGCGCCCTGCGCAATCGCATCGGCGCCTATCGCCGTCTCGTCACCCAAAAGCCCAGCCGCCGCGCGGCCACCCTGACCGAGCACGACGACGTGCTGCGCGCCATCGCCACCGGCAACGAAGACGCCGCCGCCAATGCCATGCGCGGCCACGTGAATCTGCTGGGTGAGAAGCTGCTGGACTTTATCGCGCTCTTTCCCAAGAGCGGGCGATAACGCCGCCCAGGTAAGGCAGCCGCGGCTCTGCACATTTTCACCACAATGTTGTGGCGTCCGCGCCACGAATCCGTCACGTCCGCGACACCCGCGCCGCCAGCCGTGTGACGGCCCATGGGGCGTTCTACGCCGCTATTCACGCCCATCCCCTGCGAAGCGGGCGCTTCTCCTCAAAACCTCTAGTTAGGCCCGGTATTTCCGCTTGATCATCGGTATTAAGGTTTGTTTAAGAATTAATATAAACTTGCCTTAGTTGTTACCAAATTAAACGGAAGAGCATTGAAAAACGCTAATTCGGGTCAAGCAGGACGGCAGGAGATAGCCAATCGTCCGGTCGCCACCAAAAGCCGGCGTGCGCCGCGACAGCGCGGCGCCGCCGCAGTATTGGCATCGCTCGGCATGCTGGCGGGCGTCTCCGCGGGCGCGGACCCGGCGGTCAACATGGTCCGCCGTGGTGACGACGGCCGCGATGGGGAAACGGCCTTCGGCTGGACCAATGCCACGCCCGGGCAGAACGCGGCTTCCGTATCCTGGACTCAACCTGGACCCATCCAGGGGGTGAGCGGACCAGCGCTGGAGATCGGCTCGGTCGGCGGGGCCGGCGGGTCGGTGTACAGCAAGGGCGTCTTCCACAATCTGCCCGGCAAGACCGGCGGCTACGGCGGTTCGGTCTGGCTGTCCGTGCCGCAGGGCGGCGACATCTCAGGCACGCTGGGCGCCTCCGCGCAAGCCAAGCCGCTGATCAACGTCTACTCGATCGGCGGCACGGGCGGGATCGGATACACGTCATGGACGGAAAGCGAAGGCGGTATTGCCCGCGGCGGCGACGGCGGACCCGTATCGGTAAAGATAGGATCCCGCGTCACCGCTTCCGGCGACGCCACGGCCCGCACCAGCGCGCTGCCGGCCATCAGGGTACTCTCGCAAGGCGGCGCGGCCGGCGTCAGCAAAGGGGGCACCCCTTCTTCCGATGGCACGTATGACTATCGGGTCGATACCGACCGCGGCGGCTCCGGCGGGGCGGTTTCGGCTTTCTTCGACGGCAGCGCGGATGTCCGGGTGACCGGCTCGCTGGCGCCCGCGGTATCCGCCAGTTCGCTGGGCGGAAATGGCGGCAGGGCGATCAATAGCGGCGGCTATCCCTCCAATGCCGGACCCGGCGGCAATGTGGAGCTCACCAACTGGGGGTCGATCTCCGCCAGCGGCAGCAATTCCGCCGCCGTCATCCTGCAAAGCGTGGGCGGCGCGGGCGGTAACGGCGCCAATGGCGCCTTCACCTCGGGGACGCCGGGCAGCAAAGGGGGCTCGGGTGGCGTCGTTACCGCCGTGAACTACGGTTCCATCACCGCGCGCGGCGACTATGGTTTCGGCATCATGGCGCAGTCCGTGGGCGGCGTGGGCGGTAGCGGCGGCGGCGCCGCCTTCGTCTCCGGCGGCGACGGCGGCGGCGCGGGCCTGGGCCGCCTGGTTTCCATCACCAATTACGGGACCATCAGGACCTCGGGCACCGGTGCGACCGGCATCATGGCCCAGAGCATAGGCGGCGGCAGCGCGCTGGACGCGTTCTATGCGACGCGGCCGGCCATCAGCACAGGCGGCGGCTCGGGCGGCAACAGCGGCATCCTGCCTTTCACCAGCGGCGGGACCGGCGGCCAGGGTGGCGTCGGCGGCAATGTGAAAGCCGAGCATCGCGGCGTGTTGGTCACGTCCGGCGACTACGCTTATGGCGCGCTATTGCAAAGCGTGGGCGGCGGCGGCGGTACGGGCGGCGCGGCATCGAGTTCCACGGCCTTCCTGGCGGTGGCGCTGGGCGGCGCGGGTGGCGGCGGCGGCAACGGCGGCGAGGTCTCCTTCGAAAGCTTCATGGGCAGCATCGAGACCTCGGGCGATCACGCCACGGCGGTGCTGGCGCAATCTATAGGCGGTGGCGGTGGCACCGGCGGCTACGCGACTTCGCGCTCGGTCAGCCCCGGCCTGTCGGCCTCGTCCGCGACCGGCGGGTCGGGCGGAAAGGGCGGCTCCGGCGGCCAGGCCACCATACGCAATAACTCCGCGATCCGTACCGGCGGCGAAGGCGCCTTCGCGCTGCAGGCGTCCAGCATAGGCGGTGGCGGCGGGACGGGCGGCGGCGCCAGCGCGTTCGCGGTCGCCTTGCCCGCGGTCACGCCGTCAGGCGAGCCCTTGCCTTCCATTACCCTGACCAACGCCATCGGCGGTTCCGGCGGTGACGGCGGGCAGGGGGCGTTCGCCCGCGCCGAAAACATCAATGCCGGTATCGAAACCCTGGGCGTGGGCGCCACGGGCGTGCTGGCGCAAAGCATAGGCGGTGGCGGCGGCAATGCCGGCAACGCATACGCCTACGGCCTGGCCATCGCCGCGCCGGGCGCCACGGCGTTCAATGTGACGAACACCATAGGCGGCAGCGGCGGNNNCGGCGGCNCGGGCGGCGAAGCGCGCGCATACAACGACGGCACCGTCTCCACGCACGGCGACAGCGCCATCGGCATACATGTCCAGAGCATCGGCGGCGGCGGCGGCAACGCCGGAGCCGCTTCCGCGGCGGCCGACGCGCTTAGTCTCTATAGAACGATCACCTTCGGCCAGACCATAGGCGGCACCAACAGCAAGGGTGGCGGCAAAGGCGGCACGGTGACGGCCGAGAACCGCGGCACGATCGAGACGCGCGGCACGAGCGCCACCGGCATCCTGCTGCAAAGCGTGGGTGGTGGCGGCGGCAATGGCGGCGCGGTCAATGCATCGGCGTCGTCGGGATTGTCGTTCGACAAGACGCTGGACAGCCTCGTGCAGAAGCTGCCGCTGGCCGACTCGGTGGCCATTGTCGACGCCATCGGCGGCAAGGGCGGGAATGGCGGCGACGGCGGTCTGGTCAAGGCCGATCTGGCGTCCACCAGCCTGATACGCACACGCGGCGTGCAGGCCGACGGCGTGCTTGCGCAAAGCATAGGCGGCGGTGGCGGTACGGGCGGCGGCGGTTCGGCCGCGGCCAGCGGCACGTTCTCGGTAAATCTGTCGTTCGGCGGCAAGGGCGGCGCCGGCGGCTCGGGCGGCCAGGTCGACGTCGGCAACGGCGGCGCGATCGAGACCTACGGCAACGCATCGCACGGCGTTTTCGCGCAGTCGATTGGCGGTGGCGGCGGCAACGGCGGCAATCTCGCCGCGCCCGACGACGCGCCGGACACGGTAGGCGAAATCTACGCCACGCTGAAAAAAGCAATCGGCGTGGAGGCCTACCAGAAATGGGCGGGCGACAAGAAGAACGCCGAAACCAAGGAAAACCTCGATGCCCTCATCAAGGACATCCAGGATACCGACACCTACAAGTCGCTCAACGATGCCTTCAAGAACTCCGAGTTCTACAAGGAGATGCAGGCGTCCGGCAAGAAGATCAACGAGTACCTGGACCAGCAAGCCAAGGGATCGGTGAAACGGCCGAACGTCTCGCTGACCCTATCCATGGGCGGTGACGGCGGTAGCGGCAATCGCGGCGGCCTGGTCAACCTGACCAACGAAGGCAAGATCCTGACCACCGGCGACATCTCGTACGGCGTACTCGGACAGTCCATCGGCGGCGGCGGGGGGCAGGGCGGCGTCGCGTACTCGTCCGGCACCAACAAGACGAATCTTGGCGGTACCCTGGGCGGCAAGGGCGGCTCCGGTAACGTCGGCGGAGACGTCGTCGTCAAGAACCTGGGCACCATCCAGACCTTCGGCGGGGCCTCCTACGGCATCTTCGCCGAGTCCGTGGGCGGGGGCGGCGGCATCGGCGTCGGCGCCCTCAGCAGCGACAACAAGAACCTGGTGATCAACTTCACGGCCGGCGGCGCCGGCGGCAGCGGCGCCAACGGCGGCGCCGTCACGGTGCAGAATACCGGCACCATCCAGACCCGCGGCGCCGAGGCGCATGCGATCGTCGCGCAAAGCATAGGCGGCGGCGGTGGCGCGTTCATGATGACTCCGCCGCCGAGCGACGCCAACGCCGACACGCCCAAGGCCACGGATGAAAAGGCCGCTTCGGCCGGCTCGCTGAAGGAGTTGCTCAAGGCCGTCGGCATCGAGAAGGTTCCAGCGGCGTCGACAGACGCCGGCAAGAAGCCTTCGTCGAAATCAGGCAGCTTCACGCTCGGCGGTTCGGGCGGCATGTCGGGCGGGGGCGGCGCGGTAACCGTTACCCACAGCGGCTCGGCCACGACGTCCGGCCTGGCCGCATTCGGCATCTTCGCGCAGTCCGTCGGCGGCGGTGGCGGCATCTCGAACGCCGCGGGCAGCCCCGGCGGCGTCAAGTATGCGGCCTCCTACGGCGGCAAGGGAGGCTCCTCTGGCAACGGCGGCGTCGTCAAGGTGCAGTTGGGCAACAATGCTTCGATCCGCACCGCCGGCGACTATTCCACCGCCGTGTATGCGCAGTCCATCGGCGGCGGTGGCGGCTATGGCGGCGCGTCGGTGCTGCAGGGCTATACGCTGCCGGTGTTCGGCAACAGCGGCGGCACCAGCGGCGATGGCGGCTACATCGAAGTGCGCACCATCGAAGGCAGCACCACCATACAGACGGAAGGCGCCAAGGCACATGGCGTCGTCGCGCAATCGCTGGGCGGCGGTGGCGGCACGGTCAGCGATCTGCTGAAGACCGACACCACCGCGCGCGCCGCGCTGGAGAAAACCGCCTCGGCGCTGACCGCCATCATCAAGGCGACGGGCGGCTCCGGCACGCTGCTGGACAACATCGACAAGGTGCCGGAAGACCTGCAGGGCGTCGCGCGGCTGTTCGGCAACGACAAGGACACGGTCAACAATGTCTTGAACGCGCTGACGACCAGCCTGAACCAGCGCAGCGCCTCCAAGGGAACCGGCGGCGAAATCTGGGTGAAGCTCAACGGCGACATCAAGACCAACGGCGCCGATTCGTATGGCATCTTCGCCCAGAGCGGTTTCCAGCAGAGCACCGGCGCGCTCGATCCCACCCGCGCCGGCGGCAAGATCAGCATCGACTACACGGGCGTGCTGCAGGGCGGTTCCGGCGACGGCGCGGCTATTGCCGTCGACGGCGGCAAGTCCAACGTCATCACCATAGGCGCCGGCTCTAACGTCAGCGCGCTTTCGGGCCATGCCATCGTGTCGACTTTCGGCGAGGAGTCCGTGCGCAACTACGGCACCGTGGTGGGCGACATCAACCTGGCGCGCGGCAATACCACGGAGTGGAACGAATTCCGCAACGAGATCGGCGGCACCTACGTGTCCGGCGGCAGCGGCATGGTCAACGTCAGCAATGGCGCGGGCTGGTTCTACAACGCGGGGAATTTCGACGTGGGCGGGGTGGACACCATCACCACGGCGACGGTCAACAAGGTGGACCTGCACCTGGGCGGCTCCCTGCTGGTCGACGTCAACAGCCTGGCCGCGCCGGGTACGCCCAACGCCGATCTGTTGAAGGGCTCCAAGGTTATCGTGGATGGCGTGAGGATCCAGCCGCATGCCGTGCAGGGCTTGCTGCCCGGCAGCTTCCAGGTGTTGTCCGCGGATACGCTGGTGACCAAGCAGGCGGCCACGGCCGGGGCCAGCGCCGCCAGCCCGATTTCGTGGTCTGCGACGCAAAGCGGCAACAACGTCTCGATTTCGCCCTCGGCGGATTTCGCCGGCAAGGCGCCCGACGACCTCACCGATACGGAGCGTTCGCTGGTCGGCAGCCTGCAAGGCGCCTGGGACGCCAGCAATCCCGGCATGGCCGGCTTCTTCGCCGCCATGGCGAATGTCGACTCGCCCGAGAAGTACAGCAACACGCTCAACAGCCTGGCGGCCACCGAGGATCTGGCCCAGGTCGCCACGCGTCAGACCCTGGCCGGCCGCAAGTCCTTGAACGCCGCGTTGAGCTGCCCGGTATTCGACGGCGACGGTGTCACCCTGCGTGAAACGCAATGCGTATGGTCGCGGATCACCGGCTCGCGCACCACCCAGAGCAGCAGTTCGGCGGGCGACGGCTTCTGGCAGAACGGCATCAGCTACCGCCTTGGCGGGCAGTGGGAGATCCGCCCCGACTGGTTCTTCGGGATCACGGGCGCCTACAACACCAACTCCATGCACACCAACGACCGTATGACCTCGGTGCGTGGCCAAGGCGGCGATGTCTCTGTCTCGCTGAAACACCAGACCGGCCCGTGGCTGCTGGCGGGCGCATTGCACGCCGGCTATGGCAGCTATGACTCCGATTCGCTCTTCATCATCGGCGACGATATGTGGAAAGCCGAAGCCCGCAACGATGTCTGGACCGCCGGCATGCGGCTGCGCGCCGCCTACGAGGTGGTGGCCGACAACTGGTACGTGCGGCCGTATGCGGATCTGGACGTGCTGCATAGCTACATGCCCGGCTACACGCTGAGCGGCGATGGCGCGACGCTGAAGACCAGTTCGCTCAAACAATGGACGTTCGCGATCTCGCCGATGATCGAAGTGGGCACCCGGGTCGACGCGGGTCGTTATGGATGGGTGCGTCCGTTCGTGACGGTAGGCGGCACCTTCCTGAATAACAGCGGCTCGCGCAGCAAAGTGTCGTTCTCGGAAGGCGAGGGAGATGGGATCACGTTCACCTCGAAGTCCTCGCTGCCGGATCGCATGTTGAACCTGGGAGCGGGGGTGCAGCTTTACGCCAAGGATAAGTATGAGATCCGCATGGAGTACCAGGCGCAGCTGGCCTCGCATTTCACGAATCAGGAGCTGAGCTTGCGCGGAGCGTATCGGTTCTGACGCCTGTTTCGCGGTTGACCGTACGCTCCGCTGCGAGTACGGTCAATCCGCCGTCAACAGTCCCGATGCGATAAGCGCGCGGTACGTTTCGACCTGGCGATCCAGGAACGTGTCGAATTCCGCGCCGCTCATCTTGACCGGTACGCCGCCGATATCTTCGACGCGCTTGCGAACCGCCGGATCGTCCAGCGCGGTATTGCTGGCGGCGACCAGGCGCGCGATTACCTCGGGCGGCACATCCTTCGGCGCCATGGTCGCCGTGAAGGGCGCAATATCCACTTCGGGCTGCTTCAGTTCCGCCATGGTGGCGACGTCGGGCAGGGACGGCACCCGCTGTGGGAAAACCACAGCCAAGGCGTGCAACTGGCCCGCCTTGATCAGCTGCAAGGCCGACGGCAGGTCGGTCGCCACGGCGTCCAGCTGGCCTCCCAACAAATCCTGCACCGCCGGTCCCGCGCCCCGGTAGGCCGCGATGACGAACTGCTGGGACAGCGCCTTCTGCATCTGCAGGATGTTGACGTGACCGGCCGTGCCATTGCCCGGATGGCCGAACTTCAGTGCGCCGGGATGGGTCTTCGCATAGGCCACCAGGTCCGCGTAGGACTTCAGCGGCGAATCCGCCTTCGTCACGATCACGCCGGGCACCTGCGTCAGCAAGGCCACCGGCTTCATGTCCTTCAGGCTGTAGCTGGCCGCCTTGCCGGCCAGTTGCCAGCTGGCCACGATAGGGCCGGTGGTGCCGATCATGATGGTGTAGCCGTCGGGCGCGGCGCGGACCATCGTGGTCGCGCCTATCATCCCGCCCGCGCCGCCCTTGTTCTCCACGATGAAGGACTGGCCCAGCTGCTTGCCGTACGCCTCGGCGAAAATGCGCGCGCTGCTGTCGGCGTTGCCGCCCGGCACGAAGGGCACGATCACTCTGACCGCGTGGTTGGGATAATCGGCTTTCTGGGCCCATCCGATCAGCGGATGCGCGAGCAGATGGGCGGCGATGGCTGCAGCGAACAAGCTGCGGCGATGAGGATGAAAGTTCATCACTTGTCTCCGGTTTAGTGAGTTTTGAAAACGATGGCCTGGAAGCAGCGAGCTAGGTTGCAAGCAGGTGATCCGCACAGAGCTGGTCGAGATTGCGAACGCCCAGCAAAGCCATGTCGCGATGGATTTCGTCGCGCAAAAGGGTGATGGCATGGGCCACGCCTGCCTGGCCGCCCACCGCGGCGGCATAGGCCATCGGCCGTCCCACGAAGACGTAGTCCGCGCCCTGCGCCAGCGCCTTCAGGACATCCGTGCCGCGCCTGATGCCGCTATCCAGCATCAGGGCCATGCGGCCCTTGGCCTTGACCGCTTCGGGAAGCACCAGCAGCGGCGGCGCGGTGCCGTCGAGCTGGCGGCCACCGTGGTTGGACAGGATCACGCCATCCGCGCCCGCCTGCTCCGCCCGCATGACGTCGGTGGCGGAGATCAGCCCCTTTACCACCAGCTTGCCGCGCCATTGCCGGCGTATCAGCGCCAGGTGTTCCCAGCTCAAGTGATCGCGCAAGCCGAACTGCCGTACCACGCTGCGGGAGATGATGGGTACGCCCCTTTCCGCGCCGGCATTTTCGAAATGCGGCATGCCGTGCCTGGCGAGCGTGCGCCCCAGGGTGCCCAGCAACCAACGCGGACGAAGCAGGCCGTCCCAGGCCAGCCGCAGCCCGGGTCGCAACGGCGTGGTGAAGCCCACCCGCACATTGTTCTCGCGATTCGCCAGCGTTGCCGTATCGACGGTAATGACCAAGGTCTTGAAGCCGGCCTTTTCCACGCGCTGGAGCAAGCCTTCGATATGCGCCCGCTCCCCCGGGATATAGGCCTGGAACCAGCCGCAGGTCGGCGCCGCCTGGGCGACCCGTTCCATGCGGGTCAGCGACGCGCCGCTCAGCACATAAGGGATCCCTGCCGCTTCGGCCGCGCGCGCCATGGCGACGTCGCCGTCGAAGGCAAACATCGCGCAGAGTCCCATGGGGGCGATTCCGAACGGCGCCTGGTATGAATGGCCCATCAAGGTCCGCCCCTGTTCCCGTGCCGACACATCCACCAGCACGTTGGTGCGGAACATCCACTTCCGGAAGGCCGCGACGTTGGCTTGCAAGGTGACGTTGTCCTCGACCCCGCCCTGCAGATAGCCGAAGATCGGCCGCGGCAGCACCCGCTTCGCGGCCGCTTCAAGGTCGCCCAGGGAAAGAATGGCGCGCAGCCGGGGAGGAAGATGGCGCCGGGCGTTGGGCGTGGGCCCGAGCTGCTGGCGCGGTGGAGTCGTCGTCATGGGCGTTCCGTATAACCTCTGCAACCCTGCAGGAAGGGCCGCATTGGAAAACACGCCGGCCCATGCCGGCAATGCGTTACGCGGTGCGTAACATCAGGGATGCCATGTCGCCCGCAGGGCGGTGGCGGGAACGGCGCCCAAGGCCACGCCCAGCCGCTTGGCGGCGTCCACCGTCGCGGGCGCCAGTTTGCGCAGGACGGCGGGCGTCAACCGCTCCACCGGACCGGAGGTGCTGATGGCGCCGAGCACCGTGCCGTGCGCGCCCCGCACTGCCGCCGCCACCGCGGCAGCCCCGGTGGAGCGCTCGGCGCGGGCCCAGTGATAGCCCTGGCGCCGGATGCGTTCATAAAGATCGCCTGGCTCGCCCAGCGCGGCCAGGATGGTCCGTCCAGGGGCGCCAAGATCCAGGGGCAGAAGCTCTCCCGACCGGGGATGGTCGGGGCGCGCATTCGGGCCGTCGCAGCGCATCAGGCAACTGCGCAGATTGCCCTCGTGCACATAGAACGAGGCGCTCTCGCCCGTCTCCAATGAAAGCTTGCGCAGGATGGGTTCGATGACCGAGCCGACGTCGAACTGCGCCTGGTAGCGCGAGCCTATCCAACCGGCGGCTGGGCCGAGCCGCCACGCACCGTCTTCGCGCTGCACCATGAATCGGGACAGCGCCAAAGTGCGGGCGAGGCGCAACGCGGTGGGCTTGTGCATACCCGTGCGGCGGGCGAGTTCGGTCAGGGAGAGGAACACCTCATCACCGCCGTCGAAGGCCTTGAGCAGGGACATGGCGCGGACGACGGCATGCACGTGCTCCTGGCCCGCGACCGGGGCAATGTCGGCGGGCCCTTTCAGGATCGCAGGCTTGGGCGGCTCCGCCGGTGCGTGGGGTTTCGCCATACGGTTCTCCATCCGCGTCTTGTATGTCTCCGGCGCGTGATGTTACGCCAGCCGTAACGCATTGCGTTTGCTCCAGGAGCTGATCATCATCCGACGCCTGATAAATAACACCAGACCGGAGACGATGCGATGAGCACCCTGGTGAACCATGGCCGGCGTCGCCTGCTAGGCGCGGCCGCCATCATTCCCTTTGCCGCCCTTGCGCAGGAGCGCTATCCGGGCAGGCCCATCCGCATGATCATCCCCTTTGCCGTGGGCGGGGCGACGGATGTGCTGGGACGGGAGCTTGCCCAGGCGATGGGAGCCACCCTGGATCAATCCTTCGTCGTCGAGAACATGGGAGGCGGCGCGGGCGTGCCGGCGCTGAACACCGTGGCGCGGTCCGCCCCCGATGGCTATACGATCCTGTTCTGCGCGTCCGGCAACATTACGTCGCAGCCATTGCTCAGCAAGAATCGTGTGGACATCCTGACCGAGGTGACGCCTATCGCCATGGTCGACTCGGCGCCGCATGTGCTGGTGGTAAGCGCGAAGACGCAGATCGAGTCGGTGGAAGCGCTGATCGCCTACGCCAAGGCCCATCCCGGTGCATTGAACTTTGCGTCGGCCGGCGTGGGCGGACTCGCCCACCTGGGTACGGAGCTGTTCGCGCGGACCGCCGGCATCGAGGTCACGCACATCCCGTACAAGGGCGCCGGCCAGGTCATGACCGACCTGGCGGCGGGCCGGGTGCAGGCGATCTTCGGCACCATGCCGTCGTTCACGGCGATGATTAAAAGCGGGTCTGTCCGCGCGCTAGGCATCACGGCACCCAGCAATGCGAGTCCCATGAAAGGCCTGCCCCAGATCTCCCAGACCGTGCCCGGATTCACCTACAGTTCCTGGAATGCTCTGTTCGCACCGGCACGTACGCCCGCGCAAGTCATCGACAGCCTGTACCAAGCGGCCCGGCAGGCGCTCCGCGACCCCGGTCTGGCCCGGCATTTCGACGAACAGGGCGTAGACCTCGTGCTGAAGAATGCCGACGAGTTGCGCGACATAGTCCGCAAGGAAACGGCCGTCTGGGATCGTGTCATTCGGGATGCGGGCATCCAGCTGAACTGATCGGGGAGCGTGCATGGAACAGGAGCGTCTCGCCGGCCATGGCTTGGAAACAGGTCCGGTTCTGTTGGCATCCGTTGGCCGCCGCCTTGTCCGCTACCGCCTGGGTGGCGACGGGTTCATCGAACAGGACCGCCTGGAAATGCCGCTCACCGTCCAATACGCCTGCTTTCATCCGGGCAGGCCGTTGGCCTACGTCGCGTGCAGCAATGGCGGCATCGCAAGTCCGGGGGACCGTCACTGCCTGGTCCAGGTGTCCTTGGGCGATACCGGTATGCGGATCGTGGCGGAACCTGTCGCGCTTCCGTACCGGCCGCTGCATGCGTCGGTGGACGCCAGGTGCAATCGCCTCGCGCTTGCCTACAACCGTCCCGCGGCTGTGACCATTCACGATTTGGACCATGATGGCGGTCTGGTGCCCCGGCGGCGGCTGTTGGCCGAAGGTACGGAAAAGGTCGGGTGTTTCCCGCATCAGGTCATCCCGATGCCGGGCAGCCGGGACTTGCTCCTGACGTGCCGCGGCGATGACGCAAGCACGGCCAATGAGGAGAACCCAGGTTCGTTGCGAGTACTGCGAGACGACGGTCAGACGCTTGCATGCACACGGACGGTCGCCCCGAATGCAGGCTTCGGTTTCGGCCCGCGCAACTGCGCTTTCCATCCGCAAGGGCATATGCTGTACGCGGTGCTGGAGCGCCAGAATCGTCTGGCGGCATTTCGTTATCGCGAAGGTCTCATCGAGCCGCAGCCTAGCTGGGACGTCGGCCTGCTGGACAACCCTGACAAGGTAAGGCGACCCCAACTCGGCGGCGCCATCGCAATCCACCCCACCGGCCGATACGCCTACGTAGTCAACCGCGCGCATCCGGTGCCGGACGGTGCGGGCAACGCAGCGACTTGCGGAGAGAACAGCGTCGTCGTTTTCCGCTTGGACGCCCGGACCGGCGAGCCGCGGGAAATGCAGCGTGCGACGCTGGATGGCCTGCACGCCCGCTGTCTTGCGCTTTCTCGCGACGGCAATGTACTGGTCGCGGCCTTACGTCAGCCCGGCCGCTTCATGGATGACAGCGGGCGCATCGTCGAATGCACAGCGGGCTTCGTCACCTTCCATATTGGCGATACTGGTCATCTGACATTCATCCGCCAGGACGTAGTCGAGGTAGGCAACGATCAACTGTTCTGGGCCGATTTCGCGCCGGTCTGACCGCGTTGGCCCGCGCGATCCACGCATGTTCGGACTGTATTTATCCAGCTGGCGTCCGCGCCCCCTTCAAGCACTCAACTCCAGCCCATGACGTTTCATCACTGACTTCAGCATGTCGATATCCGGCGGACCGCCGGCGCCCAGCACGCCGGCCACTTCACGGAAGTAATCGGGACCGATGTTGGCGGGCGAGAACACCACCAGCGCGCGGGCTGGAACATCGCCGGGGTTGGAGAAATGATGGACGCTGCCGCGTGGGGAGAAACAATGCTCCCCCACGTTCAAAACGCGGATGCGGTCATCGACGCGGTAGGTCAATGATCCTTCCAGGATATGGATGGTCTCGTCGACATCGACGTGTCGATGCGGCGGCGGGACTTTGGCCTGAGGCTGCACGATCATTTCCGCCATCGCCATATGGCCCGTGGTGTCTTGACCATCGACCAGGAACCGCATCGATAAAGAGCCTATGGTGATCAGTTCGTGTTGCGCGGTATCCATGTCGGCCGTCCTATGTGGTAAAGTCACTTTACCGATATGGCTGCCAACCGTCAATCCCCCTCTGGCCGGCGCTTCGCCGGCGATCCTGATCCCGATGACCCGCTCATCGGGGCGCGGTTGCGCTATTGCCTGTCTCTGGTGGAGCAGCGATTGAGCGGCGCGCTGGCCGAAGCGGGCTACGCCGATATCCAGATCGCGCACTTCAAAGTGTTCCGCTTTCCGCCGCCCGAGAACGCCCGTCCGATAGACCTGGCGCAACGGGCGGGCATGTCCAAGCAGGCGATGAACTACCTGCTGCAGCAGCTGGAAGACATGGGCTACGTCCGCCGGATCAGTGTAGAGGGGGCGCCATCGCGGGTCGTTTCCCTGACCGAGAAGGGCTGGAAGGTCGCGGAAATCCAGCGCGCCACCGTGCACGCGATCGAAGACGAATGGGCGCGCCGCATCGGCAAGCAGCGCTTCCAGGTGTTTTATGACGTGCTGAAGGAACTGAGCGGCGCCTTGTAAGAGCGTCGGCGGCACGGGCTAATCTGTCGGTCCGCGTCCCGCGACTTCTTCATGCTGTAGAACGCTTTCCCGAGATGAACCCTACATCCATCCCAGCCAGCGCCAGTACGTTATCCCGAACCCCAGCATCAGCACGTATCCGATCACGGTGACGGCGATACCGACCTTGGCGAATTGCCTGGCGGTGAATGTTTCCGTCCCCAGGCACACCATATTCTGCGGCGCGTTGATCGGCAGGATAAAGCCGTAGCTGACGACAAAGCCGAGCAGCATCGTCATTCCCAGCCGGTTGAAATCGCCCGGCAAGGTCGTCAGGACTGAAATCAAAATAGGCAGCATGGCCGAAGTCAGCGCGGTGGCGCTGGCGAAGCCCAGGTGGATGACGATAAGGAATGCGGCCAGGATCGCGAAAATCCCCAGCGGCCCCACGTCCGCAAGGCCCGTATGCGCCACCACTTGTGCCCCCAGCCATTGGCCGGCGCGGGTCGTCAGCAGCGCGGTCCCCAGGCTGATGCCGACCCCGAACACGATGACCGTGCCCCATGGGATGCGGGATTGGACGTCTTTCCACGTCATTACGCCGATGCGGGGCAACAGCAGCAGCACCAGGCCGAAATAGGTGGTGGACGTGGTGTCGAAGCTGTGGAGCTTGCCTTCCGTGGCCCAGAACAGCAGCAGCAGGACGGAGACCGTCATCAGGCGCTTCTGGGGCCCCGTCATGGGGCCCAGCTCCCGCAGGGATTTTTCGACGGCTTCCTTGCCGCCGGCGATATCGTCGCTTTCCGGGGGCAGCATCTTCAGCACCAGAAATATCAATATCGCGGACATGATGATGGCCCACGGCGCGCCGGCGACCAGCCAGTCGGACCAGGCCACGCGCGCATGCAGCAATTTCTCCATAAAGCCTATCGTCAACAGGTTCTGGGCCGCCGCGGTCTGGATACCAACGTTCCAGATGCTGGTTGCCTGCGCCACGATGATCATGATGCCGGCGGCGATATTCGAGCGCTTGTCGACGCCGAATGCCGCGATCACGCCCATCATGATGGGCACGACCGCCGCGCTGCGCGCCGTGGCGCTCGGCACTACGAGGCTAAGCACGATTGTCACCGCGATGCAGCCGACCAGGACGCGCCGCGTGCTGGTTCCGACCTTCGACAGCGTCACCAGCGCGATCCGCCGGTCGAGGCCGGTGTAGGTCATGGCGGCGGCGATGAAGAGCGCGCCGGCCACCAGGGCCAACGCCGAATTGGCGAAGCCGGTCAACGCCATGCCGATGGCCGCCGACGTGCCGTATTGCGCCGTGGGATTGCCGACGATGGGCGCCGTACCCAGGAGAAACGCCATCAGCGTAGTGATCATGATGGCGCTGGCTTCATAGGACACGGCTTCCGTCACCCAGACCACCACCGCGAATACCAGAATGGCCAGCATGCGATGGCCCGCCACGGGCAAATCAGCCGGCAGGGGCAGCAGCAGCACGGCCACCAGCGCGGCGAATCCCGCCACCAGGCCCATGGGCAGTTTGTTTTTCCGCGCGGGCGCGGCCGGCTCAGCGGCGCCTGTAGTCGTCATCTCGTACTCCGGTAAGCTGGACTGCCTCGCTTTTTAACCGGGCGCGGACGGCATTTCAACCGGAGCCCGAGGGCACCGGTTGCACCCCACGCAGTATTCCCGCCTGGGCAGTCTCGGCATAGGGACAGGGATCGTCGGGCAATAAGCCCGGTTTCTTGGGCCCCTTGATGCAATTCGGAGCGTCGTCGTCCCTGGCCAACAACGCCGACCACGTATACGCCCCGTTGTAGCAGGCATGGGCCGCGTTGTAATCCAGCATCGCCGCATAGCACAGAACGTGATGATTCGCGTGAATGTCATCCTGGATGATGGCGTTGGCGTCAGCCATCGTGATCTCACGGACGTTCTTCAGCGTCGCATATCGCAGGATTTCCGGGGGAATATGAATCGGCAGGAAGACCACCGATGGCGGCAGATGCGGTACCACGTCCCGCTCGTATGCGTAGACGACATAGCGGGTGACATTCTTGTCGAATACCTGGGCGAAGGTTTTATCGCCAGGCCGGGGCGATGCAAAAAAGCAGGCTTGCAGATTCTGGTCCAGGCCGCCCAACGACGCCAGGTCGAAGGCCAGATAGGTCGCCAAGGCGGCGCCCAGGCTATGCCCCGACACGATCAGCGAGCCATCGCCGACCTTGTTCTTGATACCTTCCCACGCCGGCATCACGCGCGTCCGCGCATCGTCGTCGGCGTCGAGAAACTGCATCGTGTAATACACCCGGAAGAAGCCCTCTTCCACGTTGCCGCACTGGCCGCCAGGATAGTAGGGCACATGCGAGTGCTGGACTTCGCCGTCGATCAGCCATTCCTTGAATCCCTCGGTGCCCCGGATAATGGCGGCGAACTGCGTGGCGTCGGCCTTCCGATGGACCAGTACGCCATAGAACACGGTGTCGGCGGACAAGGACAGGCGCCCCTGCTCGTCAAAAACCGTGTCCCGCGCAACGAGATAACCGTCGAGTTCCCAGGCGGAGGAAAGATAGAAATGGGGCGGAGCGACCGGCCTCAGAGGCTTTCCGGAGGCGCCAATATACATGTCCATCACTTCCGCCTGCAGGATCCCGAATCGGGCGGCATCCTGCGGGCTGGTGACCGGATTCAACTCACCCATGGCGAGGGCTCCTCAATCCACATTGCAGATCACGAAGGTGCGTCGATCCGGGTTTGGCGGCGTAGTGGTATCGGAGCTCAGTGTTATTTCGTTGGTCAACGAGGTCGTATAGGACCAGCACCGTGGCGTGCCGTCGTCCGTGGTGAAAATCATCGCCGGCGTACCGTCAGGTTCGCCGTCCGCTTCGGGCGCGTAATACCAGCCGAACGTAAAGACCGGGTCGAACGTGCCCGTGCTAAGCAGCGTGGACGTACCGTTGTAGCCCAGATAAAGGCCGGCACTTGCCGATCTAATGGAGCCATCGCTGCCCCATATGAAGATGCAGGCATCGTCATCGATAGATCGTCCCGCGGCCAGCACCAGTGCGGGACCGTCCTGGGCTCGCAGGAATTTGCCGTTGACCGTCGCGTAGATGGCTACTTGTTGGTCATCGTCGGGGTATTGGAACTTCATGCCGATTCTCCAGCAGGATACGGGAGCCGCTTCGGCATACATGCTATGACGGGGTCATCGCTGACACTTTTATTTTTCGGAAATTAGTTTTGCTTTGCGGCACGCTGGCCGCGCGATGGCCATGCCGGGGCGGGCAGTGGGGGAGTCGCCCCGACTGGTTCTTCGGAGTCACGGGCGCCTACAACAGCGCGCCGTGGTCGCGCCTTTATCGATGAAAGTAGGGTCAAATCGAATGCGTGCCCAGACCTAGCAGGCTTTGCGTCAAGGCCGTCCTGAACTGGCCAACGACCATCCCGTACCAATCGTCTTCCGCGATAAAGAAGCACCGTTTGAGTTCCTCGCGCACTTTATTGCGCAGGGCGGAGTGCTCCGGCTCCTGGCTCATGTAGCACCAGTGGTCCGCGCGAATCGCCTCGAGCATGCGCATCAGCGGTACTGTGCCGAATTCCAACGCGATCGTCGCACCACGTGCGCGGGGACATTCTTCATTCAACGCCCGCACCATGGGGCCATCGATTTCGAACATTACCGAGTCGGTACGAACTGGAGATATGACGTCCGCCCCCCACCATGCACTCGCGACTGGAAATTCCTGATTTTGGCCGACGAACACTTTTTCACAGTTCCCTCTCGGGCCGAGTCCGGTATGAAGGTCGATCCAGCCAATCTGGCGCGCAGCGCCCGCACGGGTACGAAGGAAATCACGGATGACCGAATTCGACCAGCTCGCGGATGTGCCTCCGAAGAAAAGGCCCCGCGGCTCATCGTATTGGCCCCTGAAGAGAATCTGACCGTAGTTGTCTTCCCCGATCGCGGCAATCCGGCCTGCCAGATGAGCGGCGCTTTCTTCATCGGCGGGCCAAGTTGGCGGAAGGAGGATGTCGGCCAACTCCCGATATTCCTTGTTTTCTGGAAGTTTGGCATCGAACCGCAGGAAGTTTCGATTCAGGTCGATATTGTCTTCATTGACCCGACGGCCATACGAGAAGCCATGCGGATTCACGGCATGGATGATCGCAATCGCGACATCGAGATCCTTCGCGCGAGCCAACAACGCGTCATCGTGCAATAACGCAATCTGGCACCCGGACCCGCAGAAGCCCTCGACCCCGTGTATGCCGGATGTCACGATCAGCAGCTTCCCTGCATCCTCGGGGCCTACCCAGACGATGTCGGTGGCCAGCGTCTCGCCGTGCAAGCCTTTTCGTTCCGGCAAGGCATGTTCCGTATGGGCCAGGCCGCGTCGACGTGCGGCACTCAGGAATTTTTCCCTTGCCTCCTGATAGCTGGCCGAAAAACACGTTGGGATATTCACGTCGACCATCAGGCTCTCCCAAGCACGTCGTTGCGGGGCAAGCCACGCGTTTCATGGCTCGACTCGGCTTCATCGAGGTTTCCGCTGGTGCGGTCGTCGATCCAGAATAGGACCAGCGACGAGATCAACGTGATCGCCAGGAGGTACCAGGCTGGGGCGAACATGTTGCCCGTCGCATGAACAAGCCAAGTGAGGACAAAGGGCGAAAATCCGCTGAAAACGGCAACGACCGTGCTGTAGACCACCGACAGTCCGGTCGCCCGGACATGGCGGGGAAACATCTCGGTCAGCATGACCAACAGCGCCGGAAACTGCGACGTCAGAAACACGCTGAGGACGGCCACCGAGACATACAGTTTCGTCGCGGATGGTTCAGCGACCAGCCACATGAACGCGGGAAACAGGAGCGCCAGCAGGCACAGGCGCGACCATAGGATCATGGGCTTCCTGCCCCATCGATCGGCAAGTCGGCCTGAAAGGGGGGCGAAGATGAAATTGACGATGCCGAAGACCACGCCGGCCCAAACTCCCACCTGTACAGGCAGCTTCAACTCCCGGGCCGCGTACGTAGGAAGATAAAAGGCGATGACATAAATGCCGACGGTGCAGGAGACGAACAGAAGGCTGGCCTGGACCAACTCACGCCAGTGACTGGCGAATAGGATGCGCATCTTGCCCCGTCGTTCGGCCCGCTTCGCGCTTGGGCCGTCTTCCGCATGTGTCTCGTGCAGCTGGCGGCGGATATACATTCCGATCGGCGCGATCGCCATGCCCAATACGAACGGAACTCGCCATCCCCAGCTATCCAGCGCCTCCGCCGATAGATACGAAATGACCGAGCTGGCGATGATTGCCCCGAACATTACGCCGAGGCCCTGGCTGGCGACCTGCCAACTGGCCATGTATGCCCGATCATTGCGCCCCGCGTATTCGACGAGGAATGTGGTCGACGCGCCGACTTCTCCGCCGGCTGAAAACCCCTGGATCAGCCTGGCCGCGACAATGACGAGCGGCGCAAGTATCCCGGCTTGCGCAGGCGTCGGGGAAAACGCCAGCATTGCGCACCCCAGGGCCATCAGGGTGATGGTCAATCCCATGGCTTTCTTGCGGCCGTGCCTGTCCGCATAACTGCCGATCAGGATGCCGCCTAGTGGTCTTGCCACGAATCCCACTCCAAATCCCGCGATGGCGAGCAGGATCTGTGCATAGGGACTCAACGTCGGAAAGAAAATGCGCCCAATGGCGCTCGTCATGAATCCGTAGACCGTGAAATCATAGAATTCCAGTGCGTTGCCTACGGTTATCGCCGCTATCGCTCGCCGTTTGCCCAGTGGCGTGACGGTCGTCGTCTGGTCCATTTTTTCCCCAAGGAGTCTCGTTTTCGGGGCATGCTAGACCTTGATGAGACGGGCGGGAAGACAAGCGCATATTGGAAGCGATAAGCAACGCTTCTCACCCCTGCAGGCGATTGGCGTAGTACCGCAAGCAGTCCAGAAAGTTTTGGGCTGCGGGTGTCAGGATGGCGTTCTTTCTCGCCACTACGCAAACTTCCAGAGGCGCCAGCGCTCGCTGAAGAGGCAACTCGACCAATCCGTAATGAGGGAATTCGGTCGCCACCATTGTTTTGACAAAAACGCCGATGAGGTCGGAGCTTCCAACCAGTCGCAAACCCATTGCGGTCGACGTGCACGTCACGATGCGACTGGGAGGCTGAACATCGCTTTCGGCAAAAAGCTGTTTGAAAAGTGTCGGGCCGGTTTCGTTGTCGTACGGCAGGAGCCACTCGGCCGCGGCAAGATTGGCGTTCTGGAAAGACTCAAGAATCGGGTGTCCGGCACGGACCGCGGCGATCATCGAGGTTTTGTAGAGAACACTCACATCCCAGTCGGCCAATGTTCCAGGAAGCACTTGCGAGATCATGAACTCTATTTCACCGCTCATCAGCCTGGGCAGTGAGAATGGGATGGAGGCTTCGTTCAGCTTCACCTCGACGTGCGGATAACTATTCCTGAAGTGCGTGAAGGCCGGGGGAAGCACGTCCAAGGCGGCGGCAGTTGAAATCGCAATGGAAACCACACCTTTCGAACCATCGCGTATCTGGTCCAGCTCGCTGCCGGCCCGTTCTATGTCGAAGTAGATAACCCTTGCGCGCTTTTCGAGTGCCTCGCCGAAGATTGTGGGTATCACGCCAGCGACGCCACGTTGAAAGAGCGGCACGCCGAGGCTCGCCTCGAGCTCCTTGGTCGCCTGGGTAACGGCGGGTTGCGTCAGATTGAGCGCGCGAGCGGCGCCCCTGAGGCTACGGTGATCGAATACGGCCAGAAAAGCGCGGAGCTGGTGGATTTTCACGTATTGCCTCGACTGTGCCTGGCGGATATCGCGGTCAACCCGTATCAGCTAGGGGTTTTCGTTTACCGCGGATCTGGCCGGTCTGGCAATATGGGGTATTCCCACTGTCCTTGGCGCGCCGCCCTGGACAAGTCCCCGAGGTTTCGCGGCTAACCGTTGTAGCGTCCAGGCTTGTGCCAGGCGATCAGCATTGCGTTCATCGCGAACGTGCCGAGGGCGGACCAGAGTATCTTGGCCATGGGAAGATAGGCCACCGCCACACAGAACAAAGCCAGGTCGAAGGCGAGCTGGATCTTGCCGGCGTTGATTCCGGAACGCCGCTGTACCCACAGGGTCAACGCGCTGGTGCCGCCCATGGAGGCGTTGTGCCGCGCGAGGCACAGGATGCCCATGCCAAGGAAGGTGCCGCCGGCGATCGCGGCGAAGGCGTTGCTGATACCGGAAACTTCCAGCGAGCGGCTGATGGCGCTCACGGCCACACCGATTGCGATGCTGACAAAGGCGCTTTTGATGCCGAATGTCCTGCCCATGGCATAGCAGGAAAACAGGATGAACGGGATATTGATCAAGGGAACGAGAGGCGCGGGCGCGTAGCCCGTTACGAAGGCGCCCAAGAGGGCCATGCCCGCGATGCCGCCTGTGATCATGTCTCCGCGGGCGAGCAGTGAGATGCCCATGGCAGAGAACAGGACCCCGATGAACAGCCCGTACGCATCGTCGATTGCGTTATGCGACGGAGCTTCCTGCGCCGATAGGTGGTGCTGGTCTAGAGAAGACATGGAAGGTTCCCGGAGGGTAGGGGAAGGTTTCCCTGCGGGCGAGCCATAGGCTTTTGGCTTGAGGAGCGCCCTGGGAATTGGTCTTATTATTGCAGCGCAGCAATACCT
Source organism: Bordetella sputigena (assembly GCF_965137885.1). Classification (NCBI taxonomy): domain Bacteria; kingdom Pseudomonadati; phylum Pseudomonadota; class Betaproteobacteria; order Burkholderiales; family Alcaligenaceae; genus Bordetella; species Bordetella sputigena. The sequence goes on from NZ_CBCSCA010000011.1 coordinate 128,038, forward strand.
TGGGCAACTAGGGCTTTCCTTGGGCGGATTGGCCCCGGACAGCGGCTGGCCATGGCCGCATAGCGTTCCTACTTCTGGTGATCGCTATAAACGGGGATTACCGTTCGAGAGTCCGCCGGCCGGGCCATCGGGCAGGCAATGCTCACGGATCCAGCCGGAAACCCTGGCGGCGATTTCGTCGCTGTTGTCGTCCATCATCATCATGTGGGAGTTGCCGCGCACGCCCCGCTCCGCCAGCAGCCAGCGGCTGACCTTCCCGCCGTGGCCGGCGAGTCGATCGCCATAGGCGTGGCCCGCGGCCACCAGGTCGCGCCATAGCGGCGTGGCATCCAGGAAATCCCCGTAGACGAACAGGAAAGGCTTGCCGTCCACGGCGGCCGCGTCGACGTGCTCCGAGAAGCCGGACGGCTCGATGCCGATCACCGCGCGTACGAGCTGGGGACAACGCTGCAGGGCGCACCAGGCGACCTCGCCGCCGTGGCTGTGCGCCACCACGATGCACGGACCGACCCGCTCCAGGACCGCGCAGAAGGCGTCCAGCGCGATATCGTTGTTGCCCAGCCAGCGTGGCACGGCATGCTGGATGAACGTTTCCATCGCCTGCGTCGGAAAGCGTTGCCCCGGAAACGGCTTGCGCCGCGGGTAGTCGGCCGCGGCGCCGAAGCGGAACAGGGACCACGATTCCTCGGCATTGCGGATGATCGGCGACTCCGGCCATACGCTGGCGAACGGCACCCAGCCCGCGCGTCCGCGCTCGACGTTGTCAACCACGTAGACCGCGTGGCCCAGCCGCAGCAAAGCCTGCAGCCAGCCTGTTCGCCCGTCCGGCGTTTGCTCCCACATCGCGCCCGTCATGCCGCCGCCGTGGAGCAGAACCAGCGGCAAGGGTTGGCTCAGTTGCGCGGGGATGAAGTACTGCACGTACGCATGTTCGATGTGATAGTGGCCGTTGGGGTCGTAGGTGAGCGATGCGGTGCGTGTGAAGGCGATCGTGCGCACCGGTTCGCCCGAGACGCGCAGCGGCCGGCCACCGGCATAAAAGCTGCCGAAGTCGCGCAGCGCGATTGTGGACTTCCCGGTTGCCGACATCACTTGCGGACCAGCGGACACTGGCTATCGGCGAGCGGCCACGCCAGCGAGTCGCCCGGGATCCGCCGGACGATGTTGTAGAAGTCCCAGGGCTGCGTGGATTGGGCGGGCGGCTTGACCTGAGCCAGCAGCATGTCGCGCACGACCAGGCCGTCGTCCCGGATACGCGCGTTCATACTGAAAACGTCATCGATGGGCAGTTCCTTCATCTTGCGCATCACGGCGTCGGAATCGGTCGTGCCGGCGGCCTTGACGGCTTGCAGGTAGTGCCGGACCGAGCCATAGACGCCCGCCTGCAGGAAGGTCGGGGGATGTCCCACCCGTGCCTGGAACCTGGTGCTGAAGGCGCGCGTGCCATCGTTCTGGTTCCAGTAGAACGGCATGGTCAGGTACGTCCCCTGCGCGGCCGGCAGGCCCAGGCTGTTGACGTCCGTGTCGAGCAGCAGCATGGCCGCCAGCTTCTGGCCGCCTTGCACGATACCGAACTCCGCTGCCTGCTTGATCGCGCTGATAGTGTCTCCACCGGCATTGGCCAATGCGACAACCTGCGCCCGCGAGGATTGCGCCTGCAACAGGAACGAGGCGAAATCCGATGCGTTCAGCGGATGGTAGACAGTACCGACCACCTTGCCGCCATTGGCGTTCACCACGCTGGAGGTATCGGCCGCCAGTTGTTTCCCGAATGCGTAATCGGAGGCCAGGATGAACCAGCTCTTGAGACCTTCCTGCACCACCGCGCTGGCCGTGCCGCGCGCCAGGGCATAAGTGGTGTAGGTCCATTGCACCGTGTAGGGAGAACACTGGGCCTGGGTGACCGCCGTCGTGCCTGCGCTGGAGATCAGCAAGAGCTTTTTCTTCTGGGCGGCCAGTGCCTGGACGGCCAGCGCCACGGCGGAATTGGGCACGTCCACAATAACGTCCACACCCTGTGTGTCGTACCAGGTGCGGGCAATGCTGCTGCCGATATCGGGCTTGTGCTGATGGTCGGCATAGACCAGGGTGACGGGTTTGCCCAGCAGCGTGCCGCCGGTTTCCTCGATGGCCATGCGCGCGGCTTCGACCGAGCCCTTGCCGGTGGCATCGGAGGTGACGCCAGCCATATCCGTGAGCACGCCGATCTTGATGCCCTGGCTATCATCCGCGCTGGCGGTGCCGGCGCATAGCGTCGCGGCGGCCAGCGCGAGCGCGCACCACAGTTTGCCGGGTCGTCTTTGTTGTTTCCCGATCTTCACGTTCGGATCTCCTCCTGGTTATTTTCTAGAATGCACTCCTGACGACGCCACCATCGACGCGAAGCGCGGCGCCTGTCGTTGCCGATGCGGCAGGCGAGCAGACGTAGGCCACCATGTTCGCGACTTCCTCCGGGGTGATGAAGCGCTTCAACAGCGAACTGGGGCGCGCCTGTTCAAAGAATGTCTTCTGGAAGGATTCGAACGATTCTCCGCCGGACAGTTTGTTGACGAAATCGCTGACGCCTTCTGATTTTGTGGGACCCGGCAGCACGGAATTGACGGTGACGCCGGTTCCGGCGCAAGACTCCGCCAGGCCGCGCGAAATCGCGAGCTGGGCCGTCTTGGTCATGCCGTAGTGGATCATCTCGACCGGGATCTGGATTCCACTCTCGCTGCTGATGAAGACGATACGACCCCAATCGCGCTGCTTCATGCCCGGCAGGTAGGCGCGACACAGCCGAACGCCGGACATGACGTTCACGTCGAAGAAGCGTTGCCAGTCAGCATCGGGAATCTCTTCGAACGGCTTGGGGTCGAAAATGCCGAGGTTATTCACCAGGATATCGACGTCGGGATGGCGGCTTACCAGTTGCGCGATGTCATCGGGATTGGAAAGGTCTCCCGCGAAGCCGGCTACCTGGGCCGAGGGCGCCTGCGCTTTCAGCCGGCCTATGGCGTCGGCCACCGAGGCCTCGGTGCGGCCATTGACGATAACACGCGCGCCCTCGCGCGCCAGGGTCAACGCGATCGCAAAACCAATACCTTTGGTCGACCCGCTGACCAGGGCTCGTTTGTCGTTGAGTTGATAGTCCATATCTGACCTCGGAAGGATGCCGGCCTGGCTGGGCCAAGGGGGAGAGACGGTTACGTCATGCGCTCGGAGACAGCCTGCGTACAGTGTCCAGCGTCGCTGGCAGAGAGTGAAGCGAGTTCGGGCCATCCGTAGCGGCCGGCCGTCGATTTTGGATGATAGCCGTGGTCGGCCATCTTCATGGAGCAGGCGTACTGATTCGCGGAGCGCCCTGGTCGGCCGTTGGATGCGCACCCAAAGTTGCGAATCTCGCTACGTGATTGAAATTTCTCGGGATTTTCTGATGGTGCCCGGGGCCGGAATCGAACCGGCACGCCTTGCGGCGGGGGATTTTGAGTCCCCTGCGTCTACCAATTTCACCACCCGGGCAGGTCGTGCGCGGGCGTCTTCGCGGTTTGACGGACTGGGCAGATCCAGCGGAGGGACCTGCCACGGCCGTACAAGAAGACGCCGCGTGGCGGAAAGCTCGGCATTATAGCCGACTTGCCGGGGGCGGCGGCCGGGGCGGCCGCCCGGGCCAATCAACACCAGCCGTCCGGGCGAATCAACGCCACCGGTCGACTTGAAAAAACCTGCCGCGCCCCCATACTCCAGCCCGTCGGCCGCCTGGCGCTGAGCCGACCTTCCCGGCGGCGTCCAGGACGGCCGCCATCCCATCAACCGCAGACACGAAGATTTCGACATGAGCGAAACCGCATCCCATTCCGCATCGGAGACCCTGGGCTTCCAGGCTGAGGTCAAGCAGCTGCTGCACCTCATGATCCACTCCCTGTACAGCAACAAAGAAATTTTCCTGCGCGAACTGGTTTCGAACGCGTCCGATGCCTGCGACAAGCTCCGCTTCGAAGCGATCGACAACCCGGCGCTGATGGAAGGCGATTCGGAGCTGGGCATCCGGGTCGACTACGACAAGGCTGCCCGCACGATCACGATTTCGGACAACGGCATCGGCCTGTCGCGTGAAGAAGCGGTGGCCAACCTGGGCACCATCGCCCGTTCCGGCACCCGCGAGTTCTTCTCAAAACTGACCGGTGACAAGCAGAAGGACGCCCAGCTGATCGGCCAGTTCGGCGTCGGCTTCTATTCGTCCTTCATCGTGGCCGACAAGGTCACCGTCGTCAGCCGCCGCGCCGGCGTGCCGGCCGACCAGGCCGTGCGCTGGGAGTCGGACGGCCAGGGCGAGTTCACCATCGCCCAGACCGAAAAGCCCAGCCGCGGCACCGACGTCACGCTGCATCTGCGCGCCGACGAAGACGAACTGCTGAGCAACTGGAAGCTGCGCGAGATCCTGCGCCGCTATTCCGACCATATCTCCCTGCCCATCCGCATGGCCAAGGAAGAATGGGATGCCGACAAGGGCGAGCAGGTCCGCAAGGACGAATGGGAAACGGTGAACCAGGCCAACGCCCTGTGGACCCGTTCCAAGAACGACATCACGGAAGAGCAGTACCGCGAGTTCTACAAACACGTCGCGCATGACTACGACGATCCCCTGGCGTGGACGCACAACCGCGTGGAAGGCCGCAGCGAATATACGCAGCTGCTGTACATCCCCAAGCATGCGCCCATGGACATGTGGGACCGCGATGCCCGCCGCGGCGTGAAGCTGTACGTCAAGCGCGTCTTCATCATGGACGACGCCGAGCAACTGCTGCCGATGTACCTGCGCTTCGTGCGCGGCGTGATCGATTCGGCGGACCTGCCGTTGAACGTCTCGCGCGAAATCCTGCAGGAAAGCCGCGACGTGCGCGCCATCCGCGAAGGCTCGTCCAAGCGCGTGCTGTCGCTGCTGGAAGACCTGGCGGAGAACCGCAAGGAAGACTACGCGCTGTTCTGGACGGAGTTCGGCACGGTGCTGAAGGAAGGCACCGGCGAAGACATCTCCAACCAGGAACGCATCGCCAAGCTGCTGCGCTTTGCCTCCACGCATAACGAGGACGGCGCGCAGAACGTTTCCTTCGCCGACTACGTGTCGCGCATGAAGGAAGGCCAGGACAAGATTTACTACGTCACGGCCGACAGCTATGCGGCGGCCAAGAACAGCCCGCACCTGGAGATCTTCCGCAAGAAGGGCATCGAGGTCTTGCTGCTGTCGGATCGCGTCGACGAGTGGATGCTGTCCTATCTGCGCGAGTTCGACGGCAAGTCGCTGGTCTCCGTGGCCAAGGGCGGCCTGGACCTGGACGCGCTGGCCGACGAAGAAGAAAAGAAGAAGCAGGCGGAAGTCCAGGAATCGCTGAAGCCCCTGGTCGAGCGTCTGAAGACCGCGCTGGGCGACAAGGTCGCCGATGTGCGCGTCACGCTGCGTCTGGTCGATTCCCCGGCGTGCATCGTCGTCGGCCAGAACGACCTCAGCCCGAACCTGCTGCGCATGCTGAAGGCCGCCGGCCAGGAAGCGCCCACGGTTAAGCCGACGTTGGAAATCAATCCGGAACACGGCCTCGTGGCACGCCTGCGCGATGCCGCCGACGCGGACTTCGAGGATTGGGCTAATCTGCTGCTCGACCAGGCCATGCTGGCTGAAGGCGCGCAGTTGGCCGATCCTGCGGCGTTCGTGAAACGGATGAATGCTTTGCTGCTGAAACAGTAAAACGCGTCTGTCTTCCCATCCCAGCGCCGAATTACCGAGCGGTAATTCGGCGCTTCTGTTTTGCCCATTTCCTACTTCAAATTACCGCTCGGTAGACGTGGGGAAACTCGTACGGCGCGCCCGAAAGGAGCAAGACCTGCTGCAAATGGACCTGGCGGGTTTGAGCAATACCGGGAACCGGTTCATCGTCGATGTCGAACGCGGCAAGCCAACCCTGCAATTGCAGAAGGTGCTTGATTTGTTGGACCTCATAGGCATGGAAATCGTTGTCCGACCCAAGCGGGGAGGCTTCTGACGCAGACGGTCGATACGCTGGACGTTTTTGAGCGAAAAAAATCATCACGAGGAGGCGGCGTAGGGCGCCGCCTGCTCGCACCACTACATCTCTATCCGCTCCACCTTCCCCACCAGCAGGATGTAGGAAAGCGCCCCCAACAACGCCAGCGAAGCCACATAAACAATGGCCGGGGCGAAGTTGTCCTGCGTGACCAGATAACCAATCACAATCGGCGTGCAGATCGACGACAGGTTGCCGACGAAGTTGAACACGCCGCCCGTCAAGCCCAGTAGCCGCACCGGCGCCAGCGTGGATACCAGCGACCACGTAATCGACGCCAGCCCGTTGCCGAAGAACGCCAGCGCCAGGAAGAAAATCACCCAGGACGTGGAGTTGGTGTAGTTGGCGCCTATCATGGACGTGGAGATCAGCAGACCCAGGATGATGGGCAGCTTGCGCGCCATGCCGACCGTGGCGCCGCGCCGGATCAGCCAATCCGACAGCACGCCGGAACACAGCACGCCGATGAACGCGGCCAGGAAGGGCACGGAAGCCAGGAAGCCCGACTTGATGAAATCCATTCCGCGATACTTCACCAGATAGGTGGGAAACCACGTTAGAAAGAACCACAGCGTCGAAGTCAGGCAGAACTGCCCCAGGTACACGCCCCACAGCTTGCGGCGCGACATCACCAGGCCCAGATCGGCCCAGGCGAAGGGCGCCTTCTTTTCGCTGACGCGGCGCTCCAGGTCCACCACGCCGCCGCCCTGGCGGATCAGTTCGATCTCCGCTTCGTTGGCGCCGCGGAATTGGCGCGGTTCGCGGTAGACCAGGAACCACAGCACGCCCCACACGATGCCGATCAGGCCGGTGCTGACGAACACCATATGCCAGCCGTAGTGATGCTGCAGCCAGGCCAGCACCGGCGTCAGGAATGCCAGGCCGACGAACTGGCCTGACGTATAAAAGCCGATGGCGGTGGCGCGTTCGCGCTCGGGGAACCAGGTCGTGACGACCCGGTTGTTGATCGGATAAGCCGGCGCTTCCAGCGCGCCCACCGCCAGCCGCAGCACGAACAGCGCGACAAAGCTGCCCGCGAAGCCCATGAAAAAGGTCGCCGCCGACCACAGTATCAGCGCGATGGCGTACAGCACGCGCGGCGCCACGCGGTCCACCAGCCAGCCGCCGGGAATCTGCATCGCCGCATAGGTCCAGCCGAAGGCGGACAGGATCAGGCCTTCGCGTACGGTGTCCAGCCCGAACTCGTCCCTGAGCGCCGGCGCGGCGATGGATAGATTGCTGCGGTCCAGATAGTTGATGACCACGGTGATGAACAGCATCACCATGATCAGATAGCGCGTACGGGTGGGCTGCGCGCCCGGCAGCGCGCCAGTATGTGCGGTCGGCACGGTTGTCTCCTTTATTTATTTACCATTCGGCGAAGCTGCCATCCTTGTGGCGCCACACCGGATTGCGCCAGCGATGTCCCACCGCCGCGCGTTCCTTCACGTATTCCTCGTTGACCTCGATACCCAGCCCCGGGCCTTGGGGTATCGCTACCATGCCGTCGCGATAATCGAAGACTTCGCGGTTGCTGATGTAATCCAGCAGATCGTTGGCGGCGTTGTAATGAATGCCCAGGCTCTGTTCCTGGATGAAGGCGTTGTAGCAGCCGGCATCGATCTGCAGGCAGGTCGCCAATGCGATCGGCCCCAGCGGGCAGTGCAGCGCCAGCGCAACGTCATAGGCCTCCGCCATCGCCGCGATTTTGCGGGTTTCGGTGATGCCGCCGGCGTGGGACGGGTCGGGCTGGATGATGTCGACGTAGCCTTCCGACAGGACGCGCTTGAAGTCCCAACGCGAAAACAGCCGCTCGCCCAGGGCGATCGGCGTGGACGACAGCGGCGCCAGCTCCTTCAGCGCTTCATAGTGTTCGCTGAGCACCGGCTCTTCGATGAACATCAGCTTGTAGGGCTCCAGTTCCTTGATCAGGACCTTGGCCATGGGCTTGTGCACGCGGCCATGGAAGTCCACGCCTATGCCGACATCCGGCCCGACGGCATCACGCACGGCCGCGACGTTCTCCAGGCACTTGCGCACCTTGTCGTGGGTATCGATGTACTGCAGCTCTTCCGTACCGTTCATTTTGACGGCGGTAAAGCCGCGTTCCACCGCGGCCTTGGCGGCCGCCGCCGTATCCGCGGGCCGGTCGCCGCCTATCCAGGAATACACGCGGATGCGATCGCGCACATTGCCGCCCAGCAGCTGCGATATGGGCACGCCCAGCGCGCGGCCCTTGATATCCCACAGTGCCTGGTCGATGCCCGCCAGCGCGCTCATGTGGATGGCGCCGCCGCGGTAGAAGCCGCCGCGGTACAGCACCGTCCAATGGTCCTCGATGTTGCGCGGGTCCTTGCCGATCAGATAGTCCGACAGTTCCTCGACGGCGGCGGCGACGCTGTGGGCGCGGCCTTCCACCACCGGTTCGCCCCAACCGGCGATGCCCTCGTCGGTTTCGATTTTCAGGAAGCACCACCGCGGTGGCACGATGTAGGTAGTGAGCTTGGTGATTTTCATGCTTGCTGTCTCGTTGATGGATATGCCTGGCGCCAGGCCGCGATGAAGGCGCGCGCGTTGGCGGCGACCTGGTCGGCGGTCATGCCGGGCTTGTACAAGGCCGAGCCCAGGCCGAAGCCGGATGCGCCGGCCCGGGCGAATTCGGCGATGCTGGCGGGGGTGATGCCGCCCACGGGAACCAGTGGGACCTCGGGCGGGATGACCGCGCGCCAGGCCTTGACGACGGCCGGGCCCAACTGTTCGGCGGGGAACATCTTCAGCAGGTCGGCGCCGGCCGCCAGCGCGGCGAAGGCCTCCGTCGGCGTGGCCACGCCCGGGCAGCACGCCATCAGGGCCGACTTGGCGGCACGGATGACGTGCGCGTCGCTGTGCGGCATGACGACGATCTCGCCGCCGGCACGGACGATCTCCGGGCAGATGGCCGGATCGAGCACCGTACCGGCGCCGATCATGCAGTCCAGCGGCAAGGCATGCCGCAGCTGGCGGATGCTTTCCAGTGGTTCCGGCGAGTTCAGCGGCACCTCGATGATGCGGAAGCCCGCCTGGTAGAGGGCCGTGCCGACGGCTTCGGCTTCAGTGGGTTTGATGCCGCGCAGGATGGCGATCAGGCCGCATTGCGTCATGGCGGTCTGCAAGGGTGATTGCGCGGGGGGCGAGACGGGAGGCATGGCGATTCCTCGTTGCGGTTCAGGGCCGGCGGACCAGGCCGGCCGATACGGCGAGCCGCCACAAGCCGCGCTCGGCGGCTTGGCCGGCCAGGGTGGGAGCAGCCAGGCCAAAATGCGGCAAAGCGCTCGCATAGCGGCGACACAGGTCCTCGTCGCCGCACAGAACGATGCGCGACGGCATGCCGCGCGCATCCAGCAGCGCGCGTAGCGCGCCGACTTCATGTCCGATCAGCAGGCCGGACAGGTAATCCGGTTGGGCTTGCGCGGACAACTGTCCCGTCAGCCCCATCGCGCGCGTGCTGAAAATCGTCGACAGCACGCCGCCCCGGCCCAGCGCCGAGCCTGCAACTTCCAGGCCACGCTGGAAGGCGGCGTCATCCGGCGCCGCGGGGTCTTCCATCGTGCGGCCCAGGATGGTGTGGCCGCGCAGCGCGGCATAGACCTCTCCGGTCATGAAAGTGTCGAATTCGACGATGCGGCCGCCGCGCACCCGTACCCATTTGCAATGGGTGCCGGGCAGGCCCACCAGAAGGTCGTCCGCCGCATCGGCCTCGTCTTCAGCCGCCGCGCGGCCGCCGGCCATGCCTTCAACGGCTGCGCTGCCCATGATGCCGACGACCTGCGTTTCTTCGCCGCGCATCACGTTGGCCAGGCCCTGCCGCTGGAGCAGGCCCGGGATGATGTGCAGCGTGGCGCCGCGATGCGTATCGACTGTCGCCAACCGCGATCCGATGTCGCGCGGGTCGGCCGGAAGCTCCAGATAGGGCGCCTGCGCCCAGCCTTGCGCGCTGCCCACCATTCCGCAGGCGATGACCGGCAAGCCAGGCTGCGCGCGCAGCCAGTCGCCGCATGCCTGATCGAAGGCCAGTTCGAAACCCGCGGCGGCCGTAGTTGGCATGGGGCCGTCGGTGGGAGGCCCCGGCAGCCGCATGATCCCCCAGGGCAGGTGGCGCGTGTCCAGCACCACACCGTCGGCGCCCATGCGGTAGGCTCGCAACGAAGATGTGCCCCAGTCCAGGGCGATGAGCACCGCGGAGGGTGTTGCGTCCGCATTCATAAATTCTTCCTTGTTTGTTGGTCCTTACTTGCCTCCTGGCCGGATTCTATTCCTTGCCGATGTCTTGCTCAAAATATAGAATTTCGTCCCATATATAGGGATGTAATGGGAATTCAACGGCACGCTGCCTTGGCGCGGGCACCCGCGCCAGGGCGGGCGCCCGCGATGCGCTACAGCGACCGCAAATTTGGAAATGGCAGGGATGGATTCAACGAAACAGGCGGATCCGGCGTCGCAGACGCTGGGCACCCAGACCTTGATGCGCGGGCTTGCCGTCGTGCAGGCCGTCGCGGCTGGCGCGCGGGACCTGCGGGACATCTGCGCGCGCATCCAGGTCGCGCGCAGCACGACCCATAGGCTGGCCAGCTGTCTGGTGCAGGAGCGCTATCTACGCGTGCTGCCCGGCTACGGCTATATGCTGGGGCCGCGCTTAATCGAACTGGGCTTCCAGGCGCGGGAGGAGATCCCGCTGGCCACGCTTGCCCGTCCTTACCTGGACGAGCTGGCGCGTCTTAGCGGCGACACCATCCATCTGGCCGTGCGGGATGGCGCGGATGCGCTCTATCTGGACAAGATATCCGGCAAGAAGGGCCTGGAAATGCGTTCGCGCGTCGGCCACCGCATGCCGCTGGCCGTGACCGGCGTCGGCAAGGCCTTGCTGCTGGACGGCGATGAGACGGAATGGCTGGCGATGCTGCGGGCCGGGGCTCCGGTGTCACCCCAGGCCGCGGGCAATGCGCAGCCGGAAGAGCGGTTCCTGGCGCGCATGCGCGATTACGCCGGGTCGGGCTATGCCTTCGACCTGGAGGATAACGAGCCGTCGATCCGCTGCGTGGCCGCGCCGGTGCGCGACGCGGCCCGGGCCATCGTTGCGGCGATCAGCGTGTCCAGCACCATTCCCTACATGCCCATGGAGCGGATGCGCGAAATGGTGCCGGCCGTGCAAGCCGCCGCGCATGGGATATCCGGTGAATTGGGATGGCGGCCGCCGGAGGCCGTTCAGGCCGCGCAAGCCGCCTGATCGACGCGGGCCGCGCGCGCTGGCGCCGTCCGGAGGGTCTTCAGCGCTCAGGCAGCGCGCGCCGAGCAAAGCCGCACAAATGGCCGAATCGCGTCCATTCGAATGCCGGCCCCGGATCCGTCTTGCGCACCGGCGCAATATCCGAATGGCCGCGTACCGCCCGCAAGGGATGGCGCACGCTCAGCGCCGGCGTCAGCCGCGCCAGCGCCGCGTACTGCGCATCGGTATAGGGCAGCACGTCCGTGCCTTCCAGCTCGATGCCGATGGAAAAATCATTGCAGCGCTCGCGGCCATCGAACCATGACACGCCGGCATGCCAGGCCCGGGCGTCCGTGCTGACGAATTGCACGATCGCGCCATCGCGCCGAACGAAGAAATGCGCCGATACCCGCAGCCCGCGCAGGCGCTCCAGCCAGGGATGCGCCCCATACTCCAGGGTATTCAGGAATAGGCCATGGACATGCGGACCGCCGAACTCTCCCGGCGGCAGGCTGATGTTATGGATCACCAGCAGCGATACCGCCGTCCCGTCCGGCCTTGCATCATGATTGGGCGAGGGCGCGTGCGTCACCCCACGCGCGGGTTTCAACCATCCATGCCGATCGAGTTGCAGCGTCATTCCGTCGTGTTGTCCTATGGTGTCGCGTCAGTATTTGGCCCCCAGCCTGGCGTGTTCCTGGCTGCACCAGGTGCGTCCGTCGACCAGGGTGGCGTCCGAACGGGGCAGGTGGATGCCGCAGTGGGCGCAGCGCACCATCTGTTCGGCCGGCACGGCGCGTTGCGAGGCGCCGGATCGGCCGCGCGAGCGTTTTGCCGCGCCATTGCCGCCGTTGCTGGCCTGGGTGTTGCCTCGTGTGCCGCGTTGTGCGCCGGCGGCATCGCGCGCCGCATTGCGGGCGTTGGCGCGCGCGGCGATGCGCGCGACGGTCAGCGCGACCAGCACGACGATGATCCAGAAAAGTACCTTGCCCACTTCAACCCCGATGCAATAGAACTTCCAGCACGAACCGGCTGCCGGTATACGCCAGCAGCAGCAAGGCGAAACCCGACAAGGTCCACCGCAGCGCCACGCGGCCGCGCCAGCCCTTGCGGTAGCGGCCCAGCAGCAGCACGCCGAAGGTCAGCCACGACAGCAGCGTGAAAACCGTCTTGTGATCGAAAGGAAGCAGGTGCTGCGTCAGCATATACGACGCGACCGACCCTGTGATGACGGTCAGCGTCAGCACGGCGAAACCGATGGAGATAATGCGGAACAGCAGTCGTTCCTGCATCAGCAGGGGCGGCTGTACGTCCAGCACCTTGCCCATCAGGCTGGCGCCGTCGGGCTGCTCCAGCGGGCGATGCAGATGGCGGTCCAGCAAGGCCATCAACATGGCCTGCACCGCGGCCACCGTCATCAAGCCATAGGCCATCAGTGCGATCACCAGATGGACCCGCAACCAGGAATTGTTGGCATGGGGCACGACCTGCCCTTGCGGGAAAGCGCTCGCCAGCGCGCAGACGAAGGCGGCGGCCGGCAGCAGCAATAGCAACAGGCCGTCGATGCGGACGACCAGGCTCTCCAGCCAGAAAATCACCATGCCCAGCCAGATCGCCGCCGACAAGGCCAGCGCCCAGCCGATGAAGAGATAGGGACCGCCCAGCAGGGACTGGTAAAGCGCCACGCCCTGCAGGAAGAGGGCGCCCATCAGGCAGGTCCGGGCGACCCGCCCCGCGTGCTGGATGCCATCCGCCCCGCCCAGGCGACGCCACAGCGACGCGCCGAGCACCGCGTACGCCAGCGCGGCGACCGCGTGAAATACAATGCCAAATGACATAGGAACCGTTGTTCTTCTCGATGGGGCCTGCGCGCGGATGATCCGGCGGGTTTGCCGGCCGGTTTTACCGACTGGTTTCGCCCGGTTTCCGCCGGGTTTTGCCAATACCGCACGTGCCGGCGCGATACGCGCGGTGCCGGCCCCTGCCAGCCGAATAGTTTAAGCGGAAACGCATCTCATGCTCGACAACCTTACTCAACGCCTGTCGCGCGTCGTCAAGACGCTGCGCGGCGAAGCTCGCCTGACCGAAGCCAACACCCAGGAGATGCTGCGCGAAGTGCGCATGGCCCTGCTGGAAGCCGACGTCGCGCTGCCCGTGGTGCGCGACTTCGTCGCGCGCGTCAAGGAAAAAGCCCTGGGCGAAGAAGTCGCGTCCAGCCTCAGCCCCGGACAGGCGCTGGTCGGCATCGTCCACAAGGAACTGACCGCGCTGATGGGCGGCGACCTTGGGGCGGAAGCCGGCGAGCTCTCGCTGGCCGTCCAGCCGCCCGCCGTCATCCTGATGGCCGGCCTGCAGGGCGCCGGTAAAACCACGACCACCGGCAAGCTGGCGCGCTGGCTGTCCGAAGGCAACCACGTCCAGAACGGCCGCAAGACGGGCAAGAAGAAAGTCCTGGTGGTCAGCGCCGACGTCTACCGCCCCGCCGCCATCGAGCAGTTGAAAACCGTGGCGGCGCAGGTGGGCGTCGATTTCCTGCCGTCCGATCCCAGCCAGAAGCCGGAAGACATCGCCCGCAACGCCGTCGACCACGCGCGCCGCTATCACTACGATGTGCTGATCGTCGATACCGCCGGCCGTTTGGGCATAGACGAGGCCATGATGCGCGAAATCCGCGCCTTGTATGACCTGGTCCATCCCGTTGAAACCCTGTTCGTGGTCGACGCCATGCAGGGCCAGGATGCGGTCAATACCGCGCGCGCCTTCGCCGATGCGCTGCCCTTGACCGGCGTCGTCCTGACCAAGCTGGACGGCGACGCCCGCGGCGGCGCGGCCCTGTCCGTGCGCCATGTCACCGGCAAGCCGCTGAAATTCGTCGGCGTCTCGGAAAAACTGGACGGCCTGGAGGCTTTCTATCCGGACCGCATGGCCCAGCGCGTCCTGGGCATGGGCGACATCGTGTCGCTGGTGGAGCAGGCGCAGCGCAATATCGATATCGCGGAAGCGCAAAAGCTGGCGACCAAGCTCAAGTCCGGCAATCGCTTCGACCTGAACGACTTTCGGGAGCAACTGGGCCAGGTCAAGAAAATGGGCGATATGGGCTCATTGCTGGAAAAACTTCCGGCCCAGTTCCAGCAGGCGGCGGGTCAGCTGCAGAGCGGCCAGGCCGACAAGCAACTGCGCCGCACCGAAGGCATATTGAATTCCATGACGCCGGCCGAGCGCGCCAAGCCGGAACTCATCAAGGCGTCGCGCAAGCGCCGCATCGCGGCGGGCGCCGGCGTGCCGGTGCAAGAGGTCAATCGCCTGCTATCCCAGTTCGAGCAGATGCAGGGCATGATGAAGCAGATGAAGAAGGGCGGCATGGCCAAGATGATGCGGGCCATGGGCGGGCTCAAGGGCCTGGGCCGCTTCGGCGGCATGCGCTGACCGACACACAAAAAAGCGGCCAGGGTTACCTGGCCGATGTGCCGGAGCGGGAGGGGAAAGATCCGCGCCGGTATTCCCATCGAACACGCTGCGGAAGTTCAATGGCGAGTCCATTATGCGTACGGCTTAGACCGCATATCGTCAATCAGTTGTAACTGGTTGCGAATTCGCTGTCGGGGAATGCGCTGTGCCGTAACAGTGGGTTGTATCAGCCCCCGCCCACTGCGACAACGATCTCCAGCTTGTCGTTTTGTTGCAGTCGTGTCTCAGCGTGCTGACTTTTAGGAACAATTTCACCATTTTTTTCGACGGCGACGCGTTTGCCGACGTAGCCCAGCAATTCCAGCAGGCCCAGAACCGTCGTATCCGGGGCAATCTCCCGCGGTTCGCCATTCAACTGAATATTCATCATGGTGTGGTCTGGCTAACGATGAGCAGTCCTGTTCAGGGGCGGCCCGTCGCCGCATAGCGGTTGGTGGCTTCGATCAGGTGGGCAAGAATGCCGGGCTCGTCGAACGCGTGGCCGGCGTCCGGAACGATTTGCAGCCGCGCTTCGGGCCAGGCGCGATGCAAATCCCAGGCCGTACGCACGGGCGTGCAGACATCGTAGCGTCCCTGGACGATCACGCCCGGCACCTCACGCAGCTTGTGCGCGTCACGGATGAGCTGGCCTTCCGCCATGAAGCCATCGTTGACGAAATAATGGTTTTCGATGCGGGCGAAGGCCAGCGCCGCCTGGTCGCCGGCGTGGCTTTGCTGATGGCGCGTGCTGGGCAGCATGGTAATGGTGCTGTCTTCCCAGCGGCTCCACGCCTTGGCCGCCCTCAACTGTTCGACCGGATCGTTGCCCGTCAGGCGGCGGCGGTAGGCCTGCACCATGTCATGCCGTTCTTCCGGCGGAATGGGCGCCAGATACTCTTCCCATAGATCAGGGAATAGCTCCGACGCACCGTGCTGGTAATACCACTGCACTTCCGACCGCCGCACGGTGAAAATGCCGCGCAGGATCAGCCCCGCAACGTGTTGGGTATGCGTCTCGGCATAGGCCAGCGCCAGTGTCGACCCCCACGATCCACCGAACACCAGCCAGCGATCCGCGCCCATGATCTCGGTACGCAGGCGCTCCATATCGGCGACCAGATGCCAGGTGGTGTTGTTGTCCAGGCTGGCATGCGGCCGGGACCGCCCGCAGCCGCGCTGATCGAACAACAGCACGTTGTACTGGGCCGGATCGAATAATTGCCGATGCACGGGCGAGCAGCCGCTGCCCGGGCCGCCATGCAGGAAAACAGCCGGCTTGCCGTGCGGATTCCCGCACAGCTCCCAGTACACCTGGTGACCGTCGCCGGTATCCAGCATGCCGTGACGATAGGGTTCGATGGCGCGAAATAGCATTCAGGCGACTCGCTTGAACATAAGGTCCCAGACCCCATGACCCAGCCGCAGGCCACGGGTCTCGAACTTGGTCTGCGGACGGAACTCCGGACGGGGCGCGTAGCCGTCGGCGGTGTTGCGCAACCGCGGCTCGGCGCCTAACACTTCGAGCATTTGTTGCGCGTAGTGTTCCCAGTCCGTGGCGCAATGAACGTAACCACCTGATTTCACCCGGCTGGCCAGCAGCGCGACGAAGGGCGGCTGGATCAGCCGGCGCTTGTGGTGGCGCTTCTTCGGCCAAGGATCGGGGAAATAGATATGGACGCCGTCCAGCGAATCGGGCGCGATCATGTCGCGCAGGACCTCGACCGCGTCGTGCTGGATGATGCGGACGTTCCGCAGGGCGGACGCTTCGATGCGTTTGAGCATGGAGCCCACGCCCGCATTGAAGACTTCCACGCCCAGGAAATTGTCGCCGGGGCGGTCCAGCGCGATGCGTTCGGTGGTCTCGCCCATGCCGAAGCCGATTTCCAGGATCGTCGGCGCCCGGCGGCCGAACACGGCGGCCGGATCCAGGATGCGCTGCGTGTAGGGGATGGACCATTCGGCCAGGAGACGCTCCAGGGCGTCACGTTGCCCCTGCGTGATGTGGCCGCGGCGGTGGACGAAACTGCGGATATGCGTCGCGCCCGGGCTGTCGGGCGCGTGTTCGCTGGACGCCAGGGCTGCCTCAGTGGAGGGCGACAGGGCGGACCCCGACTGGGTCGAGGTCGACGGGGTGGACGGCGAAACGGGAGACGGAGCGGGAGGCTCGGCGTCTTCGGAGATTGGATCGGTATTCATAGCGCGCCATTGTAGTGGGGCGAGGAGCGCGCGCGGGATACATAGATGATGCAAACAGCCACGGGCGGATGGGGTGCGGCCGGCTAGGTGCGGCCGGTTAGGCGCGGCCGGCTAGGCGCGGCCGGTCGGGGGGCGGTCGGCCAAGGGCCCCTTGGCCGCGCTATAATCCGCCTCCCTGCCGCGGCGCCCGCCGACGGTACGGCCGATGCGGGTGTAGTTCAATGGTAGAACGGCGGCTTCCCAAGCCTCAGGCGTGGGTTCGATTCCCATCACCCGCTCCACACCGACTTTCCCTGGCGTTCTACTGGACATCCGCTGGTTCCCCAAGTGTCTATCAATCTGCTAAGTTCAGGCACCGCGTCAAACAGATCGGCCCGCAAGCCATAATCGGCAATGCCAAAAATCGGCGCTTCGGGATCCTTGTTGATCGCCACAATGACCCGGGAGTCCTTCATGCCGGCGAGATGCTGTATGGCGCCGGAGATACCCACCGCGATGTACACGTCCGGTGCCACGATTTTGCCGGTCTGTCCAATTTGTAAGCTGTTTGACGCATAACCCGCATCCACGGCGGCACGCGATGCGCCTACGGCGGCACCCAATTTATCGGCCAGCGTGTCCAACATTGCGAAGTTTTCCGCGCTCCCCATCCCTCGTCCTCCCGCGACGACGGCCGAAGCGCTGACGAGATCGGGTCGCTGTGAGGCTATCGCCTGCCGGCTCACGATCCGGGATAGTTTCGGGTCTTCAACCGCGGGAATACGCCGTAAACCGGCCGAACCTCCGTCCATCTCCGGTACGGCGAACGCGCTGGATCGAACCGTAACGATCTTTAGTGAGTCCAGGACCTCTACGGTGGTGACGGCGTTGCCGGCGTAGATCGGCCGCTGAAAAATGTTGGGCGAAATCACCGCGATCACGTCGGATAATGCCGCCATGTCGAGAAGCCCGGCCAGTCGAGGCGCCACGTTCTTGCCGAAAGAAGAAGCCGCAAAGAAAATGTGCGTGTAGTGTTCGGCCACGGAGGCGACTTGCAAGGCCCAGGACTCGGGCAGCCCGTCGGCCAGGCATGCGGCGGTCACGTGCAGCACTTCCCGCACACCCTTCAATCCACCGGCTTGCCGGGCCGCGGCTTCGGGCGCGCTGCCCCCCACCAACATATCGACGCACGTGCCGACCTGGGCAGCGGCGGCCAGGGTATTAAATGTGACGGGTTTCAACGATCCGCCTTCGTGTTCGGAAATAACCAGAACGGCCATGTCTAGATCACCTTCGCTTCGTTCTTCAATTGCGAGTACAAGGTTTGGACGTCATTTACCATCCGGCCTTTCTTGCGGGCGATCGGTTCACGTACTTCGACCACGCGCAAACGCGGTTCGATATCCGAGCTCAGGTCCGCCGCCGCTAGTGACTCCAGGGGTTTTCTGCGTGCTGCCACGATGCTGGGCAGTGTGACGTAGCGCGGTTCGTTCAAGCGCAGATCGACCGTTACCACCGCCGGTAGCCGCGCGACCACGGTTTCGGTTCCCCCGTCGACCTCCCGAATTACCGTCGCCTGTCCGTCCGACACCTTGAGGTCGCTAGCATTAATGACTTGCGCCCATCCCAGCATGGCGGCGAGCATCTGGCCGGTCTGGTGGAAGTCGTCGTCGATGGCCTGCTTGCCCAGGATGACCAGTCCCGGGTTTTCACGCCGTATGACGGCCGCCAATAGCTTGGCCACGCCAAGCGGTTGCAGGGTTTCAGGAGACCTGACCAGAATAGCTCGGTCGGCCCCCATGGCCAGTGCCGTGCGCAGCGTTTCTTGGGACTGTGTCGGCCCGCAGGACACGGCAAGGACGTCGGCCGCGCATCCCGTCTCTTTAAGCCGGACGGCGGCCTCCATCGCTATCTCGTCGAAGGGATTCATGGTCATCTTCACTCCCTCGGTTTCGACTCCGCCGCCGTCCGCTTTAACGCGCACATGCACATTCGGGTCGACGACACGCTTAACCGCGACAAGTACCTTCATTGATATTTCCTCAAGTGGTGTCCGGAACCGCCGGACACAAATCCCGCCGCACGCTCAACCGCAATACGCGATTCCGATACCGGCACGCTTCACACGATCGCGACGTAGACCGCGCCCAACGGACCCGCTTTCATCCTCAAAGGCATCCGTGCGTCGCGCTCCAGCAGATAACTGCCGCTTTCGAGATGTAGGCACGCGTCCTTGACGAAGCATTCGCACGGGCCCTGATCCGCCAGCACGAGGCGCATGCGCGCCGGCTCGCTCACTAGCGCCTCCTGAACATGTTCCATCCGTACTTCTGGAGTCAGGGAGCTTGTCGCGGGAAAGGCCATTACATTCAGCACGCCGACCCGTTGATCAACTAACCGGGCTTCCCACGCGAGCGCACCGTCGAATCGCGTCATTTTCCCCGGCTCAAGCAATACCCGCTCATCCTCGTACGCCAGGTCCACCCCTTGTCCCGTCAACACCATCGACCAGCGGATGCAACCGGGGAAGGACGAATAAGAGGTATGCCGATCAATGCAGGCAAGACTGACGCGCCATCGCAGCCCGGGCGATGCGTGCACCGCTAACGTCTGGGTAACGCCCAGACCATTGGCCCAGGGTTCCGGCAGCAAGTCGGCGAGGCGGCCTATCCCCATCGATATCTCGCGCGCCATCAGGACACCGCACCCAACCCGTATCTCCCCACCAGTAGCGATCCGGTTCTGAATCGGTCGAGCGAATACGGCGTCAACGGCACATCGGTGTGCAGCCCCAAAGCGGCCTGCGCAAGAACCCTGCCAACTGTCGGTGAAAGCTTAAAGCCGTGCCCCGAAAACCCGAATCCCACAATCAGCCCTTCGATGCCGGAGACACGGCCCATTACCGGATTCCAATCAGGGGTGACGTCGTAGACACCGGTCCACGACGACGCCAGGCCAGCGGTCTCGTAAGCGGGAAACCGGGCCGCAACCTGGGCGCCGACATCGGCCACATAGTCGAGCGAAATATCGCCTTGTCTGGACTCGGCCCCACTCAGTTTTTCGCCGACCACTCCTTCGCTGACCAGCATCTGCTTGCCGCCGTAGCTGCGGCAATACAGCATGCCAGGTGACGCCAGATCTTTGTAGACCGGCATATCGTACGTATAGGGCGCCTGCTCGCATTCGAGCGACAGGACTGCATGTCTTTCCGGTGTCAGGGGCAGCGGCAAGCCAAGCCACCCCGCCAATTCCGGCGTCCAGATATTTTGCGTGCTGACCACCGTTCCAGCCCGGATGTCGCCTTCGGCGGTGGATACGCCAATAACTCGATCGCCGTCGCGTAGCAGGCCCGTCACCCGCAAATTCTCGCGTATCAAGACTCCGCCTCGCCGGGCCGCCTTGGCGAAGCTGGTTGAGACCAGGTAAGCATCGGCGAACCCGGCCTCGGGTTCGAACCCGATCAGCGAATCACCATCGAACCGGGCAATAGGTAGCAGCTCGCCAGCCTGGGCCATGTCCAGGATTTCCACTTTGACACCCTTGCTCCGCTGCGCATCCAGTGATGCACGCAGCGCCTCTGCCTTTTCGCCTTCGGCGGCGCTGATCAAATAGCCGCATTTCACTAGCCCACACGAGGCGTCCTCATCTTCCAGATAAGCCTGGAAGTTGTTGAAGACATTCCAGGAACGGTGTGCCAGTTCTACGTTTTCCGCTATCGAATAGTGAGTACGCAAAATGCCCGAAGACTGGGACGTGGTTCCCGCACCTATCGTCGATCTGTCCACGACAAGGACACGGCCGGCTCCCAGGCGCGACAGGTGGAACGCCACCGAACTGCCAATCACGCCAGCGCCTATAACGATCACATCGAAAGATTGCATGAACATCCTTTGTAGAAATGCCCAGTTTGCGCCGGGTATTGCTTCACCTGCGCCAGATAAGAAAAAGTTATGCTGAAATCAAACGGGGGCTTCGTTCTCACGCCGGCGCGACAAATTTGCCGATTGCCTGCAGGGCAGCGTCGTCCTCCTGCTGCGTGGGAGGCGACTCCGGTAGCAGCAGCGCCATCATTTTGCTGAAATCATCCGTATTCCCTCCGCTGCGCCGTGCCGCGAACTTAGCGGCGAAGTGTGAGGCCAGCATGGGGCAGGCCGGGTCGCCGAGCGGCACAGCCACCAGGGAATCCATGGTCTTTCCTCGCATGCGCATGGTCACTCGTGCCGGCACCTGGGCGGGAAACATCTGGTCCAATTCCGCGTCGCAGCGCCAACTCACGCGATTGGCCACGCCCAGAATGTCACCGCGAGTCAGCGCCTGCGGCCGCAGTGGCAGCAGCCCTTCTTCCCCGTCCACCAGCGCGACGGCCACGCAAAACGGAATGCTGAATTGACCTGCGATCGTGCTGCGCGGGGCCGGGTCGTTGGCAAGACTGCACGCGCGCGCGAAAGTTGCGATTTCGATGCTTTCCACCGCAGACGCGTCAACCCCGGCGCGCCGCATGTCCAATACCGCATCGATAGCGGCGTGGATCCAACGGCAGCACCCATAGGGCTTGAAATACGTGCCCTCGATCAGCCAGGGATCGCTGGTGTTGTTAAGGATCGCGCCTGGAATATATTCGGCCGGATTGTCGAGCGCGCTGATATATCCATGGAACCTGTGCGCTACCTGCTCAACTGCGGACAACCCCGCGATCACGGACCAGGGAATGCCTTCCTTGGAATCACTGCCCGCGAAGCCGGCATGATCGGCCGCCAGCATGTTCGGTGCGTACGCTTCCGCCAGCCCCATGGCGTGGGCGAGCTCCTCCTCGGAAAGCCGCAAGAGACGGCCTGCACCAGCGGCCACGGCGAGCGCAGTCCAGCGTCCGCTTGCAACTGACCTGTTTGGATAGGGCACCCGCGCGCGCGCGATTTGCACTCCCGCCTCGTAGCCGCACACGATTGCTGTAAGCACCTCGCCCATCGACGCACTTGTCTTTTCCGCCGCGGCCAGTACGGCGGGGATGACCGCCGCTCCCGGGTGGCCGGACGCGGCGCGATGCCCGTCGTCCAAATCCAATATTGAAGCGGCGCAGGCGTTGACGAACCCCGCTCCCGGCATGGACAGCGTGTCCGCGCTGAACCAGATACGGTGCTTGCCGGTGGGAAATGCTTCGGACGCCCATTCCCGGGCGTGCCGTACCGACGGGTTGTCCCGGCCCATGGCGGCGCAGCCCAGCAGGTCCAGCAGGCATTTCCGGGCACTTGAGAGCGCGGATTGCGGTAGGGTGTCGGTAGACGCGGCGCACAGGCGCCGAGCAAGCGTTTGCAGAGTGGTCATGGTTCGGTTCGAATTACCTTGTCGGCGTTATCAAGCCAATCTCTTTCAACACATGTAGCCAACGCGAGAAATCGCCGTGATACCGGGATATGAATTCGTCGTAGGGAAGGGGCTTTTCGATCATGCCCACGTTCTCGATGCGCTTCCGGACATCGGGCTTCGCAATGGCCTCCAACACATCCGCCGAAATCTTGCGCGCAACCTCTTCCGGCATGCCTGCCGGTCCTACCAAGCCGATCCAGTCGTCGACCTCAAAATCGCTCAGGCCGGTTTCCTTCATAGTGGGGAGATCGGGGAACAGCGGAATGCGCGTGACGGAGTTGGTTAGAAGGCAGCGGATCTTGCCCAGATCGGCCAACTGCCGCGCCACGGACGGAATGATGAACATCAGGTCGATCTGACCCGATGCCAACCCAGATTGCGCCTGGCTGACGGCGGAATAGGGAACGTGCGTCAACGCAATGCTAGTCTGTCGGGCGAACAGCGCGGCCGCGATGTGCGCCGTACTTCCTACCCCTGGCGAACCGTAATTCAGGCGTCCGGGTGATGACTTGGCCAAGTCGATCAAGCCCTGCACGGAATTTGCCGGTACGGCGTCGTTCACACAAAGGACCAGAGGCACGCCGCCTATCGACACGATGGGACGCAGGGCGGTTTTGATATCGACCGGACGCTCCGGAAGCAGGCTGTCTCCAATGACCTGATTACTGGACATCGCCAGCAAGGTATACCCATCGGCGGGCGACCTGGCGACATAGGTGGTGCCTATCGTGCCGCTGCCACCTGGCTTGTTGAGCACAATCACTCCTTGGCCCCATTTCTTGCTCAATTGCTCAGCCAATATCCGCGTCATCCCGTCTGTAGCGCTGCCCCCGGACAACGGCACCACGATGGTCACCGGACGCGCGGGATAAGGCTGAGCCCGCACCGGACCTGCGGCGGAAGCAGCCGCGATAGACAGGGTTATACCGATGTACCGAAGCCAGGCCGATGTCCGGATGCGAATGGCGGTGAGCGACATGATTGATCCCCTTTTCATATGGACACTACGTGGGATCAGGCTACCGGCATTCGAGTGAACAGCCCTCTACATAAGAAAGTCTGATATTCATAAAAAGCGGCGCTTTAGGGTAAGCCGACCAGGCCGCTTCGGTTGCCGGCGTGGCGGCGATGATCTGCATCGCTGCGGCTTACATTGCCCTTGCCCATCCCCGATTGCTCCTACGCTTGCACGTCTTCAACGAACGGAGTATTGAATATGGCGTCAACCGATACCGGAAATTCAGTCCAACGCGACGAGCTGGAATATGACGTCGTAATCGTCGGTGCCGGGCCAGCGGGCTTGGCGGCCGCTATTCGGTTGAAGCAGCTCGCCGCCTCGCAAGGCAGCGAAGTGTCCGTTTGTGTGTTGGATAAGGCGGCCGAGATCGGCGGCCATATCCTGTCCGGTGCAATCATGGACCCCAAGGCACTGAACGAGCTGATCCCGGACTGGCAGGAGCGCGGCGCGCCTTTGGACACCCCCGTCAATGACGACCGCTTTCTGTTTCTCACCGAACGCCGCGCCTGGCGCATTCCGGGCGTGTTGCTGCCTGCCGCGGTCCATAACGGCGGTAACTATGCGGTCAGCCTCTCGGACGTCGTCAAATGGCTGGGAAATCAGGCGCAGGAAGCGGGAGTCGACCTGTTCCCTGGCTTCGCTGCGACGGACGTTCTGTACACCGAAAGCGCCGCCGTGGGTGGTGTGCTCACGGGCGACATGGGCGTCGGTAAGACGGGTTCTCGCGGAACCCGGTATCAAGCTGGCATCGCGCTGCGTGCGCGATACACCCTCTTCTGTGAGGGCGCGCGCGGACACCTCGGGCTGCGGTTGATGGACCGTTACGCACTCCGCGCCAACAGCGATCCACAGACGTATGGTCTCGGCATCAAGGAGATATGGGAGGTGCCGCCACAACAGCACCGCGCCGGCCTTGTCCTTCACACCCTGGGGTGGCCTCTGGACGCGAGTACCCAAGGGGGCGGTTTTCTCTATCATCTCGACCGACAACGAGTCGCCGTCGGATTGGTGGTCAGCCTAGCCTACCGCAATCCCTTTCTTTCTCCGTTCGATGAATTCCAGCGCCTTAAATGTCACCCGTCCATCCGGCGCCACCTGGAGAACGGCCGGCGTTTGGCTTATGGAGCCCGCGCCATCGCGGCGGGTGGCCTGAACAGCCTGCCTGCCTTGGCGTTCCCCGGCGGCGCTTTGGCAGGATGCGATGCGGGATTTCTCGACAGTCTGCGCTTGAAGGGCAGTCATACCGCGATCAAGTCTGGAATGCTGGCGGCACAGGCTGCCTATGAAGCATTGCAGGAGGGCAGGCGTCATGACGTACTGTCAACCTATCCGGAGAAATTTGAGCAGTCCTGGCTGCACGCCGATCTGAGTCGTGCCAGGAACGTCAAGCAGTGGCTGGGCAAGAACCTGTATCTGGGCGCGCTGATGACCGGCGTCGAGCAGAAACTGCTGGGTGGAAGATTCCCATGGACCTTACGCAATCGCATCAAAGACCGAGAGCGCACGCAGTGCGCTTCGAAGCGTAAACCGATTTTGTATCCTGCACCCGACGGCCGCCTGGTTTTCGACCGGCTATCCTCCGTGCATCTCGCCAACATTAACCATGAAAGCGACCAGCCAGTGCACCTGACCCTAAAAGATACCGAGGTTCCCGCGCTCATTAACAAAAAGCGCTATGCCGCGTTGGAAACGCGGTATTGCCCCGCGGGCGTCTACGAGTTCATCGATGGACCGGGGGGCTCGCCGAGGCTGCAGATCAACACGCAGAACTGCGTTCACTGCAAAACCTGCGACATCAAAGACCCGACAGGGAATATCGTATGGGTTGCGCCGGAGGGGGGAAGCGGCCCGAATTACAGTGGCATGTGACGTCTTGGTATCCGCGCATTGACGGCGTCAGGAAATGATTCCGCGGGGTGGACGTCCCGCGGTCTGCCACAGCGTCTCCACCGGCAGTTTCAACGCTGGCCCGATTTCCTTCTGGAACAGTTTTCCGACTCCAATCCCGATGACGTTCCTTGCCTCGCCGGGCAACTTTCCAAACTCATTTTCCCGGTATGAAAGATAGAAAGTGCGCCGCCACGGCAGGCGTGAGCGCGCCTGCGTGCCGGGCAGTGCGGCCAGCGGCAGAATTCGCAGTTGTTCAAGGAAATGTCGCGACTGCCAGATACAGAGCGGAGTGCTCAGCGCGAAGCCCATTCCCTCTGAAACGAGACTAAGCATGGGATCGGTATTGTCGAATTCGTAGGTGCGCTCCATTTTTTCGCCCGCCGCGTCCAGATAACGATCTACGTCGGACCCGATAACGGATCGCGCGCTGTAGCGGATGAACTTCAGCCGCCTGGCTAGGTCCGTCAAGGAATGCAATCCGCTGGCCTCGAAATCTCGCGGCAGCACTAGCAGATATGGCTCCGAGAACAACGGCTGCTTCTTGACAGAAGGTCGGTGAGCGACCCCCGACGTGGTAACCGCCATGTCAAGTTTCCGGTTCTCCATCTGCTCGTCCAGCAGAGGCGTCAGGCCGGACCACAGCAGAATCTGGCGGGACTCTCCCGATAGTCCCCGGATCAATGTTGGTCCCAGCGTACCGGCAAAGGAATCGACACAGCCGAAGCGCACGACGTGTCGCTTCGCATGGCTGAAATTGCGCACGCCTTCGGCCATCTCCGCGGCCTGGGACAGCAGGCGGTTGGCCTGCTCGAATAGCCACAGCCCGACAGCGGTGGGCTGCGCCGGGCGCGTCGAGCGGTCCATCAGTTCCGCACCGACGGTGCTTTCGAGCAGCTTCAACCGTTGCGAGACGGCGGCCTGAGAAATATCGAGACGTTGTGATGTCGCCGATACGGATCCGGACTCCACGACCGTCACCCAAGTAGCGAGCAAGCTCCAGTCAGGATAGGTTTCGGGGGTATCCGGCATCGGCATGCTCACTGACGATCCGGTGAGCGCAGCGCTTCGAGCGCCGCCACAATCATGGCTCTGATGACTGGCTTGATCTCGCTGGCCAGTCCTTTCCGGTATTCGTAAGGGTAGCACTCGCTCATATAGGTCGATTGGCACATTTCCAACTGGACCGCATGCACGCCGTGGTCGGGATCGCCAAAAGTACGAGTAATATGCCCGCCCTTGAAGCGGCCGTCCACCGCCCAGGTGTAACGGCAGTTCTGCAATACTCCCTCCACCGCTCCGATCACGTTAGCGCCGCAGCTCCTTCCCTGGGCCGTGCCAATATTCAGGTCTGGCAGCTTGCCGTCAAACAGACGTGGCAGCACGCTGGCTATCGAATGCGCTTCCCACAAGAGCACCACGCTGTGCCGCGCCCTGATCCGGTCGATCTCGAGGGCGAGCTTGGCGTGATACGGGTGCCAGTAGTCGTTCAGGCGTCGTTCGCGCTCCTGCGCCGAGAGTACGGCGTTGTCCAGGTACAGCGGTTCTCCATGAAACGTCAGCTCGGGGAAAAGCCCGGTTTTCTCCTGGCCGGGGTAGAGATGCGCGTCGTCCGGCGGACGATTCAGGTCTACCACATAGCGCGAATAGCGTGCATGAAGTATCGACGCGCCCAATTCTTCGCCGAAATCGTAGAGAAGATCGAGGTGCCAATCAGTGTCTGGTCGTTGGAGCGCCCGCGGCGTCATGCGGGATAGCTGGGCATCTGGTATTTCACGACCCAGGTGTGGGATGGAGATCAGCAAGGGGGTGGTCCCCGCTTTGAAGTGATAGGGCAAGTCGGTCATCGATGGTTCCAACTCGAAAACGCACGCATCCGGATAGACGGTGTCCAGGAGCGAACGCTAGCAAGGCTCCGCCTCATGTGTCCTTTGTATAAGAAAAATTGATTTTGAATATCAGTATTCAAAATACTGTTTATTGCGGCCACACGGGATGCCTACACTGGCATTCCAATGCGCGGTCCGCGACCGCAAAGCATTAATGCAAAAAGAAGGGATTTTCATGAGTATTTCAGCGCGGGCCTGGGCCCGGGTTGTCTACGTGGCGACGCGACGTGCCGCCATGTTCCTCGGAACTGTCCTCCTCGTCCTGCCAAGTGTGCCGGCTACCGCAGCCGCGTGGCCGTCCAAGCCGATCCGTATGGTGGTCGCGTATCCTCCCGGCGGCGGCACGGACATCGTCGCGCGCTTGCTCGCCAGGGATCTTTCGGACCGCCTGGGCGTAGCGGTGGTTGTCGAAAATCGCGGTGGCGCTGCCGGTGCCGTTGGTGCGGCCTATGTCGCCCATGCGGAGGCCGACGGCAATACTTTGTTATTCGGTGCGAATGCGGAACTGACCATCGCTCCGGCCACCAATCGGTCTTTACCCTATGATCCCTTACGTGATCTGATACCGATCACGCAAATCGCTGGCGGGCCGAATATTCTGGTTGCTTCCAACGGCTTTGCCCCAAATACGCTGGCCGAGTTGATCCAATACGCCAAGGCGCATCCTGGCGTGGTGAATTATTCCACCGGCGGGAACTACGGGACTACCCATATGGCCACCCTGCAATTCGAACACCGGGTCGGTATCGATGCGCTGGCCATTCCCTATCGTGGCAGCGGCCCCGCCCTGCAGGCAGTGGTGGCCAACCAGGTCTCGTTCTCCTTCAATACGCCTGGGGCGACGCTGGACCTAATCAAGGGCAAGACACTCAAGGCCATCGCTGTCGCCAGCGACCATCGCCTGGGCGCGCTCCCCGATGTGCCGACGATTTCGGAATCCGGGTATCCCGGCTTTACCGTTGGCTCTTGGTATGGCCTGCTGGCTCCAGCCGGCACGCCCGCCGATATCGTGCAGCGCTTGCACGACGAGACTTTCCGCTTTCTGCAGCTTCCCGAGACACGCGAAGCGCTGCACCGGCTGTATATCGATCCCATCGGCAGTGACAGCGCCGACTTCGGCGCCTTCATGAAAGAAGAGATCGCGCGATATCGGGCTCTGATGGCGTCTTTAAACTTGCAGCCGCAATAAGCACCCGTCCGGAGCCTGACCATGTCCAAGATGAAAGATATCCCCGCGGTGTCCTGGCGTCCCACCGTCTCTGGCAACCACTACGCCGTTTCCACTGGACATGCTCTAGCCAGTCTGGCGGCAATGCGAATACTCGACCAGGGTGGTAACGCGATCGACGCCGGAGTCACTGCCGCCATGGCGCTGGCGGTGCTGCAGCCGGATATCGTCTCCTTCGCCGGCGTCGCTCCGACGCTCATCTACATCAAAGAGGAGAACCGCGTCATCAGTCTTGCCGGGCTCGGCTGCTGGCCGGCGGCTACGGACGTGGAACGCCTCCGGATGGAAGGCGGCGCCCATGTGCCGGCCGGCATCCTGCGGCAAATTCTGCCTGCGGCTCCGGCCACGCATATTCAGGCCTTGCGCCGCTACGGCTCGATCTCGTTCGAGCAGGCAGTCACCGCCGCCTACGAGCTGGCCCGTGAGGGTTTCTGCATGTATCCGACGCTATACCAGTCGCTGGACTTGCGTCGGGACTTAATTGCGCGTTATCCCGAGAACGCAGCAATATTCCAGCCTGGCGGCGTGACTCCGCCAATCGGCACGAGGCTGCGGCAGGAGAACCTTGCCAAGACAATCGGTCGAATGATCGAGGCGGAACGCGGGACTCCGGGCAATCGTGAGGCCAAGTTGCAGGCGGTGCACGACTGCTTCTACCGAGGCGGCATCGCGCGGGACATCGCAGATTTCCACGCCAAGCACGGCGGCTTCATGACTGCTGAAGACCTAGCCGGTTTCAACGTACCCGTGGAAGACAGTATTGCCTGTAACTACGGTGACTACGAAATCCATTCCTGCGATACCTGGTGTCAGGGCATTGTGCTGCTGGAAGCGCTGAAGATCCTGGAAAATGCTGACCTGACGGCGATCGGGCACAACACTCCTCAGTATCTCCACCTCTTGGCAGAGGCGCTGAACTTGGCTTTCGCCGACCGGGAGGCCTTCATCGGAGATCCGGGGTTCGTAAATGTACCTACCCGGCATCTCCTGGGCGCCGACCATGCCGCGCGACAGTTCGCCCGCATAGACCCGGCGTGCACGGAGGGCCGCATGTATGAGCCTCTGGAAATTCCAGGTTTTCAGGCTTACAGGGCAGACTGCCTGGCGCCGAGCGAAGGCGCCGTCCGGCCGTCGCTGGACACTATCTATGCTTGCGTGGCGGACAAATACGGCAATGCCTATTCGGCCACCCTGTCCGACACGATGTACGACACGCCCATGATCGATGGCATGGGCTTGCTGGTCTCCAGCCGTGGCTCGCAGAGCCGGCTGGATCCAGCGCATCCGGCTTCAGTGCGCCCTGGCAAGCGGCCACGTCTCACGCCCACCCCAGCCCTAGCGCTACGCGACGGCCATATTGCAATGGCGTGGGGCACGCCCGGCGGCGATGTCCAGTGCCAGGCGATGTTGCAGGTTTTCCTGAACGCCATGACGTTCGGCATGGATATTCAGGCTGCCATCGAAGCCCCGCGAGTCGCCACGTTTAACTTCCCCGACTCCTTCGCACCGCACACCTACCTTCCCGGCCGGTTGTGTGTGGAGAACCGGATCGAGCCAGACACTGTGCGCCGGCTGCGGGAATTTGGTTACGACGTCGAAATGTGGTCAGCCATTGCCTGGCGATCAGGTGCGGTATGCGCGATTGTGCGGAATCCGAGCACGGGTCTGTTGCACGCGGGAGCAGATCCCAGGCGGCCGGCTTACGCGTTGGCATGGTAGGGCTGGCCGGTAGGCGCGGGCGTTCCGATGGTCTTTGGCAAGAAGGCGCCGCGCACGGATCGTCCCGCAGCCGGCAGCCGGCAGCCGCCGGAGTATAATGCGCCACCTTGCCGGGTTTGAACGCCTGCGCAACGGCCTACGCGGGTGTAGTTCAATGGTAGAACGGCGGCTTCCCAAGCCTCAAGCGTGGGTTCGATTCCCATCACCCGCTCCACTGCTTTCGTGTCAGGAAGTCCCAGTTATCTGAAACCAGTGGCGTTTCTGGTTCGGGCCGTTTCCCACGCCCCGACCAAGGGCCGCCGGGGCAGAGGGTGCCGGTACCTTGGCGCAACTTTGTCCTTACCTGCTAAAAGCTGTCCCAATTCCCGTCATCGGAAGCGCCAACCACTGCAAGGGCGGCCGAAGCGCGCCGGCGGGAACCGGGCGATGACCGGGAGCCGTTGCGTTCAAAACGTTTAGCCTTAACCGGCCGGGCATCCAAAAGTGCCTGCGGTGCAGGTGCTTCGCCACTTGGCAGTATGAACGCGCCCACCGCTTTAACCAACTGTTCCGCTTGCGCTTGCAAGCTCATGGCAGCGGACGCACTTTGCTCGACTAACGCGGCATTTTGCTGTGTCGCCTGGTCCATGCTGCTAACCGCCTCGGCCACCTGGTTCACCCCAGCGTTCTGTTCTTCGCTGGCGCTGCTGATTTCGCCCATGAGGTCGCTCACCCGCTGGATCGACTGGACGATTTCCTGCATGGTCACGCCAGCCTGATCCACGAGCGCGGTGCCGCGAGCGACACGCTCGACGCTGCTGCCGATCAATTCCTTGATCTCCTTGGCTGCTTCAGCACTCCGTTTGGCAAGCGTTCGGACCTCGGCTGCCACTACCGCAAAGCCTCGTCCCTGTTCCCCCGCCCGGGCAGCTTCTACGGCAGCGTTCAGCGCGAGAATATTCGTCTGAAATGCAATGCTGTCTATGACGCCGATGATCTGGTTGATCTTCTCGCTGCTGTCGTTTATTTCCTTCATCGTCTGGACCACTTCGCTGACCACACGGCCTCCTTGCGCGGCCACACCGCTCGCGCTGGTCGCCAACTGCGTGGCCTGGCGGGAGTTCTCGGCGTTCTGCTGGGCTGTGGAGCCCATTTCTTCCATCGAAGCCGACGTCTCTTCAAGGCCTGCCGCCTGCTGTTCGGTACGCGCCGACAGATCGTTGTTGCCCTGCGCGATTTCGGCGCTGGCGGAAGCGACGCTATCCGCATTCTCCCGCACGGTGGACACGACTTCGATGAGGCTGGCCTGCATGCGAGCCAAGTTGAACATGACGCTGGAGGTGTCGCCTGGACGCGTGGCAAGCGTGCCACTCAGATCGCCACTCGCCACTCTTGCAACCGTGCTACTCAGATCCTGCGGTTCCGCACCCAACGCCCTTTGTAGGCTACGCGTTACCGCCCATCCCACGGCCAGGCCCACAAGAGCCATGAGAAAGGCCAATCCGCTCATCAAAACAACGCCGAAAGCGGCCTTTTCATGGCTTCCCTGCACCATGCCGTCCGCCTCTTTCCTTTCCAAGGCAAAGGCGCCGTCGACCGCGTTGAACACAATGTTCTGCAATCTACGGGTCTCTTCGATCAAGAGCGAACTTGCCTCCTCCTTCTGGCCCTTCATCGCGAGTCCGATGGCGTTATCGAGCGCGGCATTGTAGGGTCCACGGTTCTCGTCTATGGTCCTGATGAAAACTTCCGAATCGGTCGACCGGATGGAGCTGCGAAGGTCCTTGATGATGGCATCATTCTCCAGACGCAGCTGCTTGATCTTCTCCTTTTCGGCCGAGGCGAATGAGGGTTCGTTGTTGATAATGATGTTGCGCGCGTAGCGGCCTATGGCTTCGAGGTTCCCTTTGACTTTGCTCAGGTTGTCAATGTTCACCATGTGAACCGACGCAAGCCGGCCAATGTCCGCGTTTAATCCGTTCATTGTCATCGCGGCGTAGGCTACGATGCCAATCCCCAGCGCAATCGTGGTGCCGAATCCCAAGGTGAGTCGCTTGGCAACCGTTATATTCTTGAACATATTCCTCTCCAAGCTTATTGAGGACCGCAACCAAGGCGGCCATTTTCAGAAATTCAAATAATCGACTCGTCCACCGACCGAGCCATCATCACGCTATCGGCCATTCGGTCTCGCGCCAGCGCGAGGAGTATTTCGGATGACGAGATATTCATGCGACAAATGAGGAATGAAGACCGCCCCAATTTTGTTATGCGTTCCATGGGCTGGGAGCTGATCCAACGAGCGGCATCTGGCGAGATGCCCAGCTGCGGCAGTCTCGTCTTTTGTTCCTTGACGGCCCTCCTCACGAGTAAAAGGTAGTTGAGATTCAACTCGTAGATATGTTGGAGCGCCGCGGCGTCCGGAACATATATCGTTCGCCTGGTGTGGAGTTTCGATGTCATTGTGGGTTCCCGAGACAACTATCCACGAGATGTTCAGTGCCGCAACGGATCATGGGGCCATCGCCAGCGAGATATGCACGCTCGTACCACTTCCAAGCTCGGATTCGATCCAGACCTTGCCGCCGTGCAGTTGAACAATCTCGCTCACCAACGCGAGGCCAAGGCCTGTCCCCGGGATAGGGCCGTTGCGGTTGACCCGGTAGAACTTCTCGAATACCCGCTCGAGGTCTTCGGGGCTGATGCCAATGCCTCGGTCAGTAATACTGAGCAAGGCCCGACCATTCTCTGTCGTTAGCCGAATCTCTACCGGAGAGTCGGCGCCGGAATATTTGAATGCGTTCTCGAGAACGTTGCGTACGGCGCTCTCGATCAATGGGAGCTCGCCCAAGACGCGGATCGGACCTGGCGGAAAAAGCAGGTGGACGTTCGAACAGGTCTCGGGCATTTTGCTGACGACCCCATAGACCGCATCGGCCAAATCGATTTCCTCTTGACGGATTTCTTTATTCGCTCTGGCCTCGATCCGTGCCAGGTCAAGGAGGTCCGCCACTAAGCGCGACAGATTCGTTGCCTGGAGACTGATCATCCGATAGATTTCCTGCTTCCGCGGCTCCGGGACGCGCTCGGCCGCTAGCAGTTCGGCCAATCCGAGAATGCCTGCGGTAGGAGTTCGTAATTCATGGGCCGCAATGGAGATGAATTCACTCTTCATCCTGTCGATCTGGCTTTCGGCAGTGATGTCCCTGATCAAAAGGACGGCACCCGAGTGCGGGGTTTCCAAAGCCTCTATACGGAACTCGAAGACGTGCAATCGCGTATCTTGGACTTGGATGACCAGCCTGTGTCCCGCCCCTGGTTCGATTCTCTCCAACGCATCAACTAGGGCTTGAACCTTTTCACGGCGATCTTCGGACAAGTCATGTGCCAACAGCAGATCCGCCAATCGCTCCTGCGACGATCCGGATATCTCGTCGAGCTCCGTGCCCACCAGATTTAGCAGCTTGGGGTTGACGTTCAGGACTTTTCCGTTCGTCAACGCGGCCGCCGCGTCGGGGATCGCCCTGAACCAGGCCTGCAAATACGCTGCTTTTTCAGCCTGGCGTGCAGTGGCGGCGTGTTCGCGCAACGCCAATTCCGCGGTCCGGCGCACCAACCTGACTTTGCGCCACTCGGCAAACGCCATGAGAACGGTGATGATCGCGCCCGTAAGCAAAAGCAGGTCCCGCCGGTCGCGATATGCTGCGAGATACTCTTCCGTCGCGTAGCCCACCACCACGACCAAGGGATATGGGCTTAGGACCTGATAGCTTGAAATACGGTCAATTCCATCTATCGGACTGTTGGCCCGGAAGCTGCCGGCGCTTTGTCGCTTGATCATTTCCCGCAAGCGGTTGCTTGCGCCGAGTTCGTCGCCCAGCGCCTCACCGGCGTTCGTGCGCCGGGCCCTGACAACATAGTCTTTCGCACCAATAACGGTGACCATGCCCAGGTTTCCGATGTCCAACAGCTTGTACAAATTGGTGAAGTAACTAGGCTGTACCGAAATTGTGACAACGCCAATGAGCTCTCCGGCTTTGTCGAGAATGGCGCGAGTCATTTGGATCGACGTTTGTCCGCTTAACCGTCCGACCAAAGGCCTGCTGATGAAGAGTCTGTCGCGCGGCCACCGTCCTTCTAGATGGACCCGTATATGGTCTCGGTCAGACAGATCCAGTGCGCTCTTCTTGGACAACGACGAGGCTCGTAGCATTCCCTCCTTGTCGATAACCGCGACCTGTAAAAACACGTTGGAATGGAGGAGGCCAAGCTCTTGCAATTGCTTTAGGTCAAGGTCCAGGCCGTGCATCTGCACCTCGCGAGCGACCACGGCCGCCACCAGTTCCGCTTCGCCGAGAACCTGGCGCGTGTTGGCCGCCAGAGTCTCCGCAAGCGTCGACGAAGCAGTAGCTGCGCTCCTCAATTCTTCCGACCGATCCCAGGATATCCATGCCGCGAACGATATCCACATGGCTAGTGCCAGCAATGCGCCTGACCGATAGTCTCGCCAATCGCGGGTCACTATGCGTCTAAGGTAGTCCATGTATTGCTCATATGTAGTCAACGGCCTTTCAGGCGCTTTCTCAATACAGTGAGTGGAGCTTCGGATGCGGAGCCCCCCTCCTTAAACTCGCTGTCAACCAGCTCTTGAATGTGAGTGAACTCATCCAACCTGTCGAGCAGCGTGATCGCGAGGTGCGGGTCGAAGTGCGTGCCGCTCCCCTTCTTTATGATGTCGATTACTTCCGCTCGCGACAATGCAGGGCGATAGACGCGGTCATTGGTGACCGCGTCGAACACATCAACGACTGTAGTGATTCTGGCGCACAGAGGAATTTCGGTGGTGTGTATTCGATGGGGGTAGCCAGTCCCATCCCAGCGTTCATGGTGATGTTGAGCGATCTCTTTCGCCATGACCAGTACGGGATGTACCGCGCCGTCGAGAAGGAGCACGCCGGCCTCGACATGCAGCGCCATTAACGCTCGCTCCGCATCGGAGAGCGCTGCCGGCTTCTGCAGGATATGGTCGGGAACAAGGATCTTCCCGACGTCGTGTAGCGGGGCTGCCCTGTGTATGGTCGCGCAGTAGCAATCAGATTGACCCACAATTTTCGCTAAATAGGCAGCGAGGGCGCCTACCCGCTCGATATGCTGGCCCGTCTCTCCATGTCGCAAGGATGTAGCGGCATTGAGTTTTGCTATGAGCGCGTCGTACGCGCTATCGCGCTCCTGCAGCGCCAGGACGGTCCGCGCGTAAGCCGTGTCCACATCCCTCGCAGTGCGTTGCAATCGCCGCGTTACCGGGCTGGCGGCGTTTCTCTGGCGCCCAGGGCTCTTAATCATTGCCTTGGTCCTTTTGGCTCACCGCATCCAACAATTCGAGCGGGCTGAACGGCGCTGTAAAGCATCTGTCCACCGTGCCTCGCTCAAGCGAGCTATCACACCGCCAGTCGCCCGAGCACAGTAGGTAGATCGCCGTCTGGGCCCACCGGGGATTGTCGCGAACTACCTGGCACATTTGGAGGGCGCTTTCTCTGCCGCCATCCGACTCTCCGATTACAAGCAAATCTGCTGGCGGACCGGCCAGCAGAGCGAGGGACGCGTTCTTCCCGTCCGTGAGCAAGACCTCATGGCCCATAGGGCTCAGCGCCGACGCCACGACTTCGCCCAGCAATGGGGGCGCGATCACCACAACTTTCATGTCTTGTTACGTCCCTTATTTGTGCAAGCCAGGAGGCCTAGGCGGTGCAGCTGGGACCCGCCTTAGTATGATATATAACGTTACATTTCTGCCAGGTA
Source organism: Bordetella sputigena (assembly GCF_965137885.1). Classification (NCBI taxonomy): domain Bacteria; kingdom Pseudomonadati; phylum Pseudomonadota; class Betaproteobacteria; order Burkholderiales; family Alcaligenaceae; genus Bordetella; species Bordetella sputigena. Next base: position 163,844 of record NZ_CBCSCA010000011.1, read on the forward strand.
AAACGCGAAAATTCGGTAAAAATGATAATAGACGAAACCGGAAATATGCAAGATATTTTTAAAACTGCAAATTTGTTATCATCGCGGCCGAGGCAAACACACTGTCGGGCAGATCCACATGCACGCTCCAGAGGACGAGTTCATCACGACGAAGAAAGCTGCCGAATTGATCGGCGTATCCGTGCGCACGGTCCAGCTATGGGTCGAGGCCGGCGTCCTGCGTGCGTGGAAGACGGAAGGCGGACACCGCAGGGTTGCGCGCGCTTCCGTGGACGATCTGCTGCAGTCCCGCGTCGCCAAAGAGGAAAGGGCATTGGTAGGACCGGCGCAGGGGCCGCTACGCGTCGTCGTCGTCGAGGACGATCCTCATCTGCAGACCGTCTATGAACTTGCGCTCACGTGTCTATCGTTCCCGCTGGACCTGCGCATAGCCGGGGACGGGTTCTCAGGACTCGTCCGGATCGGAAAGTTTCGGCCTCACGTCATCGTGGCCGACTTGAACTTGCCAGGTCTGGATGGCTTTCGAATGATCCGCGCGTTAAGAGAAGCGCCGGAATCGCGGGACGCGGAAGTCATCGTGATATCGGCGCTAACGAGTGCCGACATTGCCGATCGGGGGGGACTGCCTGCCGACGTGAAGGTCCTCTCCAAACCTGTGCCCATCAGTTCTCTTGAGAAACTCATGGCTGAGGCCTACCAGCGATTGTTGAGTCAGCCCGCTCCAAAAGCATAAGGTTGAAGAAGCGAGTAGCTCTGCAATAAGAAAGCCCGCGCTTGCTGTGCTAAAGAGCCCGGCCCGGCAAGGCACTTCGCTCGGTGGCGCGCGACCCAAGTCGACTGTTCGAGATCTGGATGGTCGCCGCGAGAGCAAGACATGGCTGACGGAGGATTCGGGGCCGATCGACAGCAGGGATGTGCTGATGGAAGCGGCGTCTTATTTCAGATTGGCAAATAAGCCACGGCGTGCGCGAGCAGCACAAAAAATCGGCCCCCGATGAAGGGGGCCGACCGTACTACGCACCACACCGAGAGGACTGCCACTACAGCATCCCCGCCTCTCGCCGGGGAAACCGTTCATCCATGCTGGCATGAACGGCAGGACTTCCTGGCGGCCCGATCACGCGGATTTGGCTGCTCGAACCGCCGGTAGCCTTTGATCAGCCTTGGAAAGGCTGGTTGTCGATGTCGCCGAAGGCGAGGTCGCCGTGCACGCCGCCGCTTTGCGCAACCGCGGGGACGGAGGGGGTATCCGCTTGCGCCGCGTCGTCCCGCCGTGAGCGCCTGCTGCTGGTTCGCAGAGAAACCAAGCTGACGTAGCTCGGTGGGGATGTCCGGTGTTATTCAAGTACCCTTTAGCCTACCTCCGTGCCAGTATGACAAGTATGCAAGACGATCTTTTCGGAGATGCGCTGCTGCAGCCTCCGGCCAATTCCTCTAACCATGCAGCCTCCCGTACGAATCCGGAAATTTCCGCCCTTCGGGGCATGGCCAGGGTGCTTCCCGCTCCCGCGGCGCGGGAATGGAGCGCGCTCGCGCGGCAGCTTCCGGCGCAACTGCGCTTTGGCGTCTCTACCTGGTCATACCCGGGCTGGGAGGGGCTGGTCTGGGATGGCGAATACGATTCGAGCACGCTGTCGAAGCATGGCCTTGGCGCCTACCATCAACATCCGCTTTTGCGCACGGTTTGCGTGGACCGTACTTTCTGGCGCCCCTTGACGGCAAGCCAGTATGGCGTTTATGCGGGGCAGGTCGATGACGACTTCCGTTTCGTCGTCAAATGTCCCGCCAACGTTACGGACGCCCAGGTGCGTGGCGAAGAAGGCAGGACGCGCGAGGTCAACCCGGTTTTTCTCGATCCGTCGCTGGCCGTTCAGGAGTTTGTGAGACCGGCGCTCGAAGGCCTGGGCGCCAAGCTCGGCGTTCTGGTGTTTCAGCTGAGTCCCCTGCCTTTGGGGTGGCTGAGCCGCAGCGCAACGCTGTTTGAGAAGCTGGGCCGTATGCTGGCCGCTGTCCGGGAGGCTCTATCCGCGCATACGGCCGTGATCATTGCGGTGGAAGTGCGGGACCCTGAACTGCTGGGCCAGGCGCTGGTTGATACGCTCAAGGCGCACGGAGCCACCTTCTGCCTGGGCTTGCATGGCAAGATGCCGCCGATCGAAGCACAACTGCCGATGCTGCGCGCGCTATGGCCGGGTCCGCTGGTCTGTCGATGGAATCTGAACCGCATTTTCGGCGCGTATGGTTACGCCGACGCGCAGAAAAAGCACGATCCGTTCAATGCCATTCTCAGCGAGGATCTCCCTACTCGCATGGTGCTGGCCCGGACGATTCGCGGGATCACGGGCGCGGGCCAGCCGGCCTACGTTACGGTCAGCAACGATGCCGAGGGCTGCTCGCCGCTGTCCATCCAGAAGCTGGCCCAGGCCGTTGCGGCGTAGGGGCCTGTCTGCTGGCTTGGTTCCGGGGTGTCGCCTCCCGCGGCCCGTTCCAACCTGTTCGGCGATATCCTGTCGGACCTGGGACCGGCCTGCACCGGCACCATCGGCATCGCGCCGTCCGCCAATCTGAAGCTGGAACGGTGCTGAGTCGCGCGCTTCGCCGCCGGCTATCACCGCGACCCGCTAAGCCTCGATGTCCGGCCCGGACATCAGATGACGCACGAAGAACTTCTCCATGGCTTCATAGAACTCGAATTTGTTTTCCTCGTTGCGGAAGCCATGCCCCTCGTTGTCCTTCACCATATAGTCCACTTCGACCCCCCGTTTTCGCAGCGCTTCGACGACCTGGTCGCTTTCCGCTTTGCTCACGCGTGGATCCTTGGCGCCCTGGGCGATGAACAGTGGCGCCTTGATGCGGTCCACATGCAGCGCGGGCGATATCCTGGCCAGGCGATCCTTATCTTTTTCGGGGTGGCCCACCATGTCGTAAAGCCTTTCACGCATTGGCTTCCAATACGGCGGAATGGTGTCCATGAAAGTGAATAGATTGGACACGCCGACATAATCGACAGCCGCCGCGTACAGGTCGGGCGTGAAGGTGACGCCGGCCAATGTGGCATAGCCGCCGTAGCTGGCGCCGTAGATGCCGATGCGCTTCGGATCCGCGATGCCCTGTGCGATCAGCCACTGCACGCCATCGGTAATGTCGTCCTGCATGGACAGGCCCCATTGGCCAAAACCCGCTTCCCAGAACTTCCGTCCGTATCCGGTCGAGCCGCGGAAATTGATCTGCAGTACGGCAAAGCCCCGGTTGGTCAAAAACTGTACCAGCGAGTCATAACCCCAGCTATCGCGAGACCATGGGCCGCCGTGCGGGTGGACGATGACAGGCAGGTTCTGCTCCGGCCGTCCGAGCGGCAAAGTCAGGTAGCCGTGCAACGTCAGGCCGTCCCGGCTTTGAAAGCTGACCGGCTTCATGGGCGCCATATCGGCTTCGGGCAAGGCGGGCTTGATGTCGGCCAGCTTATGCAGTTCGTCGGTCCGGACGTCATACAGATAGCGCGTGCCGGGCGTGCGATCGTTGTAGGCGGTGACGATGAACTTGGTTTCGTCGCGCGTGTCGCTGTGCAGCCCGAGCCGATAGCCCGGCAGGCGATCGCCCAGCCGGCGGTAAATGTCCTCCATCTGTGCGTCCAGGAATCTGCGCTGCGGTGTGTCCGTTTCATAGGTGACTGAGGTAAGTACCTGGCGAAGACGGGAATAGCTGACGCTCCTCAAGTCGACTTCCCGCGGATCGAACACTATTTCTTCCGTGTCGGGAGAGTCGGGATCGATGCATACCAGCGCCATGGTGTCGCGGCCGCGATTGCTGATGGCGTACAGCTTCTTGTTGTCGAAAGTGAACAGCGCGGGTTTAACGCTGGAGCGGTAATCGGTGGTGATGATCGTCCGGAAGGGTTGTCCTTCTTCGTCGCGGTACAGCACGGAGGCGGTCAATCCATCGAGCGTCGTCGCCGCGCGCAGTTTGCCGGCGTGGTCCGTCTGCCAGGAAAGGATATTGCCCGGGTTCTGTGCCACCAGGCGGGATTCTCCGCTACGAACATTGACGCGGTAGACGTCGAAGAGCTTCGGGTCGCGATTGTTGTGCGCAAGCAGGACGTGGTCGGGGTCGTCCTTTAGCTGGTCACTGACATATGCCCGGGAATTCTCGTGGGGAGTCAGGTCCACGGACTTGCCGGAGTGCATGTTCACAGCCAGGATGTGATAGTTCTCATCTCCGCCGAAATCCTTTGCGTAGAGGATGGTGTCCGAGCCCTTCCAGACGTAGCCCGTGACGTCGCGCGCGGTTTCGCTGGTAAGGCTGCGCGCCTCGCCGGCTGGGCTGGCGCCTTCGAGACGCTGTACGAAAATATTCAGGCGTGGCGGCTGGCCATCCACGCCGAGCGGACGCATAAAGGCGAGCCAGCGCCCGTCCTCGGACAGATTGAAATGGGTCTGATCGGGATGGCGGAAGAAATCCTTCAATGGGTACTTGGGCGGGACGGCCGCCGGCGCCGCAAGGGTGGGGCGGCTGAGTGCGGCGAGCCGGGGGGTGTGCGTGATCACTCGGTCCGGCGCGATCCGTTTTCCCTCGGTGTCGATATGGCTCACAAAGGACAGGGCGCCCTCTGAAAGCGTCCGCTGCAGGTAAACGGTGTGCCCGGGGTGGCGCTGCGCGCGGTTCTCCGTATTCGCCTCGCCCCGGAACGACCGGCCATCGGGGAATGCCGGATAGCGCGGCGCATCGGGTGCGGCCGCGAGATTCTGAAGCGAGGACGATGAATGATTGATGGCCGGCATGGGGCGTGTCTCCGATGGGATTCGCCCCCTTGGTTTGCAAATACATCGAAAGAAGCGGGAGGCGAGGCGAACGCTGTAGTACCTGGACCGTGCCGGCCGGTTCACCCACGCACGACGATCAGAAAGATCATCGCAGGCCGGTCTTCAGTGTCTCCCTCAATAGTCTCCGATTCTCCGATGACCGGATCTCTTAACGACTTACCGGTCGTTAATTGGAGTAACATATAGCGCTGATACTTAGGCAGGTGCCGATTTTCCCGTTCACCGCTACCACAGGACGAAAACGCGTTTGGCCTATGGCGCAGTGCAGGTCGCCACTTTCACCCGATGTCCCGAGGTTTCGAAAAGGTTTATTGAAGATGGGCGGTTATTCTGGAAGCACGTGCACGCGTTTCTCTACTGCGTTGATTACAACGTTACTCGCAGGATGCATGGCGCCCGCCCCGCAAAGCCGCCCGGCGCTGCCCGTGCAGGCCGCTTGGCCTACCGACGTCGGCGATAACACTTCGGCTGAAGGCGCCGCCGCTCCTGCCGACCTGCCTTGGCAAAGCTATTTCTCGGACGCTACGCTGCGCGCGCTCATCGGGACCGCGCTCGAGAATAACCGTGATCTCAGGATTGCGGTCCTCCGCGTCGAAGAGGCGCGCGCAGCATATGACATACGGGGGGCCGATCTTTTTCCGACGATCGACGTCAATGCACAGGGAGCTCGATCGCGGGTTCCGGGCGACCTCAATCTCACGGGCAGGCCCGTTACCGCGGGGAATTATGGATTATCGGTAGGGGTGACCACATGGGAGCTGGACCTGTGGGGACGCATACGGAGTCTCAAGGGCGCCGCGCTGCAAGACTTTCTGGCTACCCAGGCGACACAGCGCGCGGTACGGGTTTCGTTGATCGCCCAGGTCGCCAATGCGTATCTCGGCCTGCGTGAACTGGATGAACGGATCGCCCTGGCCGATCAAACAATCGCAAGCCGGCAAGAGTCGTTTCGCATCTTTACCCGCCGCTATCAGGTCGGAGCCATCTCCAAACTGGATCTGACCCAGGTCGAGACCTTGCTTCGCCAGGCGCAGGCGCTACGAGCGCAATTGGCGCAAAATCGGGCCGCGCAGGCCCATGCCCTGGGCCTGCTGCTGGGCAGCGGCGACGAGGTGGCCCCTATAGCCGGTTCTTTTCAAACGGACGATACGGTATTCCAGGCCCTGCGCGTGGGCCTGCCGGCCGATCTGTTGACCGAACGGCCGGACATCATCTCGGCGGAACATCAATTGTTCGCCGCCCACGCCAATATTGCCGCCGCTCGCGCGGCATTTTTTCCGCGTATCGCGCTGACGGGCGATTTCGGCACAGCTAGCGCACAGCTGGACGGATTGTTCAAGAGCGGCAGCAAGGCGTGGTCGTTCACTCCTACCGTTTCGCTGCCCTTGTTCGACGGCGGACGGCTCCGGGCCAATCTTAATCTTGCGGAAATCCGGACTGACGTCGCAGTGGCCAACTACGAGAAGACAATCCAGACAGCTTTTCGCGAGGTCGCGGACGCGCTATCGGACAGGCGATGGCTGGCTGAACAGGTCAACATCCAAAGTGCCACATTGAACGTCCAGACCGAGCGCGCACGACTTGCACAGCTGCGCTATGACAGCGGCGCCACCGCCTACCTGGAGGTGCTGGACGCCGAGCGCGACTTGCTTGATGCCCAGCAACAGCTCGTGCAGGTGCGTCGCGGCCTGCTCTCCAGCAACGTCACGCTGTACGCCGCGCTTGGCGGCGGTTCCCTTGATCAGCCTGCCCAAGCCCTTCCTCGCTGAGCCCTTCGCCATGCCCATTTCCACTCCTCAGAAGAAGCACCTTATGCTCGCCGCGGCCATCGTAGCGGTACTTGCGCTTGGTTGGTATGCGTGGACCCGGTTGCACAGCGACGGACCCGGCGAGGGATTCGCCAGTGGCAACGGTCGCATCGAGGCAACGGAAATCGATATCGCGACCAAGCTGGCCGGGCGGATACAGGAAATCCTCGTCGATGAGGGGGATTTTGTGAAGGCCGGGGAGCCGCTGGCGCGCATGCAGGTGGACACGTTGCAAGCGCAGTACAACGAAGCCGAGGCTGGCCGACAGGAGGCGCTGCATGCGGTCGCGGCCGCGCGCGCCCAGGTTGCCTTGCGACGAAGTGACGTGGCCGCGGGTCGCGCTACCGTGGAACAGCGCCGCGCGGAGCTGGATGCAGCCAAACGCCGGCTCGCCCGGTCCGAAACCTTATCGAAGGAAGGCGCGTCGTCCCAACAGGAGTTGGACGATGATCGAGCGCGGGTCAGGAGCGCAGCGGCCGCCGTCAATGCCAGCGAGGCGCAAGTCGTCGCGACCCAAGCCGCCGTGGACGCCGCCAAGGCTCAAGAGACCGGTGCCGCGGCGCGGGTCACGGCGACTGAAGCGACCATCGCGCGCATTCGGGCGGACATCGTCGACAGCCAGCTTACGTCACCGCGCGATGGGCGGATCCAGTTTAGAGTGGCCCAGCCTGGCGAGGTGCTGGCCGCGGGCGGCAGGGTACTCAACCTCGTTGACTTGTCCGATGTCTACATGACGATCTTCCTGCCCGAAGCCGCCGCCGGGCGGACGGCACTCGGCAGTGAAGTGCGCATTATTCTGGACGCGGCTCCTCAGTACGTGATTCCGGCTCAGGTTTCCTTCGTCGCGAACACGGCCCAGTTCACGCCCAAGACCGTCGAGACCGCCTCCGAACGTCAGAAACTGATGTTTCGTGTCAAGGCAAAGATTTCGCCGGAGTTACTGAAGCAGCACCTGACACAGGTGAAAACCGGTTTGCCCGGGGTGGCCTGGGTGAAGCTCGACGCCAACGCGCAGTGGCCCAAGTCGCTCGCTGTCCGACTCCCGGACTGAGTCATGGCACCGGACGCTCGCACCCAGGAGGCCGCGCAGCTGCGGGACGTACGGCTGCGTTATGGGAAGACTCTCGCGCTGGATGGCGTGACATTGACCATTCCCGCAGGCCGGATGGTGGGTTTGTTGGGCCCGGACGGGGTAGGCAAGTCCAGTTTATTGTCGCTTTTGGCGGGTGCCCGTGCCGTACAGGAAGGGACGGTGTGGGCGCTGGGCGGCGATATGGCCAGCAAAACCCATCGAGACGCAGTATGTCCGCGCATTGCGTACATGCCGCAGGGCTTGGGCAAGAACCTGTACCCCACGTTGTCCGTCGAGGAGAATCTGCAGTTCTTCGCGCGGCTGTTTGGCCATGACGCCGCCGAACGCCGTCGGCGCATCGATGATCTGACCAAGAGCACGGGGCTTCACGCCTTTCTCTCGCGACCGGCGGGCAAGCTTTCTGGCGGGATGAAGCAGAAGCTGGGGCTTTGTTGCGCGCTTATCCATGATCCTGACCTGCTCATACTCGATGAGCCCACCACCGGGGTGGATCCGCTGGCGCGCTCGCAGTTCTGGGACCTGATCAACCGGATACGACGCGGGCGGCCCGGCATGAGCGTGATTGTGGCGACCGCGTACATGGACGAAGCGCAGCGATTCGACTGGCTGGTCGCCATGGACGCAGGCAAAGTGCTGGCGACCGGCACCCCGGCGGAGCTGTTGGCGAAGACCCACGCCGATTCGCTGGAAACGGCCTTTATCCGCCTGCTTCCCGAGGACAAGCGACGCGGCTACGAGGCGGTCGTTATTCCGCCTCTGGAGACCCACGAGGACGACGTGGCGATCGAGTCCAAGGATCTGACGATGCGTTTCGGCGAGTTCGTGGCTGTCGATCACGTCAGTTTCCGTATCCGCCGCGGGGAGATTTTCGGATTCCTTGGGTCGAATGGCTGCGGCAAATCCACCACGATGAAGATGCTTACCGGCCTGTTGCCGGCGACCGAAGGCAAGGCATGGCTCTTCGGGCGAGAAGTGGCGCCGGACGATATCGACACACGCAAGCGTGTTGGTTATATGTCGCAAGCGTTCTCGCTCTACGGCGAGCTAACGGTCCGCCAGAACCTCGTGTTGCATGCTCAACTCTTTCATGTGCCGGATGCGGAGGTGGAATCTCGGATTGCAGAGATGGTTGATCGTTTCGGCCTGCGAGGAATGCTCGACAGCCTGCCGGAGGCGCTGCCGCTCGGCATGCGCCAGCGCCTGTCCCTGGCCGTCGCGATGGTGCACCGACCGGAGCTTCTGATCCTGGACGAGCCCACATCGGGGGTCGATCCTATCGCTCGCGACAACTTCTGGCGGCTGTTGGTTGAGCTGTCGCGACGCGACAAGGTGACGATTTTCATCTCGACGCACTTCATGAACGAGGCCGAGCGTTGCGATCGTATGTCCATGATGCATGCCGGCAGAGTGCTGGACAGCGATGCTCCCGCAAGCCTGGTGAAAAAACGCGGGGCGAAAAACCTGGAAGAGGCATTCATTGGCTATTTGATCGAAGCGACCGGCGAGGCTGCTTCCGAAAATGCCGCGGAAGATGTGTCGGAAGGGGATACGGTCCATTCCGTGATCCACAAATCATTCAGCCTGCAACGCCTGTTCACCTATTCCTGGCGCGAAGCATTGGAGCTGCGGCGGGATCCCGTGCGCGCCACCATGGCGCTGGTTGGTTCGCTTATCCTGATGTTCGTGATGGGCTTCGGTATCAGCATGGACGTCGAGAATCTGCGTTATGCCGTGCTGGATCGCGACCAGACCACGCTGAGCCAGGACTTTGCATTGAACCTTTCAGGCTCGCGTTACTTCATTGAGCGACCTCCCATCACGGACGACGAGGACCTTGACCGGCGCATGCGCAGCGGCGAGCTTTCGCTGGCCATCGAGATTCCACCAGGTTTCGCGCGGGACGCCCTGGGCGGCAAGAACGTGCAGATAGGCGCATGGATAGATGGCGCGATGCCGCAGCGTGCGGAAACAGTGCGAGGCTACGTCCAGGGTATTCATCAGTTGTGGCTTGCACAACAGGCGCGCGACCGGCTGGGCAGCGCGGCCGACAGCAAATTGAGTCTGGAGACGCGCTACCGGTACAACCCGGACGTGAAAAGCCTGCCCGCCATGGTGCCGGCGGTCGTGCCGTTGCTGATGCTGATGCTCCCCGCCATGCTTACGGCGCTGGCGGTCGTGCGGGAGAAAGAACTCGGCTCGATTATCAACCTGTACGTCACTCCCATTACCCGGACGGAGTTCCTGATCGGCAAGCAACTCCCCTACGTGGGACTGGGAATGATCAACTTTTTACTGATGAGCCTGTTATCCGTCACGCTGTTTGGCGTGCCCATCACCGGCAGCTATCCGACCTTGGTGGTGGCGGCGCTTCTATTCTGCATCATCTCCACAGGAATGGGCTTGCTGGCCTCGGCGATCACACGCAGTCAGATCGCCGCGATGTTCTTTGCCATGATCGGCACGATGATACCGGCGATACAGCTTTCCGGCCTGACCGATCCTGTCTCCTCGCTCGAGGGAATCGGAAGCATCATCGGCAAGCTGTATCCGGCCACCCATATGTTCATTATCAGCCGTGGAGTGTTCAGCAAGGCATTGGGCTTCTCCAGCCTGCAGGACGAATTTGTTCCGCTGCTGATCGCCATTCCGGTCATCGTCGGTGCGGCCATTGCGCTGCTCAAGAAACAGGACACGTAATATGCGCCGCGTCAGAAATATTCTGCGCCTCGGCCGTAAAGAGTTCTGGAGCCTCTTGCGCGACCCCACGATGCTTGTGCTCATTGTCTATACCTTCACGGTGTCGATCTACACTGCCGCCACGGCGATGCCGGAGACCCTCCACAAGGCACCCATCGCAATCGTGGATGAAGACAATTCGGCGGTCTCCGCACGAATTGCTTCGGCGTTCTACCCGCCACAATTCCTATCCCCGGTGATGATCGGTCCGCAACAGATCGACGCGGGGATGGACCGCGGCGACTATACGTTTGCGCTCAATATTCCTCCCAATTTCCAGCGCGATCTGCTTGCCGGGCGCCACGTCGAGATTCAGCTCAACGTCGACGCCACCCGGATGAGCCAGGCCTTTTCCGGCAATGGCTATATCCGGGAGATGGTCACGGCGGAGGTCAACGAGTTTGTGAAGCGCTATCGCGGCGGCGATACGCTGCCTATCGATCTGGCGTTACGGGCCCGATTCAACCCAAACCTGGAAAAGACCTGGTTCGGCGGCCTCATGGAAATCATCAACAATGTCACCATGCTGTCGATCATCTTGACCGGCGCCGCGCTCATACGTGAGCGCGAGCATGGCACCATCGAACACCTTCTGGTCATGCCGGTCTCGCCCGCCGAGATCATGATCGCCAAAGTATGGTCGATGGGGTTGGTCGTGCTCTGCACGGCGACATTTTCCTTGTTGTTCGTGGTGAGGGGCCTGCTGAACGTGCCTATCGAAGGGTCCATCCCGCTTTTTCTGGTGGGCGCGGCGTTATCCCTGTTCGCGACAACGTCCCTTGGCATCTTCATGGCAACGCTGGCGCGCAGCATGCCCCAGTTTGGCTTACTGATGATGCTCACTCTTCTGCCCATGCAGATGCTGTCGGGTGGCAACACTCCACGGGAAAGCATGCCCGAGTTCGTGCAGGACATCATGCTGGTAGCGCCCACGACCCACTTCGTCGAGATCGGCCAGGCGATCCTGTTTCGCGCCGCCGGATTCGATGTGGTCTGGCGGCCGTTCCTGGTTCTGTTCGTGATCGGCTGCGTGTTGTTCGGTCTCTCCCTGTCACGCTTCAGGCGCACCATCAATCAGATGGGTTGACCCGCTATCGAACCGATGCGTTATCATTTAACTACCGTATGGTCGTTAGTTGATTTGGGTCAATTTCAATTGACGGGGAGCACAGCAACATAGCGCATCTGGCGATTGCGCGATTTCGAAGCGCCTGCGGTATCGGCGGAGGCTTGGGCCTCGTTGTTTCCTCCTCAAGGACACCGCTGCGAGCGACATCCATGCGATGGCGCTGTCCATCGGCCAGATGGTTCACATGGGGGGCAGTCTTTCCGTCGAAGAGGAGCATTCCCTGGAGGAGATGGCTGGCTTGTTCGACCGCTGCGCACAGCGGCAGTTGCCGAATCTGTCGGACGCAGCTTCCGGCCGTTCCGGCAATTCCGCCAGTCGTCGCACGAGAGCAAGGCGCAAATGACCATGCCTGCGCATATGAGCGTCCGTTGTCGAGTCGTCCAGCGAGGAGTTCTCCGTGTCTGATTCTTTCCCTGGCGCTGCTTTGCAGGCGCTCACGAATCGTCTGTTCGACGAGATGGCCATTGGCGATTCCGCCAGCATGACCAGAACGCTCACTGCGGATGACATCCGGCTATTCACCTTGCTGTCCGGCACTATGTATGCTGGCCAAACGGACTACGAAGCGGCTTCCGTCAAGTCGCTTCAAGGGATCATTGCCAGCGGAATGTGGGGCGGTACGCTGATTTCCGGCGTGCTTGGCACCCGTCTTCCCGGGCCCGGGACGACCTATCGCACTCAGAGCCTGCGCTTCCTGCATCCCGTCGAGGTTGGCGACACGCTTCGTGTAACGGTGACGATCATCGAGCGCGATCCGGCGACGAAAAAACTTCGGCTCGACTGCGAGTGCGAGAACCAGCAAGGCGAGCTCGTCATTGACGGGGAGGCGGAAGTGCTGGCGCCTACTGAACGCATTACCATCCAGCGTGACAGCCTGCCCGAGATACGGCTCGATGTGCCAACGGACCGGGGACTGGAACGTCTGCTGGATCACGCTCGGTCGCTTGGTCCGCTACGCGTCGCCGTTGTACATCCCTGCGACACTTTGAGCCTTACTGCCGTCATCGACGCCCGCGCCGCGGGATTGATCGACCCGGTAATTGTCGCGCCTCGCTCCAAGCTGGACGCGATCGCGGCGCAGGCGGGCGTCGATCTGGCCGACCTGGCGATTGAAGACGTGCCGCATAGCCATGCGGCTGCCGCCGCCGGGGCGCGGCTGGCTGGCGAAGGGGGCGTCCAAGCGATAATGAAGGGCAGTCTGCACACCGACGAGCTGATGTCGGCCGTCCTGGCCGGCGCCGCTGGCTTGCGGACCAAGCGCCGGGTGAGCCACTGCTTCATCATGCAGACACCGGCTTACCCGCGCCCGTTCATTATCACTGACGCGGCGGTCAACATCGCGCCGGACCTCAATGCCAAGGCCGACATCATCCGCAATGCGATCGATCTGGCCCATGCCATCGGCATAGCCCAGCCGCGCGTCGCCATCCTGGCCGCCGTCGAGACAGTCAATCCCCAGATGCCGGCTACGCTGGACGCCGCGGCGCTGTGCAAGATGGCCGATCGCGGGCAGATTGCGGGGGCCATACTGGATGGCCCGCTCGCTTTCGATAATGCCGTATCGCCGGCTGCGGCGCGTATCAAGGGCATAACGTCCGAAGTAGCGGGGCGGGCTGACATTCTGGTGGTGCCAGACCTCGAAAGCGGCAACATGCTTGCCAAGCAACTCGAGTACATGGGTCAGGCGGCCAGTGCGGGCATCGTGCTCGGCGCCAAGCTGCCTATCATCCTTACCAGTCGTGCCGACTCGCGCGAGACCCGGCTGGCTTCGTGCGCGATCGCCACCGTGCTGGCGGCATACTATCGGGAAGCTCCTCCGTGACCCCATCCGCTGGATGTCGTGCCGGGAGGGCCGGATGTAGTGGCTTTCACCGCGGGTATCGGCGAGCATAGCGCCGAGATGAGGGAACGCGTCTGTGGGGATCCGGCGCTGTTGGGGCTATAACTGGATCCTGCAGCCATTCGGCGCCCACCGCATCCGTCTAGGTCGGTCCGCCAAGGTCCGTCAACGAGATCGATTGCGCCGTGTCGGCAGCGACATCGCGCAACAGCTCGCTCATCGCGCGCGCTTGTGCCTGCGCCGTATCCGTATCGCCCGCGATGTCATACTGATGCACCGTGTTCCGGAGCAGGCGTGGCGCCGTGCCCGCGCTCCACAGGGCGATGTCGACGGTCGCATGGAGCCGCCTTTCCGAGCGCACATAATCCAGGCGATCGACGCGTAGCCGGAGGGACAGCGAGAGCGTTTGGTTCGAGCATCTTTCCTCGCATAGCTGCCAGGCGGGAAGTGCCGCGCGCAGCGCGGCGTGGAATTCGCGGGCGGTGCTGATCTCTATGCGCTCTGCCCAGTACGTATTCGGCCATTCCGCCAACGTGCTTGCATCGTCACGATAACGTACACGCCGTGTGACCATATACTCGGGTAGCTCCAGCCGCCCGACCGCAACGATACGGCGGCCCTCCGCTTCGGTATGGATCTGAGGTGAACCGGAAGCCGAAGATGCGGGCAGAGTCAAGAGGGTAGGGCGGCGTGTGGTGGTACAACTCAGCATAGGCAGCGCCAGCATCGTGCACAACAAAATACGCAACACGCACTTACCACGCGCCGCGTAGTTCCGCCTGTTCATTGCTACGCCAGCCCAGTGCAAGTGGTGCGCCGTACGATTCTTCCGCATGGTTTTCGTCCTATGTCTGGCGGCCGCATTTTTGGTGGGAGAAGATTTACTCCGGAGCGTTGCCGAAAATGAGGGCGTTCGGTTTGTCTTCCAGTAAGTCGGCCAGCGATCGCAGTCCACGCGCTGCCTGCGCAAGGTCCCTGAGCGTCGACTCCAGGTCGTTACGCAGCGGCGCCTCTGGCGACGTGATGTCCGCCAGCCTGGCCATGGCGAGGTTGGCGGACGTGGACGCCTTGCGTGCCTCGCCGAGCAATTGCATCAATTCGGGCTGCGCGCTCACCACGGTTCGCCTCGACACATCGGCCAGTGCTTGAACCGACTGCAGTGTCTTGGTGGAACTACGCTCCAACTGCACGATCGCGTCGGCGGCGGTCTTCAGGGTGACTCGCGACTGTTCGGCGGTCAGCTTGAGTTCCGTTGACGCCGTGCCCAGCGCGCCCTGCATGGCCGATGCAGCCGAACGCAGGTCTTGGACCGCCGCGCGGACGTCGTTGGACATATCGCGCAACGGTAGGTCGGCCACCTGCTCGATCAGCGCGCCAAAGCGGTCGCGCAGCGCCGGAATTTCGGCTTCGCCGGGGCTGCCCAGTAGTGTCGCGGGCGTATCGGGCAGGAAGTCCAGTTCGATTGCCTTCTGGCCCGTCACGATACTCTGCGAAGTCAGGCGCGCACGCAGCCCTCGCCGCACTAGCGTTGGAAGGTCCGGGATCGCGCCGCTCGAGCCATCGCGCAGCCGCATGGCCGAGGATTGCAGCTTGACCGAAACCGGAATCGTGGTGGCGAGAGACTGCGTGTCTACCTGTATGCCGACATCCGTCACCTGGCCCACCTTCACCCCCCGGAAGGTCACCGGCGAGCCGACGGTCAATCCGGTGACGTTGCCTTCGTAGTAGATCTTTGCGTTCTGATGAGGGGCGAAGAAATCGCTGCCGCTAAGCCAGAGGATGGCTGCCACCATAATGGCCACCGATGCGATGACAAAGGCACCGACGAGCAAGGCATTGCGTTTCATGGGGAGATGCTCTTTGAATGCGACGTGGCCGGTGCCGGCAACGTATCGCGATGGAGAAATGCGTGTACCGTGGGATGCGTGGATTCCTTGGCGAGTTCTCGGGGACAGCCGTGGGCGATGGGTCGCTTGCTGTCGGCATCGAGAAAAATTCCGTCATCGGCGATGGCGTACAGGCTGGGTAATTCATGGCTGACGAACACCACGGCCGCACCGTTCCGCCGCCGGATATCGAGAATCAGGTCGTCCAGACGCCTTGAGCTGATCGGATCGAGGCCGGCCGACGGTTCGTCGAGAAACAGCAGTGGTGGTTCGGACGCAATCGCCCGTGCCAGCCCCGCGCGCTTTTTCATGCCGCCGCTCAGATCAGCAGGGTAGAATCCCGCGAATTCCGCCAGTCCAACCCATTCAAGGACCTCGCGGGCTCTTGCCCGGCGTTGTGGTTCGTCAAGTGAAGTTTGCTGGCGCAGCGCCAGGCAAACATTGTCCAGGATGGTCATCGAGGACCATAAGGCCGCACTCTGGAACAACATGCCAAAACCCGCGCGCAGCCGGTCTCGCTGGTTCTCATCGGCAGCCCAGAAGTCAATTCCCTCATAGCTCACGATGCCACTCGCGGGCGCCAACAGCCCGACGATGTTCTTGAGCAGGGTGCTCTTGCCGCATCCGCTTCCGCCCATGATGGCGAAGATGCATTCTTTCTCGACCTTGAACGAGATGTGCTCCTGGATCAGCCGTGGGCCGAAACGCATCTCCAGATCGTTGACGACGAGCAAGGTCATTCAGACTCCCAGCGCGTTGGCGCAAACTGCGAATATCGCATCGGTCACAATGATGCCGACGATGCAGGTGACGACCGCCCCCGTCGTCGCCGTTCCTACACCGGCAGCGTTGCGCTTGGCGTACAGGCCGTAGTAGCAGCCAACTATTCCGACAAGTGCGCCGAAAACAACGGACTTCGTGATGCCTAAGCCAAGATGCCCCCATGCCAGGGAGGCCGAGGTGCGTTCAAGGTATCCCGCTGCCGACAGATCCAGCATGCCGACGGCCACAACCATGCCGCCTGCGATGCCTGCGATGCAGGCGAAAACGAACAGTAGCGGCATCATCAGCAGCAGCGCGGCTACGCGCGGCAGTACCAGGAATTCCATGGCGGGCAAGCCGAGGACTTCGAGCGCGTCGATTTCCTCGTTCCCCTGCATCGTTGCGAGCTCGGCAGCGAATGCCGCACCAGTGCGGCCTGCGATCACCACGGCGGTAATGATCGCCGCCATCTCTCTGGCCATGGCAATGCCGACGAGGTCGGCAACGAAAATGCCCGCGCCGAATTTGGCGAGCTGCACCGCACCGACAAAGGCGAGAATCGCTCCGACCAGAAAGTTCACGACCGCCACGATGGTCACGGCACGCGCGCCGCAGTCGGCCAGCGCTCGCGCGAAATCCTCCGCGCGAAAGCGCCATGGACGCCCCTGGTGCAGCAACGCCGCCAGCAGGACTTCGCCGAGGAAAGCGATCGGTTTGGCCATTGCCAGCAGTCGTGCGGCGACCCACGTCCTCACTGCCTGCCTCGCTGGTACCCGCGCGGGTCATGCCGGTCCCGCAGGCGCGGTAGTTCGCCCACACAACCGTCCGCCAAAGCGCGAATGCGTGTTTTGCCGCCGCTCTCGTTTCTTCCGGATCCTGCCATAATATTCAGCAGTTGATGAATTATGCGGTAGTCTACTCCAGTACGCGGTACACATAAAGGTTCTAATGCTTTATGTATCGTTAGCAGGGATAAGAAGGTATGCGGCGCCGAATCAGGGGCTGCCCTACGTCGCCTCGTCGGCCGGAATCGGCGTGAATTAGACTTCTGATCTCTGTTTACGCTCAGGAACACGCTTGATGGTGCAATCTGCCCCCTTGGGTTCTACTCGGGCCGCGCGTGGAGCGCGATCCGCAGCCAAGCGGTCGCGAGGGCGACCCACCGGCGATGCGATGGTCGATCCGCACGACTTGTTGAAAGTCGGGCGCAGCGCATTCGCCAAACATGGCTTCGAAGCGACCAGTGTCCGGGCAATCGCCCGGGATGCAGGGGTCGACCCCGCGTTGATGATGCACCATTTCGGCTCCAAGGAGGCATTGTGGAGCGCTATCGTCGAGCAGATCGCCGCACAGATTCTGCCGATGATCCGCGCGACCATCGAGCTGCGGACTTCGGCCCTGGGGCCGCGCCAACGTGTCGAGAGAGCGCTCGGCTTACTGATCGACCAGGTTTTCCTGGACCCGGATATCGGCGTCTTTTTTTCCACCGCGGCGACCGAACGCGGTGAGCGTCTCGATCTGTTGATTGATCGCCTGGTCAGGCCTTATCACGATGCATTTCTTCCCCTATTGCGCGACGCCATGGATGCGGGCGAATTGGCGCGTAATGATCCGCAAGTCATGTTCCTTATGCTGACCAATGCCATTGGCCGAACCGTCTCTTATGGCCACGTACTGGCGGCCTTCTCTTCATTGCCCCAGTGCCCGGAAGCATTCAGGGAGGCGGTTTATTGCACGGCCGTGGCGATGCTGGGTTAGCCGCGCGCGACCCGAAGCCGGACTTTGGCTTGCTGTCGAAACCGTGCCATGAACTTCGGCGCCCGCAACATCACGCGCTGACCGTGTCATTGAGCGAAGCCGCCGCCAGGCTGTTCCTGGAAAGGAGAGCGACGTAGCGTGCTTGATCCGTCACGGCATTAGGCCGGGATGCTCCTGCCGGTCTGACGCGGCGCGCGACGCGCTATAGAATGGTCGTCGCGTTGTCGGCAGGTCCGGGAGACTCCTATTCATATGCTCATCCGTCGCGTTTCAGCCGTGCTTTTGTTCGGCTTACTTTCAGCATGCTCATCCACGAAGACCAGCTCCGTGGAAGCGCCCGCTCGTCCAACTTCCCCCATCGCCGCGGCCATTTCCGGCCGGGTGGTCGATGCCTGTGCGTCCAACCGCAGCAAGTGCAAGTTCGAAGGTTCCTACGAGGCCGGGGAGCGGGACTATGCTGAACAGGAAGCGAAGCGCCTGAACATGGCCGAACTGGAACGGCTGCGCCGGGCCTTCGGTAACTGAAGCATTAAGCGGTATGGATTGGAGCCGCCGGCTTCGCCCGTCAGGCTCCGCTGCTCGCCGGCCGTCAAGGAGGCGTATCCAGTCCCAGGAAAGCCATGGCGTTGTCGCATAGCCATCCCTGGCGCACATCATCCGGAAGCGGCAGGGCATTGAATTCGTCCAGGGTGCGGGGCACGGGCATCATGGGGAAGGCGGTGCCGAAGATCATGCGGTGCTTCAGGACTGTCTTGCCATACTGCAACAAGGGCTCATAGCCGGAGTGCGGCGTCGTCATCAGGCGCGGGCGGATGGCCAGCGTGCCTATCCAGAGATTGGGATGGCGCCAAGCCACGGCGATCAATTCGTTGACCCAGGGCCAACCAGGGGGCGACGCGCAGACGCGCAGGTCGGGAAAGTCGCGCAGCACGCGGTCCAGCGCCTGCGGGTGCCCGTGATGCATGGATGTGCGGGTGGAAAAGTTCGTTCCGCAATGGACGTTGACGGGTACGTTCAGCTCCACGCACTTCGCGTACAGCGGATACAGCAGGCGGTCATCGATATCCAGGCCGAGCTCGAAGCCCTGGATGTTCAGTCCGCGCAGGCCCGACTGCGTGATGGCCTGCTCGAATTCGCGCACGGCGGCCATGCCGCGATGCGGGTCGACGCCCGCGAAACCGATGTAGCGCGGGCCATGCTCGCGGCAGAACGCGGCTACGGTTTCGTTGGCGATTTTGAATCCGAAGGTCGAGCTCAAGTCGCGGGCTTTCAGCACCACGGCCCGGGCGCCGAGGCGTTCGTAGGTGTCCAGATAGTCCCGCAATGCGTCGGGGCCGGTCTCGCGATCGACCTGGGCTTCGCTGTTGCCATAGACGCGCCGGTAGTTGGACAGGTGCGGCGCGCGGCCTTCGAAACTCGGGGCGGGTGGGCGGCTGGAGAAATCGATGAACATGGCTGCCTCCTCCGGCGCATCAGCGCCAGATAGATTGTTGGCGGTCGTAGCTGCCCGCAAAGGGATCCGTCATGTCGGCGATCAGCCGCTTCTTGGCGATCTTGCGCGACGGCGTGCGGGGGAAGTCCTCTTCCATGTACTGCAGGTAGCGCGGGACTTTGAACGGCGCCAGGTGCCTGGCGCAATGTTCGAATACGGCCTCCGGCGGCACCTCGCTGGCGCTCAGCCCGGCGCGCAGCTTGATGTAGGCCTTGACCTCTTCGCGGCGTAGCGGATCGGGGACAGGGACCACGGCGGCTTCCTCGATAGCATCCATGCCGCGCAGAACGGCTTCCACCTCGTTGGCGGCGATGTTTTCGCCCGCGCGCTTGATCATCTCCTTGATGCGGCCGACCAGGTAGTAGTAGCCGTCGGCGTCGCGGCGGAAGAGGTCGCCGGTGCGGAACCATTCGCCGTCGAAGCTTTCGGCGTTGGCTTGGGGACGCTTGTAGTAGCCCAGGAAAATGCCCCTGCCGCGCACCCACAATTCGCCGATCTCGCCATCCGGCGCCGGCGCGCCGCTCTCGTCGCGTATTTCGAAGCGCCGGAACGCCGCGGGCAGGCCGCAGCTGCGCACCAGCGACATCTCGTGGGCCCATTCCGGCATGAGGGCGCCGGTGCCGATCTCCGTCATGCCGTAGCCTTCGCGCGCCGTCACGTTGAAGCGGCGCTGCACGTCGCTGCGGGCGCTTTCGGTCCAGCCGTAGATGCTGATGTACTTCAGGTCGATCTCGCTGTCCGCCGGGGATTCCGGGTAGTGCGACAGCACGGGTTCCGGGAAGATGCAGTACTGGATGCGGTAGTCCTTCAGCCAGGACATGAAGCGGCTCAGGCTCATGCGGTCGGCGATATAGGCGGTGCCGCCCAGCGCCAGCGTCATCAGGAATTGCCACATGGGGTCCATGTAGAAGAACGGCGCCCAGACCAGGACATTGTGGATGCCGCCGGCGCGGGTGCG
Source organism: Bordetella sputigena (assembly GCF_965137885.1). Taxonomy (NCBI): domain Bacteria; kingdom Pseudomonadati; phylum Pseudomonadota; class Betaproteobacteria; order Burkholderiales; family Alcaligenaceae; genus Bordetella; species Bordetella sputigena. The sequence goes on from NZ_CBCSCA010000011.1 coordinate 184,126, forward strand.
CCGGTGCCTGGCGGAGTTGTGCGCGTGGATCATCCAGTAGTCGTGCGTCAACAGGCAGCCCTTGGGGAAGCCTGTCGTGCCGGAGGTGTACTGCAGGTTCAGCACGTCCGTGCGGGCCACCGGCGCGGGCGGCGTGAAGACGGGATGGCCGTCGCGCACGAGCGCGTGCCAGTCGGCGTGCAAGCCGTCGTGTGATTCATCGCCCGCATCCCGCGCACTGGCCACGCCCGGCGCGCCGTTCGGCGCCGGCATGCCGCCGGATTGCATGTTGCCAGGGATCGCGGCGGATGTCGCGGCATCACGTTGCACGTGGACGATGATCCGCTCGGACGCAAGAAGCGGCGGCAGCTCAGGCAGCGCCTGAAGCCTGGACAGCAAACCCGACTCCACGACCACGTACTGCGCGTCCGAATCCCGCAGCACGAAATCCAGCTCGTCGGTGGTGTACGACGTATTGACCGGCACCATCACCGCCCCGATGCGCCCCAGCGCGATCCAGGTAATCGGGAAGGCCGGCGTGTTGCCCAGCATGACCGCCACGTGGCAGCCCTTGCGTACGCCGCGGGTCAGCAGGCTGGACGCCAGCCGGTCCGCCTGTTCGTCAAGCTGGCCGTAGGTCACGGACTGCTGCTGTTCGAACCATACCGCCGCGACGGCATCGCCCATCAGGGCGGCGCGCTGGCGCACGAAGTCACCCAACGATTCGGGCAGGGCGAGCGCCTCTTCACGCTGGCGACGGGCGAGTTCGGCCCGCACGGTCGAAGACTGTGTCTGCATTGATATTCCCTCGGAAATCCGGCGGCCGGGCTTCCCGTCCGCCTCATGAATCGGTCTAGTCCAGCACCAGGCAATCCCGGTGTGACCACGTCAGGCGCACGGGGGCGTCGCGCGGCAGCGACACCCGGTCGCGCCGGTTCTGCTCCTGCACCACCATGCGCAGGGATGCACCCACGCGGACGTGATGACGCACGATGCCGCCCAGGATGATGGTGTCTTCCAGAATGCCGTCCACGCTTTGGTCGTCTCCGGCCGGCGCGTCCGCCGCGCGCATGACTATGCTTTCGGGGCGTATCAGCAGGCTGGCCGATTTGCCGGCGCCCGATGGATTCGCCGCGGCAATGACGCCGGGCGCCGTGGCCCGCATATCGCCCAATACCGTGGAGACCGCCACGCCATCGTCCGTCACCGTGCGCACGTCGCAAGGCAGCAGGTTCGCGGTCCCGATGAAGTCGGCGGCGAAGCGCGTGGCGGGGCGGAAATACAGGGCTTCCGGCCGGTCCTCCTGTTCGATCCGGCCGCCGTTCATCAGGACGATGCGGTCGGACATGGTCAGCGCTTCGTCCTGGTCGTGGGTGACGTTCACCATGGTGATGCCGAGTTCGGCGTGTATGCGCCGCAGCTCCAGCTGCATCTGTTCCCGCAGCTTCTTGTCCAGCGCGCCCAGCGGTTCATCCAGCAGGATCAGCGCCGGGTTGTAGACGATGCAGCGCGCCAGGGATACGCGTTGCTGCTGGCCGCCGGACAGTTCGCGCGGCTTGCGCGCCGCCAGATCGGGCAGCCGCACGAGCGCCAGCACGTCCCGGACCTTGCGCTCGATTTCGGTGCGCGACAGCCTGCGCACGCGCAACGGAAAGGCGATGTTTTCGAACACCGTCATATGCGGCATCAGCGCATAGTTCTGGAATACCATGCCCAACTGCCGCTTGCTGGGCGGGCTGGTGGTGACGTCGCGTCCCTCGATGACGATGCGTCCCGTCGAAGGCGGCACCATGCCGGCGATCAGGTTGAGCAGCGTCGTCTTGCCGGAGCCGCTGGCGCCGAGCAGCGTGACGAACTCGCCCTTGCGCACGGACAAATCGACGGGATGCAGGGCCTGCACGCCGCCGTAGCGCTTGGAGACCTGTCGCAGTTCTATCATGTTCATGGCGATTCAGTCCGTAATGGTTCAGTGGCGCGGGTACATGGACTTAGTGCCGAGCGGCCAGGATGACGCGCGCCGCGTTGTAGCCCGGTACGCCCGTCACGCCGCCGCCCGGATGGACGGAGGCGCCGCACTGGTACAGGCCCGCGATGGGCGTGCGGTAGTCGGCCGCGCCGCGCACCGGCCGGCGGAAGAAGATCTGGTCCGCGCTGAGTTCCCCATGGTGCACGTGCCCGCCCGGCAAGGCGAAGCGCGCTTCGAGATCCGGCGGCGCGAGTACCTGCGCATGGTCCACGCAATCGCGGAAGCCAGGCGCATGGGCTTCCAGCGTATCGAACACGGCATCACGCAACCGATCGCGCGCGGTGTCCCAATCCGAGTCCCGCAGCCGGTAGGGCGCATGCTGTCCGAAGATGCTGATCAGGTGCTTGCCGGCCGGCGCCACCGTCGGGTCCAGCTTGCTGGGCGTGAGCACCACCAGCGGCAGGCGCGGCGCGAAGCCGCCATGGCGCGCGGCATCGTAGGCCTGCTCCAGATAGTCCACCGATGGGGCGATCCGGATCTGGGTGGGATAGTCGAAGCCGGCGCCCGCCGCATCGAAATCCTTGAACGCCGGCAACCGATTCATCGCCAGGTTGACCTTGAACGCGTGCGAGGCGTCGCGGATGCGGTCGACGCGCGCCAGGAAGTCCGCCGGCACGTGGGCGGGATCGACCAGGCGGCGGAACAGGACCTTGGTGGCGGCATTCGATATTACGCACTTCGCCTGCAGCGTCTCGCCGCTCTCCAGCGTGACGCCGGTTGCGCGGCCGCCGGCCACATTGACGCGAGCGACCGGCGCCGACAGGCGCACTTGCATGCCGTGCGCCCGACCGGACGCGGCGATGGCCTCCGAAATCGACCCCATGCCACCGCGCACGAATCCGGCCGGGCCGGCGGGCGTCGTGTGATCGCGGACATAGCCGCGCAGCAGCACATAGGCCGAGCCCGGTGCGGACAGGGTGGTGGTGGCGCCGCCGCAGGCGACGTAAAAGCCCAGGGCCGCGATCGCCTCATCGGACTGGAACCAACGGCCGAGGAAATCGCGCGCGCTCAGCGTCAGCACATCGTAAAGATCGTAGAACTGCTCGCCGATATTGCGGTACCGCCAGGCGAAGCGCAGCAGGCGCAGCCGGGAGGAAAGATCGCTGGCGGCCGGGTCCGGCGGGACCTCCCAAAGCATGCGCGACACCGTTGCGCCCAAGCGCGCCATGTGATCGCGATAGCGGGGATAGGCCGCGGCGTCCGCCGCGCTGAAGCGGCTCATGCCGGCATGCACCTGGGCATCGTCGCCGAAGACCAGGCTGCGGCCGTCGCCATACAGATGCACCATGGGTGTCGGCCGGATGACGGCGTAGCCATGGCGCGCCAGTTCCAGCTCCTGGATGATGCGCGGCTGCAGCAACGCCATCGTGTAGGAGGCTGTCGATACCCGGTAGCCGGGCCAGACCGCCTCGCTGACCGCCGCGCCGCCGATGACGTCGCGCCGCTCCAGCACGCACACCTTGCGTCCGGCACGGGCCAGATAGGCCCCGCACACCAGTCCGTTGTGTCCGCCGCCGATGATGATCGCGTCGTAGCTTGCCGCCATAGGAGTCTGTTCCGTCAATCGGGTTGGTGGAGTTTCGGCTGCAAGGCCATGATGGCCAGGCAGACGAGCAGCGACAGCAGGGTAAGCAGGGTCGATACGGCGGCCAGCACCGGGGAAACCTCCCAGCGGATCGCGCTATACATCTTTACCGGCAGCGTCATCGATTCCGGCCCGGTGATGAAGTAGGCGATGATGACCTCGTCGAAGGAAATCAGGAATGCGAACAGCGCGCCTACCAGCACGGAAGGGCGGATCTGCGGCAGCACGACTTCCAAGAAGATGCGCAGCCGGCTGGCGCCCATGATCATGGCGGCGGTTTCCAGCGCGGGATCCGCGTGCCGCAGGCCGGCGCCCAGGGCGACCAGCATGAAGGGGATGGTGGCGACGGTATGCGCCAGGACCACGCCTATCGTCGTGTTCACCAGGCGCAGGGCGGACAGATGCATATACATGCCCAGGCCCAGCACCACCACCGGCACCAGCATGGGCGCCAGGGAAACCAGTTCCAGCACGCGGCGTCCGCGGAAGCGTCCGCGCGCCAGCGCATACGACGCCGGCAGGGCGATCAGCAGCGACAGCGCCGTCACGCAGCCGGCCACCAGCAGGCTCTGCAAGGCCGAGCCCCACCAGGCGGGGTCGCCCAGGAACTGGCGGAACAGCGCCAGGGATAGTTCCTTGGGCGGGAAGCTCAGCTCCCGGGCGCCGCCGAACGAGATCGGGATGACGACCAGGCTGGGCATCAGCAGGAAAAGATAGCCCACCCATGCGGCCGCCGCGCCGGCCAGCCGCCAACCGTGGCGGGCGGTGAAAACGGAATGGGGCGCGGTATCGGGTCCGTTCATGCGAAGGTTGTCTCCCGGTCGCGCTGGACCCGTATCAGCATGGCGATCAGCAGGGCCGATATGGCCAGCAGCACGAAGGCGATCGACGAAGCCAGCGTCCAGTCCAGCGTCTGCCGCGTGTAGAAGTCGATCAGATTGGCCAGCATCATGTCCTGGCGGCCGCCCAGCAGGGCCGGCGTGATGTACATCCCCATGGATAGCGTCAGGCACATCAGGACCCCGGCGCTCACGCCCGGCAGGCTGAGCGGCAGCGTGATGCGGGTGAAGATGCGCCATTGGCTGGCGCCCATGATTTCCGCCGCCAGGTGCAGGCTGCGATTCTGGTTGATCAGGCTGGCCATGATAGGCAGCACCATGAAGGGCAGCAGGTAGTTCGTCATGCCCAGCACCACGCCGGCGCGATTGAACAGCAGTTCGACGTGCCAGGCGCCGCCGGACATCCATCCCAGCAGCTGGTTCAACACGCCGCTATTGCCCAGCACGATGGTGAAGGCATAGCTCTTGACCAGAATGCTGGTCCAGAAGGGCAGCATCACCATGATCAGGTACGGGGCCCGGCGGCGCGCCGGCATGGCGGCCAGATGCAGCGCGATCAGATAGCCCAGCACCAGGCTGGTCAGCGTGGCCAGCACGCTGATGTGCAGCGTGGTCCCCAGGACGCGGTGGATCAGCGTCCCGTTGACGACCTCCGCATAGCCGCGCAGCGTGTAGCCGTGGTCGTAGATGCTGGACCAGCCCACCAGCCCCAGCGGCCACAGGAAAAACAGCAGCAGCAGGGCGCAAAGCGGGACCAGCAGGACAACGACCGTCCTGGTGCCGAGGGTGTGCGCCATGGATCTAGACCAGCAGCCACTCGGTGAAGCGACGTTGCAGCTTGTCGTAGTTCTCGCCCCACCAGGCGTCGTTGATGATGATGGCGTCCGGGGACTTCATATCGGGCATGCGGGCACGCGCCTGCGCGCCCACGAGCTCGGTGGCGCCGGCCGCGTTGGGCGCGAACTCCACCAGTTCGCAGAAGGCGGCCTGGCGGTCCGGCCGCAGGCAGAAGGCCACATAGCGCATGGCATTCTGGATGTTCTTGCCGCCCTTGGGCACGGCCAGGTATTCCAGGCTGTTCAGCGTCTGCCGCATGGACATGGCCACCGACGAGCCGGCGCGCTGCGCGGGCAGGATGCGGCTCAGATAGGTGTAGGAGAAGTCGATCTCATTGCTGGTCAGCAGCGTGACCGTTTCCGGCGTGGTTTCGATCCATTTGCGCACGGCGGGCTTGATGCGGTCCATCGCCTTGAAGGCGCGGTCGACGTCCAGGGGATAGAGCTGGGCCGGTGGCACGCCGTCGGCCAGCAAGGCCATCTCCAGGTTTTCGCTGGCGCGTGATCGCAGGCCCCTGCGCCCCGGAAAGCGCTTCAGGTCCCAGAGATCGGCAAAGGTCTCCGGATGCTTGCCGTCGGGAAATTTCTTGGGGTCGTAGCCTATGCCGCCGGCGTAGGAGTAGGTGCCGACGTAGTTCTTGCCGGCGGGCTGCAGCAGCTTCGCGGTGTCGACGATGCCGGTATCGATGGGCGCCCAGAGTCCCTGGCGGGCGCCGGCCATGATCTGCGGGCCGATGCTGTCGAACACGTCCCAGGAGACGTTGCCGCTGTCGACCTGCACCTTCATCCGGGTCAGGTCCGCATTGTTGACCAGCGTGACGGGAACGCCGGTTTCCTTGGTGTAGGGCTCGGCGAACGCTTGCCGCACCGCGGCTTCGTATGTCCCGCCCCAGCAGGTCACGCTGATCCCGCGCGCCTGGGCGCGCAAGGGCAGCGCCGTGCCCAGCGCCGCCATGCCGGCCATCGCCGCCCCGGCCTTCAATACGGATCGGCGCGACAGGCCGCGAGCCTGGCTTTGCTTGTCATGCTTGTTCATTTTCACCCCCTTGTTCCGTTTATTGGCGGCCGGTGCGGCCGGTTGCGGATGACGGCGACGCGCAGGATCAGGATGCGATCCAGACCGCCTTCCAATCCATGTATTTATCGAAGGCATGCAGCGACTTGTCGCGCCCGAAACCGGATTGCTTGAAGCCGCCGAACGGCGCCGACATATTGCCACGGTCGAAGCAGTTGACCCAGACCACACCCGCGCGCAGGGTTTGCGCCGCCCGGTGCGCGCGCCCCACATCGCCCGTCCATACCGCGGCCGCGAGCCCGTAGATAGTGTCGTTGGCGACGCTCATCGCCTGGTCGAAATTGTCGACGGTAATGGCGGCCAGCACCGGACCGAAGATTTCCTCGCGGGCGATCCGCATGTCGTTGCGCACGTCGCCGAACACCGTCGGCTCGATGAACCATCCACCGCTGTCCGTCCGCGCCGGCTTGCCGCCCAGCATCAGCCGCGCGCCGTCCGCGCGTCCGGCGTCGATGTACGACATCACGCGTTCGTGCTGCGTCTGGCTGACGATCGCACCCATCCGGGTCGACGGATCGAGCGGATCGCCCGGGACCAGCTCGCGGCCGACCGTGGCGATCTTTTCCAGCAGGGCGTCGCGGACGGGCGCTTCGACGATCAGGCGCGAGCCCGCGTTGCAGACCTGGCCGCTATTGTTGAAGATGCCCGCCGCGACGGCGCGTGCCGCGGCATCCAGGTCCGGACAATCGGCCAGTACGATGTGCGGGCTTTTGCCGCCGCATTCCAGGCCGACCCGTTTGATGTTGGACTGGCCGGAATACTGCATGAACAGCTTGCCGACCTCCGTGGAGCCGGTGAAGCCCACCGCATCGACGTCCATGTGCAGCCCCAGCGCGCGCCCGGCGGTCTCGCCGAAACCGGGCAAGACATTGAGCACGCCTGGCGGCAGGCCGGCCTCCAGCGCCAGGCCGGCGATGCGGATAGCCGTCAGCGGGGATTGTTCCGCGGGCTTCAGGATGACCGAATTGCCGGCCGCCAGCGCCGGGCCCAGCTTCCACGACGCCATGGACAGGGGATAGTTCCAGGGCACCACCGCGGCGACGACGCCCAGCGGCTCGCGCACGATCATGGTGGTCATATTCGGCATGGCGGGCGCCATTTCGCCATAGAGCTTATCGATGGCCTCGGCATACCACTGGATGCAGGTGGCGGAACTGACGATGTCGCCGTTGTAGGCATTGGTAATGGGCTTGCCCACGTCCAGCGACTCCAGCAGCGCCAATTCATCGCGATGCGCCATCATCAATTCGGCCAGTTTCAGCAGGACCTGTTTGCGTTCGGCCGGCGCGCGGCGCGACCACACGCCCGACTCGAAAACGCGGCGCGCGCTGCTCACCGCGACGTCCACGTCCTCGGCGTCACAAGCGGCGATCTGCGCGATGACCTTGCCGGTCGCCGGGTTCACGGTCGGGAAAGTCTTGCCCGACAGAGCGGGCCGGTATTGGCCATCGATGAATGCGCGCCATTCCGGCTCGCACCTGGCCGCGCGAGCCACCCATTCTGCTTTGCCGGGGAAATTCAAGATCGGGTCCTCCATGAGCGTCGCGTGGCGTGCGACGGGAATTCATTGCAGTGTAGGGAGGGAAAATCATAAGATCCAATACAGGTTTGGCAGCTTCTTCCTTCCAAAAAGTTATGGGCCATCGATCATGCTGAACGTGCGTCACCTGGAAATCTTCCGTACCGTCGTCCAGACCGGTTCGGTCTCCGCCGCGGGTCGTATGCTGTACATCTCGCAGCCCGCCGTGACGAAGACGCTGCGCCTGCTGGAAGGAGAGCTGGGATTGACCTTGTTCCAGCGCGTAAAAGGCAGGCTGGTCTGCACCCCGGAGGCCGATGCCTTGATGCCGGAAGTCGAACGGTTATTCGGCAGCGTCGAATCGGTGCGGCAGGCGGCGCTGGAGATCCGGCAGGGAGTGCGCGGACGCATCACCGTGGCGTCCGTATCGGCGCTATCGATGTCAGTGGTGGCGCAGGCGGTCAGCGCATTCCACCAGCGGCATCCGCAGGTACAGTTCGACGTCCGCGCCTTGCCCACGCGCCACGTGGTGGAATATGTGGGCACCAGCCAGGTCGACATGGGCATCGTCGATGTCCCCACCCCGGCCGCTTCGCTGGAAGTCGAGGAAATCTGCAAGAGCGAAGTCGTGTGCGTGCTGCACCGCGATCATGCGCTGGCCCGGCATACCCGCCTGACACCGGAACTATTGGCCGATTGGCCCATCATTACGTTCGCGGACGATACCTTCACCGGATTCCGCCTGCGCGAGGCATTCCGCGAGCGGGGCGTTCCCTACGATACGGCCCTGGTGTCCAACAGCACCGGGACGCTGTGCGCGATGGTCCGGGCGCTGAACGCGGTGGCGCTGGTTGACCATTTCATTCTGATGACCTCGGCATTTCCTCAGCTGGTGCTGCGCCGGTTTTCGCCGCGCATCGATATGCAGCCGCGCTTCCTGTTTTCGCCGATGCGGCCACGCTCGGCGATCGTGGCACAGTTCGCCGATGCCATACGCACGGCGGCGCGGACGGCGGTACGGCGGCTCTCGCGCCCGGGAAGGCAAACGGATCCGGGCTAGGCCCCGTCGGATGTACGCCGCCACCGCGAGGAGCGGGGGGCGCCGTCCGCCATGCACCAAAGGGAAGCCGGGTCCGGCTGGCATACACTATTGACTGTCTATCAAGTAGGTTTACAGCCGTGCCCGGCGGCGCGGCGCGAACGGATATGAATACTCAGTCCCGGAGCGGGTCCGCGGACGGGAGCACATGGAAGGGCGAGCCGGACGACGGCGGCCCCGCCTTCGAATGCGCGTGGGGCGCACTGGAGAAATCGAGTTGGATGGCAAGAAAACCATGGTGAAATTGCGCGCCGGCGGGAAGCTGTCCGCCGGGACCAGGCAGGCGGCAGGCAGGGTCCGGCGGGCCACCGTCACCAAGCCTTCCGCCAAGGCGCGCGCACGCGCGGAGGCGGCCGATGCGGCCCAGGAACCGATGCGGATCGGGGCAAAACTGAAGCACGCCCGCTTGCTTCAAGGCTATACCTTGAAAGAGCTTGCCGATATCGTCGAATGCTCCGAAAGCATGTTGTCCAAGCTCGAGAACGACAAGCTGGCGTCTTCCATCGGTTTCCTGCATCGGCTGGCCAGCGCGCTTGGGACCAGCATCGCGGCCCTGTATTCCGACGAAGATAATTTCTCCGGTCCCGTGCATGTTTTCCACGCCAACCGCAAGGTGCGCAGCGTCGCCGACCCGGAGTCCCTGGACCAGGGCGTGCGTTTCGAACGCATCGTGCCTATCGACCGCAACGGCTTGCTGCAGGCGCTGGTGCACACCATTCCGCCGGGCGCGCGCAGCGGAGGCGCCGTCAGCCATGCGGGCGAGGAACTCGGCTACATCATCGAAGGCGAAGTCGAGGTCACCGTCGACGGCAAGAGCTATGTCGTGCGCCAGGGTGATTTGATCTTCTTTCCATCCTCGCTGCCGCACGGCTACCACAATAAGGGAGCCAAGGTCGCCCGCATGCTCAAGGTGAACACGCCGCCGTCGCTTTGATGCTCCGTTGCGGCCGCTCCCGGTATAAACTTGACGCAGCATAAAGTCCCTTGAGCGACGGCAAAGGTTTGCCGCGCCGCGCGCGCCGCCCAAGGCCGCGCCGCGGGGACACGAACCCTACTGTTCGTCCAGAGCATCAGGGTGTCGATACTGACAGGAGCCTTGATTGTCGACCAAGCCTGATGCCGCGGCCGCGGGCCATGCGGATGAAGCGCCCGCGGGGGCGGTGCCCTGGCGGGAAAACTATGTTCCCTACGCCATTTCGCGCGTGTTGTCCGCCATGGCCTTCCAGGGCATCGGCATCGCGCTGGGCTGGCTGGTTTATGACCAGACCCACAGCGCGTTCTACCTGGGCCTGATCGGGCTCTGCCAGTTCCTGCCCATGGTGGTCCTTACCCTGGTGGTGGGCCAGGTGGCGGACCGCTACGATCGCCGGCGCATCGCCCTGTTCGCTCAGTCGGTCAAGGCCATCGTGGCGATCGGGCTGACCTGGGCCATCTGGTCCGGCGCGCTGAGCGTGCCCCTGATCTTCGTATCGGTGGTCGTGCTGGGCGCGGCGCAGTCTTTCGAGCAGCCGACCATGCAGTCGCTGGTGCCCAGCATCGTGCCGCCCTCGGCGCTGCAGCAGGCCTTGTCGGTGACCACGGCGCTGTTCCAGACCGCGACCATCATCGGGCCGGCACTGGGCGGCGTCGCCTATGGCTTCGATCCGCTGGCGCCTTTCCTGATGTCGTCGGTGATGTTCGTGGTGGCCGGCGTTTGCGTGATGTCGATCAAGACGGTGCGCGGCGGCTACAACCGCGGCCCGGTGACCCTGAATTCGGCCTTCGCCGGCGTGTCGTTCATCTTCGCCCGTCCGGTCATGCTGGGAGTGATCTCGCTGGACCTGTTCGCGGTGCTGCTGGGCGGGACGACGGCGCTGCTGCCGATCTTCGCCCGCGACATCCTGAACGCGGGGCCGTGGGCGCTGGGATTGCTGCGCTCGTCTTCCGCTATCGGGGCGGTGCTGATGTCGCTGTACATCGCGCGCGTGCCGCTCAAGACCGGGATAGGCATGAAGATGCTGATGGCCGTCGCGGTGTTCGGAATCGCCACCATCGTGTTCGCCTTGTCGACCAACATCGCCCTTTCGATCCTGGCGCTGGCGGTGCTGGGCGCGGCGGACACGATCAGTATGGTGGTGCGTATCACGCTGGTGCAGCTACTGACCCCGGACGAGATGCGCGGCCGCGTGAATGCCGTCAATTCGCTCTTCGTGGGAACGTCGAACCAGCTGGGGGAGTTCTATTCGGGAACCCTGGCCGGCTTCCTCGGGCCCGTCCCGGCGGGCGTGATCGGCGGCGTCAGCACCATCGTGGTGGTGCTGCTCTGGATGAGGCTGTTTCCGGACCTGCGCAAGGTCAAGACCCTGGCGGGATGATCCGTTGGACATGGTCCGCCCGCAGGGGGGACCACGCGTGGGCGAGGCCTAGGACGTCACCGTGATCTGCGTGAAGTCCTGGTACCAGCTCTCGGCCTGCACGAAGCCCTTCACCTTGGGGCTCATCGCCCGCGGGTTCAGATCATGAACCGCGAAGATGTTGGGCGCGTCGTCCACCACCTGGGCGTGGGCGGCGGCCAGCTTGGCATCCTGCTCCGCCTGGTTGAAGGCGGACAGCGCCTCGGTCAGCAACTGGTCGACCTTGGCGCTGCGGTAGCGGCCCCAGTTGCTGGTGCCGCCGCCGTCGCGGTTGAAGCAGTTGGTGTAGAACTGGGTGGGATCGCCGAAGGGCTGGCCATGGCAGATGACGTCGTAATGCGCGGCGCCATTTACGCCCGGGACCTGGCGCATGGCGGTCAGCACCGAGCCCCAGTCCGCCACGACCAGATCGACCTTGACGTTGAGTTCGGCCAGGCTCTGCTGCATGAACTGCCCCATGGGCAGCGGCACCATGTTGCCGGAACCGGCCGTCGGAATCAGCGTCTTCAGGGTGATGGGCTTTTTGCCGGGGCCATAGCCCGCTTCGGCCAGCAGGGCCTTGGCCTTGTCGGGATCGTAGCCGTAGATCTGTGTGGGCTTGCCGAACAGCTTGTAGTCCTGGTCATACAGCCCGATGGCGGGCGTTGCCGTACCGTTGAGCAGGCCCACCATGCTTTCGCGGTCCAACCCATAGTTGAGCGCGCGGCGCACCCGTACGTCCGTCAGCGGGCCGGGGTCGGCGCAGTTCAGCACGAAGGACCACAGGTGCAGGTAGGGCTTGGTCACCACGTTGAAGCCGGCGCTCTTCAGCGCGGGAATGGAGTCGGGATCGGGAAACTCGATCCAGTCGACCTGGCCCGAACGCAGCGCGGCGACGCGGGTATTCGAATCGGCGATGGGCATCAGCACGAAGCGGTCGAGCCTGGAGATGTGCGCGGCGTCCCAGTAGGCGTGGTTGGGCACCAGTTCGATCGCCACGTGCGGTGTCACCTTTACCACCTTGAAAGGGCCCGTGCCGGACGGATTCGAACGGAATGCAAGCCAATCCTTGCCCAGCTTTTCGTACTGCCGCGGGCTGACGATGAACAGGCGGGACAGGTGATAAGGCAGCAGGCTGAAAACCGTTTTGGTACGGATGGCGAACTGCGTGTCCGACACTTTTTCGTAGCTCGCGATGATGGCGGCGTAGGCACCGGCGTAGGTCGGCGCCAGTTTGTCGTAATGGGGCGCATCGCGGTTCAGCTGGCGATCGAAGTTCCACACGATGTCGTCGACGCTCAGCGGCGACCCGTCATGAAAGGTCACACCCTGGCGGATGGTGAAGATCCATCGCTTGTTGTCGGCGGCATCGACGTGCCATCCGGTGGCAAGTCCCGGGATCAGGTCCGGCGGCGTTTTGGTGTTGGCGAAGTCCCACAGGACCAGGGCATCGAAGATCGGATAGCCGGCAAAGCGGCCGCCTTCGCTGCCATTGTCGGGCATGCCATTGGTCAGCGGCACGTCGGTGGTCGTCATCGCGACGCGCAGCGTGCCGCCGCCGGCGCTTTGCGCGTACAGCTCGCGCTGCCTGCCCGCGGCAAACAGCGCCGTGCCGGCGCCGGCAAGCTTGAGCGCGGTCCGGCGTGTGATCGTTCCCATGTGTTTCTCCCTTGACCAGGACGCTAGGCTGCCTGGGTCGATGCTTTTGTGAGGGCTTCCCCTTGCAGGCCGGCAATCCGGATGTATGGAAGGCGCTGTCAAGGTACTTGATTAATAATTAAGTTGCCCGCGTCGCGCAAGAGGGTATTCGCCCTAGGAGGCCATTGCACGCCCGCACGCACAAGGCCGGTGCGCACGCTGTCGTGCATGGTGCATCGTGCGCACCATCGTGTGTATCCCTTGAAAATCCCTGAATGCCGCCACGTTCGAACGCCTTTCGAGCGAGGGAAAATATCTTGGAAAGTCACTTGACATACGATCAAGCGATGCGACAGCATAGCCTTACCCGTCGGTCATCGCGCAACGCCGTGCGACCGGATCCGCAAGGATGGGATGTCGATGGTCTGTTCAGCGGCCTTACGCGCCGCGGCGAGGATAGAGACGATGAACGATATGCATGTCAACGCAAGCCCTGCGGGAAGCGGCGCCGGTGGACAAGCCTTCCAGCTCGAAGAAGCCACGATCGACGAACTGCATGCGGCGATCAAGCGCGGCGAAATCACCGTGGTACAGATCGTGCGGCGCTACATCGATCGCTGCCGCGCATTCAATGGCGTGGCCAGCATGCTGGTGACCGAGGATGGCAAGCCGGTGCCCGAGGCGCCCGGCACGGTCCGCGCCGGGGCGCCTCTGAAGTTCCCCACGCAAACCGTCGCGGTAAGCGACTATGTGCCCGATTACGCCAAGTACAAGGGCGTGCCGCTGGAGTTCGGCCGCATGGAGCCGACCGCGTCCGATCCCACGGTCATGCAGCAGTACGGCATGATCGTCGGCATTCCGAATGCCGGCCAGGTCAATGCCCTGTCCACGCTGAACATCCGCGGAGAGCGATCGACCGTGTGCAAGGGGGATTTCGACAAGCATCCCTCGCTGGGACCGTTGCCGCCCGAGGCGCCGCCGATGTGCGAGTTCTTCCGCCACCTGCCGGACGCGCTGGAGCGCGCGGCCGAGCTGGACGCCGAATACGGCGCCAACCCGGACCTGGAGAAAATGCCCATGTATGGCGTGGTCTTCTCGTTCAAGGACCCCTTCGATACGAAGGACATGCACTCCATGGGCGGCGCCGATGCGGCCTACGATATCGACGTGCCGGCACGCGATCACATACTGGTGGACCAGCTGCGCAAGAAGGGCGCCATTATCTTCGCCAAGTCGGTCAGCACGGAATACAACGGCCGCGCCGGCGATCCGGGCGGCCGGCACACGCCGGACAAGGTGCTCGTATCGACGTTGGGATACCAGCGCACGACCTGGGGCGGCAATCCGTCCAACCCCTATGACACGACGCGTTCGGCGTCGCTGGGGTCCAGTTCGGGGTCGGCGCTGTCCGTCAGCGCCAACCTCTGCATGATCGGCCTGGGCGAGGAAACGCGCGCGTCCACGCGCGGTCCGGCCAACCATAATTCCGTAGCCTTGATCCTGCCCCATAAGGCATTGATTGGTTTCGACGGCGGCGCCATAGGCGCGGACATCCACAACGACCGTACGGGCATCCATGCACGCAGGATCGGCGATGCCGCCAAGGTGCTGGATGCCCTCAAGGATCCGCTGGAAGGCTATTACGATCCGCGCGATCCCTTTACCACCGTGCCGCGCTCGTCGGCCCTGAGCACGCCTTACGCCAGCCACGTCTACAAGTCCAGGTCGCTGAAGGACAAGCGTATCGGCATCATCCGCGAGTCCATGTTCTGCCCGTCGGGCGACGTGGCCGCCAGGCCCATCACGACCGCCGTCGCGCGGGAGATCAAGGAAGTGCTGGGCAAGCGGCTGGGCGCCACCCTGGTGGAATCGTCGCATCCCAACTGGACCCGGGACCCGGAGGTCGAGCTGATGACGGTGGATTTCACCAAGGCGCTCGCGCGCCTGATCCCGGTCTTCATGCCGGACATCCTGTATCGGCTCACGCCGGCCGGCGAGCCGGTATTCCCGGATTTCGCGGCCGCCATCAAGCGCACCGAGTTCCAGCCAGGCAAGTTCTTCGGCACGGGAACCATGAATCCCATCGACTACATGGTGGAAATGGCGGAAGGGCGCATCGCGCCGCCCGCCAACCTGGACATCATCACGGTTCAGCACCAGGCCGATTCGATGGCGTTCCGGTATCACATACCGCAGTACCTGACGCGCCGGGCGGAGGACTGGAAAAAACTCGGCTTCACCGAAACCGTCGTCGACTTCGCGACCCTGAATGCCCGTTCCAAGTTCTGGGGCGACGACCAGCGCGCCGCCTTCAAGAACTGGGAGGAGGTCGTCGATATGCGCAACCCGCTGGACGAGCGGCAGGGCGTGAACGAGCGCCTGATGCTGCGCGAACTGCTGCGGCGCGTGGACATGATGGTGATCCTGGAAAACCACCTGGACGGCCTGGTGCGGCTGCATACGCCGTATCCGCCCGGCAAGATAGGCGGGGCGCCGTACCCCGGCGTATCGGGTACGCCTCGCAACGAATCGGCCTATGGCCCCAACGCGGGCCTGAGCGAGATCCTGATCCCGGCCGGCTATGTCGATGAGGTCTACGACTACACGTTCAAGCTGAGCGATGACGGCATGCGTTACGTGCCCCAGCCTTCCGCGACGCCGACGCCCGTGCCGCCGCCGGGCATGCCCTTCTCGCTGGTCTTTCGCGCCGAGCCGGGCAAGGAGGACGTCATCCTCGACATCGCATCGGCGTATGAGGCCGCGTCCGCGCGGCGCGTCATGCCGCCTTCCTTCGGTCCGCTGCCCTAGGGGCGCGGCCGATAGCCTTATCGCATACGGAGGCGCGGCATGGCCAGGTTGGATCGGGAACCGGAACGCGGCGGGCCGGCGCAGCCGCTGCTGATCGTCAAGGGGCTGATGAAGCACTTCCCCGTCGGTTCGGTCTTCTCGGGCGGCCGCAAGCTGGTCCGTGCCGTCGACGGCATGGACCTCAGCGTGCGCAAGCAGGAAACGCTGGGCATCGTGGGCGAGTCCGGCTGCGGCAAGTCGACGTTTTCGCGGCTGATCATGTCCCTGATGACGCCGACCGCCGGCGAAATCATCTTCGACGGCGATCCGGTTGGCGGGTACCGGGGCATCAGCCTGAAGGACTATCGGCGGCAGGTGCAGATGGTGTTCCAGGATAGCTATTCGTCGCTGAATCCCAGGCTGACCATCGAAGAGTCCATCGCTTATGGGCCGGCGGTGCATGGGCTGGGCCGCCGCGAAGCGCGCGAGCGCGCGCGCGATCTGCTGGCCGCGGTAGGACTGGCGCCCCGGCAGTATGCGCGCCGATTTCCGCACGAACTGTCCGGCGGCCAGCGGCAGCGCGTGAACATCGCGCGCGCGCTCGCGCTGCGGCCGCGCCTGATCATCCTGGACGAGCCGGTGTCGGCGCTGGACAAGTCGGTCGAAGCCCAGGTGCTGAATCTGCTGATGGACCTGAAAGAGCAATTCAGCCTTACCTATGTGTTCATCAGCCATGACCTGAACGTAGTGCAGCACGTCGCCGACCGCGTGCTGGTCATGTATCTCGGCAAGGTCGTGGAGATCGGCCCCGCCGAACCGGTCTTCGCGGCGCCGGCGCATCCCTATACCCGGGCGCTGATGGACAGCCGGCCGTCCATGGATCCGGCGCGCCGCCGCACGGAGCCGCCGCTCAAGGGCGACCCGCCCAATCCCATCGAACCGCCCTCGGGTTGCCGTTTCCATACGCGCTGCGCGATCGCCCGCGAATTGTGCGCATCGACGGCGCCCGCGCTGCGGGATATCGGCAACACGCGCAAGGCGGCATGCCACGCCGTGATGCCGGATAGCGGCTTCCTGCAGAGCGCGGAGGCCATCCCATGACGCGCCAGGCGCTGATACGCGCCCGCGACCTGCACGTGGCGTTCGGCTCGCGCGACGGGACCGTGACGGCAGTCAATGGCATCGATCTGGATTTGAACGAGGGCCAGGTGCTCTGCGTGCTCGGCGAAAGCGGATCGGGCAAATCCGTGACCCTGCGGGCGCTGATGCGCCTGAATCCGCCGGCCAAGACGGTCATGCGCGGCGAGTTGACCGTGGCCGGATACGACATGATGGCGCTGCCCGATTCCAGGCTGCCCGACCTGCGCGGCAAAGTCGTGGCGATGGTCTTCCAGGAACCCATGACGGCGCTGGATCCGGTATTCACGATAGGCCACCAGATCGTCGAAACCATCGTGCGTCATGACGGGGTGTCGAAGGCGCAAGCGCGCCGACGCGCGCTGGATCTGTTGGATCTGGTGCAGATTCCGTCCGCCAGGATGCGCCTGGACGCCTATCCGCACGAACTTTCCGGCGGCCTGCGACAGCGCGCCATGATCGCCATGGCGATCTCATGCCGTCCCAGGCTGCTGCTGGCCGATGAGCCCACCACCGCGCTGGATGCCACCGTGCAGATCCAGGTGTTGCTGCTTCTGCGTCGCCTGCAGGAGGAGCTGGGCATGGGCGTGGTGTTCGTCACGCACGATCTGGGCGTGGCCGGCGAGATCGCCGACCGCGTCGCGGTCATGTACGCCGGCCGCATCGTCGAGCAGGGCAGTGTCTCGTCCCTGTTGACCGATCCCTTGCATCCTTACACCAAGGGGTTGCTGGGGGCCACCGTGCAGCCCGGCAATCGTGGCGCGCGCCTTACCACCATTCCGGGCGCGCCGCCCGACCCGCGCATGCCCTTGTCCGGCTGCGCTTTCGCGCCGCGCTGCCCGCATGCCGAAGAGGCGTGCCGCGCGGCCGTTCCCGTGTTCCACCATCCATCGCCCGGCCGCGCGGTGCGCTGCATCAAAGCCATGGAAATGGCGTAGCGCCGCGGCCGACGCCAGAGGAAGACGACCGATGCTTTTCTATATCGCACGCCGCATTCTCTACATGATCCCGATCGCCCTGGCGGTGAGCCTGGTCTGCTTCCTGCTCATACATCTGGCGCCGGGCGATCCCATCGCGGCGATGGTGCCGCCCGACACGCCGCCTGAAGTCGTCGCCCAGGTGCGCGGCGAATATGGGCTGGACCGTTCGCTGCCCGTGCAGTTCGCGCTGTGGCTGGAGCACGTCGTACATGGGAACCTGGGCATGTCCATCACACGGGGCAGGCCTATCCTGCCGGACTTGATCGTGGCCAGCGGCAATACGCTGATCCTGGCGGTGACCGCCGGCCTGCTGGGTTTTGTGCTGGGCTGCGTGCTGGGTGGCATCGCCGGAATCTATCGGGGGACATGGCTGGATCGCATGCTGCTGGGCGCGGCGGTGGCCGGCGTATCGGTCCCGCACTACTGGCTGGGCATGGTGCTGGTGATCATCTTTTCCGTGACGCTGCACTTGTTGCCGGCGATGGGCGCGGGTCCAGGTACGTCGACGGTCTGGGCATGGGATTGGGCGCACGTCCAGTTCCTGATCCTGCCGGCGCTGACGCTATCCATCATTCCCGCCGGACTGATAACCCGCACCGTGCGCGGCCTGGTCAGCGACATCATGAGCCAGGACTACATCACGACACTGCGCGGCAAGGGGCTGCGCTGGAGCGGCATCGCCAAGCATGTACTGCTGAACGCAGCCCCCACGGTGATCGCCGTCATGGGACTGCAGCTGGCGAACCTGATGGGCGGTTCCATCCTGGTGGAGACCGTCTTCGCGTGGCCGGGGACCGGATCCATGCTGAACGATGCCATATTCCAACGCGACTTCCCGACACTGCAGGCGGCGACGCTGGTATTGGCGCTGTTTTTCGTCGTGCTCAATCTTGCAGTCGACCTGGTCCAGACTGTCATCGATCCGAGGATCAGCCGCACATGATGGTGATTCCGAAAAACGCGGAACTTCCCGTGCCGGAACAGGCGCAGGAGTGGCAGGCCCACGATAGCTATTGGCGCGGCGTCGTCCGGCGCCTGCTGCGGGACAGGACGACGCTGGTCTGCGGCGCCATCCTGTTCGCGATCTTCCTGGTGCTCGTGCTGGCGCCGTGGATCGCGCCTTACGAGCCCAATGCCGGCCGGGCGCTGCTGCGTTTGAAACCCATCGGCTTTCCCGGGCATGTGCTGGGCACCGACGAGTTGGGCCGCGACATGCTCACCCGGCTCATGTATGGCGGCCGCTATTCGTGGCTGATCGGCATTTCTCCCGTACTGATGGCCTTCGCGATAGGCGGCGCCCTCGGCGTGGCCGCGGGCTATGCCGGGGGCAGGATCAATATGGCCATCATGCGGGTTACCGACGTGTTCTATGCTTTCCCATCGGTCCTGCTGGCGGTGTCGGTCAGCGGGATGATAGGCGCCGGCGTGGTGAACGTGATCCTGTCGCTGACTTTCGTGTTCATTCCGCCCATCATCCGCGTCGCGGAAAGCGTCACCACCGGCGTACGCAACCTGGAATATGTGCAGGCGGCGCGCGGCACCGGGGCGGGGCCGTGGTCTATCGTGTTCACCCATGTCATGCCCAACGTCCTGGGGCCGGTTTTTGTCTATGCCACGGGCCTGGTAGGCCTGTCGATGATCGTGGCCTCCGGACTGTCCTTCCTGGGGCTGGGCGTGAAACCGCCCGATCCGGAATGGGGGCTGATGCTGAGCAGCCTGCGCACCGCTATCTACAGCCAGCCCTGGACCGCCACGCTGCCGGGGGCCTGCATCTTCATTACGAGCATGTGTTTCAACTTCGTCAGCGACGGCCTGCGCACCGCCATGGACGTACGCGCCTAAGGCGTCCGCGCCGAGGTCATGGCGTGCTTCGTGGCTGGCGCAGGCCGCGTTACACGTTGTGGCAGCCACGGTATCGGCCAGCCGGTCTATGATTGCGGTGGCGCAGCCGACGGCCGATAGGGCAGCGGGACAGGTGCGGCGCGCCAGGGGACTTCCGAGCAATCGATGATCCATGGACCTGATCTCTGAGACGCTGGCCCGGATGTATGACGCCACGCCGGTGCTGGTGGCAGCATACGACGCCCGGGACCGGTTGCGCTACGCCAACGCCGCCTTTCGTGCGGGGTTCTTTATCGACGAAGGCGAATGCCCGACCTGGGCCGAGCTGATGCGGCGCAACCATGCGGCCGGCCGCGGTACCGTCATCAGCAATCCCGACTTCGAAAGCTGGCTGGTCTCCACGCTGGGACGCCGCGGCAAAGTCGGCTTTCGCGCCTTCGAAACCGACCTGGTCGACGGTCGCTGGCTGTGGATGACGGAAACGGTACAGCCCGACGGCTGGATGCTCTGCATCGCCACCGACATCACCAGCCTGCGCGCCGGCGATCGTGCCGTGCGGCAGGATCGTGACGTGGCGGTCAAGGCATCGCTGACCGATGAACTGACGGGCGTGTCCAACCGCCGTTTCCTGTTGATGCGGCTGCGTGAGGTGCTGGCGGCGGGCGGCGAGATCCTGGGCACCCTGTGCGTGCTGGACCTGGACAATTTCAAGTACGTCAACGACGCCTACGGCCATGACGTCGGCGACCGGGTCTTGCGGGACTTTGCGGCGGGCATCCAGGCCCACCTGCGCCGCGCGGATTGCTTCAGCCGCATCGGCGGCGAAGAGTTCGCCTTGCTACTGCCCGCCACGGGATCCCATGAGGCCATGCTGATCGTGGAACGGATGCTGGCCATCGTGCGCCGGGCGCGGCCGCTGCCGGAACGCCCGGAATTCGGCTACAGCTTTTCTGCCGGCATCGCCGAGCTCAGGCCCGGCGACGACACCGGCACGATCATCGGACGCGCGGACAAGGCCTTGTATGCCGCCAAACTGGCGGGGCGCGACCGCATACACCTGGAAGCCGCCTAGGGACTATTTCCAGCCCAGGCGCCGCGTCAGCTCGCCGGCCGCGTCGCGCAGCAAGGCAAGATGGTCTTGCTGCTTTTTTTCGTCATAGCGAAAGTGCGGCACCGTCACCATCAGGTTGCCGCGCACCTGTCCACCCTGGTCGAAAAAGGGCACGGCGATGCCATGCATGTCCGGAGCGCGTTCGGCATAGCTGGTCGCATAGCCCTGCTGGCGTATCCGTTCCAGCGTCCGGCGTAGCTCGGGAACGTCCAACGCCCGGCCATTCAGCGGAGACGTCGCGGCCTGCGCAATGGCCTGCTCGATCTCATGCGGTTCCATGAAGGCCAGGACGGAGCGTCCCGCCGCGCCCCAGGTCAGCGGCTGCAGTTGATTGAGCGGGACGGTATAGCGCAAGGGGTGCGATGGCCAGGCGATATCCGACATGAAGATGCCCAGCTCCTGGCGGGATAGCAGCACCAGCATCGCCGTTTCGTCCGTCGCGTCGCGCAGCCCCTGCAGCAGCGGCGCCGCCAGGCGATTGATCGGCATTTCGGCGCTGAGTTTGCCGGCGACGCGATAAAGCTCGATGCCCGGCGTGTACAGGCCTTCCGCGTCCTGGTCGACGAAGCCGAGCGGCCGGCAAAGTTTCAGCAGGCGATGGACGCTGGCCCGCGGCAGATCCAGTTCGCGCGCCAGCTCGTTCAGCGGCCACCGGTCCCTGGCCGCGAACGCGGCCAGGATGCGCAGCACGCGATTGACCGTTCCCGTGTCGGCCGGAGATGCTAGCTTGGAGACCATGTTGTGGTTATGGCTGTGATGGCGCGTGGAAGGATAACATCGTGCCCGTTCCTTCGCGGCGCCGCCCCGAACTGGCGCGACATTGTTCCCGCGCGGCTATTTGTTGGACGCGATGCGCTCTTCGATGTGCTGCGCGCGCTTGGTGGACGCGGGATGCGAACTCATCATGTCGCTCTTTCCACCGTCCAGCTTGGCCAGCTTCTGGAACGCGGTGACCAGGCCCTGCACATTCAGCTTGCGCGCCTTGAGCTGGTCGTAGGAGTAGTCGTCCGCGGCGCTTTCCTGGGACTGCGAGAACTGCGCGTTGATGAACTTCTCGGTCAGGTCGCCCAGCTGGGAGGCGCTCAGGGCCGCCACGGCGGAACTGCCGGCCGCTCCCGCGGCGTCGCGGGCGGCGGATACGGTATAGGCCGTCTGCATGGCCTTCTTGCTGTGGCCCAGGGCTACGTGGCCCATTTCATGGCCGATGACGCCTAGCAGTTCGTCGTCGGTCATCATGTCCATCAGGCCGCTGTACACGCGTATGCAGCCGTTTGCCATGGCCCATGCGTTGACGTCATTGGTCAGGTACACCTTGTAGTTGACCGGCTGGCCATTGATGTTGTTGCCCAGCTGCTTGCCGAGCTTCTGCAGCCGCACATCGTATTTGCTACCCGGGGCGGCAATCTTGGATTGCTGGTCGCTTTCCTTGCAAGCCTTGTCGGAAAGGGCCTTGATGTCGGCGTCGCTCAGCGTGGCCGCCTGCACCATTTTGCCGCCCGCGCCGAGGGCGCTGCCGATATCGAAGGCGTGGGCGGTACCCGCGCAGGCCAGGATGGCCGCGGCGACCGTTGCTCGGTTCAAATACGTGCGCATTGCTGCTCCTCTGATCTGGCCCCCTTTGGGGCGGAGCGCCGATTCTAAGGACGCGCCAGGCAACGGCATCCGTGAAACAACACAATATTCTTAAATAATATAAATGTTTACATATCGCTATTCCGGCGGGCACCGGCGCCTGGCGGGGCTTCCCCGGCCGGCAGGGCAATAAGCGGAGTTCGCGCCGCCTTGCCGGCGCCTAGACTGCGATCGTGCGGCGCAGTCCACGTGCATCGGAGACCACCAATGAACTACGTATTCAAAACCGTGAAGACGCCGATAGGCGCATTGAAACTGGTCGCCAGAGACGGTTGCCTGGCGGCCATCCTATGGGAAAACGACAGGCCGGGGCGCGTGAGGCTGGGGAAGCTGCGGGAGGACGACGCCGATCCAACCTTGAACGAGGTCGAACGGCAGCTCGCCGAGTATTTCGACGGCAAGCGCCGCCGCTTCGACATTCCGATGGAGTTTGCTGGTACCGACTTCCAGAAAAAGGTCTGGAAAGCGCTGCTCGAAATTCCTTACGGCGAAACGCGCAGCTATCGCAGCATCGCCGAGCGCATCGGCCACGTGAACGCGGTGAGGGCAGTGGGCGCGGCCAATGGCCGCAATCCCATCTCCATCATTGCGCCGTGCCATCGGGTCATCGGAAGCTCGGGTAGCCTGACCGGGTTCGCCGGCGGCCTGGAGGCGAAGGCGCGCCTGCTGGCGCTGGAGCGGGCCGGGATGGATTAGCACCTCTTCAGGCTGTACAGCACGGAGCTGGTCGCGCAAGATGCGGTGGCGGGGGCGGCGGGGGATCGCATGCCCAATCTCTGCCGTGCGCACAGGCACGGCGCGAACCTGGAGAGTAAGCATCATGACGTTCCATAAGCGCAGCAAAGCGGTTCGTTCGTTCAGCGCAATCGTGCGTGCCGCCGTGGCGGCATCGCTGGTCCTGCCCTTGCTGGCCGCGCCGGCAGCGGCGCAGGAGCGCGCCGCCACCCCGGCGGGACGGGGCGGTGATGACTACCAGCCCACCGTCGGCCAGGAAGGCAAGGACGTCGTGTGGGTGCCGACGCCGCAGATACTGGTGGAAAAAATGCTGGATCTGGCGCAGGTGACGCCGCGCGACAAACTGCTGGACCTGGGCTCCGGCGATGGCCGCACGGTGATCACCGCCGCGAAGCGCGGCCTGCAGGCGCGCGGCATCGAATACAACCCACGGATGGTCGAGCTGGCGCGGCGCAATGCGAAGCAGGCCGGCGTGGCGGACCGCGCGACCTTCGTCACCGCGGATCTCTTCAAAACCGATCTGGGCGGCGCGGACGTCATCACGATGTTCCTGCTGCCGTCGATCAACGAGCAATTGCGCCCCAGGCTGCTGGCGCTGAAACCCGGCACGCGGGTAGTCTCGAACAGCTTCCGCATGGGCGATTGGCAGCCCGACCGCTCCGAGTCCGTGCGGGATGGCTGCGACCACTATTGCACGGCGCTGCTGTGGATCGTGCCGGCCAAGGTGGACGGCAAATGGCGGTTGGGCGAGCAGGATCTGCAACTGCGGCAGAAATACCAGATGCTGACCGGCACGCTGGGCGCGGCCGCCATCACCGAGGCGCGGCTTGACGGCAACCGTATCTCCTTCAAGGTCAATGGCGCGAGCTATACCGGCACGGTCAACGGCAAGGCGATGCAGGGCACGGTCAGCGGCGGTCCCGGCGGCGGCTGGACGGCGACCCGGCTCTGAACCTGCGGCCGCCCGCGCGGCGCTGGCGTTCCGCCGCAGTATCGAAGGCATCGAAACCGGCCAGGTCTATCGCGTCTGGTAAGCGCTGCCGATGAAGCCGGGGGGCCGAGCCGGCGCTTCAGTCGCGCCGTTCGGCGTCCGCCGCGGCGGAGCGGCCCTTGCCGGTCAGATGCTCCACGAACAACTTGGCCGCGGTCGGCAGCGCCTGGAATGCGCGCACGCAGATTTGCAGCTCGCGCCGCGCCCACGGTTCCTCGATGCGCAGGATGCCGATGTCGAAGATGCGCGCATAGAGCGTCGCGATATCCAGCGGCAGCACGCCCAGGCCCAGGCCCGCGTTCACCATGAAGCATAAGGTGTCGAAGCCCGTCACCTGGACCTTGACGCGCAAGGGCAGTTCCAGCCGGTCCGCCGCGTTGGCGACGATCTGGTTGATGGCGCTGCCGGTATGCAGGCCGACGAAGTCGTGCTCCAGCGCATCGGCGAAGCGGAAATCGCGCTTGCTCAGCAGCGGGTGGCCGGCCGGCGCGATCATGGCCAGCGTGTCGCGCCGATAGGGCAGGACCTCGACGTCACGCCCGGGCGGCATGCCGGAGAAGATGCCGACGTCGGCGGCGTTTTCCTGCACCGCCTTGAGGATGGCGGGAGAGATCTTTTCTTCCAGCTGAAGCTGGATGTTGGGATAGGCCGCCGCGAAGGACTGGATGTCGCCGGGCAGGAACTGCGTCAGCGCGGAAATGTTGGCAAAGACGCGGATGAAGCCGCGCGCGCCGCTGGCGTACTCGCGCATGGACACGGCGATGTCGTCCAGCTCGCGCAGGGCGCGGCGCGCCATGGAGGCCAGCGCCATGCCGGCGTTGGTCGGCTGAATGCCTTTGTTGGTGCGCACCAGCAGCTGGGATTTGAGCTGCTCTTCCAATTCGCTCATGCGCTTGCTGACCGCGGCGGCCGCGATGTGCTCGCGCTCGGCGGCGGCGGCGATCGTTTTTTCCTCGATCACGCTGATGAACAGGCGCAGGGAAGTCGGGTCCAGGTGCATGCGGCGCAGTATACGGCGCGGCATCCCGCCGTCGCCAGCCGCGACGGCGTCGCCGGGCTGGTCATCGCGGAGCGCGATGGCGGCATCATCAACCGTCGATTCCGCCCGGCGCGGCCGCGTTGCTAGACTGGCGTTTCGTTGGAGGAAAGCACGATGAACAGTACAGGAAGGGCCGGCGAGCGCGGTCCGGGCGCCGGACGCGGCGACGCCGGCATGGCCCGGGCGGAAGACAGTGTCACGGCCAGGCCGCGGCTGTATATCCAGGAGGTCGCGCCGCGCGACGGCTTCCAGAACGAAGGCCGGTTCGTGGAGACGCAGGACAAGATCCGTTTTATCGATGCCTTGTCGGCCTGCGGCTACGCCAAAATCGAGGCGACCTCGTTCACCTCTCCCAAGGCGATCCCGGCGCTGCGCGACGCCGAGATCGTGATGCACGAGATCACCCGGCATCCGGGCGTGGTCTATACGGCGCTGGTGCCCAACGTGCGCGGCGCCGAACGCGCGCTGTCGTGCAAGGTGGACGAAATCAATCTGGTGATGTCGGTCAGCGAAACCCACAATCGATCTAACCTGCGGATGTCGCGCGACGAATCCTTCGCCCAGCTGTCCGACGTGATCGATGCGGTGCGCGGCAGCCATGTGGCCGTCAACGTGTCCTTGTCCACGGTGTTCGGCTGCCCGATGGAAGGCGACATCGACCCCTACGAAGTGTTCGAGTTGATGGACCGTTTCGCGCAACGCGGGGTGGACGGCATCACCTTGTGCGATACGACGGGGATGGCCTTTCCCAGCCAGGTCGAAGCGATAGCGCGCCGGGCCAGGTCGCTGTTTCCCGCGCTCGAGCTGACGCTGCATTTTCACAATACACGCGGAATGGCGCTGGCGAATACCATGGCGGCCCTGGACGCCGGCGTGAACCGCTTCGATGCGTCGCTGGGCGGTATCGGCGGGTGTCCGTATGCGCCGGGCGCCAGCGGCAATGCCTGCACGGAGGAACTGGTGCATATGCTGGCGCTGGACGGCTACGACACCGGCGTCGATCTTGCCGGCATCCTGGCGGTGGCGGAAACCTTGCCCGAGCTGATCGGGCATGACGTGCCCAGCCAGATCCTCAAGGCCGGCACCCGGGCGCGGCGCCATCCGGCGCCTTGTCAGTAGGGGCGGCCGGCTAGGCGTGCCCGGCCAGCGGCGCTGCTGGGCCGGGCGCGACCGACGTAGCGATGCGGTGCCTAGTGCAGATTGAATACCCAGCAGCGCAGGCTTTTGCGCGCGATGCGGCTGTTCACCACCCGCACTCCCAAGAAGTACGGATGCCGGCTTTTCTTGAGCTCGCTGCGCAGCTCCGGCGTCAGCTCTATGGGATCCGGCGAGCTCGCCAGTTCGCGCGCCAGGTGCCGGAAATTCAGCGCCAGGAAGCGATCCGAGCGGCGTGCATGATTCAGCTCCGTGCCGTTCATCATGCGGCCGAACACCGTGTCCCAGAAGCGCTCCAGCACCGGTGATGTACTGGCGCGCGGAACGATGGGGAAATTGCACAACTGGTTCAGCTGGGCGCGCAAGATCTCCTGCTCGATGGGCGTCGCGCTGTTTTTCAGCGCGTCCGACAGCGAGGACACCTGCGCTTGCAACCGGCGGAACTGCCGCTTGATCGCCGACGCGTCGACGGCCTGCGCCGTGCCTTCCGAGCGCATCGTCCAATGATCGAGCAGCGTCGGAAATCCTTCGAATTGCAGTATCGCCAGCCGGTGTCGGAGATTGGTGTCGGCATGCGTGTCGGCAAGCCGGTCCAGCCACAGCGTCAACGCGCCGATCGGCAAGGTGGCGGTTTCCGCCGCCCGCTTGGGATCCTGCACGGTCTTGACCATTTCCCGCAGATCGGGGTCGTTGTCGATGCGGCGCAATTCCGTCCATGAATCCAGCTTCATGGATTCGCACAAGGGCGCGATGGCCGCCAGGACTGTCCTGCCGTCATGCGAGCACGGAATGCGTAAATCAGCGAACGGTGTATCGACGAATTCGGACATGAAGCGCTCCTTTTCTGCGTCGCATGGTGCCGATGCGGCGGATTGGACCTGCGTGTCGCGTCTCGCCCTGGCGCCTTGGCGATAATTCGCGATCAGGCATGCGCTTATCCTATGGAGCCTGAATCGTCCCGTGCTTTAGGTTTCGGTTGAAGCGTTTTGATTAACCGCCTGATATTTCCTGGAATAGTGGAATGCAAGCAACGCCCGAATTGTCGTTTCGTCCCGCCACCGCGGCGGATATTCCCAGCCTGCTGGCGTTGCGCCAGCAGACGATGACGCCGCATCTGCGGCGCGCCGGCGCGCCCAGCGACGACGAGGCGAACCTGGCGCGCGTCAACTACAGGCTGGAAGATGCATTACTGGTTTATGACGGCGCCGAACTGGTGGGCTTGTTCAAGGTGGCCCGGGACGGCGAAGCGCGGGAATGGAAGCTGGTGCAGGTGCAGATCGCGCCCGCCAGGCAGGGGCAGGGCCTGGGCGGCCACCTGGTGCGCGGCCTGCAGGCGGAAGCGGCGCGCGCCGGTTGCGCCATCACGCTGGAGGTGCTGAAAGGCAATCCGGCGCGGCGGCTCTACGAGCGCTGCGGTTTCGTCGTTGTCGGCGAAAGCGCCCTGGAGCATCAGATGCGCTGGCAGCCATAGCGGCAAGCGCCGCCATGGCCGGGCGCGTCAATGCGAGGGGACGGTCCAGAAATAAACCATGCGACCGTCCACGTTCAGCGTTTGCTCAGGCGCCCAATCGCCCATGTCGAAGGCGTGCGACACGATGCGCGTGCCCGGCTTCAGCTTGAGCAGGGCGGGCCGCAGCTTCAAGTTCAGCGACGGCAGAAGGTACAGGCTGATGACCGTCGCCTTCGATAGATCCTGTTCGAACAGATCGCCCTGGATGAACTGGACCTTGTCCGTCACACCCTCTTTTTTGGCGTTCTCGCGCGCTTCCTGGATGCGCACCGGGTCGATGTCGACGCCGATGCCGCGCGTGCCGAAGCGCTTGGCGGCGGTGATGGGGATACGGCCGTCGCCGGAGCCGAGGTCGTACAGCACATCGCTGGGGCCGACTTTGGCCACCCGCAGCATGGCGTCGACCACCGCCGGCGGTGTCGGTACGAAGATAACGTCGGGCGCGCGCGGTCTGGCGGTGGCCGCCGCGGGTTGCGCCTGCGCGGCCGCCGCGGTCAGCAGCAGAACGCCGGTCAAGGCCAAGGTCCATGAATGCCGAAGTATGCGCATGGTGCAGCTCCTGGAGTGCGTTGGGAAACCACGATGGACGCCTGCCGCGCGACGCCGCGAATATGGCGCGTCGCGCCTGCCGGGCTATTCGGCGGCCGCGGTCGCCGGGCGCCGCCGAAACAGCAATATCAGCGCGCCCAGCGCCAGCACCGCCAGGCCGGTGAACGCACCCACGCCCGTATGCATGATGCTGGCGTACAGCAGATAGGCGCTGGTGCCGCAGAACAGCAGCGGCGTGAGCGGATAGAAGGGAACGCTGAACGGCCGCGGCCGCGCGGGTTCGCGGCGGCGCAGTACGAAGAGCGCGATGCCCGTCAGGACGAAGAACAGCCAGAAGACCGGCGCGGTGTATTCGACCATGGTGGCGAAGCCGCTGCGCGTGGCCGCGCCCAGCGCGACCAGGGCCAGCGCGATCAGCCCCTGTACCAGCAGCGCATTGGTGGGGGTGTGATGGCGCGTATCCCAACGGCCCAGCAGGCGGAACATCGGCTCGTCGCGGCCGAATGCATAGGTGGTGCGAGCGCCGGTCAGCACCGTGGCATTGGCCGACGTCAGGGCCGATACGGCGATCAGCGCGCTGATGATGCGCGCGCCGTTTTCCCCCAGCACGGCGCGCAGCGCGTCGGCGGCGACGGCCTCGGAGGCAGCCACGCCGGCCAGGCCCAGGACCTTCACGTAAGCCAGATTGACCAGCAGGTAGATCGCGGTCACCAGCGCCAGGCTCCAGAACAGCGCGCGCGGCAGGTTGCGGCCGGGCCCGACGACTTCGGCGGAAACATAGGCGGCCTCGTTCCAGCCGCCATAGGTCAGCATCACGAAGATCAGTACCAGCCCCCAATTGGTGGCGGTGGCCAGGCCGGTGGGCGCGACTGCGCTGGACGCGCCGCCGCCGGCCGCGCCGTCCAGCAACAGGCCGGCGCCGATGATGAACAGCACCCCGCCGACTTCCAGCACCGTGAGGAAGTTCTGCGTCCATTTGCCGGCATTCAGGCCGATGATATTGAGCAGGGTCAGCGCCACCACCGTCAAGGCGGCATAGATGGCCGCCGAATGCGCGCCCAGGCTATGGATCTGGCTCGCGTAGTCGCCGAACACATAGCCCAGCAGCGCGATAGAACCGGTCGGGATGATCGTCAGGCGCGCCCAGGCGAACAGGAAAGCCGTGCGTTCCCCGAAGGCGCGGCGCAGGTAGTGATAGTCGCCGCCGGCGTCCGGGTAGGAGGTGGCCAGTTCGGCGTAGCACATGGCCCCCGCCAGCGAGATCGCGCCGCCGACCAGCCAGGCGATCAGGATGTGGTCCAGGCTGGCCGCGTTGGCAGCGATCAGCGCCGGCGCGCTGAAGATCCCGGCGCCGATGACGATGCCGACCACCAGGGCCATGACATCCAATGTCGACAGTAACGGGGAGGGGCGGGCGGCCGCGGCGCGCGGCGTGCTGGGTGTGGCGGAAGACTGCGGAGAGGCGTCGCGCACGGGGGATTCCATGACCGGGGAG
>NZ_CBCSCA010000012.1:0-212713 GCF_965137885.1 Bordetella sputigena
GTTCCAAGCCCATGCCCGCGCATCCCCCCGCCGCCTACCCCACCCGCAGTATTGACGCCGACGATTACCAGGGCGTACCGCGCGCCGTCACCGCCATGGCCAAGGAATTCACGGCGGGCGCCACCACCGGGCCGCACCAGCACCCGCGCGGGCAACTGCTGTACGCCGTGGAAGGCGTCATGCGCGTGACCACGGCGCAGGGCATGTGGGCGCTGCCTTCCCTGCGGGCCTTCTGGGTGCCGGCCGGCATCGAACACCAGGTGGAGATGGTGAGTCCGGTGTCCATGCGCACGCTGTACGTTGCCCCGGAGGCCGCCCAGGCCTTGTGGCCGGAATGCTGCGTAATTGAAGTCAACGGGCTGCTGCGCGAGCTGATCCTGGCGCTGATGGGGCTGCCCATCGAATACCCCCTGGGCGGGCGCGCCGGGCAGATAGCGGCCCTGATCCTGGCCGAACTGGCGGAAGCCAAGGTACTCCCCATCCACATCCCCTGGCCCGCCGATCGGCGCCTGCAGGCGGTATGCCGCGCGATCCTGGCCCAGCCCGGCCTGGAGCGCACCGTCGACGAATGGGGGCAGGAAGTCGGCGCCAGCGGCCGCACGCTCATCCGCCTGTTCCAGGCCGAACTGGGCCTGAACTACCGGCAATGGGTGCAGCAGGTCCGGCTGGCCGACGCCGTGGGCCGGCTATCCCTGGGGCAGCCGGTGGCGCGCATCGCGGCCGAACTGGGCTACCGCAGCCCCAGCGCCTTCGCCGCCATGTTCCGCCGTGCCATGGGCACCGCGCCCAACACCTATTTGAACCAGCCCGCCTCGGGCTGAAGCGCCGGGCGCCTGCTTGAACCGGCCCTGCTTCAGGCACAGGCGTCGGCCGGCTGGAACCCACCCCGTTTCAGCCTGAAGTCAGGTTGCGCGCGACGCCACGACATGAACGACACGCGCGGGCACCGCTCCGTCCCCCGTAGATGGGCACGTCATCCCGGCCTGCGATAATGCACGTTGTTGAAACCTTCACCGACGAGGCCGGGTCTATGCAGCTCTGCCCCAGATTCGCGAGCGAATGACCAACCACCCGCAACCCAAGCAAGCCCAGTCCCAGACCAAGACGGGCTTCAGCCTGTCCCGGCTCGCCGTCAAGGCCGGCATCGTCGTCGCCGGCCTGGGCGCATGCGGCCTGATCGCTTTGTGCCTGGCCATCGCGCTGGCCTGGCCCAGCCTGCCCGACCTGCACGCGATGACGGACTACCGGCCGCGCATTCCGCTGCGCGTCTACACCGCCGACAATGTCCTGATCGGCGAGTTCGGCGAAGAGCACCGCAATGTGCTGCGCTTCGACGAAATCCCCGATGTGATGAAGCACGCGGTGCTGGCGGCCGAAGACGATCGCTTCTACCAGCACGGCGGCGTGGACTGGACCGGCGTATTCCGCGCCATGGTCACCAATGCGCTCAGCATGTCGAAATCGCAGGGCGCCAGCACCATCACCATGCAGGTGGCGCGCAACTTCTACCTGTCTTCCGAAAAGACCTATACGCGCAAGCTGTACGAACTGCTGCTGACCTTCAAGATCGAGTCCGCGCTGACCAAGGACCAGATCCTGGAGCTGTACATGAACCAGATTTATCTGGGTCATCGCGCCTATGGTTTCGCGGCGGCCGCGCGCACTTATTTCGGCAAGCCGCTGGCCGATGTGACGCCGGCGGAAGCGGCCATCCTGGCCGGCATACCCAAGGCCCCCTCCCGCTACAACCCCATCACCAATCTGCAGCGCGCGGAGATCCGCCAGCACTACGTGCTGGGCCGCATGCGCGCGCTGGGCTACCTCACCGACGAGCAATACCAGACGGCCATGGCCCAGCGGCTGACCATACGCGGGATGGGCGACACGGGCCCCAATGCCTTCCGCGTGCATGGCGAATATCCCGCCGAACTGGCGCGGCAGCTGATGTACGGCATGTTCGGCGACGAGACCTATTCGCGCGGCCTGAACGTCTACACCACGATCAACTCGAAGGACCAGGAAGCGGCCTACCAGGCGGTGCGCGCCGGCATCCTCGACTACACGCGGCGCGCCCGCTATCCCGGTCCGGAAGACCAGATCGATCTGCCCGACGACATCGAGAAAGACCCACAGGCGCTGGACGACCTGATCGATGGACTGCAGGACAAGTATCCCGACAGCGGCGACATGTATATGGGCGTCGTGCTGGCCGCCAGCCCCACGTCGATCACGGTGGCGCGCGGCTCGCACGACATCATCACCATCGACGACAAGAAAGCGCTGGCCATCGTCGCGCGCGCGCTGAATCCCAAGGCCAAGGACGACGAACGCCTGCGCCGCGGCTCGGTGGTCTACGTGCACAAGAACGGCGACAGCTGGGAAGTGCTGAATATGCCGACGCTGCAAGGCGCCCTGGTGTCGGAGGCGCCGGACGACGGCGCCATCCGCGCCATGATCGGCGGCTTCGATTTCTATCGCGGCAATTTCAACCGCGCGGTCCAGGCGTGGCGGCAGCCCGGGTCCAATATCAAGCCCTTTATCTATTCCGCGGCGCTGGAGCGCGGACTGACGCCGGCCACGCAGATCTCGGATATGCCTTTTTCGCTGACCGCGGAACAGACCGGGTCCAAGGCTTGGAATCCGAAGAACGACGGCAACGCCTACGAACCCATGCTGACGCTGCGGCAGGCGCTGTACAAGTCCAAGAACATGGTGTCCATCCGTATCCTGCAGGCAATCACCCCTGCCTACGGACAGGAGTTCCTGACGCGTTTCGGCTTCGAAAAGAACCGCTGGCCGGCGGTGCTGCCGATCGCCCTGGGCGCGGGTTCCGCGACGCCGCTGCAGGTGGCCAATGCCTATTCGGTCTGGGCCAATGGCGGCTATCGCGTCACGCCCTTCCTGATCGACAAGGTCACGGATAGCAGCGGCAAGGTGCTGATGCAATCGCAGCCGCAGCATGCCGGCGACGAGGCCAACCGCGTGGTCGATCCGCGCGTGGCTTGGATCATGGACGACATGCTGCGCGGCGTGGCCACCTACGGCACGGCGGCGCGCGCGCATCAGGTCCTGAAGCGCGACGACGTGGCCGGCAAGACCGGCACCACCAACGAGTCGGTGGACGTTTGGTTCTCCGGCTATACGCCCGCGCTGACCACCACGGTGTGGATGGGGTTCGACCAGCCCAAATCGCTGGGCTCCAACGAATTCGGCGCGGGGCTGACCTTGTCGGCGTGGCTGCAATACATGCAGACGGCGCTGAAGGGGATTCCCGTGGCGCCCAAGCGGCCGATGCCGGCCAATATCCTGACGGCCAATGGCGAATACTATCTATCGGAATTCCCGCCGGGCCAGGCCGTGGCCTCGCTGGACTTGCCGACGGATGATCCGCTGAGCGACTTCCTGAATCGTGGCGGCACGGGCGGCGTTCCGATGATGAACAATGGGCAGCCCGCGACGCCGCCTTCCGGCAATCCACCGGCGGGCGGCAGCCCTGGCGGCTCGGCCTTCCCGCCTATTCCGGTGCCGCGAGCCGATGAAGGCAGGCCCGCGCGGCCGGCGCCGGCGGTTGGCGCCGCCCCGGCGGCGAACCCCGCCTCCGCGACGCAGCCCGCACCCGCGACGCCGGTCGCCATCCCGCCCATCCCCGTGCCGCGCGTCGATGCCGCGGACCTCGCTCCACCGCGTCTCGCCTTGGCCGGCGCTGCCGCGCCGCGGCCGGCCACCGCCATGGCGGTGCGCCCCTGAGGCGCGCGGCGCCAGCGCGCGAAACAGTGGCCCGCACGGATTACCTTCGCGCCGGGCAGTGGTCGGCTTATTCGGGCACCACGTCCTTGACCGCATCGCGCGGCGTGGTGCGCAGGGTCGCCAGGTCCAGCAGGGTGAAATAGCCCCCGGGCATCCAGCCCGCCGTATCGATGTGGTACACGTTGCCCAGTATCGTCGGCGCGGCCAGCGGCGTATGCCCGACCACCACGGCACGTATGCCGCGCACGCCCGAGGTATCGCCGCGCGCCAGCCTTTCGCGGGACCACTGGCAGACGCCGCGCGCGCGCTTGTAGCGATCGCGCAGGTAACGCGCCAGCTTGTCCCAATCGCGCACCGGACAGTCCGCGTGCACCAGGCCCACCAGGCCGCCTTCGGTTTCCACCTCGATCACCAGCGGCATCGTGGCATAGGTTTCCGCGTGCGTGCGCTGCTCTTCCGGCGACAGCGCCAGGAACCAGCCGCCGCCGTTGAGGCGCCAGTTCTCCGTATCCACCAGGCCGGTACGCACGTAGCGCACGGCGTAGTCCTCATGATTGCCCTGCACCGCGTGAAACCAGGGCTGCGCCAGCCACCGCGGCGCTTCGCCGCATTCGGGTCCGCGGTCGGTCAGGTCGCCCACCGAGAACAGACGATCGCGCGCCGGATCGAAATCCACGGCATCCAGCGCCGCGCGCAAGTGCGAGAAGTGGCCATGGACGTCTCCCACGGCCCAATCGCGGCCGGCGGTATTGCGCTCGAATCGTTCGACATCAATGGGCATGAGGATATTCCGTACGGCGAAATGCCACGTCGCGGCCATTCCGGTGTGTCCATCTTACAGGGCAGGCCGGCGCGCGGGCCGGCGCGGCCACGGGTGTACAGTGATGCGATTTACCCGGCTATTTCCCGCCAAGGAGACCCGATATGAAGCCACGCGTCGCCATTGTCGCGCCCGGCGCCATGGGCAGCGCCATCGGACAGCGGCTGGATGAACATGGATTCCAGGTACTGACTTCACTGACCGGCCGCAGCGAGGCCAGCGTGAAGCGCGCGCGCCTGTGCGGCATGCATCACCGTACCGATGTCGAATTGGCGCATGCCGATATTTTCCTGTCCATCGTCCCCCCGGCCGAAGCCATAGGCCTGGCGCGGCGCTTCGCGCGCCTGTTCAAGGAGAACGGCCGCGCGCCCGTGTATGTCGATTGCAATGCCGTCAATCCGCGCACGGCCGAGCAGATCGGCGCCATCATCCTGGAAAGCGGCGCGGCCTTCGTCGACGGCGGCATCATCGGCGGCCCGCCGCGGCCGGCGACGCCCGGCCCTGCCCTGTACTGTTCCGGTCCGGCCGCCGGCGCGGTCACCGCGCTGCGCGAAGGGGGGCTGCGCGTACGCGTGCTCTCGGATCAGCTTAGCGCGGCCTCGGCGCTGAAGATGTCTTATGCGGGTATCACCAAGGGCCTGGTCGCGCTGGCATCGACCATGATGCTGGGCGCCTCGCGCAACGGCACCGCGCAGGCCCTGTATGAAGAGCTGGCCGAAAGCCAGCCGCACCTGCTGAAGCATTTCTCGCGCAGCGTGCCGGACATGTTCGGCAAGGCTTATCGCTGGGTCGCGGAGATGGAAGAAATCGCCGCCTTCCTGGCGCCGGACGAAAGCGGGCAGCGTTTCTTCGAAAGCGCCGCGCGCCTGTACGAGCGCCTGGCCCGCGACGATGCTGACGGACGCGCGGAGATCGATGCGCTAAGCGCTTTCCTGGCGCAGGAAGCGCGGCCGGGCCAGCAGTCCTGACCGGCGGCCGGCCGCGCGCCGCGAAACGCGGGGATCAAACCGCCGGCCTGTCCGTGGACGCGCGAGTATCGATGCTTGCATGCAGCGCGGCGGCCCATCGCAGCAGGTCGGCATCGGTATCCGGACGCCCCACCCATTGCACGCCCACCGGCAAGCCCAATTCGCCCGTGGCGGTGGGCAAGTGGATGCAGGGCCAACCCAGCAGCGACCAGATCCGGTTGTAGATCGACGATCCCGTGTTATCCAGGCCGGCCGGGGCTTCGCCGGGCGCGCTGGGCGTCACGATGAAATCCACGTCGGCAAGCTCCCCCAGCCAGCGCGCCGCCACCTGGGCGCGCAGATGCTGGTGCTGGAGATAATCGCCATGGCCGATCGCCAGCCCCTTGCGCACGGTTTCGCGCGTGGTGGCATGCACGCTTTGCGGCCGCGTGCGCGCGATGGGCAGCAGGCCTCGGGCGAATTCATAGCGCATCACGGTTGCATGCGCGTCCATCAGCGTATCGATGTCGGCATCCAGATCCGGGCGCACGATGGCCGCGCCCCGGGCTTGCAGGCGCTGGACGCACTGCTCCAGCGCAAGCTGCGCGGCGGGGCTCAAGACGCCCAGCCGCGCGCATGGAAGCACCGCCACCTTGGGCACGCGGACGGTCCCCGCCAGCCGCGAAGCCGGCAGTGAGCCGAGCGACGCGCCGGCCGGGGTATCCAGCGCCGAGCCCGTCGGCGCGGCGACATGCGGACCGGACGACGTACCGGGCGACATCAGCACCGAGGCGACGGCGATCGTGTCGTCGACGGTGCGAGTGAACCAGCCCAAGGTGTCCAGCGTGTCGCACAGCACCTGCATGCCGCCGCGATGCACGCGGCCGAACGTGGGCTTGTAGCCGACCACGCCGCAGAACGCGGCCGGTCGGATGACGGATCCGCCGGTCTGCGTGCCGAGCGCCATGTCCGCCATGCCGGCGGCGACCGCCGCGGCCGAGCCGCTGGATGAGCCGCCCGGCGTATGGGTGGCCAAATGCGGATTGCGAGTCGCCCCCGGCACGACGTGCGCGAACTCCGCCGTGACGGTCTTGCCCACGGGCACGGCGCCCGCCTGGCGCAGCAGCGCCACGCTGGCCGCATCGAACGGTTTGCAGTCCGCCTCCATTGCCTGCGCGCCGTAGCGCGTCGGCATGCCGGCGACGTCGATAACGTCCTTTACCGCGAACGGCATGCCGGCCAGCGGACCGCCCGTGGCGGCCGGCGGCGCGGCATCGGCATCGGCATGCCACACGAAGGCCCGCAATTCGCCATCTCCCTCGGCGATGGCGCGCAGGGCCCGTCGCACGCGGTTCTGATCGGTCTTGCTATCCGGCTGGGAGGTCTGCAACATGCGCGTCTTGTCTCTCTGCTGAAACGGCGCAGGCCCCCGGATGGGAGCCCGCGCCAGCCGCGTGGGGTTATTGGATGGTGATGTGCTTGTCTTCGATCAACTTGCTCCAGCGCGCCGACTCGCTGGCGATGAAAGCCGTGAAGTCCGACGGTGAGCCGCCCGCGACTTCAGCGCCCTGTGACTCGACGACGCTGCGATAGCCGGGATCCCGCAGCACGGCGTTGATCTGCTCGTTCAGCTTGCGGATGACCGGCTCGGGCGTTCCCGCCGGCGCAATCACGCCGAACCAGTTCGACGCCACCATATATTGGGCACGCCCAGCTCCTGGAAGGTCGGGACGTCCGGCAAGGCCGCCAGGCGCTTATCGGCCGACACCGCCATCAAGCGCAGGCGCGGCTGGTCGCCCTTGGCATAAGGGATGAACAGGCTGGCCAATTCCAGATAGAAGTCGACATTGCCCGCCATCAAGTCATTGACGGCCGGCGCGCCGCCGCGATACGGCACGTGCGTCGCCACGATGCCGGCATTGCCCTGGAACAGCTCGGTCACCAGGTGCGACGCGCTGCCCGCGCCGGTGGTGGCGTAGTTCAGCTTATCCGGATTGGCCTTGGCCGCCTTGACCAGATCGGCGACGTTCCTGTACGGGGACTGGCTGTTTACGCCCAGCACCATGGCGCCGCGCTCGATCAGCACGATGGGCGCGATGCCCTGGTCCGGATCGAAGCCCAGATTGCCGCCGTACAGCGACTTGTTGACCGACAGCGGCGCGAAGTTGCCCAACCCTATCGTGTAGCCGTCCGGCGCCGCGCGCGCAATCTGCGCGGTGCCGATATTGCCGCTCGCGCCCGGCTTGTTTTCCACTACTACCGGAACGTGCAAGCGCTCGCCCAGTTTCTGGGCCAGTTGCCGGGACCGCGTATCGGAACTGCCACCGGCGGCATACGGAACGATGAAGGTGATGGCCTTGTTCGGATAACTGTCCTGGGCGCGCGCCAGTCCCGGCGCGGCCAGAAGCAGCGCACTCGCGGCGGCCAGTATGTATTTGAATCGGGCGCCCTGGCCCGGGCGTGGCAATGAACCCATGGAATCCCCCTCTTGAAACGAGGCCTGCGCGCGACGCAAGCCTACGATGCGGCAGATTCTAGGCAGCGGCAATTGTGTTGTCTAATACTCAAAAAATTCTTGATTAATATCTTCGACGACATAATCATGATCGACAGCCGCCTGCTGCACGTCTTCTCCGTCGTGGCCGAGGAACTGCATTTCGGCCGCGCCGCGCAACGGCTCCACATCAGCCAGCCGCCGCTCAGCCAAAGCATCCGCAAGCTGGAAGAAGCGCTGGGGGCCAGGCTGCTGATCCGCTCTACCCGATCGGTCCGGCTGACCGCGGCGGGCGCGGAACTGCATCGGCGCGTGCGGCAGCTGTCGGCGGATTCCGAAGCGATGGTGCGCGCCGTGCAGCAGACGGCCAAGGGCGAAGTCGGTCATCTGGTCATCGGCCTGACGCCCAGCGCGGCGTATTCCAACCTGTCGGAAGTGCTCTATGAATTCCGCCGCCGCTACCCCACTGTCAGCCTGGACCTGCGGGAGATGAACTCCAATGCCATGCCGGAGGCCCTGCACCTGCGGCAATTGGACCTGGCGTTGCTGCGGCCGCCCTTCGCGGACCCGGATCTGGCGCCGCTGCGCGTCTATGACGAGCCCATGCTGGTGGCGATGCGCAAGGACCATCCGCTGGCGCGCAAGCGATGGGTCACGATGAATCAGGTGCTGGATCATGACCTGATCGGCTATTCGCGGCATAACTCGCGCTACTTCAGCCAGATCCAGCAGTTGATGACGGGCGCCGTGCATACGGGCGCCGTGCAGACGGGCGCCGTGCAGACGGGCCTCGGGCAGCCGGGCGCGGGACAAAAACCGCCGCGCATCGTCATGGAAAGCATGATCCCCACCATCCTGACGCTGGTCGAAGCCGGTTTCGGGCTGGCGCTCGTGCCGGCCGCGCTATCGCGCATGCGTACCGACACGCTGGTCTACGCCGGCGTGCGCGGGCCGGGCGCCATGCGCGCCGAATTGCTGGCGGCGCGCCAGCCGTCCAGCGTCAACCCGGCGATCGACCGCTTCATCGCCATCATGCAGGCCGTCGGCACGCATGGCGGGCGGCGCGGGACGCCGGGCCTTGGACGATAATGGCGGCTTCCCATCGCCGCCTTACCCGGCAACACCATGGCTTCCCCTTCCTCATCCACGCCGCCCGCGGCGACGCCGCGCGGCAGCGTTGCCACGCTGCGCGCCCTGGGCCCCTACCTATGGCCGCCCGGCCGCAACGACCTGAAGCTTCGGGTCATCGCCGCGGTCGTCTTCCTCTTCCTGGCCAAGGCGGCCACGGTCTACATCCCCATCCTGTACAAATCGGCCGTGGACGCGCTGAACCACGGCGCGGGCAGCGGCCCCGCCGCCCTGCCCCTGGGGCTGATACTGGCCTACGGCGGCGCCCGCATCATGTCCCTGCTGTTCTCCGAATTGCGCGACGCCGTCTTCGCGCGCGTCGGCCAGCACGCGGTGCGGGAAGTCGGCCTGCAGGTGTTCCGCCACCTCCATGCGCTGGCATTGCGCTTTCATTTGGGCAGGCATACCGGCGGGCTGACCCGCGCCATCGAACGCGGCACGCGCGGCATACAGACGCTGCTTCAATACCTGCTGTTCAACGTACTGCCCACCCTATTCGAGATCGTCCTGGTATGTGTTCTGCTCTGGCGCATGTTCGATATCTGGCTGGCGCTGACGACAGCGGTCACGGTCATCCTCTACCTGGCCTATACGCTGGTCATCACCGAATGGCGCACCAAGTTCCGCCGTCGCATGAACGAGACGGACTCGGAAGCCAACACCAAGGCCGTCGAAAGCCTGCTCAATTACGAGACCGTCAAGTACTTCGGCAACGAAGAACATGAAGCGCGCCGCTACGACGTCTCGCTCAAGCAGTACCAGCGGGCGGCCGTCAGCAGCCAGGTCAGCCTTTCGCTGCTGAACATCGGGCAGGCTGTCATCATCTCGGTCGGCCTGACGCTGGTGATGTGGATGGCGGCGCGCGGCATCACACGCGGACAATACACGCTGGGGGACTTCGTACTGGTCAACACCTATCTGCTGCAGCTCTACGATCCGCTCAGCTTCTTCGGCTTCATCTACCGCGAGATCAAGCAGTCGCTGATCGATATGGAGCGCATGTTCGAACTGCTGGGCGAAGACCGCGAAATCCAGGATCCGCCGGCTGCGCCGGCCTTGCGGATCGAAGGCGGACGCGTGGAGTTCCGCGGCGTCACGTTCGGCTATGACGAACGGCGCGCCATCCTGAAAGGCGTGGACTTCACCATTCCGGCGGGTAAAACGCTGGCCGTGGTGGGACCGTCGGGCGCCGGCAAATCGACGCTGGCGCGGCTGCTGTTCCGCTTCTACGACGTCGGCGGGGGCGCCATCCTGATCGATGGCCAGGATATCCGCCAGGTCGCGCAGGCCAGCGTGCGCGCGGCCATCGGGATCGTGCCGCAGGACACGGTGCTGTTCAACGACACCATCCGCTACAACATCGCCTACGGCCGTCCCGGCGCCAGCGACGCCGAGGTCGAAGCCGCGGCCCGCATGGCGCACGTGCATACCCTGGTGATGAATATGCCGGACGGCTACGACACCGTGGTCGGCGAACGTGGCCTGAAGCTGTCGGGCGGGGAAAAGCAGCGCGTCGCCATTGCCCGCACCCTGCTCAAGCGGCCGGCGCTGTTTGTCTTCGACGAAGCCACCAGCGCGCTGGACACGCATACCGAACGGGAGATACAGGCCAACCTGCGCGAGGTCAGCATCGGCCGTACGACGCTGATCATTGCCCACCGGCTGTCGACCATCGTCGACGCCGACGAAATCATCGTCCTGGGCGACGGCCGCGTGGTGGAACGCGGTACCCATGCCGATCTGCTGGCGCGCGACGGTATCTATGCCGGCATGTGGCATCGGCAGCAACGCAGCGGCGCCGGCGCCGAAGAGACCCTGGCCGCGGATCCGGCGGACGCCGAACCGGCGGCTTGACGGAGCTCGTGCGTGCGCATCCGAGCGCGCCCGCGCCCACGCGCCCTCAAGACAAATCGTCCACCGTATCGATATCGCGCAGCACGCCAGGATCCGCGCATGGGACTTCGCACACGCCATGGCGCTTCAACAGCGCCCGGGCCCCTTCATCGCCATCCAGGCCGGCCAGCTCCGGCATGAGCGTCCACCCGAAAGCCACGGGATGCCCCCTGCGCCCTTCATATACCGGCGCGGCGATCCGGTGACCGCGCGCGGCCTCCTGCACCGCGAGCACGGTCGCGTCCATCACCCAGGGCATGTCCGCCAATGCCACCAGGCAACCGAGCGGCGCCCGCGCTGCCGCATCCCCGCTCGCCGCGGCCGCAACGCCGGCCATCAATTCACGGGCGGCATGCGCCAGGCTGGCGCCCATCCCGCGCGCCGCATCGGCCGTTTCCACCACCACGCAGCCGCGCTCGGCCAAAACCCGCTGCAGGGCCGGCGTATCCGGACGAGTCACGGCAAGCACCAGCGGCACGGTCCGCAACAACACATCGGCGGACGCCGCCGCCACGGTGCGCCCATCGGGCAATAACTCAAGCAGCTTCTCCGCCCCTGCCCGCCCCGCGGATGCGCGAAAGCGCTCACCGCGGCCGGCCGCGAGAAGAATGCCGACACAGCGGTTGTCCAAGGCGCCGCGGATCCGGCGATCGATCGATACCAGGCTCATCGGCCTAGTTTACTGACTGAGG
Organism: Bordetella sputigena; assembly: GCF_965137885.1. Lineage (NCBI taxonomy): Bacteria > Pseudomonadati > Pseudomonadota > Betaproteobacteria > Burkholderiales > Alcaligenaceae > Bordetella > Bordetella sputigena. The sequence continues at coordinate 11,722 of NZ_CBCSCA010000012.1, forward strand.
CCGACCGGCCCGTGCGGGCAATGCCCGCACCGCGGGCACCGCGGTGGCGTGGGCCTGGCGACGCTGGCGATGAGACGGCGTGAGCCTGGCGCGACCCATGGCCGGCCGGGCGGCACGGGCGCAAAGGCGAAACGCCCTTATTCAGGCAGATGGTCCGGCACCCCGTTCTCGTCCACGAACTTGACGGTGGCCAGCGCATTGCGCGCCGCGGACATTGCCTCGATACCGCTGCGGAAGCGGCGCGACAGAAAGATTTCGAAGGTCTGCGGCTCGCTTTCCGGGCCTTCTCTTCGCGTTTCCATAAAGGCTCGCGCCGGTTCCCGCCCCTGGGGCGGAATCGAATACGCGTAAACCGTGAAACCGTTGATCAACCTGGGAGTCATCGCCGCGCCTCCTGTACGAACCGGCCAGCCGCCGGCGTTGGCGCGCAGCATCGCAGAAATCCAAATATTTTGCAAGAAAACCGAATAAACTGAAACATTCGGGGACGGACTTACTGTAGAGCAGCCATCCAATCAGGGCCGCCCGGCCGGTCCGCCGCGGCTGTCGGGCGAACGGCCGATCGCTCAGACTGTCCCGTCGGGCAGCGCCAGGTAGCAAGCCGCCAGGTGATATGGCGTGGTCGACGGCATGTCGGCGCGCGCCACCCGGCCTTCCCCGTCCAGGCATTCATACCACCCACGGGCATGCAGGAAGCGCTCACGAAATCGCGCCAGCTGTCGCGCCAGGTCTCGCCGCGAAGCCTCATCGCCCCGCACGGCCAGGCAGCGTGCATACTCCGTCTGCGCCCAGATCCGCTGCGTGGCGTCGGTGACCGTCCCGCGCAGGTCCAGGCTGGCGCATACCCCTTCGACATCCGGCGTCACGCCGTGCCGCTGCGCGAAATCCACCGCGCGGGTCATCGACGCCGCTAGCTGGGTATCCTCGAAAACCTCCGGCGCGCTTTGCAGCAGCGCGTACCATTCGAACTGGTGGCCGGGCTCGATGCGATTGCCCGGTTCGCGGGCCGGCAATTCGCATATGCATTGCGTGGCCGTGTCCATGAAAAGCGCCGCCACGCCGCGCGCGATGCGGCGCAACGCGTCTTCGTACCAGCCGGCGCCACCGATGTCGCGCGCCGCCAGATACGCCTCCGTCAAGTGCATGATGGGATTCTGCAACGGCCCTTGCGTCGCCGTCCGTCCATCGTCGGCCAGTTGCGCCGCATACAAGCCGCTGCTCAGGCCGAAGCGCGACTCGATCAACGCCACCGTTTCCTGCATGGCCTGCAGCGCGCGGGCGTCGCGCGATCGGCGGTAATACGTCGCGCAAGCGAACACGACGAAGGCATAGGTGTACAGATCGTGCTGCGTCTCCAGCGGCGCGCCTTCCTTGTCTATGCTGTAGACCCAGCCGCCGGCGGAATGACGGAACCGCCGTTGCAGCGATTCGAACAGGCGAACGGCGTGCGCCGCCGCGGCCGGGGCATCGCTGATGGAGAACACGAACAACTGCCGGGCGCAGGCCATCGTGCGGTAGCGCTGCGGCGGCAAGGGCCGCGCGTCCGCGCTGGCCAGCGATTCATAAGGCAGGTCCAAAGCGGCATTGAAGCCGCGCGTCAACCACAGCGGCAGCACCACTTCATCGTAATGCACGCGCAATTGCGCCACGCTGGCCGCCAGCGCCGCATCGGTCGTCCCGCCATGGCCGAGGCTCATGATCCGGAATACGGGTTGGCGGTTTCCATATGCAGCGCCAGGCGACCCTTATCGGTGACTATCGGCTGGCCGGCCGGATCCATTTCGATGCAGCGCAGTACCAGCAGCGCATCGATGAAACGCTGCGGCACGGGTTCGGCGGCGTCGTTCTTGTCGTCCGCGATGACACCCAGCCAATAGGCCAGCTCGCCCTTGTTGAATTGATGCATCGCCATGCGCGCGCCTCCGTGCCGCCACGACGGCGGAATCGCCTATTATCGTCCATCTTTCTCACCGCCACAGAGGGCCAGGCATGGACACGCTGAGCAATTCCTTCAAACGCGCGCTGCGCGAACGCAAGCCGCAGATCGCGTTGTGGACCGCGTTGACGCATCCCTACGCAGCCGAAGTTTGCGCCGGCGCCGGCTTCGACTGCATGGTGATCGACGGCGAACACGCGCCCAACGAACTGCAAAGCACGCTGTCCCAGCTGCAATCGGTCGCCGCCTACCCCGTGGCCCCGGTCGTCCGCCCGCCGTGGAACGACTTCGTGCGCATCAAGCAGATCCTGGATATCGGCGCGCAGAACCTGCTCATTCCCATGATCCAGTCCGCGGGGGAGGCCCAGGCCGCCGTGGCCGCGGTGCGCTATCCGCCGGCCGGCATCCGCGGCGTGGGCAGCGCGCTGGCGCGGTCGTCGCGCTGGAACCGCATCCCCGACTACCTGACGCGCGCCAATGACGAGATGTGTGTCCTGCTGCAGATCGAGACGCCGGCCGGCCTGGCCGAACTCGACCAGATCCTGGCCGTCGATGGCGTGGACGGCGTCTTCATCGGCCCGGCCGACCTGTCGGCCAACATGGGCCATCTCGGCAATCCCGGTCATCCCGAAGTGACCGCCGCGATCGACGACGCGATCCGCCGGATCGTGGCCTCCGGCAAATCGGCCGGCATCCTGCACACCGATCCGGCCCGCGCCAAGCACTATCTGGAGATGGGCGCGACGTTCGTGGCCGTCGGCGTGGACGCCATCCTGCTGGCGCGCGCCGCCGAATCGCTGGCCGCCCAATTCGGCCGCGGCCGGCCCGCGACGGCCCCGGCGCAGCAAGGACCTTACTGAACGCATAAAATAGCGCCCACACGCCGCATCGGAGGATACATGCGTTTTCGTTTTGCCCTGCGGGGATCACTGGGCCGTACCCTTCGGCGCAGCGTGGGGGCCGCCCTTTTCCTGAGCTCCCTCGCCGGATTGGCGGCATGCACCACCACCACGGGCCCGATCATTCCCACCGGCGAACCAGGCCGGTACACATTGACCAGCCGTTCCGGCGGCCTGACTACCTCGTGGGTGCAACTCAAGAGCCAGGCCCTGGACCGCGCACGGGAATTTTGCACTTCACAGGGCATGAAGATGACCGAGCCCGACGTGTCTTCGAATCATGCGACCGGGCTCACGCGGCCGATGACCTACGTCACCTTCACCTGCTCGCCCATTCCGCAGCCCAAGAACGCGCAGCAGGACCAGGGCGAACAGAACAAATAGGTGCGGCCGGCCAGGTGCGGCCGGCTAGGTGCGGCCGGCCAGCCGCGGCCGGCCGAGGCGTCCGCGCTAGAAATTTTCATCGATCCATTCGCGGGCCCATTGTTCCGCGCCGGTGCGGGCCAGGCTCTCGTTCTGTATGGACGTACCGGGATATGGAGGAAAGGCGAAGCCGTTCACCGGATCGCCGCCTTCGAGCATGGAAATAAAGATGCGCGCCTGGTACAAGCCGTTCTTCGGTGTTTCCACCGCGCACTCGATGATGAAGTCCTTGTACTGGATCATGGGCTCGCTCCGAACATCCCAGGGGCAAGCGGCATGGCACGGACAGCGCCTTGGTGAACAGCACGTCCCGGCGGCCCATGCCAGAAATACCGGCGTCCACCCCGTATACGCCGGCCCATCTGATACGTGATGCGTGGCGTAATATCGCACTGCGGGACGATGTGCGCCAAGACCGTCAAAGCTTGCAAATGCAAGCATGCTTGACCGCGCGATCCGCCGTCGGGCTCCGCCGCCCGCCGGCGTTCGCCGGATGGGATGGTATCCGAGGGATGACGCCATTCGCGCCGTCGCGGGGCGCAAGGACCGCCACGCCACGGCCTGGACTCATCCCAGGCGCCAGCATCCACCCACCGGATACGGACCGGCGCCGCCGCTCTAGATATTAGGTTGCCGGCCAAAGCGGCACATCCGTATCGCCGGCCCGATGCCACGCCCCTCCGCCATTGGTATGGCTGCGGATACCGAGCGAGGCTTCTTATCCGTCTTCGAGCCCGCCCGCCGCGGCAGGACCTACACCGTAGGTACCGCTACAGGACGGGCCTATCAGCATTAATCCTTGCCGATCTCGTGGCCGATCACGCCGCCTATGACCGCGCCGCCGACCGTGCCGGCCGTGCTATGCGTGGTTTCATGGCCGATGACGCCACCGGCCGCGGCGCCGCCCAGGGTGCATCCGGCCATCAAAGGGACGCATGCGGCCAACGCCAACGCGGCGATCTTACGTAGTCGGTACATAGCAGCCTCCTTGGCTATAACGTGGGACCTTACTCATGCAAGCCACGTACCTGTCCCGCGGCAGCGCGCCACTCGCCGGGCACGATTTATGCGTGAAGGCGTTTTTCTTCGCCCATCGGATCCTCCAAACCCCCTGCCGCAACCGGCCAGGGGCATTAACGTTTTCGCTTGACGCCTAATTCCAACATGCGGGACACTTTCGCGCGATCACCGCGATGCGGTGGCAAGAACGGAGGATTTGGTGGTGCAACATCTCGCACGTATGGCGAGTGGTATCGATGGGCTGGACCGCATATTGAATGGCGGGTTCGTCGAAGGCGCTTCCTACATCATCCAGGGCCGCCCCGGGGCCGGGAAAACCATCCTTTCCAACCAGATCGCGTTTTCCCATGCGGCCAATGGCGGCAAGGTGCTGTATGTCACCCTGCTGGCGGAAAGCCATGAACGGCTATTCCACGCCATGTCCACGCTGGATTTCTTCCAGAAAGAAAAGCTGGGACAGGAAATCGCCTATGTCAGCGTCTTCCACGCCCTGCGGGAAGAAGGACTGGGCGCCGTGGTGAAGCTACTGCGGCAGGAAACCAAGCGGCACAAGGCCACCCTGCTGGTCTTCGATGGCCTGCTCAATGCCCGCGAACGCGCCGAAACGGATCTGGACGTCAAGACTTTCGTCGCGGAGGTCCAGGGCCAGGCGGGTTTTGTGGGCTGCACGGTGCTGTTCCTGACCAGCACGCGCCTGGACGACAGCAGCCCCGAGCACACCATGGTCGACGGCGTGATCGACCTGAGCGACGAAATCTTCGGCGTGCGCACGGTGCGCCAGCTGCAGGTACGCAAGTCGCGCGGCAGCGCCGCCGTGGGCGGCCTGCACCAATATGAAATCACCCAGGCCGGCGTCACCATCTATCCCCGGGTGGAAGCCGTGTCCTGGCCGCTCATGCCGCCCTCGCCCCAGATATTGGCGCAGCGGGTCACCAGCGGCAACGCCGAAGTCGACGCGCTGATAGGCGGCGGCCTGCCACGCGGGTCCGTAACGCTGTTGGTCGGTCCCACCGGCACGGGCAAGACGACCATGGGCCTGCACTTTTTAAGCGCCGCTTCGGCGCAGGAACCGGCCCTGCACTTCGGGTTCTTCGAAACGTCGACGCTGCTGCAGCGGAAAGCCGCCACGCTGGGAATCACCTTGCCGTCCACCGAGCATTTGCATGTGCAGTGGACGCCGATGGCGGAAAACCTGCTGGACAAGCTGGGACTGCAACTGCTCGAACACGTCGGCCGCCACAAGGTAACGCGACTGTTCATCGACGGCATAGGCGGGTTCGAACGGGCTGCGACGCATCGCGCCCGCCTGGTCGAATTCTTTACGACACTGACCAACCGCCTGCGCGCCATAGGCGTCACCACTGTCTTTACCTGGGAGTTGCGCGAGATCATCGACCAGGACGTTACCGCGCCGGCGGAGCAATTGTCGGCAATGTTCGATAACGTGATCCTGCTGCGGCAAGTCATGCATGACAATGACCTGAGGCGCACGATCGCGGTCCAGAAAATGCGCGATAGCGACTTTGTCGCCAGTACGCGCCTTCTGGAGATCACGAGCAAGGGGTTGCGCGTGGGGCCCAAGTTGGGACCATCCCCCAGGACGAGCACCTCGGCGGCCACCTTCGGCGGATCTTGACGATGATTCGCAACGCGTCAGGAGGCCGCGCGCCATGGCGTTGATACTCGTCGCCGACGACGAGATCCTGCTTGCCGAGATGCTGGCTGATCTCCTTGAGGATGCCGGGCACGAAGTGCTCACGGCGCCGCACGGCAAGGCGGCCCTGGAGCTGATGCGCGACCGGCGCCCCGACCTGCTCATCACCGATTTCATGATGCCGCTGATGACGGGACTGGAATTGGCCGAAGCCGTGCGCACGGAAAGTGCCATGCGAAATCTGCCCATCGTCCTGGTCACGGGCGCGCAAGGCCTGCTGGCCAGGCAAAGCCCCGACCTGTTCAATCTGGTCGTCGACAAACCCTACGATCCGCGGGCGCTGCTGGCACAGATCGAAGACTTGCTGCGGCGGGCATGACCGTTTAATTCCTTGCATCGAAGCCGCAAGGTTTGCATCGATAACGGCACAAAACAGGATTTTCCCTAAAGGGTGGGCAACAATGTTTCACCTATACTGCGCCGGCCGCCTCGGCTATCCGCCGCACGGTGGCACGGCTCTGGAGAACGGCACAACCCCGTGCCGCAGCCTGGGAGAGGAGAAGCAGATCGATGATCAACCCTTTGCTGAAGAAATCCGCTATGGCGTTGGCCATGGCGGGCATGATGGCCGGCACCACCGCGCAGGCCGCCGAAACGAATGTCCAGCTGTACGGCATCGCCGACGTCAGCGTCCGCTATTTGAGCACCGGCCCCGGCTATCAACCGGACCACAGCCGCGTCTCCATGGAAAACGGCGCGATCACGAACAGCCGCTGGGGCTTGAAAGGCACGGAGGACCTGGGTAACGGGAATACCGCATTCTTCCGGCTGGAAAGCGGCTTCAACGTACAGAACGGCAACGAGAGCGACCCCGGCCGCATGTTCAACCGGCAGTCCTACGTGGGCCTGGACGGTGGCGAGGTCGGCGCGCTTTCGCTGGGACGGCAGGACACTCCGCTGTTCACGATCCTGGGCGATACCTTCGATCCCTTGACGGTGGGCAATTACGATCAGAACTCCTGGCTGCCCGTCGCCATGTCGCGCGGCCGCACTTCCGATTCGGTGCGGTATCGCAATAACAAGCTGGGCGGCTTCGACCTGATCCTGTCGTATGGTTTCGGCGACTCGTTCGACGACCATAGGCTGGGCCAGCAGTATGGCGGCACGCTGACCTACACCACCGGCCCGCTGACCGTCGGCGGCGGTTACCAGCTTACGCGCGCGGAGACCAACTCCGACTATGCGCAACGCGTCTGGAACCTGAACGCGGCCTATCGGCTGTTCGACAATACGCGCCTGTTCGCCGGCTATTTCAACGGTCGCGACGAAACCGGTTTCGTCAACACGGTGATGGGCATCCCCAACGTCCCGGACAACGGCCTGCAACGCAAGGACAACGGCTACTACGCCGGCGTTACGTGGCAACCCATGGCCACGCCGTGGACCTTCACGGGCGCGGCGTACTTCGACAAAAGCAGGAACGTGATCGAGGAAGGCGATAAAGGCAAGCGCTATGCGCTGGTCGCCGTCGCGGAATATGCGTTGTCCAAACGCACGCAGCTTTACGGCACCGTGGACTTCAACCGCGTCTACGACGCATCCACCGCCGAGATCGCCAGCGGTTCCACCCAAGTGGGCGTGGCCACCGGGATCAGGCATATCTTCTAGCCCGGGCGGCGGAGCGTCGGCGATGGCCGGCGCTCCGTGACGGCTTGGCCTATTCGATATCGTATTCCGCCATCACCCGTTCCACCGCGGCGCGGAACTCGGAATCCTTGGCGATGGCGACCGTCCAGTTAGGATCGTCGCCATCACGGCGTTCGATTTTCGGCGCCGGCACATTGCCGCCCGCGACCAGGGTGAACTCGTCGTGCAGGATGTCGCGCAATTTCGCGGCGGTGACTTTCTTCTTGGGCATAATTTCCTCTCGTTGGGAAAGTTGACCAAGACATAGCAAATAATGTGCTCGCGCAGCGGTCCCGCGAGTCCGCGAGCACGCTTGCGGCGTTCGCCAAAAGATTCAGGCGGGCTGTCGGCGGGCCGTGGCATCGCCCATGTGCCGGCGCTCTTCCCGCCTCCGGCATGCTTATTCAGCCTTCAGTCCGGCAGCCGCGATGCATGGCGTCGGAGAGTTTGACATTGTGGTCCAGCCATGTGCATAAACCGTAATAGGCCGCCGTGGCGCGTAGCCTTTCCTCGTCGTCCTTGAAGAGCGCTTCGCTGTTCTGGTACGCCTTCTGCTTCTCGACCCACGGGCGCCGCACATAACCGTCCTGCAGGCGTAACTTGGGAACGGGTAGCTGATCGAGAGGGTAAAGATCGTAGAAAGCGTCCGGCACGACGAGCGGGAAATGGGGCGCCACGAGACCGACATACAGGCACCACGGACTGGCGTTGCTGTTTGCCGCGCGATCCTTGAGCCAGGCGACCGTGCGAGTCGTAATGGCGTCGTCGTACCGTGTGTAGCTGCTGTCCCCGGGTCCGATGTAGTCGCCCAGCATGCGAGTCCGGCCATGTATGCGATCTTCTTCATTCCTGATCGAAGCCCAGACCATGCCGACACCGCCCGCAACCATCATGGGGAGATGCTCGCCGTCGAACCCATTCGGGTCACTCTCGGAACGATAATGAAGCTTGCCGATCGATTCGACGGGAATTCCCTTCGCTTGGAGCGCATGTCCCCAGCCAGGTATCGCTCCGGTGTAAGGCATGGCATTGTCCCAGAGCCGGGTTTGGTGGGCATATCGGCCGGTCGCGAAACTGGCGCGTGCTGGGACGCAGATCGGAGAGGGCGTATACGCATTCGTAAAGCGCACGCCACGGGCGGCGAGCGCGTCGAGATTGGGCGTCTTCACAAGTGGATGACCGGCGCAACCCATCGCCCTGGCCTGATGCTCATCAGACATGATGACAAGCATGTTTGAAGCTTTCTTCATTTCTTTTTCCTGCCTTTAGGATCCGGCGGCGCATCGATGTCGCCCGCTGAAGCCCGTTCCAACTTATCCAGTATCGTCATTAAGACTGAGAGCTCATCGCCCTGCAGCGCATTCAGAAGCTGCGCTTGGCGTTTCAGCATGGGGATCTGCGCGGCCTCGAATTTCTGCCTGCCCTTCTGCGTCAAGGAAAGCAGGTGGGAGCGCAGATCGCCGGCGTTATGACTCGCTCTCAGTAGTCCTTCGTCCAACATTACCTTGATGGCGCGACTGAGCTGTCCTTTGTCGAACTCCGAGTGGCGGCCGATATCGGTCGGGGTTGCCGCTCCGATTTTCTCGATGCTGAGCATGATGCGGAACTGGACAAGCGAAATTCCGGCGGCGTTCGCGACAAGCTGGGCAGCTTGGGCATTGAGTCGTGCGTCCACTCTCGCCAGCCTGAACGCGATCATTCTGCCTTCGGCGCGGGGCGAAGCGGACGGCTCCGCATCCTGGTCTGTGTGGCTCATAGTCGAGGCAATTTCCATCTATCCAAGCTATCGACATCTCATTCGAGACAACTAGTTGATCTATCAACTAGTATGGCCATAAGAGTCCGTCTGCATAGTGCCTGGCTGCTAGCGTTTACCCTCTACTGTCGCGGGGTCCGGCGGCTGGCGAGGGCGGCGGCCGTCAAGAAGCGGAGGACCAGCACCGCGGACCATCAACATCGCTTTGCAGCGCGTGGTGCGGTTCCTGAATCTGTGCGCCGGCGAATGGCGAATGGCGAGACGATCAGAAGCGCCCTTGGTCGCACACCGTGCCCATGATCGAAATGGTGGCCGGGGAAGGCCGATCGAATCGAGTTCGCCGACAGAGTATCAACCACCGATACGCGTCGTCCGGCATTGACGATTTTGAGAAGGAGAGCGGCATGACGCGCAGACGAAAGCCACGCAAAAGCCACGCAAAAGAATAAGGGTGTTAGTGACTGTTATCACTAACACCCTTGGAACTACTGGTCGGGACGGCGGGATTCGAACTCGCGACCCCTTGCACCCCATGCAAGTGCGCTACCAGGCTGCGCTACGCCCCGAAAGACCGAGAGTATATCAGATGAATTGAGTACGTGCGCGGCACGCGCTCATCGACCGAGCAGTATTCAGTCCGTATCGTCCGCGGACGTCCGCGCACTGCCGTCGGTGTCCGACACGGCGTTCTGCTTCACACTGCCCAAGGCCTCCGACAGCACCGCCGCCACGCCGCTCAGCTCGGCGCGCAGCGACTGCATCTCCGCGCCGGTGAAACGCACGGCGGCATCCTGATCGCGCGGCGGCGCTTCGCGCGTGTCGCCCAGGCGATTGCGCGCGCCGCTGATCGTGAACCCTTGTTCGTAAAGCAGCGATCGGATGCGGCGGATCAGGAGCACCTCATGGTGCTGGTAGTAGCGTCGATTGCCGCGACGCTTGACCGGCTTGAGTTGCGTGAACTCCTGCTCCCAGTAGCGCAACACGTGCGGCTTGACGCCGCACAGTTCGCTGACCTCGCCAATGGTGAAGTAACGCTTGGCCGGAATCGGCGGCAAGACAACGGCAGGTTCTGGTCGAGTCATGGTTGGATCGTTAGCGGCATGGCCCATGCGGCCGGATACACATCGCGGCGCCGGCTGCGTCAATCGGTCGACGAGGACTCGCCGGGCGTCGCGGTGTTCTCGACGATGCTCTTCAACTTCTGGCTGGCGTGGAAGGTGACCACGCGGCGCGCGGCGATGGGGATGGTCTCGCCGGTCTTGGGATTGCGTCCCGGACGCGGCGGTTTATCGCGCACCTGGAAATTGCCGAAACCAGACAGCTTGACGGAATCGCCGCGCGCCAGGGCGTCGCGGATTTCCTCGAAGAAGGTGTCGACGATGTCCTTGGCCTCGCGCTTGTTCAAACCTACCCGTTCGAACAGCAACTCCGCGAGTTCGGCCTTGGTCAATGTGCGTGGCTCGGAAAGCATGGTTTGTAATCCCCTCTTTTACCCCTGCGCGCGTCAGGCGCGCTGGCGCGCGCCATGGGCCTGGATAAGCTTGTCCCTGATGCGGTTCAGGCAGTCCGCGACGCGCGGCTCGTCCAGCGTTGCGTCAGTGTCCTGTAGCCAGAAGCGGAAAGCAAGGCTTTTTTCTTTAGCAGAATCATCGACTTGCGTCTTTTCTCTCCAAACGTCGAAGAGCCTTGCGTCCTGCACGATGGACAGTTGCGGATCCCGGGCGATGGCCTGCTCGATGGTGTCCAGCATGGCCTGCGCGGGCAGCGCGGCATCCACCCACATGGCAAGATCGCGCACCACCACGGGCTGGCGCGACAGCTCGCGCACCCGCGGCAGGCGGCCTTCGAGCACGGCTTCCACGTCCAGTTCGAACAGTACGGGCGCATGAGCCAGTTCCGCCTTCTGCGCCCAACGCGGATGCAGTTCGCCTATCCAGCCTATGGCCTTGCCGTCCAGCGAAATGCGCGCGCCGCGGCCCGGATGCAGCGCCGGATACTCAGCGGCTTCGAAACGCAAGTCTTCGCCGCGCGCGCCGAACAGGGCCTGCACATCCATCTTGACGTCGTAGAAATCGACGGGCCGGGTCGGCGCGCCCCACTGTTCTTCCAGATGGGGGCCCCAGGCGGCGCCGGCCAGCTTGAGCGGCTGCCGCACGCCGGCCACCGCGAGCTCGCCATCGGCCACGGAGGCATCGCGGAAGAACACGCGGCCGAGTTCGAACACGCGCACCCGCGACTGCTTGCGATTGGCGTTGTGCACGATGTTCGCCACCAGGCCGCCCAGCAGGCTGGAACGCATGACCGCCAGCTGGCTGGCGATGGGATTCAACAGCTTGATGGGATCGGCGTTGCCGGCGTAATCGCGTTCCCAGTCGGCTTCGACGAAGCTGAAATTCACGACTTCCTGGTAGTCCAGGGCCGCCATCTGCCGCCGTACCGCGTGGGGGCCGCGCCGCGCTTCGCGGGGCACGCGCATCTTGGCCAGCGCCATGGGCGGCTGGTCCGGAATACGTTCGAAGCCGTGGACACGCGCCACTTCTTCGATCAGATCTTCTTCAATGGCCAGATCGAAACGATAGGACGGCGGCTCGACCGTCACCACGTCGCCGTCGATCTGGTGGCGCAGGCCCAGCCGCGTGAAGATACCGGCAATCTCATCGCGCGGAATCTGGATGCCCAGCACGCGTTCGCAACGCGACAGGCGCATGCGCACCGGCTCGCGGCGCGGCAGATTGACGGTCTTGTCGTGGATAGGACCGCATTCGCCGCCGCAAATATCCAGGATCAGGCGCGTGATGATTTCGAGGTGTTCGGGAATATCCTGGAAATCCACGCCGCGTTCGAAGCGATGGCTGGCTTCGGAACTGAATTTGTAGCGGCGCGCGCGGCCGGCAATGGCTTCGGGCCACCAGAAGGCGGCCTCCACATAGATGTTGCGCGTGTCCAGCGTCACCGCGGTGGCGTCGCCGCCCATGATGCCCGCCAGGCTCTCTACGGTCTCGCCGGCCGAAATAACACCGACGTCCTGGTCCAGCGCGATTTCCTGGCCGTTCAGCAGCTTCAGCGATTCACCGGGTCGCGCCCAGCGCACCGTCAGGCCGCCCGACACCTTGTCCAGGTCGAACACGTGGGTGGGCCGGCCCAGTTCCAGCATCACGTAATTGGAGATGTCCACCAGCGCGGAAACGGAACGCTGGCCGGCGCGCTCCAGGCGCGTCTTCATCCATTGCGGCGTGGCCGCGCGGGCGTTTACGCCGCGGATGATGCGTCCGGCGAAGCGGCCGCAAAGGTCGGGGGCCTGGATATCGACGGAGAGCACCTCGTCGAAGGACGGCAGCACAGGTTCGGCGACGGGCTGCTTCAGCGTGGCGCCGGTGAGCGCCGCGACTTCGCGGCCGACGCCAAGAATGGACAGGCAGTCGGCGCGATTGGGCGTCAGCTTCAGCGTGAACAGCGTATCGTCCAGATCCAGCAGCTCGCGCAGCGAGGTGCCGGGCACGCTGTCCGCGGGCAGTTCGAGCAGGCCCCCGTGATCCTGCGACAGGCCCAGCTCGCGCGCCGAGCACAGCATGCCGGCCGATTCGACGCCACGCATCTTGGCCTTGCCGATCTTGATGTCGCCAGGCAGTTGCGCGCCCAGGCGCGCCAGCGGCACCTTCAATCCCGCGGCCGCATTGGGCGCGCCGCACACGATCTGCAGCGGCTGGCCCGACCCATCGTCGACCTGGCATACACGCAGCTTGTCGGCGTTCGGGTGCGGGGCGATCTCGACGATATGGGCAACGACCACGCCGGAAAACGGCGGCGCGGCGGGCTGCAGGTCTTCGACCTCCAGGCCGGCCATCGTCAGCCGATGCGCCAGTTCTTGAGTGTCGATGGAGGGATTGACCAGCGCGCGCAGCCAGGACTCGGGAAATTGCATGATCAGCCGTAGGTTATTCGTTGAACTGACGAAGGAAACGCAGATCGCCTTCGTAGAACTGGCGCAGGTCGTTCACGCCATAGCGCAGCATGGCCAGCCGTTCCAGGCCGGAGCCGAACGCAAAGCCGATATACCGCTCGGGATCCAGGCCGAAATTGCGCACGACCACGGGGTGCACCTGCCCTGCCCCGGAAATTTCCAGCCAGCGGCCGCGATTCGGGCCGTTGGTGAACATCATGTCGATTTCCGCCGACGGTTCGGTGAACGGGAAGAACGACGGGCGGAAGCGCACCACCAGATCGTCGCTTTCGAAGAAGCAGCGCAGAAAGTCGGTATAGACGCCCTTGAGGTCGGCGAAGGAGACGTCCTCGGCGATCCACAGGCCTTCGACCTGATGGAACATCGGCGAGTGCGTGGCATCGCTGTCCACACGGTAGGTGCGGCCCGGCGCGATCACCTTGATCGGCGGCTTGTTCATGCGCGCATAGCGCACCTGCATGGGGCTGGTGTGCGTGCGCAGCAGCAGCGGCAGGCCCTGGGCGTCGTTCATGTCGACGTAGAAGGTGTCCTGCATGGAACGCGCCGGATGGTTTTCCGGATTGTTCAGCGCCGTGAAGTTGGTCCAGTCGTTTTCGATTTCGGGACCGTCGGCCACGTCGAAACCGATGGAGCGGAAGATGGTTTCAACCCGTTCCCAGGTGCGGATCACCGGGTGGATGCCGCCCACGCCGCGCCCCCGGCCGGGCAGTGTCACGTCGATGGTTTCGGAAGCCAGGCGCTGGTCCAGTTCGGCCTGCGCCAGTTCGGCGCGGCGCTGGTTCAGCAGTTCTTCGATCTGCTGCTTGGCGCGATTCACGCGCGCGCCCATTTCGCGCTTTTCTTCCGGCGTCAGTTGCGCCAGGCCGCGCAGCAGCACGGTCAACGCGCCTTCCTTGCCCAGGAAGCGCGCCTTGGCGTTTTCCAGCGCGGCGGCGTCGGGCGCGGCCGCGAATCGTTCTTTCGCCTGGGCGATCAGGTCATCGACCAACAGTGTCATGGCATCAGCCTAGGAAACGCGGCACGGAATGCGGCCGTCAAAAACGCAAACAGGGCCATGACAGCCCCGTTTGCAGCAATGCGCGATACGTCGAAAACGATCAGGCGGACAGGGCAGCCTTGGCCTGTTGGACCACGGCGGCAAAGCCGGCCTTGTCGCGCACGGCCAGATCGGCCAGCACCTTGCGGTCCAGATCGATGGACGCCTTCTTCAGGCCGGCGATGAACACGCTGTAGGTGACGCCGTGCTCACGCACCGCGGCATTGATACGCGTGATCCACAGGGCGCGGAAGGTGCGCTTCTTGTTGCGGCGATCGCGATAGGCATATTGCCCGGCGCGCATGACCGCCTGCTTGGCGATGCGGAATACATTGCCGCGGCGGCCGCGATAACCCTTGGCGGCGTTGAGAACTTTCTTGTGACGGGCGCGGGCGGTAACGCCGCGTTTGACGCGAGGCATAGTGGATCTCCGTAATCTATCAAGCGAAAGGCATCATGGCCTTGACCGAGGCGACGTTCGTCTCGTGCACGGCCGCCGAACCGCGCAGCTGGCGCTTGTTCTTGGTGGTCTTCTTGGTCAGGATATGGCGCTTGAACGCCTGGCCTCGCTTGATCGATCCGCTGCCGCGAACCTGAAAGCGCTTGGCGGCGCTTTTCTTGGTCTTCATCTTGGGCATGATAGTCCCTTGCTTCCTTTCGGAGTGACGTCCATTGCCGGACGCAGGTTGATTAACGTTATGGCCTCGCAGGTGCTTGCCAGCCGGGTATTCCCGACGCAAGTCTTCGATGGCTTTCAGCCACCCGGACCATTTGTGGGGGGTATTGCTTGGGTATTGCTTGGCTATTACTTGGGTACTGCTGGATTCTCCAGCCTACGCTGAAGCTGGAAAGCCTTTGATTATATGGCATTTTTAGCCGGCCTGTCCAACCCCGCCGGCACATGGTGCCAACACCGCCGGCGTGGCCGGGTCGGGAGCCGGCGCCCAGGGACAGAGGCAAATTGCAGTCGTATTTCAACGCGGCGGTGTAGCGCCTAGGCGACGACCCGCCCGCCTCGCGCGCAATTTCCCAATTCGAAACACTTTTTACGCCACACGAGCTAATCCCTTCCCGGCCGCGCGGCGGAGCGCCCGGCGGCCACGCGCCTATCCCCTCGCCAGGCAATGTCAGCAATTGTTACTTAAGTTGCGGAATCTGCCCACACTACGGCCGTCCCGGGCGACTGCGCCGCCCGTTCCGAAGACTCGCCAATCAACGGTCACATCCCATCCCTAGGCTCTGTCGCGTCGCCGATTCCGGCGGCCTCGCAGCCACGCCCAAGGAAACGCATCCAATGACTTCCCGCCGCCAGTTCCTACAGAACGTCGCCACCACCGGCCTATCGGCCGCCGCGCTGGCCACCTTCCCGCCCGGCATCCGCCGCGCCCTGGCCATACCCGCGCATCGTGACACCGGCACCATCAAGGACGTCAAGCACGTCGTCCTGCTGATGATGGAAAACCGGTCCTTCGACAGCTACTTCGGCACGTTCCGCGGCGTGCGCGGCTTTGGCGACCGCTTCGCGGCGCCGGCCGCCAACGGCCAGAACATCTTCTACCAGACCTACAGCAAGACCAGCCCGCCCACCACCTACACCCCCTATCACCTGGATGAAAACCAGGGCAACGCACAGCGCGCCGGCAGCACGCCGCACAGCTGGGCCGACACGCAGGCGGCGTGGGACCAGGGCCGCATGAGCAACTGGCCGGATGCCAAGAATCCGCTGTCGATGGGCTATTACGAAGAAGCCGAGGTGCCCTTCCAGCGCGCGCTGGCCGAGGCCTTCACGCTCTGTGACCACTACCACTGCGGCATGCATACCGGCACGATCGCCAACCGCCTGTTCTATTGGACCGGCACTAACGGTCCGAACGGCCGCGATCCGGCGGAAGGCGGCCCGGTTAACGTCGCCGTGCTGAACAACCAATACAACGGCGGCAACGACATCGGCCCGTCCACCGAAGGCTGGACCTGGACCACCTACGCCGACCGGCTGCAAAAGGCGGGCGTATCCTGGAAGGTCTACCAGAGCCTGATCGACAACTACGGCTGCAACGAGATGATGAGCTTTCGCCACTGGCGCGCCGAAATCGAGAAGATGCCGCCGTCGCGCCGCCCCGTCTACGTGCCCAAGACCGACATCACGCAGGACGTGAACCTGGCCGGCCCGGCCTACGATCCGCTGACCGACGACGCGCTCAGCCCGTTGGCCAAGGGCTTCGCCAACACCATGCCACAGGGTTTCCTGGAAACTTTCCGCGCCGATATCCAGGCCGGCAAGCTGCCGGAAGTATCGTGGATCATCGCGCCGTCGGCCTATAGCGAGCACCCCGGCCCGTCCAGCCCGATCAAGGGGGGCTGGTACGTGCAGGAAGTGCTGGACGCGCTGACCGCCAACCCGGACGTCTGGAGCAAGACCGTCCTGCTGATCAACTACGACGAGAACGACGGCTTTTTCGACCACCTGCCGCCGCCGACCGCGCCGTCGCACAATCCGGACGGCAGCCTGGCCGGTGGCGCCACGCTGCGGGCCGAGGACATGGCGGTCGAATACCACAACTACACGCCGGCGACGCCCAGCCAGCCGGCACAGGACGGCCGGCCCTATGGTCCCGGACCGCGCGTACCGATGTGGGTGGTTTCGCCCTGGAGCCGCGGCGGCTGGGTCAATTCGCAGGTCTTCGACCATACGTCCACCCTGATGTTCCTGGAGAAGCGCTTCGGCGTGAAAGAGCCGCAGATCAGCAAATACCGCCGCGCGGTGTGCGGCGACCTGACCAGCGCGTTCAATTTCGACAACCCCAATAACGAACCGCTGCCCGTGCTGAACGGCAGCGCGACCAAGGATCAGGTGGACGCGCTAACGGCGTCGCAGCAAAGCGCGCCCAAGATCACCCCGCCGACCACGCCCAATATGCCGGTCCAGGCCAGCGGCATACGCCCGTCGCGCGCCCTGCCCTACGAATTGGGCCTGGAGGTCGACACCGACGCCCGCCGCGACCAGGTGACGCTGAAGTTCGTCAATACGGGCGACGCCGGCGCGGTCTTCCATGTGTACGACAAGCTGCACCTGGATCGCGTGCCGCGCCGCTACGTGGTGGAGGCGCACCGCTCGCTGCAGGACGACTGGGCGGTGAGCGCCGACAATGGCAAGTACGACCTGTGGATCCTGGGTCCCAACGGATTCCACCGCCATCTGGCGGGAGACCTGGGCGTACAGGATAAGCGCCGCGCCGCCGCGCCGGAGATCGAATTCGAGCCGGACGGCCGTAGCGGCAATGTGCGCCTGACCGCCCGCAACGACGGCGACCGTCCGGTGGAATTCACCGTCAAGTCCAACAAGGCCTACGGCGACCTGCGGGCCCGCGGCGGCGACTTCGACCTCAACCGGCGCAATGGCGCATGGACGGCCACGGTGCGCCCCGGCCGCCAGGCCATCATGACGCTGGTGCTGCGCGACACCGGCAACTGGTACGACCTGCTGGTGACGGCGGATTCGGACCCCAGCTTCGTGCGCCGCGTGGCGGGCCGCATCGAGACGGGCCGCCATTCCGTCAGCGATCCGGCCATGGGCTTGGCGGACGGGTTCTGAGCCGTTCCAGCCTCCCATTGGTACGCGCCGGCCTGGGTCGGCCGGCGCGGCCGGTCCCGACCGCTCGGCCAGCAATGCCAATCCCGTGCAGGGATGGCGGGACGGTCCGAGCAAACCTGCACGCCGCACCGTGCGGCGCGCATGGCCGCCGGCGCGATCACCATCCCGTATCCGGGTAGTTGGGGCCGGCATAGCTGAAGCCGTAGCGCCAGGCGTCCCCGTTCACGCGATGCGCGGGATCGGCGGCGCAGCCGCTCAATAGCATCGCCAGCAGGATGGCGGCAATGGCAGCGCGGGCCTTCGTTCGGTCATGCATGTTCATCTCCTCATGATGGCTGCCGTAACTGAACGCCTTCGGCGATATGACTGGGACCGACTATATCCGAGCCTTGCAGATCGGCCGCGGTCCTGGCCACCCGCAGCACGCGATGCGCGGCACGGCCCGAGGCGTTCAGGCGGATCATCGCCTGCCTCAGCAAAGCGCGGGCCTCGCCGGTCAACCTGCAATGCTGATCCAATTCACGCGCATCGAGCCGCGCATTCAGTTTGCCTTGCCGGGCCTGCTGCCGCTCGCGGCAGGCCACGACCCTTTCACGTACGTGCGCCGAAGGCTCGCCGGGCGGGGCGTCCATCCAGTCGGCCGCTGGCGGCGGCAGCTCCACCTGCAGATCGATGCGGTCCAGCAAGGGGCCGGACAGCCTGGCGCGGTAGCGATCCGCCTGCTCCGGCGTACACCGGCAGGCAATGCGCGGATGGCCACGCCAGCCGCATGGACAGGGATTCATGGCGGCAATCAATTGGAAGCGCGCGGGATACTCCAGCGTGCGGGCCGCGCGGGCGATCGACACGCGGCCGGTTTCCAGCGGCTCGCGCAAGGCCTCCAGCGCGCGGCGGTCGAACTCCGGCAGTTCGTCCAGGAACAGCACTCCATGATGGGCCAGGCTGATTTCGCCGGGGCGCACGCGCGAGCCGCCGCCCACCAGCGCCGCCGCGGTGGCGCCATGATGCGGCGCGCGAAACGGCGGCCGCAGGCTGAAGGCCGCATCGCCCATCGCCAGCCCGGCGATCGCGGATACTTCCAGGGCCTGGACATGGGCCAAGGGCGGCAGCAGCCCAGGTAGCCGATGCGCAAGCATGCTCTTGCCCGCGCCGGGCGGTCCCACCATCAACAAGCTGTGCCCGCCCGCGGCCGCGAGCTCCAGCGCGCGGCGGGCGCCGCCCTGCCCTTTTACCTCGGACAAGCAAGGGCCTTCCGCCACGACAGGCCACGGCGCGGGTTGCGCGACGGGCAAAGGTGCCTGCTCGCATAAATGGGCCACCACGTCGGCCAGCGTCCCGGCGGACAACACCCGCAATCCCGGCACGTGGGCGGCCTGCGCCGCGCTGGCCGCGGGCAGGATCACCGTAGCGTCCGGCTGGTCGCGCGCCACGCCCAGCGCGATCGCCAAGGGCGCGGCCACGGGAACCAGCACGCCGGTCAAGGAAAGCTCGCCCGCCATGACCAGCCTGGACAGCGTGGACACACCCTTCCCGCACAGCAATTCCGGCATGGCGATCTGACCCGAGGCCAGCAGGACGCCCACCGCGATCGGCAGATCGAAGCGCGCCGATTCCTTGCGCAGGTCCGCCGGCGACAGGCTGACGGTGAGCCGGCCGGCGGGAAACTCGAAACCGCTGTTCTGGATCGCGGCGCGCACGCGCTCGCGGCTTTCGCGCACCGCCACGTCGGCCAGGCCGACCACCGCGAACGACGGCAAGCCCGCGGCCAGGTGTGTTTCAACGTG
Source organism: Bordetella sputigena (assembly GCF_965137885.1). Lineage (NCBI taxonomy): Bacteria > Pseudomonadati > Pseudomonadota > Betaproteobacteria > Burkholderiales > Alcaligenaceae > Bordetella > Bordetella sputigena. The sequence goes on from NZ_CBCSCA010000012.1 coordinate 31,469, forward strand.
GACAGGCGCCGCGTGCAGCCCCACCAGCGCGCGGCTGTTCAAGACCGCAAGACTCATGGCTACGCTTGTTCAAACGGAAAAGCGCAGTATGAAAAAAAACCGCCATCGAATGTGATGGCGGAGATGAAATTGTCACGCGTAAAACTCAATCCACCTTCAAATTACGCTCGCGCACGATAATCGCCCAACGGTCGATTTCCGCATTGGTGAAGGCCTGGAATTGCGCCGGCGTGCTGCCCACCACATCGATGCCCGCGCCGCTCAACTTTTCCTTCACGTCGGGCATCTGCAAGGCTTTCCGGATGTCGGCGGAGATGCGCTCGACGGTAGCGTCGGACATGGACGCCGGCGCGTACACCCCATACCACAGCACGGTTTCGTAGCCGGCCAAGCCGGCTTCCTGCATGGTGGGAACGTCCGGCAAGGCAGGCGAGCGGGTTTTGCCGGTGACCGCCAATGCCTTCACCTTGCCGGCCTTGACCAGCGGCAGGCTGACCGGCAGACCCGGGAAATACAGCTGCACATCGCCCGCCGCGGCCGCCGTCAGCGCCTGCGAACCTCCGGTGTACGGTACATGCATCATCTGCAAATGGGCCATCGTGGCGAACAGCTCGGCCGCCATATCGTCGGCATTGCCGATACCCGCGGAGCTGAAGTTCAGCTGGTTGGGCTTGGATTTGGCCAGGGCGATGAAGTCCTGCAGGTTCTTCACCGGCAGCGTCGGAGTCACCACCACCACGTGCGGCATGGCGGTCACTTGCGAGACCGCCTTCAGGTCCTTGCGCAGGTCGTACTTCAGGCGCGGATACAGCGACGCGCTGACGGTAATCGCGTTCTGCGCGATCAACAGCGTATGGCCGTCGTCGGCACGGGCGACGTGCTCGGCGGCGATATTGCCCGCCGCACCGGCGCGGTTCTCGACGATGACAGCCTGGCCCCACAGCTCCGCCAGCTTGGGGCTGATGGTGCGGGCGACCAGATCCATGCTGCTGCCGGCCGCCAGGCCGGACACGATGCGCACGGTGCGCGTCGGAAAGTCGGCCGCGGCCTGGGCCGACGCCGATGCGATCATGGCCTGCGCGCACAGGGCGACGCCGGCCTGGATGATCAGTCTGCGGTTCATGGAATCTCCTCCTTTTTTTTGGGGTCCCGCCCCGATTGCACGTGAGACGGCCGATGCGGCCGAACTCGAAAGGGTCAGAATGGATACGGCACGCCGGCTTCGCGCGCCACGCGCTCGACGTCGGCCAGCGTATCGGCGGGCAGCAGCAGGCCATTTGCGCGGTTTTCCGCGTCGGCCTGGACTTCCATCTCGCCGGGGTAATAGACCTGGCGATGCCCCGGCGCCACCGGCACATCCTTCAGGGACGCGATGTACTCGTCGATACGGCGGTTGAATTCCTCGATGGGCTGGAATGCCGCCACATTCAAGGCGATCATCAGATGCCCCGCCCCGCTGCGATTGACCGGATCGTAGGGACCATGCACGCGATCCAGGAACTGGCTGCCCGACAGCACGCCGGACAGGACGTCGACCATGACGCCCATCACATAGCCCTTGTGCCCGGCCATGGGCAGGATGAAGCCTTCCAGCGCGGCCTTGGGATCGGTCGTGGGGTTGCCCTGCGCGTCGATGGCCCAGTGCGGCGGGATGGGCTCGCGCCGCTTGTTGGCCAGATAGATCTTGCCGCGCGCCACGCCCGAATTGGCCATGTCCATCACGACCGGCGGGTGGCTGCCGCCCGGCGCGGCGATGGACCAGGGATTGGTGCCTATCTTTTTCTTCAGGCCGCCCCAGGGCGCCATGTTCGGCCCCGCGTTGCTCATCAACATCATCACGCAGCCCTGCTCCGCGCCAATGCGCGTGTAGTACATGCAGGTACCGAAGTGATTCGAATTGCGGATCGAGACCACGCCGACGCCATGCTTGCGCGCGCGCCCCACCGCTTCGTCGACGGCGCGGCGCGCCACGACCTGGCCCAGGCCGTCGCCGCCGTCCAGGACGGCGACCGCGCCGGCATCCACTGCCAGGCGGGTTTCGGTGACCGCCTTCATGGCGCCGGAGCGCAGGCGGGCGTAGTACCAGCCCAGGCGCAGCATGCCGTGCGACTGATGGCCCCACAGGTCGGCCTGCACCAGCGTATCGGCCGCCAGCAAGGCGTCCTGGACCGGCACGCCGGCGCTTTCGTAGACGGCGGCGGCCAGTTCGCGCACGCGTGCGGGGTCCACGCGTTTTGCGCCCGCCTGGGCGGATGTGGTGTCTTCCATGATGATTCCTATGAGTCGTGTTCAGTCCGCGTGCGAATACATCGGCCGGCCCGGCGTATCCATGCGCGCCACCAGCACGCTGCCGGTTTCCGATTCGGTGATGAACAGGTCGCGATTGTCCTTGCCGCCGAAGGCAATATTGGTCGTCATGTGCCCCATGCAGGAATCGATGCGCAGCAGCGGCTCGCCCCGTGGCGAGAACTTCCACACCGCGCCCATGCCGGCATGCGCGACATACAGATTGCCGGCCTGGTCCACCGCCATGCCGTCCGGCCCGGCGCCGCCGGACATCTGGATGAACAGGCCGACGCGGGTCAGCGACCGGTCCGGCAGCACCATCGCGCGCCACACGCAATTGCCGCGCGTCGCGGCCACGTACAGCAGGGTTTCCGCCGGGTTCATGACGATGCCGTTGGGACTGGGCACGTTGTCCAGCAGGCATTCGAAATAGCCATCGGCGCCCTGCCGGTAAACCCGGCCGGACGGATCCTGCAGCCCCGTCTGCCCCTGGTCGGTAAAGTACATATCGCCATTGGCGGCGAAGAACAGATCGTTGGGGCCTTTGAAGCCTTCGGTGCGCGCCCGGCGGATATAAGGCGTTACGCGGCCGGCGTCCGGGTCCAACAGCAGGATGCCGTTCTTGTGATCGGCCACGAAAATGCGGCCGTCGCGGTGGATCTTCAAGCCGTTGGGCTCGCCGTCGTATTCGACCAACTGGGTGACCTCGCCGGCGGGCGACACGCGGAAGATCAAGCCGAAGGCGATATCGACCAGATACAGATTGCCCTGCCTGTCGAAGGACGGACCTTCGATGTAGCTGTCCGTGGCGCGCGTGCCCTTGCCGGCGCGCAGGCGTTCTTCCGACAACTGGCCGGCCTTGCGATATCGATCGGGTATGCGCGTGAAGACCTCGGTCTTCATCACCGGGGGGGCGGCGTACATGTCGGTCTCCTTTTTTCGTTCGCGTCGCGCGGCGACGCTTCCCGCGCTACAGCGGCAGCTCCAGGTCCAGCAGCGGCGCATGCTGCTGGGCGCCGTAGACATCGGTGTCGCCGATGGCGCCGGACACGATGCGGCGCGGCAAGGTCGCCTTGAAGGCGAGCGCCGGCGGATATTCGGTGAACAGCACGTCTTCAGGGGACACGCCGTACAGGGCGGCGATGCGTTCGCGCGTGATCACGCCGCAGCGGCGCACTTTTTCGAAGGTTTCCGCGTTGTCGAACATGATGTCCAGCGTCAGTTCGAAGGGGCCGGCGTTCTTGCTTTTGCAGGCCTTGGCGATGTCTTTCAGTTTGATCATGGAAGGGCTCCCGCACAGGCCTAGAGGGTCTCGTACTCGATGGGAAACATCCCCAACGGGTCGTCGGTGTGGATCACGTGCTGCATCGTGAACTCGTACACGGGCCCTCGTTCGATGTCGGAGGGCGAGAACGGGAAGGCCATATTGCCCTCGCGGCAAAGGCGGCCAGGAAAATCGCTGTGCAGCAGCGTCACGCGGGTCAGGGCCAGCGCGGCATTGGCGATTTCCTGGGTTTCGCCCACCACTTCCGCCAGGATGCCGATCTCGTGGCTGCGTACATCGCGCAGCGGCTCCCACTCGCCCATCACGCCGTCCTTGCCGTACAGGCGGATGACGATGCGGTAGCGGTCGCGCGGGATGCCCAGCGCCGCTATCTTGGTGTGCGCGGCTTCAGTAACCGCGGCGATGAAACTGTCGAGCTGGCCGATCAGGCCCGGATCGCGCGTGCCGGCGAAGGCGATCGCGCTGTAGCCCGAGCGGGCGGCGGCTTCCAGCTTGATGGTATAGGGCGCGGGCTGCCAGACCATGCCGGAGATGCGCACGCGGCGATCGGAAAGCGCCTGCATGACGCAGGCGCTGGTATCCAGTACGCCGCCCGGTTCGTAGCGCACGATGGGGCTGGCGCTTTCGTGCAGGGCCTGCACCGATACCGACAAGGGCGTGCAGCGCAGCTCCGGATTGGCGGGCTCGACTTCCACATAATCGGATCCGACCGTGGCGATCAGGCAGTCGTGCTTTTTCGGCAAGGCGGCATTGCAGGCGCATTCCAGCAACTTGCCCGCGTACCACGCCGGGCCCGGCGGAATGCCGTGATGCGTGGCCAGCGCGACCCAGGGCGCGGGGTCGGTGCCGCGGCCGGCCAGGATGACCTGGGCGCCGGCTTGCAACGCCGCCAGGTGCGGTTCAGGGCCCATCATGCCGACAATGCGTTCGGCGCGGTCCACCGTGTCTACGCTCAAGGGGCCGGCCTTGCCCAGCGGGCGCACGCGGCCGGCGCGGATGCCGGCCTTCAGCGCTTGCTTGTCCTGCTCGGCGTGGATCAGGGCCATCTTGAAATGCATGCCCTCTTCACGCGCGATCTCGCGCACCAGCGCCGCGCAGGCCTGCAGGTGCGGTTCGCCGCCGGCGCCGCCGCAGGTGCCTATCATCATGGGGATGTTCAGTTCCATCGCGCCGCGCAGCAGCAGGCGGATGTCGCGCTTCATCTGCAGGGCGGAGTTCAGTGTCTTGCCGGAACCCAGGTAATGCGGACCGGGATCCGAGCTGCCGCCATCGACCCCTATCATGTGCGGGCGCGCCTTCAGGGCGGTCTCCAAGGAGGCTTCGGGGAAGCCATAGCCCAGAATTCCGCTGGCCGAAACCATGCGCACTTCGTTTGTCATGTGTCTACCTCCCGCGCTTTTGTGGAATGATGTCGGCTCGCCGCGCGCCTGGCCGGCCGCCGCCTTGCCGGCCACAACAGACCGGCACTTTCGCCCCGGCGACCGGCGGCGACAAGCGATCATTCAAGAGGGGGGGCATGCTGATTCGGCACGGCCGGTCAGGCACGGCCGGTCAGGCACGGCCGGTCAGGCGGGGCCGCCTAGGCACGGCCGGTCAGGCGGGGCCGCCTAGGCGCGACCGCCCAGGCCGCGCGTGCAGCCAAGGCCGCAAAGCACCCTGCACCCGTACACACGGAGGAGACACATGAACCCGAGCAGCGCGCCCGACGCAGGCGACGCAATCGATTCCCTGATGCGCAGGCTGGACCTGACATCGCTGCGCCTATTCGTCGACGCCTGCGAAGCGCGCAGCATCGCGGCCGCCGCCGCGCGGGCGTGCATCGTCCCGTCCGCCGTCAGCCGGCGAATTTCCGACCTGGAGAAGTCAGTCGGCGTGCCCCTGCTCTACCGTTCCCCACGTGGCATCACACCGACGGCAGCCGGCGAAACCGTCCTGCGCTACGCCTCCGCGGCGCTGGCCGAACTCCAGCACATGGGCACGGCCCTGGGCCGCTACGCGTCCGGCCTGCAAGGCACCGTCCGCGTGGTCGCGAACATTTCCTCCATCGACCAATACCTGCCGGAAGACATCGCGGCCTTCTCGCAGACGTACCCGGACGTCAGCATCGAACTGGAAGAAAAACGCGGCGGCGAAATCCTGAAAAGCGTGGAAGACGGCAGCGCCGACCTGGGCATCGGCAACGACTGGTACCTGGGCGAAGCCGCCGCCGTCAGCCGTCCCTATCGCGAAGACAGCCTGGTGGCGATCTTCCCCCGCGCCCACCGCATGGCCGGCCTGGGCACGGTCCGCTTCGCCGAGCTGCTGGACGAGCCGCTGATCGGCCTGCACGCCGAAAGCGCCTACAACGCAAAGCTGGTGCAGCAGGCCGCGCTGATAGGCAGGGAAATACGCATGAAAATCCGCGTCAACAGTTTCGACGCCTTGTGCCGCATGGTGCATGCGGGCCTGGGCATTTCATTCGTGTTGAAGCAGCTGGCGGATATGTACCAGGACATCCTCAACATTGCCGCGGTGCCCTTGGCGGAGTCGTGGGCCAACAAACGCATCCTGATCGCCTACCGATCCGAGGACACGCTGTCGGCCTCGGCGCGTACGCTGCTGGACTTCCTGACCCGCCAGTTCCAGACACGCCAGGCGCCCGCCGGCGCTTAGCATGCCGCGTCGCCGCGCACTACTGTCGGAGCGCCGTTCCTACCGTGCTTCCGCGGGCCGGCCGCATGCGCGCGGCGGGCTGCCTCCGGCCGGACAACGCGATATGGCCACCGCGCGCCCGCCGGGGCCGCTATCCCTGTATGGCCGAGCCCGCCGAAGTAGCGGCGGCGGCCGGCGCCGCCGGGGCGGCCTTGGCCTGCGCCGCCTCCAGCGCATTGATGCGCGCCTCAAGCTGGGTGACCTGGGCCGCCAGCTGGTCTGCGCGCGCCACCGTGCGCGCGAGCAAGTCGGCCTGTACGTCGAATTCTTCCCGCGTGACCAGGTCCAGCCGCGAAAACCCCTGCGCCATCATCGCGCGGACATTACGCTCCAGGTCCGCGGCGGGACTGCGGGCGATCAGGTCCGAGATGTTCTTCTGCAGGTCTTCCATCCATTGGGTGGCGTTCATGGCGTCCTCTTACCTATGCCTAAGACAGTCCTCAGTGTAGAGCGTTGCGCCGGGCCTTGCAGCGCGCGCACCCGGAAATGCACCAATGACGAGCATGCCTTCTGACGGTGCGCACCGATGCGGTGCAGTCGGCCACGCCGGCTTGCCCTCACCACGGCAAAACGCCCGCGCCCTCAGCCAAAAAGATGGCATCGATTTTGCTTTAGACGCAGGGCCAACGTGCAACCATGAGAGGAACCAGCCATGAAACTCATCATCGCCATCATCAAGCCCTTCAAGCTCGACGAGGTGCGAGTGGCTTTGTCCGGTATAGGGGTCCAGGGACTGACGGTGACGGAAGTCAAGGGCTTCGGCCGGCAGAAAGGCCACACCGAACTTTATCGCGGCGCCGAATACGCCGTGGACTTTCTGCCCAAGCTGCGCGTGGAAGCCGCCGTGCCGGACAGCCTGGTCGAACAAGCCATCGAGACCATCGAGCAAGCCGCCCGCACGGGCAAGATCGGCGACGGCAAGATTTTTGTCGCCGGGCTGGAGCAGGTCATTCGCATCCGCACGGGTGAAGCCGGCGAAGCAGCACTGTAAACATAAATAAAGACGCTACTGGAGCCATAAGAAATGGATAAAGCAGATATCTCGTGGATGCTGGTCTCGACACTGCTGGTGTTGATGATGGCAGTACCCGGCCTCGCCCTGTTTTACGGCGGATTGGTACGAAGCAAGAATGTGTTGTCGGTCCTGATGCAGGTGATGGGGACCTTCGTCGTCGGCTTGGTGTTGTGGTTCATCTACGGCTATTCGCTTGCTTTCACCGAAGGCAACGCGTTCTTCGGTGGTTTCTCGCGCGTCTTCTTCTCCGGCATGTTCTCGCCGGCCGACGGCAAGTACGCGATGACCGGCTCGCTGACGGAGCTCCTGTTCGCTTCGTTCCAGGCGACTTTCGCCGGCATTACGTGCGCGCTGATCGTCGGCAGCTTCGCCGAACGCGCCCGCTTCTCCGCGGTGCTGCTGTTCACCGTCATCTGGTTCACCTTCGCCTACGTGCCCATCGCACACATGGTGTGGTTCGCTTCGCAGACCGCGCCTGGCCTGATGAACGCCAAGGGCGCGCTGGACTTCGCCGGCGGCACGGTGGTGCACATCAACGCCGGTATCGCCGGCCTGGTGGGCGCTTATGTCATCGGCAAGCGCGTCGGCTACGGCCGTGAAGCCATGCAGCCGCACAACCTGCCCATGGTCATGACCGGCGCGGCCCTGCTGTGGACGGGCTGGTTCGGCTTCAACGCGGGTTCCGCGCTGATGTCCAACGAACAGGCCACCCTGGCTTTCTTCAACACGATGATCGCCACCGCCGCCGCCGTGCTGGCCTGGCTGTTCACCGAATGGGCGCTGAAGGGCAAGCCCTCGATGCTGGGCGCTGCGTCCGGCGCCGTGGCGGGCCTGGTGGCGATCACCCCGGCCGCCGGTCTGGTCGGCATGGTAGGCGCCTTCGTCATCGGCATCGCCGGCGGTGTGATCTGCGTCTGGGGCGTCAACGGCCTGAAGCGCATGCTGAAGGCGGACGATGCGCTGGATGTGTTCGGCGTGCACGGCGTGGGCGGTATCACGGGCGCCCTGCTGACCGGCGTGTTCAACGCGCAAGTCCTGGGCGGCCCGGGCCTGAAGACGGCCGGCGAAATCGGCGGCCAGCTGTGGGTGCAGTTCGAAGGCGTCGTCCTGACGCTGGTGTGGTCGGGCGTCGTTGCCTGGATCGCCTACAAGATCGCCGACATGGTCTGCGGCCTGCGGGTACCGGAAGACGTCGAACGCGAAGGCCTGGATACCACCTGCCACGGTGAATCCGCCTACCACAGCTGATACGGCTGATCGGTCCAGGAAAGACCGCTGGAAAGAAGAAGGCGCTCCGTAAGGAGCGCCTTTTTTATGCCCGGGGTTTATGCCCCGGGTTTGGTACCGCGCCAGCCCTTATTGCTGCGCCTCGGCATCCGGGTCATCGAGCTGGTGATACTCCAGCCAGATCCCGTTCAGAATACCGAAACACACCGCCAGGCCGAGCCCGAGCACCCAAGCGAAATACCACATGACGTACTCCCAGTCGTTCAGTAAAGGTCGGGATTGGTGGACAAGGCCTTGATCGTGGACCGGCCCCACATCACCTTGAAGGCCCATGCCGTGTACAGCAGCACGATGGGCAGGAACACCAGCGTCACGATCAGCATGATGAACAGCGTCGTATGGCTGGACGACGCATTCCATACCGTCAGGCTGGAACGCGGGTCCACGCTGCTGGGAAGGATGAAGGGGAACATCGACAGACCGACGGTCGCGATGATGCCCAGCGCGGACAGCGAAGAGCCCCCGAAGGCCGGCCATTCGCGGCCCAGGCGTATGCCGATCAAAGCCAGCAGCGCGCCGGCAAAGCCCAGAACCGGGGCGACGATCATCCACGGGTACGTGGAAAAATTCGCCAGCCAGGCGCCCGCCGCGGCAACCGCGCCGGCGCGCAGCGGGTTGGACGGCCCCGCCGGATCGGCCGCGCCTTCCAGCCGGTATCCCAGTCCGCCATGCGCGACATAGACATAGCCCGCGGCGAACAGCAGGATCACCAGGAATGCCGAGACCGAACCGATGCGGCGCGCGCGGTCGCGCACGTCGCCGTTCTCGGCCTTTATCGTCAGCCATGCGGCGCCGTGGGTGATCAGCATCGTTGCCGACAACAGGCCGCACAGCAGCGAGAACGGACTGAACAGGCCCAGGAAGCTTCCGTCATAGATCGCGCGCAGGTCGCTGTCCAAGTGGAACGGCACCCCCAGCAGGACATTGCCCACGGCGACGCCGAACACCAGCGCGGGCACGAAGCCGCCGACGAACAGCGCCCAGTCCCAGCCGTTGCGCCAGGTGGCCGACGACCGCTTGGAGCGGTACTTGAAGCCCACCGGCCGCAGGATCAGCGCCGCCAATACCAGGAACATGGCGATGTAGAAGCCGGAAAAGCTGACGGCATAGACGAAGGGCCAGGCGGCGAAGATGGCGCCGCCGCCCAGGATGAACCACACCTGGTTGCCTTCCCAGGTGGGCGCGATGGTGTTGATGGCCATCCGTCTTTCGTTGTCGTTGCGGGCGACGAAGGGCAGCAGCGCGGCGACGCCCAGGTCGAAGCCGTCGGTCAAGGCGAAGCCGATCAGCAGCACGCCCATCAGCGCCCACCAGATGACGCGCAGCGTCGGGTAATCGAGCGGGATATCCATGTCGGTTTTCCTTATTCAGCAGCGGCCAGGCCACCGGCCACGTCGTGGCCTTGCGGGGCCGGTTCGTGATGAGCGTAGGGACCACGTTTGACGGTCCGGACGATGAGGCCGACCTCGACGACGGCGAGCGCGCCGTACAACAGGGTGAAGCCGACGATCGTGGTCCACAACTGCGCGACGGTCAGGCTGGATACGCCCAGGAAAGTCGGCAGCACGCCGTCCACCGCCCAGGGCTGGCGCCCCAGCTCCGCCAGCACCCAGCCGGCTTCGGCGGCGATCCAGGGCAGCGGCATGATCCATATCGCCGTCTTCAGCAGCCAGCGCACGTCGAAGCGCCGGCGCGCCGCCATGACACACGCCACCGCGAACACCGCGATCTGTATGAAACCGATCAAGGCCATGATGCGGAACACCCAGAACATGACCGGCACGTCCGGCACCGTATCCCAGGCGGCCTTCTCTATGGTGGCGCGGTCGGCCGTACGCGGATCCTGCACATAGCGCTTCAGCAGCATGCCGTAGCCCAGGTCGCGGCGGTGCTGTTCGAACTGCGCGCGCGCCGCGGTATCGCCGGGCTGCTGCTTCAGGCGCTCCAGCGCGTCGTAGGCCTGCACGCCGCTTTCGATGCGCGATTGCGATACGGCGACGAGCTCGAAAATCCCGGCGACAGGCTTATCGATCGATCGTGTGGCGATCAGGCCCAGCAGATAGGGGATCTTTACTTCGGCGTGGGTCTTGCGGTCCGCCAGGCTGGGGATGCCGAAGGCGGTGAAGGCCGCGGGGGCCGGTTCGGTTTCCCACATGGCTTCCAGGGCAGCCAGCTTCATTTTCTGGTTGTCGGTCAGCGCATAGCCGCTTTCGTCGCCCAGTACCACCACCGACAAGGCCGAAGCCAGGCCGAAGGCGGCCGCCACGGCGAAGGAGCGCTGCGCCACGGCGCGCCACTTGCCGCGCAACAGCATCCATGCCGAGACCCCCAGCACGAACACCGAGGCGGTGGCGTAGCCCGCGCTGACGGTATGCACGAATTTCGCCTGTGCGACGGGGTTGAACAGCACTTCACGGAAGCTGCTGACTTCCATGCGCATGGTGTCGGGATTGAAGATGGCGCCAACCGGGTTCTGCATCCAGCCGTTGGCGATCAGGATCCACAGGGCCGACAAGTTGGAGCCCAGCGCCACCATAAAAGTGACGAACAGGTGGCCACGCTTGCTCAGCCGCTCCCAGCCGAAGAACATCAGGCCGACGAAGGTCGCCTCCAGGAAGAAGGCCATCAAGCCTTCGATCGCCAGTGGCGCGCCGAAGATGTCGCCGACGTAATGGGAGTAGTACGACCAATTGGTGCCGAATTCGAACTCCATGGTCAGGCCAGTGGCCACCCCCAGCACGAAATTGATGCCGAAGAGGGTGGCCCAGAAGCGGGTAACGGTGCGCCAGATGGGCTTGTCGGTCATCACATAGATGCTCTCCATGATGACCAGGATGAAGGACAGGCCCAGCGTGAGCGGGACGAAAAGAAAGTGGTACATCGCCGTCAGGGCGAATTGCAGACGGGACAGTTCGACTACGTCCATGAGATCGGCCTTGGAGTACGTAACGGCGCCATCGTATGGCGGCTTATCCGCTCGCCCCATGACATAGCTCAAAGGTCGCGCGAATAAAGCGGGGCACACTGAGCCTGCCCCATTCTCGCACCGCCACCGATGTCCGCAGAATTACAACGCTCCAACGCCGACACCCGCGCCGCCGCGCGGGCGCTGCGCACGCTGGCGCGCGGCGATGCCGCCGGCAACCGCCGGCTGACGCTGCTGACCGTGCTGCATACCGCCTGCGTGGCGGCCTGGGCGCTGGCCTTGACGCTGGTCCTGGTCCAGGCGGCGTCACTGGTCTCGCTGCTGGCGCTGGCCGCCGCTACGGCGGGACGCGCCTGGGTATCCCGCTCCCTATCGCGGGCGGCGGCCTGGCAGGCCTTCGCGATCAAGTCGCGACTACGCCGCCAGACCGTCACGGCCGCGCTCGGCGCGGTGGTGGGTTCCACGCCGACCGCGACCGCCCCCCTGACCGCCGATGCGGGTCCCGGACGCTCCGCGGGCGCCACCCTGGCCGCCGTGGTCGACGAGATCGAAGCGCTGGACGGCTATTTCAGCCAGTATCGCCCCGCCGAACTGGACGCCCGCATCGGCCCGCTGCTGATCGCGGCGGCGGTGGCGCCGGCCAGCCCGGTCGCCGCCGCCATCCTGCTGGCGACCCTGGTGCCGTTTGCCGCCGTCATGGCGCTGGCCGGCGGCGCCGCCAGCATAGAGGCGACGCGCCAGTTCGAAGCACTGGCCCGGCTGTCCGGCCATTTCGTCGATCGGGTGCGGGCATTGCCGGTCATCCTGGCCTTCCAGGCCGAACAGGCCGAGACCGCGCGCGTCGCCACGGCCGCCCGGGAAGTCAGCCGCCGCACGATGAATGTGCTGCGCGTGGCCTTTATTTCATCGGCGGCGCTGGAGTTCTTCGCGGCGATCTCGGTAGCCATCGTCGCGGTGTACTGCGGTTTCGCGCTGCTGGGCCTGTTGCCCTTCAAGCCGCTGGAAACCCTGGCTTTTCCCACCGCGTTCTACGCGCTGGCGCTGGCGCCGGAGTTCTATGCGCCGCTACGGCGCCTGGCGGCCGCGTACCATGAAAAGCAGCTGGGCGAGGCAGCGGCCGCGCGCCTGCTGCCGCTGTGGGACGCTCTCCCCGCCCAGACGGCAACATCCTCCCAAGCCGCCACGCGCCTGGCTGGCCGCCGCGACCGCGGGACGTTCGCCGCCGGCATGCCGGAGCAGGCCTCCGCTTCCGCATCGGCATCGAAACCACGCGCGGCGGCGCAGGACCCCGCATCGGCGCCGGCTCCGGCATCCGCGCCCGCCGTGCATTGCCGCGACGCCGTCGTCGCCGCCGGCGAACTCGAGATCGGGCCGATCAATCTGGACGCCCCGGCCGCCGCGCTCACCGTCGTCCGCGGCCCCACGGGCGCCGGCAAATCGACGCTGCTGGCCGCGCTGCTCGGCCGCGCGCCGCTCAAATCAGGCACCATCACCCCGAGCTGGACCGCCGACCCCGCGCAGGTTTCCTGGGCCGGCCAGGCACCGGTCTTCCTGCCGGGCACCATCCTGGAAAACCTGATGGCTGCCGCGCCCGGCACCACGCGCGAAACGGCGCTTGCCATGGCCATGCGCGTAGGCCTCGGGCCCGCCCTGGCCCGGCGCCCACTGGGCGGCGATACCGTTCTGGATGAAAGAGGCTCCGGCCTCTCCGGCGGCGAGCGGCGCCGGCTGGCCCTGGCGCGAGCGCTCTTGAAACCCGCGTCCCTGCTCTTGCTGGACGAACCCACCGCCGAACTGGACGACGCGTCGGAACAGCGCATCGTCCAGCTGATACGCGAAGCGGCGCGTGACCGCACCGTGATCGCGGCCACCCATTCCGATGCCTTGGCCGCCGCGGCCGCCTGTACGTTGCGATTGGCATGAAGATGTCGTTCCCCTTCCTTCCCGATCTCCCCGCGCGCATCCCGGCGCCGGAAGCGACACGCGTCCCGCGCCGCTCCACGATCGGACGCTTCATACGCACGCAGGCACGCCTGCGGCGCGCCGACCTGGCATTGGCGGCGACCAGCGGCGCGATCGCGGCCAGCGCCGCGACCCTGCTGCTGGGGCTGTCCGGCTGGTTCCTGGCCGGCGCCGCCTTGGCCGGCAGCGCGGGGCCCGCGGCCGTGCAGGCCTTCAACTATCTGCTGCCCAGCGCGGGCATGCGCGGCCTGGCCATCCTGCGCACGGCGGGCCGCTACGGTGAAAGGCTATTCGGGCACCGCGCGGCCTTCGCCGCCCTGGCCGAGTTGCGTCCGCTGCTGTTCGCCGGCATCGCCGCCACCCCGCCCCACAAGGCGCTCGCGCTTTCCACCGGCGAGGCATCCGCGCGCCTGGTGCAGGACGTCGATGCCGTGGAAGCCGCTTTCGTGCGGCGTCCCGCCCCCTGGGTCGCGGCCGCCGCCGCGGGCGCGGCGCTGTCGGTGCTGGCGCTCGCCTCGCCATGGGCGCCCGCCGCGTACGCCATCGGCATGGGCATCCAACTCGCCGTCGGCCGGCGCCTGGCGCGGCGCTGGTGCGGCGATGCGGGCCGCGACGCGCTGCGCGCCACGGGCAGTTTGAAGGACGCCGTGGGAGCCTATCTGCCTGCCGCCGCCGAGCTGCGCTGCTTCGGCCTGACGGCGGGCGCCGTGGACGCCGTGATGGCGCGCGACGCCGAACTCGGGGCCGCGATCCTGCGGCGCAATCACGCGCAAGCGGATCTCGCCGCCATCCACGCCGGCATTACCGGCGCCACGCTGCTGGCCATCGCCGCGCTGTCCGCCGGCGCCGCGCTGCCCTTGTTGGCCCTGGCCGTGCTCGCCACGCTGGCGGCCATGGAGGGCACGGCGCCCTTGCTACGGGCCGCCCAGCAGCATGGCGCCCTGCAGGAAGCCTGCGCGCGCCTGGACGAGGCCATGGATCGCGACGCGCCGGACACGCCCCACGATCATCCCACGCTGGCGCCGGGCGCCGCCGCCACCCTGCGCATCGGCGGCAGCGTATTTCCCGCGGGCTCGCGGGTCGGCATCGCCGGCCCATCCGGATCGGGCAAGACCGCCATGCTGGAAGCCCTGCTGGGCCTGCGCGCGGCGTCCCCGGGATACTACGCGGTGAACGGCACGGCACTGGAAAACCATCCCATCGGCTGGGCGCGCCCCTGCTTCGCCTACGTGCCCCAGGACCCCAGCCCGTTGACGGGAACCGTGGCGGACAACCTGCGCCTGGGCGCTCCGCTGGCGGACGACACCGCTCTCTGGCAGGCATTGGCGGATGCGTGCCTGGCCACCCGTATCCGCGCCATGCCGCATGGCCTGCAGACCTGGCTCGGGGACGGCGGGCTCGCCCTTTCCGGCGGCGAATGCCGGCGCCTGGCACTGGCGCGCGCGCTGCTGCGGCCGGCGCCATGGCTGGTGCTGGACGAACCTACCGAAGGCCTGGACGCCGGTACGGAACGCCAGGTTATCGAAGCGCTCGAGCGGCGTCTACGCCTTACCGGCCAGGGCCTGCTTCTGGTCAGCCACCGCCCCGCCCCCCTGCGGCTGTGCCGGGCCCGGATCGAAGCGCAAGGCAGCGCATCATCCCATCATTGAAACCGGCCCTGTCCGGAAAATAGAAAGACCTCGACGGAAAAGCCTTTTCCATGGGGGCGGAATCATTCGTTTCCATATCTCGTACACGCCTGGCGTGGAGACGCGCGGTACATTTGGCATCCAGGTCCTGCCCGCGCTTAGCCGTTTTCCATGCCCGCCACCCAGATCATTTTGCAGTTTCTTTACAGCCAGCATGCGTTCACTGCCTTGCGCACGCTGCTCGGCGTCATGCTGCCGGCGGGCTATGGCGTTCTGATGTTCGACAATATCGATCTGGGCCTGGGCCTGGCCCTGGGCGCGTTCTGCGTGTCAT
The DNA here is from genome assembly GCF_965137885.1 of Bordetella sputigena. Taxonomy (NCBI): domain Bacteria; kingdom Pseudomonadati; phylum Pseudomonadota; class Betaproteobacteria; order Burkholderiales; family Alcaligenaceae; genus Bordetella; species Bordetella sputigena. The sequence continues at coordinate 46,883 of NZ_CBCSCA010000012.1, forward strand.
TGGTGGACATTCCGGAAGCGTTCCGCCTCAAGCCGCGCCGCATGCTGGCGGCGACGGTGATACTCGGGCTGGCGGCGGCCGCCATCACAGTGGTGATGCATCATCCGCTGGCCGCCTGGGTGGTGCTCCTCGTGGTCGCCTTCTGCGCGGGACTGGCCACCGCCTATGGCACACCGGGCACGCTCATCGGGCTGTGCGCGCTGATCGGCGTGGATCTGATGCTGGCGCAGCACGATGCCGGCGGCCCGCCATGGCCGTTCATGGGCTGGATGGTGTGCGGCGGTCTCTGGTACACCGCCTTCAGCACGGCCCTGTGCGCCCTGTTCCCGCAGCAGATTGCGCGTCGCGCGGTAGGCGAATCCTTGATGGCGGCGGCCGCGCATCTGCGGCGGCGCGCGGAATGCTTCATACCTGGAATACCGCTTGACCAATGCCGGCGCAGGCTCGCTGAAGCGCAATCGACGGCGATCGATGCCCAGCAAATCGCCCGCGATGTGGTCCTGGGCGATCTCACCGCCCAGCCTGGCCGGCAGGAACGTCGCCTGCATCTGTTCGATACGCTGACTGACGCGATCGACGTCCACGACATCTCGCTGGCGCTGCACGACGACTTCACGGCGCTGCGCACCGGCGGCGCGGAAGGCAGGGCCGCGCGACGCGTACACGACGCCATCCAGGATATGGCGCGGTGGATCGAAGACCTGGTGCCGCGCTACGTGGTGGGAAAGACGGTGGCCGCGCCTCCGCCGGGCCTGGCGTGGCGCGGCCGGGATGGCGCGCCCGCGCAGGGCTTCAACGCCCGCCTGGATGTGCTGGCCGGCATACTCACGCGACTCGCCCGTGATGCGAATGCCGGCGCGCGCGGCGGCAAGATGCAGTCCACGTCGGCAAGCGACGACGCGGCTCGCGCGGAGGTCGCTGTCGCCCTGCGCACCTGGAACCCGCCCGCCAAGCCGCCGACGCCGTGGCAAGCCGTACGCGCCTCGCCCGCCGCCGCGCGCTACGCCTTGCGCCTGACCGCCGCGATGGCCGCCGGCACCCTGGTGGCCAATTGGATCGGGGGTCACAGCACCTGGGTCATCCTGACCATCATGATCGTCATGAGCCCTACCTTCGGCGCCAACCAGCAGCGCAGCCGGCAACGCATCGCCGGCACGCTGCTGGGCTGCCTGGGCACGGCGGTTCTGCTTTGGCTAGGCGTGCAGGCCCCCTGGCTGGTGGCAAGCCTGATCGTCGTCAGCTACGGTACCTGCTTCGCCCTGGCGCGACCGGCCAGCTACCTGCCCAGCGTTTTCTTCGGCACCGTCGCCGTCTTGCTGCTTTACCATCTGCTGGTGCCGGGGTGGTCCATGATCGAACAGCGCGGCCTGGACACCCTGATCGGCGGCGCCATCGGGGCGATCGGCGCTTTCCTGTTGCCGGCATGGGAATACCGCGGCCTGGACGCCAAGCTGGCGGCCGCGCGGCTCGCCTGCCGCGATTACGCCGCCGCGGTCTTCGCCGATGGCTTCGACATGACACGTTACCGCGTCACCCGTCGCTCGGCGCTGGTCAGCGTCAGGGCGCTGACGGCCGCGCATCAGCGCATGCTGCAGGAGCCGCGCGCGCAGCAGCGCTCCGGCGCCGAAATCGGCATGTGGCTCGCCGCCTGCAACGTCATGATCGCGGCGCTGGCCGCACTGGGACAGTGGCGGCGGTCGAACGATGGCGCCGTGCTGCCGGCCGGCTACCGCCAAGGCGCGGAACTGGTCGACCGGACCCTGGACGGCGCGGTGCCGGCGGACAATGACGAGAACAGGCCTGCTGCCCGCAGGCGGATCCCGGACACCGGCGCGGAACCGCAAGCCCTGCCCGGCCTGGCGCCCTTGCTGGGCGCGGCGCGCTCCATGCAACGCGCCAATGCCCGTCTGGCCTCGGCCTTGCGGCGGACTGCTTCCAGCCGCGTGGAGGCGCGTAGCGGTACGTAGACGCACGCAAAACGCAGGCGAACGGACGTGTGAACGCACACAAAGGCCTGTGCAGGCGCCAGGGTGCGCTTCCCACTGACACGCTTAAGCCGCGTCCACCGCCCCCAGCACTTTGCCGAAGAAGGCATCGGCGTAAGCGGAATCCAGCCAGCGCACCACGGCCACCAGGCAGCGCTCCGGCTCGACCCAGGTGAAGGAACTGCCCGCGCCGACGCCAAAAAAGCTGGATGCCGGCACGCTGGGAAACACGCGGCGTTCGTGATTCAGCCAGATCAGGAAACCGTAGTAAGGCGCGATCGCGCAGGGCTCACGCATGGCCCGTATCCATTCCGCCGACAGCACTTGCCGGCCGTTGGCCTTGCCCTCGTTCAGCAGCATCTGGCCGATCAAGGCCTGGTCCACGCTGCTGATGGACATGCCGCCGCCCCAATGCGATCCGCCCGGCACCGACTGCATGCGCTTGCCGTCGATCTCGACCCAGGCATTGTCGTAGCCCACCCATTGCCAGTTCTCGCTCGCGCCGATCGGCCGCGTAATGGCTTCGCGGAAGATCTCCGGCAAGGGACGTCTGAACAGATGCAGCAGCGCGAACGACAGCTGGTTGATCCGCACATCGTTGTATTCCCAATAGGTGCCCGGTCTGCGCAGGGGGCGAGGATCGCCCTTCTTGCCGTCAGGCGGATCGCCAAAAGTCACCGCGCGATAGCGATCGACCTGATCCGGGACGCCGAAGCGTTCGCCTTCCCATTCGCTGGTCTGCTGCAACAGCTGGCGCCAGGTGATGTCGGCATTCTGCCCTGCGTCGAAACCGATGCCCGGCACTCGCCTGCCCACGGTCTCGTCCACATCGGGCAGCAGGCCGCGATCATGCGCGACGCCGGCAAGCAAGGCCAGGTACATCTTGGCAACGCTGAAGGTCAGGTCCGCGCGCAGCGGTTCCCCCCATGACGCCATGGTCTCGCCGTCGACGACCACCGTGCCCGAAACCGGGCCACGGTCATGCACCGGCCCGAGCAGCCGGTTCCAGGGTGGCGGATCCTTCTGGTGCACGCCCCACTCTCCATGCACCGAACGATCCCACGCGGATTCATGCTCGTTGGCGAACTGGATGGCTTGTTGCATGAGCGCGTTGTTCATGAAGATGTCCGGAAGCAGTTGGTGGAGCAAGGCAGGCTTTGCACGTTCAGGGAAAACATGGATGGGGCGAACGTAAGCTCTGTTATACAAAGACAGCCGACACGCACTCGCCCGACAGCGCCGCGGCGGCCGATCGCCGCCGCGGCCGCATCACTCTATCCCATCGCGCCATACCGGTGATTTAGGGCATTCCCCATGCGGTCGTCCGCTTACTGCCTCGATCGCCGGGAAGGCAGGGCAGTCCTTTCGCGCAGCACCGCAGCACCTTGTCGTACCCGTTCCAGGTCCACACAGGAGCCCACATGGCTGATCGTCGCGCTGTTTCCCTTGTCTCGCCACCCGCGTCCACTACAACGGCGGTACGCCGGATAGCGGTATGCGTCGCGACCATCGCGCTGTGCCTGGCTGCTCCGGCGTGGGCGAGCAAGAAGGACGATACGCTGCGCATGGCCTACGACCAGGCCCCGGAAAGCGTCGACCCGTATTTCAACAACGTCCGCGTGGGCGTGATCATCGCGGCCAATGTGTGGGACACGCTGCTGTACCGCGACCCGCTGACCAACGAGTACAAGGGCCAGCTGGCCGAAAACTGGAAGCAGACGGACGACAAGACGCTGGAGTTCAAGCTGCGCAAGGGCATCAAATTCCACAACGGCGAACCCTTCGACGCCGATTCGGTCGTCTACACGCTCAATTTCGTCGCGGACCCGCGCAACAAGGCCACGACGCAGCAGAACGTGCAGTGGATAGACCACGTCGAAAAGGTCGACCAATACACCGTCCGCATCCATACCAAGGAGCCCTTCCCGGCCGCCAAGGAATACCTGTCCACCACGGTCGTGATCCATCCGGCCGTGTATTACAAGCAAGTCGGCCCGGCCGGCATGAACGCCAAGCCGGTAGGATCGGGGCCCTACAAGGTGACCGACTACCAGCCCGGCAAATCCATCACGCTGGAGCGCAACGCCGACTACTTCAAGGAATCTCCCAAGCCGCAGCCGAAGATCGGCAAAGTGGTCATCCGCTTCATCCCCGACCGCCAGACCCAGATGGCGGAAGTGATTTCAGGGCAGGAAGATTTCATCATGAGCGTGCCCAAGGACCAGGCCGAGCAGCTGGCCGGCATGCCCAATCTGCAGGCCGTCAGCGGCAACACGATGCGCATCGTCTTCATGCAGATGAATACCTTGCCCAACACCCCCGCCCCGCAGTTGAAGGACGCAAGGGTGCGCAAGGCCATCGCTCTTTCCATCGACCGCGAGGCCATCATCAAGAACATCGTCGGCGGAGATGCGAAGATCCTGAACACCATTTGCACGCCATCGCAGGTAGGCTGCACCGACAAGGGCGCGACCATCTACAACTACGATCCCGCGCAAGCCAAAAAACTGCTCGCCGAGGCCGGCTATCCCAATGGCTTCGACATCGACATCGTGGCCTATCGCGAACGCAACCAGACGGAAGCGATCATCAACTACCTGCGCGCGGTCGGTATCCGCGCCAAGCTGAATTTCCTGCAATACGCCGCGATGCGCGACATGATCCGCGCCGGCAAGGCGTCGCTGACGCACCAGACCTGGGGCTCGAACCTGGTGAACGACACATCCGCGTCGACACCGGTGTATTTCGCGTTCGGCTCCGACGACATCAATCGCGATGAGAAGGTCAAGCAATTGCTCGACGAAGCCGACCGCACCATCGACCCGGCCAAGCGCGACGCCACCTACCAGGAAGCCCTGGCGCGGATCTCCAGCCAGGCCTATGCGGTACCGCTCTGGTCGCTCCCCGTCTATTACGTCGCCAGCCAGGAACTGAACTTCAAACCCTATCCCGACGAACTGGTGCGCTTCTGGGAGATGAGCTGGAAATAGCCCGCGGACGAACAGACTGAGGAAACGACATGCTCGGCTTCACGATCCGTCGACTGGGACTGGCCATGCTGGTGGCGCTGACGGTGTCCATCCTGGCTTTCATGCTGCTGCATCTTTCGGGTGACCCCGCCGTGGCGCTGGCCGGCGAAGGCGCGCGGCAGGCCGACATCGACATGATCCGCAAGGCCTATGGGCTGGACCGGCCTATCGTCGTGCAATACGCCAACTGGCTCTGGGATGTGCTGCGCGGGCATTTCGGCACATCGGTGTACTTCAAGACCGATGCGGGGCCGCTGATCCTGTCCAAGCTCGGGACCACGCTGCTGCTGGGCCTGTATTCGCTGGGCGTGGCCCTGCTGATCTCCGTGCCGTTCGGCGTGCTCGCCGCGCTGTACAGGAACGGCCCGATCGACCGCCTCTGCCTGGCCCTGGCGGTGCTGGGCCAGGCCTTGCCGAACTTTTTCTTCGCGCTGCTGCTGATCATGCTGTTCTCGCTGACGCTGCGCGTACTGCCGGTCTCGGGCAGCGGCACGTGGCAGCACTTCGTCATGCCCTCCATCGCGCTGGGCTATTACGTCGCCCCGGCCTTCATGCGGCTGATCCGCGCGGGCATGATCGAAGTCCTGGACGCGGACTATATCCGCACCGCCAGAGCCAAGGGCCTGCCCGCCGGCACGGTCATCTTCAAGCACGCCTTGCGCAATGCCATCGTGCCCGTCGTGGCGCTGGCCGCGGTCCAGCTGGGCTACCTGCTGGGCGGCTCCGTCGTCATCGAAACCATTTTCGCGCTCGACGGCCTGGGCTACCTGGCGTATCAAAGCATCACGTTCAAGGACTTTCCCGTCATGCAGCTGATCGTGCTGCTGTTGTCCGTCATCTATGTCCTGCTGACGCTGGCCGCCGACGTCGCCAACGCGTGGCTGGACCCGCGCATCCGGGTTTCCTGACCATGGCCGCGCCTACCCTTCCCATCGCCGCCCAGGCAGCGCCCTCCGCCGACGGCACGCCGGCATCGAGGCGCCAGCGCCGCCTCGGCGGCAACGCCGCGCTGCTGATCGGGGGAGGTATCCTGCTGGCCATCGTCCTGATCGCCCTGCTGGCGCCATGGATTTCCCCCCACGATCCCTACGCGCAGAATCTGGCCGCGCGCAACATACCGCCGGCCTGGTACGCCAAAGGTTCGTGGGCGCACCCCTTCGGTACGGACCCGCTGGGCCGCGACTACCTGTCGCGATTGTTCTACGGCGCCCGCATCTCGCTGCTGATCGGTCTTTGCGTGGCGGGCATATCCGGCGTGATCGGCACGGCCATCGGCATGGCGGCCGGTTATTTCGGCGGCAAGGTGGACATGGTGGTGTCCTTCCTGATTTCCACCCGCCTGTCAATGCCGGTCATCCTGGTCGCGCTGGCCACGGTCGCCATCCTGGGCGGGTCGCTGTGGGTCGTCATCCTGGTGCTGGGCCTGCTGAAGTGGGACCGCTTCGCGGTCGTCATGCGCAGCGCGACCCAGCAGGTCCGCTCGCTGGAATACGTCGCCGCGGCGCGCGCGGCGGGCGCTTCCACCTGGCGCATCGTGCGCGGGGAAATCCTGCCCAACGTCATGCCGCACCTGATCGTCATCGCCACGCTGGAGGCCGCCAGCGCCATTTTGCTGGAAGCGGCACTGTCCTTTCTCGGCCTCGGCGTGCAGCCGCCGACGCCGTCGTGGGGTCTGATGATTTCCGAAGCCAAGGCCTATATGTTCTTTTCCTTCTGGCTGATCGCCATCCCGGGCAGCGCGCTGGCCCTGTTGATCTTCGCCATCAACCTGGCCGGCGACGGACTGCACCAGTTGCTGGCGCCCGGCGAAAGGAGCTGACATGGCGACCCATGCCGACATCGTGCTGGATGTGCAGGGCCTGCACGTCGATATCGATACGCAGCGCGGGCCCCTGCACGCGGTGCGCGACGTTTCCTTCCAGGTTGCCCGCGGCGACACTTTGTGCCTGGTAGGCGAATCGGGCTGCGGCAAATCGATGACGTCGCTGGCCATCATGGGACTGCTGCCCAAGGCCGCGCGCCGCCGCGCGCGCCGCCTCGCGGTCCTCGGAAAAGACATCGCCACCCTGTCCAACCGGCGCCTGAACGCGTTGCGCGGCGACAGAATGGCGATGATTTTCCAGGAGCCCATGACGGCGCTGAATCCCGCATACACCATCGGCGACCAGTTGACCGAGCACTACGTGTACCACCGGCGCACCGGCGCCGCACAAGCTCGCGACCGCGCTGTCGAACTGCTGGAGCGGGTGGGCATCGCCGCGGCGGGCGGCCGCCTGGGCCAATACCCGCACCAGCTGTCCGGCGGACTGCGCCAGCGCGTCATGATCGCCATGGCGCTGATGTGCGGACCGGAATTGCTCATCGCCGATGAACCCAGCACCGCGCTGGACGTGACCATCCAGGCGCAGATCCTGCGGCTGCTGGCCGACCTGCAGGCCGAACTCGGCATCGCTCTGGTCCTGATCACGCACGATCTGGGCGTCGTGGCGCGCATCGCCAGCCGGGTCGCCGTCATGTACGCCGGCCAGATCGTGGAAGAGGGACCGGTGGGCGCGCTATTCGAGCGGCCCCGCCATCCCTATACGCAGGGCCTGCTGGCCTGTATTCCCGTGCCCGGCCGCAGCGCGCCGGGCCAGCACCTGGGCACGATCCCGGGCGTGGTGCCCGCGCTCACCGGCGAGCTGAAGGGCTGTGCGTTCCGCGACCGCTGCCCCTGCGCGGAAGCGGCCTGCGTCCATCACGTGCCGGTCCGCCATCTCGATCAACATGCCTGGCGCTGCATCCGCCAGGCCGAAGATGCCCTGGTGGCGCCATGACGCCACTCATCCAGGCCCAGGCCGTTGCGCGCAGCTTTTCCGTGCGGGCAGGCATGTTCAAGCCCAAGCGTACGCTGCATGCCGTCAACGGCGTCGACCTCGCCGTGCCGCGCGGCGGCGTGCTGGGCATCGTCGGCGAATCGGGTTGCGGCAAGTCGACGCTGGCCCGCCTGCTGCTCGGCCTGACGGCGCCCAGCGGCGGCACGATACGCCTGGACGGCAGCGACATACGCGAGATGCCTCGCCGGCAACTGGCGCGGCGCGTGCAGCCGGTGTTCCAGGACCCCTATTCGTCCTTGAATCCGCGCCGCTCCATCGCATCCATCGTATCCCTGCCGCTGGAAGTGCATGGCATCGACAATCCCCGCCAACGCAAGGCCATCGACATGCTGGAACGCGTCGGACTGCCCGCGCGGCTGGCCGGCAGTACGCCGGGCCAACTATCCGGCGGACAGCGCCAGCGCGTGGCGATCGCGCGCGCCCTCGTCATGCATCCGGAAGTCGTCATCTGCGACGAGCCCACGTCGGCGCTCGATGTGTCGGTCCAGGCCCAGATCATGAACCTGCTCATGGACCTGCGCGGCGAGTTCAACCTGACCTATATCTTCATCAGCCACAACCTGGCCGTCGTCGAACACATCGCCACCGAGGTCGCGGTCATGTACCTGGGCAGAATCGTTGAATCGGGTCCGGCGGCGCGGGTCTTCCGCGCGCCTCGGCATCCATACACCCAGGCCTTGCTGGCGTCCGTCCTGACGCCCGAACCCGGCCTCGGCATCCCCGACACGGGCCTGGGCCTGTCGTTCCCGGATCCGATGGACCCGCCGGCGGGCTGTCCATTCCACCCGCGCTGCAGGCATGCGATGCCACGCTGCGCGCAGGAAAGGCCGGCCCTGCTTGCGCACCAGGAAACGCGCATCGCCTGCCATCTTTATCCCGCGGGCGGGGACACGCCGGCGACCGCGCCGGAATAGCGCGCCGGGCCGATCTCGCTATTCCGCGAACCCCGCCAGTTCCGCCATCACCTCCTGCATGAACGCTTCGGCGATGCGTGATATGGGCTTGCTGGCGGGATACAGCACGGCGAAGTCATTGTAGAAGGGTGGCTCGAATGGCCGGATCACCAGGCCGGCGCCATGGGCACCGCCGGCGGTGATGGCATCCACCAGCGCATAACCGGCGCCCTGCGACACGAAGGCGCACATGGACGCGAACAACGTTGTCTCGACCCGCACGTTCAATCGCGCGCCGCGGGCCTGGAACACTTCCGCCAGATGCTGGGTGCGCACATGACCCGCCGGCGCCGTCACGATAGGCAGGCCATCCAGATCGGCGGGCGTCACTACCGCGCGGGACGCCAAAGGATGACCGACGGGCACCACGCACACACAGCGCACCCGCAAGCGTTGGGCGTTGATCCATCCCTCGTCATAGGCCGACTCGGAAAACCCGAGGTCGAACTGCTGCGTGGCCATCAGGCTGGCGACGGTGGGCGAGCTGTGCGTCTGCAAGATCATCCTGACATTGGGATGCCGCGCGAGAAATCCGGCCGCCACCCTGGGCAGGAATTCAAGCGCCAGCATAGGCAGGGCCGCGATACGCAGCGTCCCTTCGTCGGCGTGGCGGATGTCCGTCGCAAGGCGCTCCAATCCGTCCAGGCGTTCAAGCACCGCCGACACTGAACGGTAGAACAAGGTCGCTTCGCTGGTGGCCTGCAGCCGGTTGCGGTCGCGCACGAACAGGCTGAAGCCCAGGTCGCGCTCCAGGCCTGCGATCAGCGCGCTGATCGCGGGTTGCGATATGCGCAGGCGCTCGGCCGCGCCGGTTACCGAACCGGCCAGCATGACGGCCGCGAAAGCCCTGAGTTGTCGGATATTGAGCATGAGCAGTGCACTGGAGTATCCAATGCGCTTATGGAACCAGAACCAAAAACGATTGGACCCCGGGGTATGCCGGAGGCTAACCTAATTGCGCCACCACGAATAGGGGCCGCCACGACACAACGTGGACGTTCGCTACAACAGATCAAGGGAAATTATGAACGCGAACCATCGTGCGCACGCCGTGCTTGCCTGTCTAGTCATCGGCATCGCGGGCGCCTATCACTCTCCCGCGGCCGCCCAGGGCTATCCCACGCATGCAATCCGGCTGGTCGTGGGCTTCGCCCCCGGCGGCAACACCGATATGATGGCGCGCCTTACCGCGGAACAACTGACGACGCGGTTGGGGCAATCCGTCGTGGTGGAGAATCGCGCGGGCGCGGGCGGCACCGTGGCCTCCGTGGCCGTGGCCAGGGCGCCCGCCGACGGCTACACCTTGCTGTTCGCCTCGACCTCGCATGCCATCAATGCGGCCATCTACAAGAAGCTGCCCTACGACACGCTGAAGGATTTCCGGGCGGTCGCACCCGTCGCCCGTACGCCCAAGGTCCTGGTGGTCAACCCTTCCCTGCCGGTGCATGACGTCAAGGAATTCATCGCCTACGTGAAGAGCCATCCGGGGCTTACCATGGCGTCGGGCGGGCCGGGATCCTCCGCGCATTTCGCCGGCTTGATGTTCAACACCCTGGCCGGCACCACCGTGACTTATGTCCCTTACAAGGGCACGGGCGAGGCCCTGCGCGATCTGCTCTCCGGCGAGGTCGTGTCGTCGATCGATTCGGTCACGGCTTACGTTCCGCTGATCAAGAGCGGGCAGCTGCGGGCTTTGGGCGTGGGCAGCGCGAAGCCCATGCCGCTGCTGCCCGAGGTGCCGGCCATCGCCGCATCCGGCTTGCCGGGATACGAGGTGGCGGACTGGGTTGGCGTGATCGCGCCAGCGGGCGTACCGGCCGATGTTGTCACCAAGCTGAACAAGGCGATCAACGACGCCTTGTCTTCGCCCGAAGTGATGAAGAAGCTGGCCGATGTGGGTTCGGTGCCGGTGCACGAAACGCCCGCCGGCTATGAGAAATTGATCCGCGCCGATATCGAGCGTTTCGACAAGCTGCGCGTCGCCGCGCATATGGAAAAGCAGTAAGAGGAGTAGCCATAGCATGACCAAGCAGGTCGCCGTGATCGGCGCGGGTATCGTGGGTGCGTGTATCGCCTTTGCGCTGGTCAAGCGCGGTGCGAGAGTCGTGTTGATCGACCGGGACGAACCCGGCCGTGCATGCAGCTATGGCAATCTGGGCGCCATCAGCGAGAGTTCCATCGCTCCCTTGGCGATGCCCGGCATAGTCTCGACCCTGCCGTCGATGCTGACGGATCCCGACAGCCCGTTGGCGCTGGCCCCCCGCTACCTGCCGCGTGCGCTGCCATGGCTGTGGCGCTTCCTGGCCTCGGCCAGGCCGCAAACCGTCCACACCAGTGCGAACCGGCTGCACGAGCTGTATCAGGGTAGCAATGTCGCGCATGCCGCGCTGGCGCAAGAGGTCGGCGTCCCGCATCTGCTGCAACAGAAAGGACACCTGTTTCTCTACCCCGACGATCAGGCGCGCGCCAAGGACAAGGCGACCTGGGCGCTGCGCAGCTCGTACGGGCAGCGGCTGGAGTATCTCGACCGCGCCGGAATCGAGGAACTGGAGTCCGGACTTCCCGCCAGGTATCGGTCGGCCGTCCTCATTCCGGATCACGCTACCGTGCTGGATCCCTTGCGCTACGTGCAGGCGATAGTACGGGCCTACGTCGCGCGCGGCGGCGAGCTGCTGCGGGCCGATGTACGAACCGTGAAGCCATCGGCGGGCGGCTGGATGGTGATGAACGATGGCGACCCGATCGAGTGCGACGAGATCGTCGTTGCGGCGGGGGCCTGGGCGCCGCGCCTGGTGGGCGCGTTGGGCATCAAGCTGCGGCTGGAAAGCCAGCGCGGTTATCACGTCCAGTACCCGGGCCTATCCTCCTTGATCTCGCGCACGGTGGTGCTGGCGGACAAGAAGGTTTTCATGGCGCCCATGATGGATGGCCTGCGGATCGGCGGCACCGTGGAGATCGCCGGTCTCGATGCCCCTCCCAGCGCGCGTCGTACGGCGGTGCTGGAACGACTGGCGGTGGAGGTGTTTCCGCGGTTGAGGGGCGTGAAACCGCAGCATTGGATGGGACATCGGCCGTGCATGCCGGATTCCGTACCGGTGGTCGGGCCCGCGCCCGGGCACGCCGGCCTGTGGTTGGCCGTCGGGCATGGACACCTGGGCCTGACCGGGTCCGTCAATACGGCTCGGCGACTCGCGGATGCGCTCATGCCGGGATGACGCGCGGATACCTGACTACCCAGACGTCCGCCCCCAGAGGGTCCCGCGCACGGTTGGCTTTCTTCTCTCCGGATACGGATCGCGTACTAACAGACCGCAGGTGTAATCATGGCAACTTTCGTCACCCCAACGTTTCGCCCCGTCATCACCTCGGCTAACTATGCCGTCTCCGCCGGCCACTACCTGGCCACGCAGGCCGGCATGAGCATTCTGCAAATGGGCGGCAATGCCGTGGACGCCGGGGTGGCCGCGGGCGTCTGCATCAACGTCACGCAGCCGGACCTGACCAATCTGGGGGGCGTGGCCCCCATCATCATCTATCTGGCGAAGACCCGCGAAGTCGTCACCATTTCCGGCCTGGGCCGCTGGCCGAAGAAAGCCAGCCTGGAATACTTCCGCGATGAACTCAAGGGCGAGATTCCCCTGGGCGTGAAGAACGCGATCACGCCGTCAGCCTGCGACGCCTGGCTCACAGCCCTTGCGCGCTACGGCACCATGACCCTGGGGCAGGTACTGGAGCCCGCGCTCCAGCTGGCTTCCGAGGGCTTCCCGGCCAGCCGCCTGTTCACCCACATGCTGACGGGCATCCACGCGAATCTCATGCGATGGCCCACTTCCAGGGAGTATGTCCGGCCGGACGGCACGCCGTACCAGACCGGCGACATGGTGCGCCAACCGACCTTGGCGGGAACCCTGCGGGTATTGATGGACGCCGAACGCGAGGCCGCGGCGCGCGGATGCGACCGCGCGGCGGCGATCATGGCCGCGCGCGACGTGTTCTACAAAGGCGACCTGGCGGAAAAAATGGCGCGCTTTTCGCAAGAGCAAGGCGGCTTCCTCGACTATGACGACCTGGCCGAATTCTCCGTGCGCGTGGAGCCGCCGGTCAAAACGACGTACCGCGGCTACGAGGTCTTTGCCTGTGGACCGTGGTGCCAAGGTCCCGTGCTGCCCCAGACGCTGAATATTCTGGAGAACTACGACCTGGCGTCCTATGGCCATAATTCAGCCAGGAGCCTGCACGTGATCATCGAGGCGCTGAAGGCCAGCTTCGCGGACCGGCACGCTTTCTATGGCGATCCGGACTTCGTTGACGTTCCCATCGGCGGCCTGCTCGACAAGGATTACGCGAAGCAGTGGGTCGAGCGCATTTCGCTGGAGTCGGCCTGGAAGGACATGCCCGCGCCCGGCGACCCATGGGCTTTCGAAGGCAAGGCCGGGCGCGGGGGCTACCAGCCGCCCGCGCCGCAACCGGGTCCGCTGGGATCCGACACCAGCTACTGTTGCGTGGTCGATCGCGAAGGCAATGGGTTTTCCGCCACGCCGAGCGACGGCGTCCGCTATACCCCTGTGGTGCCGGGCGTGGGCGTGGTGCTTTCGCCGCGCGGCTTCCAGAGCTGGCTGGATCCCAATCATCCCTCGTCCCTGCAGCCGGGCAAGCGGCCGCGCCTGACGCCCAGCCCCGCCCTGATGCTCAAGGACGGCAAGCTGGCGATGACGTTCGGCACGCCAGGCCTGGACGTCCAGCCGCAGGCGATGACCCAGCTCATTCTCAACGTCGTCGACTACAAAATGGACGTGCAGGCGGCCATCGAGCAGCCGCGCGTGGCCACGTTCAATTTCCCGGCCAGCCAGCATCCGCACAACTACACGCCCGGCCACCTGTGCGCGGAGGGCCGCATTCCCGAGTCGACGCTGGCGGAACTGGCGGCCAAGGGGCACCAGGTCACCATGTGGCCGGACTTCATCGCCAGCGCGGGTGCGCTATGCGCTATCTGCGTGGACACGGAATACGGGCCGCGCGCCGCCGGCGCCGATCCTAGGCGGACGGCGTATGCCATGGGGTGGTGATACCGGCGCGCGTTGAACACCAAAGACCGATGCGGTCTCAAGGATCCGGCATGGGCCAGGCGGGCTTGCCCCAGGCTCGTGAAAGGGTCGCCCGGACCGCGGTCAAGCCTGGTTCAGCGTTGCCAGATCGACGGGCAAGGCCCGGTTCAATACCGCGGCCAGCTTGACACGCAAGGCATTCGAATGCGCGCGGCGGACTTCGCGCTTCACATCCAGCAATTGCTGCGAATGCATGGAGAACTCCGTCAAGCCCAGGCCCAGCAGCAAGCGCGTCAGGTTGGCATCGCCAGCCATTTCGCCGCACACCGCCACCGGCTTGCCGGCACGCTCGCCGGCATTGATGGTATGCGCCACCAAGCGCAACACGGCAGGATGCAGCGGATCGTACAAAGGCGCCACCAGCCCGTCGCCGCGATCGATCGCCAAGGTGTACTGGATCAGGTCGTTGGTCCCGATGGACAGGAAATCCAGGGCCTGGGCAAACGGTTCAATGGCGATCGCAATCGCGGGCACCTCCACCATCGCGCCCAGTTCAATATGGGCGGCATACGGCTGGCCGCGCGCATCCAATTCGCGCCGCGCCGCATCCAGCGCCACGCGAGTGGCCTCGACCTCGTGCATGTGCGCGATCATGGGAATCAGCACCCGCACCGGCCCGTGCGCGGACGCCCTCAGGATGGCGCGCAGTTGCGTCGCGAACATTTCGGGATGGGCCAGGCAGTAGCGGATCGCCCGCAGCCCGAGGGCGGGATTGGTGGCGACCGTGGCTTCGTCATCCAGCGCCTTGTCCGCGCCGATATCCAACGTACGTATCGTGACGGGACGCCCGGCCATCACCTTGACCACCGACGAATACGCCTGGTATTGCTCTTCTTCGCCGGGAAGGTCGGGCCGTCCCATGAAAAGAAATTCGCTGCGGAACAGGCCTATGCCATCCGCGCCGGCCGCGAGCGCGGGCTCGGCCTCTTCAGGCAATTCGATATTGGCGTGCAGCACGATGCCGATGCCATCCAGGGTGATGGAAGGCTCGTCGCGCAGCAGGGCCAGTTCCGCCCGTTCGCTGGCATAGACGCGCTGCCGGTCGCGGTACTCGTCCAGCACGACGGACGATGGATTGACGATCACCGCGCCCGTCGCGCCGTCCACGATCAGCATATCGCCGTCGCGCACCAGCTCCCGCACATTGCCCAGCGCCACCACCGCCGGCACGCCCATGCTGCGCGCCACGATGGCCGTATGGGAAGTCGAGCCACCAAGGTCCGTCACGAAGGCCAGGAAGCGACCGCCGCGCAGCCGCAGCATGTCCGCGGGGGAAATATCGTGCGCGACCACGACCAGCGGATCGTCGCCGTCCAGATCGGCTGGATCGCGTATGCCGGATGTCCCGGCCAGCACATGAAGCACCCGCTCGATGACCTGGCGCACATCGGCGCCACGTTCGCGCAGGTATTCGTCCTCCATCGCGTCGAACTGTTCGCCCAGCAGCTGGCCTTGCGTGGTCAAGGCCCATTCGGCGTTGTAGTGCCGCTCCTTGATCAGCAGCAACGCCTGCTCCGCCAACAACGGATCACCCAGCAGCAGCCGGTGCACATTGAGCATGGCGCCGAGTTCGCGCGGCGCATCGTCCGGCAGCGTGTCCGCCATCTGCAGCAGGTCGGCCTGGGCGGCCTCCAGCGCCGCGGTCAGGCGCTCGCATTCGGCCTGGACTTGTTCGGGTGCTATCCGATAGTGGGCGACTTCCAGCGCCGCCGCGCCCATGACCACGGCCCGGCCGATGGCATAACCGCGCGCCACCCCTTGGCCGTACAGGCAGATGACCGCATTCGGCGTTCCGGCATCGCCGCCGCCCTGAACGGCGGCAGCGGCCCGGCGAACCTGCGCGCGGGCGGGTTCAGGCAAGGCTTGCGCGATGATCGATTTATTCGAGCTCACCGAATTTGCTGTCGAACAGGGATTCGATTTCCTTCAGCGCGTTTTCCGCATCCGGTCCCGATGCATCCAGCTTTACCGTCACGCCCAGGCCTGCCGCCAGCATCATGACGCCCATGATGCTCTTCGCGTTCACGCGTTGCGCCCCGCGCGAGATGAAAATATCGCTGTTGAACTTGCTGGCCAGCTGGGTGAGCTTGGCCGCTGCGCGCGCGTGCAGGCCGAGTTTATTGCTGATCGTGATTTCGGTGATAGGCATAGGGGAAGTCGGCGCGGAACCGCTGGCGATAGGGCTGAAGATACCAGGTGACATGATAGGATAAATTTCCGCTCAGTCTACACGCAAGACTCCTTGTACCCCCCCGGCCAGCGCCTTTTCCCTGGTCTCCGCCAGCGGCAGGCCGCGGTAGGTCAATGCCCTTAGCAGCATGGGTGTGTTCAGGCCGGCCAGCACGGCGCATTGGACACCTTGCGCCTGCGCTTCCAGCACCGCCTGCTTGGCAATATTCGCCGGCGTCGCGCCGACCAGATCGGTAAGCACCAATACCCCGTTGCCATCCTGCCCCAGCCGCAGGATATCGGCCACCACGCCGGGGACCTTGGCGTCCGGCATGTCGTCCGCCCGGATATCGTGGACGGCGACTTCCTTGACGCTGCCCATCACGTGACTGGCACAGTCCATCATCGCCGAGCCCAGCGGCGTGTGTACGACGATAACGATGCCGGTCATGAGGAGTTTCGCTTACGCGGCGACAGCGCGTTCCAGCGCTTCGACGAACATGCCGGGCACATCGAAACCGGTTTGTTCGGTGATTTCGACAAAGCAGGTGGGGCTGGTCACATTGACTTCGGTGATGTAGTCGCCGATCACGTCCAATCCCACCAGCAGCAAACCGCGCGCGGCCAACCGCGGGCCGATCGTCGACGCCAACTCGCGATCGCGGTCCGACAAGGGCTGCGCCACGCCACGGCCACCGGCGGCCAGATTGCCGCGCGTTTCACCCGCCAGCGGTATGCGCGCCAAGGCGTACGGAACCGGTTCACCGCCTATGATCAATACCCGCTTATCGCCCTTGACGATGTCCGGGATATAGCGCTGGGCCATGATGGTGCGAGTACCGTCATACGTCAGCGTTTCCAATATGGCGTTCAGATTGGGCTCTTCCTGGCGCAAGCGGAAAATGCCCGTGCCGCCCATACCATCCAGCGGCTTGACGATGACATCATGGTGCCGCGCATGAAAGGCCTTGATTCGCGCCATATCGCGCGTCACCAGCGTGGGGGCCGTGAATTCGGAGAACTCCGTGATCGCCAGCTTTTCCGGATGATTGCGGATGGCGGCGCCGTGGTTGTACACCTTGGCGCCCTGGCCCTGCGCATATTCCAGCAGGTGCGTGGCGTACACGTACTCCATATCGAAAGGCGGGTCCTTGCGCATCAGGACCGCGCCGAAGGCCGACAAGGGCTGCTCGGTCGCCGCGCCGGTATCGCGCCACCAATCGTGGGCATGCAGGTCCGCGTCCGCCACCAAGGAAATAGGCGTGGACTTCACCAGGACACGGCCTTCGTCGATGTACAGATCGCCTTGCAAGGCCACGCTCAGCGTATGGCCGCGCGCCACCAGGCTGCGCATCATGGCGACGGAACTATCCTTGTACGCCTTTAGCAGCGGCAAGGGATCAATAATGAAGAGGACATGCATCGCGACACCCGGAACGTGCGCCGCCCTCCGTCGGGAGGGCGGCGTGTTGACGACGGACTGGCCGGCCTTCAGGCGCCCGCCGCTTCCTTACCCTGCGTCGCTTTCTTGCGCGGCGCCAACACCATGATCATCTGGCGACCTTCCAGCTTGGGCATGGATTCGACCATGGCCAGCTCCGTCAGATCGTCGCGCACTCGTTCCAGCACCCGCATACCCAGTTCCTGGTGCGCCATTTCGCGTCCGCGGAACCGCAGCGTCACTTTGGCCTTGTCGCCTTCTTCAAGGAAACGCCGCAGATTGCGCAGCTTGACCTGGTAATCGCCTTCATCGGTCGCCGGGCGGAATTTCACTTCCTTGACCTGGATGACCTTCTGCTTGGCACGGGCTTCCGCCTGGCGCTTCTGTTCCTGGTACTTGAACTTGCCGTAATCCATCAGGCGGCAGACCGGCGGCTCGGCATTGGGCGCGATTTCCACCAGATCGACGTCGGCTTGTTCGGCCAGACGGAATGCATCGGCAATCTTTTGAATACCGAGCTGCTCCCCGTCCAGACCTATCAGACGCACCTCGGGAACACGAATTTCACCGTTGATGCGGTTGGCTTTTTCAGTGGCGATGTTGACAACTCCTAAAACGTTTACGAATCCTGCTCAGGGCGGCCGATATCACGCCGTTGCGTGACTTCGTCCTTCAGACGGGCGACGAAGTCGTCCAATCCGAGCGTTCCGAGGTCCAGCCCCCCGCGCGCGCGGACGGCAACCGACCCGGCTTCCCGTTCCTTGTCGCCCACGACAAGAATGTACGGGACCTTTTGCAGGCTGTGCTCTCTGATTTTATAAGTGATTTTCTCCCCGCGCAAATCCGACTCCACCCTAAAGCCTTGTTTTTTCAGGGTTTGCGTGATTTGGGCGGCGTAATCCGCGGACGGTTCCGAGATACAGCAGACCACGGCCTGCACCGGCGCCAGCCACGCGGGCATCGCACCGGCGTGATTTTCGATCAGCATCCCGATGAAACGTTCCAGCGAACCCAGCACCGCGCGGTGCAGCATGACCGGCGGCCGGCGCTGGTCATCCGCGTCGACGTACTCGGCGCCCAGCCGCACCGGCATGGAGAAATCCACCTGAAGCGTGCCGCACTGCCAGTGACGGCCGATAGCGTCCTTCAGCGTGTATTCGATTTTGGGGCCGTAGAAGGCGCCTTCCCCGGGGGAAATTTCGAATTCGCAGCCGGTACGCTTCAGGCTATCCATCAGCGCCTGTTCGGCGGCATCCCAGGTGGCGTCGTCGCCGATCCGCTTTTCGGGCCGGGTCGCGACCTTGTAGAGCACCTGCTCGAAACCGAAATCGCGGTAGACCTTTTGCAGCAGGGACGTGAATGCGGCGCACTCGTCCTGCATCTGGTCCACCGTGCAGAAAATATGGCCATCGTCCTGGGTGAATCCGCGCACCCGCATCATGCCGTGCAACGAACCGGACGGTTCGTTGCGATGGCATTGGCCGAATTCGCCATAGCGCAGCGGCAGGTCCCGGTAAGAGCGCAGGCCGGCATTGAAGATCTGCACATGGCCCGGGCAGTTCATCGGCTTCAGGCCGTAGACGCGGTTCTCGGACTCCGTCGTGAACATATTTTCACGGTAGTTGTCCCAGTGGCCGGTTTTCTTCCACAGCGACAGGTCCAGGATCTGCGGACCCTTGACTTCGTCATAGCCGTTGTCGCGGTACACGGCGCGCATGTACTGCTCCACCTGTTGCCACAGCTGCCAGCCCTTGGGATGCCAGAAAATCAGGCCCGGCGCCTCATCCTGGAAGTGGAACAGGTCCAGCTCCTTGCCGAGCTTGCGATGGTCGCGCTTTTCCGCTTCCGCCAGCATGTGCAGATAGGCGTCCTGCTCTTCCTTGCTCGCCCAGGCCGTGCCATAGATGCGCTGCAGCATCTCGTTCTTGCTGTCGCCGCGCCAATAGGCGCCCGCCACCTTCATCAGCTTGAAGACCTTGAGCTTGCCCGTCGACGGCACGTGCGGGCCGCGGCACAGATCGATGAAGTCGCCTTCGCGGTACAGGCTGATCGTCTCATTCGACGGAATGGAGGCAATGATCTCGGCCTTGTACTTTTCCCCGATGCCGTTGAAAAAGGCCACCGCATCGTCGCGTTTCCACTCCTCGCGCGTGACGACCTCGTCCTTTTTCGCGAGTTCGGCCATCTTCTTTTCTATGGCTTCCAGGTCTTCCGGCGTGAAGGGACGCTTGTACGAAAAGTCGTAATAGAAGCCGTTGTCGATCACCGGGCCGATCGTGACCTGGGCATCCGGGAACAGGCTTTTGACCGCGTAGGCCAGCAGGTGGGCCGTGGAATGCCGGATCAGGTCCAGGCCTTCCGGATCCTTGGCCGTGACGATGCCCAGCCGGGCATCCTGCTCGATGCGGAAGCTGGTATCGACCAGCTTGGGCGCTTCACCTTCGACGGTCACCTTGCCGCCCAAGGCGGCCCGCGCCAGCCCGGTACCGATGGACTGGGCGACTTCGGCCACCGTGACAGGGCCCGGAAATTCGCGTCGGGAGCCGTCGGGCAAGGTGATTTGTACCATCTTAGTTTTCCTGAGTGACAAGTAAAAAAACGCGGCTTTCGGCCGCGTTTTTCTTGGTGATTTGGCTTGGTGTTGCGATCCCGTTTCCACGGGACAGACACGAAACAGCGTTCAACGCGGTAGCTGGCGACGACTCCAGGTCGCAGTTCGCGTCGGCGTTCGTGCTGCCGGGACGGGTTGGTAAGCGTGCATGGCGATGCGCATTCAAGTCTGTAGCCGATGGACGACGCCGCCGACGATTCCGGCCATGGAACACAGCTCGGGAGGCAGGGCGATACCACCATGGAATTTTCCGATTGTATCACCGTTTGGGAGCAAAACCCTGGAATAGGTTACGGAGAGCGCACCCTGCACCGGCATGAAAGCGACTGTATCCACACTCCTCAGGCCGGTCTTATTTTCACCCAAGGAATGGCTGATATGGGAATGCCCTCCATAAACTGCGTAACGACCCGCCGCCAGTGTCCCGCTTTTATCCACTGGCAAGCCGCCACGCCGCGCCTGCGGCCGGCGCGCGCACTGCAAGCAAGGAAATGCATGCCGCTCGCTCCCAGCCTTCCCCCCCCTCCTCCCGCCGCCACGCAAATGCTGATTTCCGGCGAACCTTCCGTGCGGCGCTATCTGCTGACATCGCGCCCACGCCATCGCATCCGCGTATCCGTATTGGACGACCACCCGGTCATCGCGCTGGGCATGGCGTCGTTCTTGCAGCACCAGGCCGACTTCGAAGTCGTGCATACCGAAACTTCGGCGGTCCGCTTCCTGGACAGCCTGAAAAAAGTGCCCTGCGACGTCGTCATCGTCGATTTCTACCTGCCGCGCCAGCCTTGGGAAGGGATCCATTTCATCAAGCGCATACGCCGGCTGCATCCCGATCTGATCATCATCACCTTTTCGGCCGGCAAGATCATGGACACGGAATACGCCGCGTTCAAGGCCGGAGCCAACGGCTACGTGCCGAAAGGCGAGCGCCTGCCCTTCCTGGCGGACATGATCCGGCTCGCTGTCAACGCGCCACGCGCCTTCTATTCCTGCAGCGACGGCCACGTGCGCGATTGCCGGCCCAAGCGGCCGGAAGAACGGTTGACCAACGCCGAGCTGGAAATCCTGCGCAATATCGCGCTCGGACTGTCGGTGACGCAGATTGCCGCCAAGCTTTTGCGCAGCAAAAAGACCATCAGCACGCATAAGCGGCGCGCAATGAAAAAGCTGGAACTGGCCGACGATCTCGCTCTTGCGCTGTACTTGAAAGAGAAGTTCGAACAGTCGATAGGCGACTGAATTTTCCATTGATGGATTCCCGCCAGTGATACCGGATAGAAGCATCCCGATAGTCCTGGCTGTATTCGGCGTCCTGCTGACGCTTTTCGCCGTAGGTATTTTGCTGTGGAGCCAGCGGCGTATGCGCATCGTGCGCCACACCGCTGAAAAGGCCCGTGCCGAGGCCATACTCGCCCGGGAAAGGGCCGAAGCGGCCGACTCCGCCAAATCGGCTTTTCTGGCCACGGTAAGCCACGAGATCCGCACGCCGATGAATGGCGTCATCGGCGTGCTGGACATTCTGCAGGACACTCCGCTCAGCGCCGAACAGCAGCGCTATCTTGGTACGGCCATGCAGTCGGCGCGCCTGCTGCTGCGTGTCATCAATGACATCCTGGACTACGCGAAAATCGAATCGGGCGCCTTGCCGCTGTGCAACGCGCCCTACGATTTCTACCGCGCCATGGAGAACATGGCCGAGTTGTACCTGCCGCTGGCGCGTCGCAAAGGCTTGACGCTGACCGTGGCGATCATGCCCCACTTCGACCGGCGGCTGGTCGGCGACGAGATCCGCGTCAGTCAGGTCGTCGCGAACCTCCTCAGCAACGCCATCGCCTTTACGGACCGTGGCGCCGTCACGCTGTCGGCCAGGCGACGGCTGACGCATGGCGGCGGCGACGAGATAGAGATCACCGTCCGCGATACCGGCGCCGGCATGTCGGAGGAATACCAGCGCCGGCTGTTCGCACCTTTTCACCAGGAAGACACCTCGACCACGCGGCGGCACGGCGGTACCGGCCTGGGCTTGTCCATCGTCAAGCACCTGGTGGAACGCATGGGCGGCATGATCACCATACGCAGCCGGCGCGGATACGGCACGTCCGCGTGCGTGCGCATACCCGCCCACTGGAATACGCAGGCCTTCACCTGGCCGACTTATCCGGAACGCAGCGCCAGCCTGCACGTAACGAATCCCGCGATGACGCCGATGCTGCGCGCCTGGTGCCGCAAATCGCGGATCCAGCTTCTGGATCACGGCTGTCCGGCCGATATACGCGTCCTGACCGATGGCGGCGATGGATTCTGGGTGGCAACCGCGACCCAGCGCATGGGCCCGATGCACTCGGTTTATCCCTTCCTGCGCACACTGGAAACGCTATGGTCGCCGGTCTGTGACGCTGTGCCCATGGTCGAACCCGTGCCGAGCAGCCCCCGGGATCCGGATAAAGTGGATCACGCCACCCAGCTCGAGTCGTCCAGCGAAACGAATGTGCTCAAAAGGGTACAGCCCGGTACGCCGGGTTCGCCAGACCCCGCGGCGGCGGCCGACGTACTGCTCGTGGAAGACAACGAGATCAACAGGGACATCACCTTGAGACAGCTCGCGCTGCTGGGCATAGAAGCGCACTCCGCGGAGGACGGCGAAGCCGGATATGCGGCCTGGCTCACGCAGCGCCCTCGCGTCATGCTGGTGGATTGCCACATGCCGTGCCTGGACGGCTACGAGCTCGCCCGCCGCGTCCGCACCCAAGAGATGATCAATGCCTGGCCGCGTACGACGCTGATCGGTTTCAGCGCGAACGCCACCCAGTCCGATGCGCGTGCCTGCCTGGCCGCCGGCATGGACGACTACGTGCCCAAGCCGACCACCCGCGCAAAGTTGCGCGACGCCTTGCAACGTACTGGCTACCTGCCGGCCAGCACCGCGGAACCCGACAAATAGGCCAGACCTCATGCTGCTCGACCTTCAAACACTTACGGAGCTCTATCCCGACCCGGCAGGGCGGCGCCAGTTTCTCCGGCGCGCGATGGAGATCCTGCGTGATGACCGGCAGGATCTGCAGCGTGCGCTGGCCGGCCGCGCCTGCGAGCGCGCCGGCGATCTGGCGCATCGCCTGCAGGGTTCGGTTGCCTTCCTGACGGGCCAGCCCGAACAGGCCGCGGCGATCTTGCATCCGCTGTCCAGGGCCATCAAACAAGGACTGCCCGCCGGATCCCGCCTGGACCAGGACGCCGCGCTGGAGCATCTGCGGAAGCTGGAAGCCGTCATCGAAAAAACGGTTGGCGAGCTGGGCCTATAGGCACACAGGCAGCAGGCAGCAGGCAGCAGGCAGCAGGCAGCAGGCAGCATAGGTCGCCCCATGCGCCGCCTCTACAAGCCCGCCAGCAGCGATATCGCCGGCACCGGCGGCGAGAATAAGCCGCCTTGCGCGAGCCTGACGCCTTTCGCACGCAGATAGGCCGCCTGCGTCTCGGTCTCTATGCCCTCGCCGATCAGGGCGACACCCAATCGACGGCCCAGCGAAATGATCAGTTCCAGGACCGGCGCATTCACGGCATCCGTGTCGATCACGGAGACAAAGCCCTTGGCGATCTTCAGGTAGTCGACCGTGATCTTCTCCAGACAGGCCAGCGAACTATGGCCCGTACCGAAATCGTCGATGGCGAAGGCAACGCCAATGGCGCGCAACGCCCGCATATTGCTCAATACCGCCGCGGTATCGGGCAGGCCCTTGCGTTCCGTCAGCTCGAATATCAGCCGAGGGCTGGTCGTCTTGAAACCATGCAGAAAGCGCTCGACGTCGCCCACGAGCTCGCGCCGGCACAGGTGTTCCGCGTTCAGATTGATGTTCAGATGAAACCCCTGCGGCAGGGACGCGCCGCCCAGGTCTCGCTGTATCAGGGAAAGCAGATGCCGTGTCAGCCGCATGGCCAGGGCGCTTTCGCCGACCAGGGGATAAAAGAGTTCCGGCTGCACCGTCCCATACACCGGATGTCGCCAGCGCAGCAGGGCTTCCGCGCCCACGCAGGCGCCGGTCGCCAGGTCGACGATAGGCTGATAGAGCACGCAGAATTCCCGGCGCCGCATGCCGCGGCGGATTTCCGTCGCCATGGCGATCCGCCGCGTATTCAGCCGATGGACCAGATAGGCCAGCAGCGCGGCCGCGATCGCCACGAAGGGGATGTATTGCAGCCAGAGCGTATGGTGATATGCGCTCAGTCGGCTGGCGCTGAGCGTCGCCCTGACTTCGATAGGATAGAGCGCCGATTTCCGGGTAACCGTGATGCCGCCGGGCTCGCCCGGGGCCGTGGGGTCCCATTCATGTATGCCGGTGGCATTCAGCGCATAGCCGGCGCCGATGCGCAACTGGACGGCGTAATGCCCTTCCTGATCCACGGCCGCGATGATGTCGTGCAGATACTGGCCGTCCACGCTGGCGAGCACGCCGCGTCCCTCATCGACGCCCAGGAAGACGAACAAGGCCGCCCTGTCGGGAACGAGCGGCGTCCCGGGCACGGTGGAAAGCGTGACGCCGGGCGGCAACTTGGTCATGCCCGGCACCATCTGGCCCAATGGGCGGTCCAGCGGGCCGCTGACCGAAGTGCAGTACATGACGTTGCGGTCTATCACCGCCAGAGTACGAAAGTACGGCCGCAGGGAACCGGCCTCCCGCAGTGTGCGGGCGATATTCTTGCAGGACTTTCCCGCCAGGGGATCAATCTCCGACGCCACTTGGATCGCGTGAGCCACGATGTTTTCAGACTGCGAGATGACCAGGCTTTCGATTATGCGCAATTGATCCTGTGCGCGACGCTCGGCTTGCTGAAGGACTATAGGTATCGCCAGCAGGAACGGCAGCGCGACAGATAGGAGCAAGTACACCATGTGCCATAGAAAAAAGCGCGCGCGCTGCGCCGAATGATGCACGGATAAGCCTCTCACTTCCGGACAGTGAAAACGCCCGCGACACCGGCCGCGGATAACGGCCAGTTACGGGACGTAGACCTGGGATTCTGAATAGGCCGCCGCGCGTGCTCCCGGGTAGGCGAGTAAAAAGCGGACTTATTAACCTCCGCGGGGCTCGGACAAGGGTATTAGCAGTTACCTTTTTTTGCTTGTCCTGGAGGACAGAAGCCACCGCCGCCTCCGCCGCCATGCGGATCGACGACGACCGCGCCACTAGGGGTATAGACGGCACAGCTCGCCAGCGATGCGGCAAGCAGGATAGCGATCAGCGTTCTCATAGAAAAGGATCCTTCAGGTGGATGAGGACGCCGAGTGTATGTGCGGGGTTCGGCCCTGATTGTTGCCCTTGGTAACCAAGTTCCGCTATCTGCATGGCCCATTTTCAACGAGCCACTCTCGCGACGGGACCGTTGGTACATCCCGCCACGCGACGGCCTGAAGGGCGCGATGAGCCACGCGGGCACCCTGGCGGGTCAGGGATTGTCGATCGAGCGCCATTCGGTGGTGGGGCCGGTGCCCCGGTTGACGGCACCCTGGATGTCCTGCACGAACCACGGAAGGTTCAGTTTTTCACCCTCGCCTGCCTGAATGGTGAGCGCCGGCTTGGACGCACCGCGGTCGGTGTATGACGGTTGCGCGGAGGCAGGCGCCGCGGCGGGTGCCTGCGAACTGTAGCCCCTCGACGGCGTATTGGCGCATCCGGCCAGAGTGGCGCAGAGGCTGGCGGCAAGGACGAATGACAAAGCCGGGGACAGGTTTTTCATAACATGGGACTCCAAACAAAGACATTGCCCGCGGTATGGAACCGCGTATTGTCTTTCATGCCGCTGCAAACCAAGGACGCGTGCGCGGTCTGTATGACCATTGTAGGCGCCGCAAGCGCGCCCACATACCGGCCGCCGGCCTGTTCTACGCCCCCCCCTCCTCGGTGCCCAGGCAGAGAACGCCCCCCTGCTTCAACCGAGCATTCCCTGGTCCGGTGGTGGCGATGCTCGCGCGCATCCTCCGCCGCGATTGCGGCTCTATGATGGGGCGATGCGCAATATGAGCTTCTCGATAACAACCGGACAGATCAAGTCCGGCACCAAGGACGTCACGCGACGCTCAGGCTGGCTGTTCCTTAAGCCGGGAGACCTGGTAAGGCCTGTCCGCAAGGCCAGGGGCCTGCGCCCCGGCGAGAAGATTGAGCCGCTGCGGGCGCCTATACGGATCGTCAGCGTGCGGCGAGAGCCGTTGCGGACCATGCTCGACGATCTGGAGTATGGCTACGAGGAGGTGCGCCGGGAGGGCTACGAAGGCCACCCGGAGTATGGACACCCAAGCGCCTGGGTCCAGATGTTTTGCCTGTCGCACAAGGGCACGACACCCGACAGCCTCGTGACCAGGATCGAGTTCGAGTATACGGACGCATCCGGCCAACCAGGCAAGCGCCGCAGGTCGGACCCTGCTTTACCTTGAGGCGCACAAAGACGTTCACCGTGCAAGGGCAGCTGCGCCAGAACGGGATATTGTGCTTCTTTAGCCAAATGGTAGGAATGCGCAGACGCCAGAATACGTGGTAGGTTCAATCATGGACGAACGACACAGTTCGCGTCGTTGCCTTGCCACCGGGGAGCTGATGTGTCGGGGCATGAAGCCCTATTGCTGCGACTTCGACGTACGGACTTCCTCATCGCGCAAGCCAGGGCGCGCTTAGAGCGTCAGACGCGCCTGGTCCAGGAGCTGCGTGCATTCGGTCGCGAAACCGAAGATGCCCTGCGTTTGCTTGCGGCGATGCAAGCGGCCATCGAGCAGATGGAGCGGTTCCGCGACTATATTGGTGCGGAAGTGCGCAGGCGCTTGCATTAACGGCACTACCGATGCCGGCGGGAGCCGTACTTGGCGCATCGGCAATGTGCCTGGAAGGTCCCCATCGCGGGAATAACCGGCTCGACGATTTTTCTCGATGAACGGCCTGATGGCTCGTTGCTATTTTCGACCGCGTTGATTCTGCTGGGTATCGCTGTGGGGACTGCGAAAGGAACCGTGCCCGTAGCAACACCGATAGGTTCGGACTTGGACGCAAAAAAACCCGCTAGTTCGAAGACTTGAGCGGGTTTCTTGGGCGGTGCTTGGCACTGGCAGTGCTTGGAGCAGTAAGCAGCGTTTGGCGCTGCCTAGTGTATTCGGTGGTAGGCGGTATTGGAATCGAACCAACGACCTCTACGATGTCAACGTAGCGCTCTAACCAGCTGAGCTAACCGCCTGCAAAGAAGAAGAATTATATAGGGCTGGATTAGGGTCGTCAAATCGACTCTACCAATTCCTCGTACGAGACCATCACGTGTTCGCGATAGGCCGGCCGCCCGGTAAGGCCTTCGTAATAGCGCCGCAGCGCGGGGCGCTCCGGGCGCGGGATTTCGATGTCGAAATAGCGGTACAACACGTGGCCCAGCTGGATGTCGGCGGGCGTGAAGCGGTCGCCGGCCAGGAAAGCGTGCGATGCCAGACGCTGTTCGGCGATATCCAGCTTGGGATCCAGCACCTTGAACGCCTGCGCGAGCGCGGCCGGGTCGCGCTGCGCCGGGGCCATGCGGACGACATGCCAGAACACGGGGACCGTGAAGTTCAGGGCGACATTCAGTTTGGCCCATTCAGCCCATTTATCGACCTGGACGCGTGCCTGCGCGTCGCGGGGCCAGAAAGCGTCGTCGCCGTAGCGGCCGGCAAGATAGCGCATGATCGCGCCGGTTTCCCATATCGGTTCGGCCTCGCCATCCCGTAGCACGGGCACGGTGCCATTGGGATTCATCGCCAGGAATGCTGGAGTGTCGATGACACCATAGCGATGGCCGGCGTCGTGCCGGCGATAGGCCAGGCCGAGCTCGCCGATACACCACATCAAGGCCTGGACATTGGAGGACGTGCGGCGACCCCAGACAGTAAGCATGGTGCGTCTCCCAGCGAATCTAGCCGGCCATCCGGAACGGCGGCGATGCGCTACGCATCGGCGCGCCGCACCGCTTCCACGAAGGCGCGGATGCGCTCGGCGGACTTTATGCCGGGCGACTCTTCGACACCGCTGCTGACGTCGACGGCGTAGGGGCGCAATGTGGCGACGGCGGCTTGGACGTTGTCGGGCGACAGGCCGCCGGACAGAATGATGGGGGCGCTCCGTCCGTCGGCCTGGACGTCGCGCAGCATGTCGTGCTCGAAGGACAGGCCGCTGCCGCCATAGCCGGCGGAATAGCTGTCGAACAGCCAACCGGCGGCGCCGCGGTAGTTGGCGCAGGTGCGCGCGAGTTCGTCGGCGGTTTCCGCGCCCGGGCCGCCGACGCGGAAGGCCTTCATGTAGCGATGACCGGGGCGTTCGCAGGCTTCCGGCGATTCGTCGCCGTGGAATTGCAGCAGGTCGGGGCCGACGACGTCGAGCACGCGCTCGATGTCGTCGTCGGCGGCGTTGACGAATAGCGCGACGACGTTGACGAATGCGGGTACCGCGCGGCGCAGGCGAGCAGCCTGTTCGACCGTGACGTAACGCTTGCTTTTGGGATAGAAGATCAGGCCTACCGCGTCGGCGCCTGCCTCGATGGCGGTGGCGATGTCTTCAGGGCGGGTCATGCCGCAGATTTTGACGCGGGTACGCATGGGGAAAGCAGCGACGCCACAAGGCGCGATCAGGTAAAGCCAGAGTTTAACGCTCACCGCCCCGGAAGCGCATGGCGGGCAGCCGGCACGGCGGGCCTGTTCACGGCACGCAGGCGTGGGGCATGACGGCACAAGATGGGCGCAAGGCGCAATCAGGCGAAGGGCGCCAGCAGATGCTTGCGGCCGTCCAGGTCGTCCAGGCCGAAGTCGGGCGCGTATTCGATGGCCGACAAATACAAACCATCCGGCATGAAGGTGGGCGCCCCCAGCTTGCGATCGCGTGCGGCCAGCAGGCCGCTCATCCACGGCACCGCCTGCCTGCCCTGTCCGATCTGCAGCAAGGCGCCCATGATGTTGCGCACCATGTGGTGCAGGAAGGCGTTGGCGCGCAGGGTGAATACCAGGAAGCGCCCTTGCGCCGCGATGTCGAGCTGGTGCAGCGTGCGCACCGGATGCCGCGCCTGGCACTGCGACGACCGGAAGCTGCTGAAATCGTGTTCGCCCAGCAGTTGCGCGGCGGCCGCGCGCATTGCATCGACGTCCAGGGGCTGGAAGCACCAGCCTGCGCGGCCGGCCCAGAGCGCCGGACGGACGCGGTCGTTCCACAGCAGGTAGGTATAGGTCCGCGACAAGGCGGAGAACCTTGCGTGGAAAGCGTCGGCAACGGGCGTTGCCCACCGGACGGCGATACTGGGCGGCAATAGCGCATTCAGGCCGCGCACCCAGGACTCCGGCCGCCGCTGGACGTCGGTATCCAGATGGATGACCTGCATGGCGGCATGCACGCCGGTGTCGGTGCGGCCCGCGCAGACCGTCGCTACCGGCGTCGCGAGGAACTGATGCAGGGCGGCTTCCAGCGTGTCTTGTACGGTCTGGCGATGCGGCTGGGTCTGCCACCCTTGCCAGACCGATCCATCGTATGCCAGGCCCAGGGCCAGACGCGGCATCGCTCAGGTCCGCACAGGGCCGGGGCCGGACGGCCGGCGGTCGCCTTCGACGGACGGTTCGTCCAGGTCCAGGTTGATGCCGTCCAGGCGGCGGTCGATGGCGCTCTGGTCGATTTCCGACATGTAGAGCTCATCGTCGAGGTCGTCCTGGTCTTCGTCGCGACGCACGGCGGCGCGGCGCAGCAGCCATGCGATGACGAAGGCGACCAGGGCCAGTACAGCGGTCAGGATGATGAGAAGGTTGTCGGATAGCCATGACGGCAGGCCGGATGTGGCGTCCTTGCTCTTGGCGTTGGAGGCTGCGTCAGACGCGCTGCCGGGGCCGGCCGTGATGGCGGGGCCGGACTCGGTCGCGACGCCGGCCTGTCCGGAAGATGCGGACGTGCCCGGCCGTGCGGTCGTGGCGTCCGCGCCTGGAGCCGTTGTCGCGGCGCCGTTGCCGGGCGTCGAAGTGGCACCAGGGCCGGCGTTCGAAGCTGCGGATCCGGTTCCGGCATTCGGAGCAGTTGTCCCGGTACCGGCGGCAGAGCCAGCGCCGTTGGCGCCCGACGGCATGGAGCTCCCCGCGCCCGGCGGCGTAACGCCCGTGCCCGCGGTCCCACTGGCGGCACCGCCGGTCTGTGCCGATGCACCGCCCGCGGCGGAACCGGAAGTGCCGGGTGTTCCGGCGGTACCGGGCGTGCCCAGGTTCGATGCATCACCCGATATGCCGGGCGTCTGCACGCCACCGTCACCCTGCGGGGCTGCGTTGCCCGAGCCGGCCTGTACGCCGGCGGCCGCGCCGCCAGCCTGCGTTGCGCCGCCAGCCTGCGTTGCGGCGCCGGACTGTGTGGCGGCGCCGGACGGCGTAGTCGCGCCCGGCTGCCTGGCGGCCGCGTCGGGCTGAGGAGCAGCACCCGGCTGCGCAACGCCGTCAGCCTGCGCGAGCGCGCCCGGCCGTGCGCCGGCCGTGCCTGGACTGGCCGTGCCTGGACTGGCCGTGCCTGGACTGGCCGTGCCTGGACTGGCCGTGCCCGCGGCGCCACCTGCCGCGCCGCCCAGCCCAGGCAAGGTAAAGCCGCCAGGCTGGCCGTTTCCAGCTCTATTCCCACCCGTGGCGCCGGGCTGGGCGCTTGCGCCCCCGCCCTGCTGCGCCGCGCGCGCCGCCAGCGCCTCATTCAAATCCTTGACGTTGCGTTCCAGCTCGTCGACCCGCTGCTGGGCATCCTGCGACGCCTTCGCGACGGACGTCTGCGCGTCCGCCTGCGCTTGCGCCTGGGCTTCCGCGCTGCCCTGCCCGGCCTGCCCGCTGGACAGTCGCAAGCGATCCTGGGGCGGGGCCTCCGGCGTGACGGGCGTTTGCGGCCCGCCGACCTGGCCGGCGCTGGTGGAGCCGGCGGCCGAGGCCGCGGCGCCGCGCGCCGCCGCGCCGGCCAGACTGGCCCGATAGCGCGCGTAGGCTTCCTGTTGTTCGATGAAAATCCGCCGGGCTTCGGCCGGATCGATGGCGCGGACCGTCGCCGCATCCGGCACGACCAGGGTCACGCCGGCCTTCACCAGGTTCATATTGTTCTGGATGAAGGC
This sequence comes from Bordetella sputigena, assembly GCF_965137885.1. Classification (NCBI taxonomy): domain Bacteria; kingdom Pseudomonadati; phylum Pseudomonadota; class Betaproteobacteria; order Burkholderiales; family Alcaligenaceae; genus Bordetella; species Bordetella sputigena. The sequence continues at coordinate 78,155 of NZ_CBCSCA010000012.1, forward strand.
ATTCGGATTGGCGCGCCACAATGCCACCAGCATCTGATACAGCGTCGCGCCGGACACCGCATTGCTCTGCGCGATGCCGTACAGCGTATCGCCGGGCCGCACCGCCACGGCGCCCGCGCCGCGCGTCGGGCGGGCGCCGCCGCCGGCCTGAGCCTGCGAGGTCAGGCCCGGAAACCCGCCGGCGCTCTGCATCATGCTGACCTGAACCTGCCGCTGGCCTTCGCTGGTGCCGACGTTCAGCAGCAGATCGACCACCGGCCCCTTGGCCGCTTCCGGCGACGTTACGCGCAGATTGCGCCGCGTCGGATTGCCGCCGCCTTCGAGTCGCAAGGTAATGCTGGACAGCGGCACCGGGGGCGTCACCCCGGCCTGCTGCCAGGCGGCGGGATCCGCCAGGGAGGCCATCAGCGAGCGCTGCTCGTCGGGCGTAAGGTCGGCAATGCCGACCAGCACTTGCAAAGGCGCATTCGGCGCCGACACGATGCGACTGTGCGCCATGCGGAACGCATGTGCGGGCGCGCTGACGGCGCAACCCAGGGTCAGCGCGACGGCGAAGCGCATTGCGTTCCGGCTTGATGTGGACGAAGGGCGCAGCGAGCGTAGCGTCATAGCCTGTTTCCGCGAAGGCGGGCAAAGCCGCGTTTAAAGATGTCCTGAAATGACGAGGGCACCCTGGGTGCCCTCGGTACCCCTATACCGCCTCTTGCGGGCGGTGCCTGCGATCAGGCTTCGGCGAGAGCAATGCGAAGCATACGCCGCAGCGGTTCCGCCGCGCCCCACAACAGCTGGTCGCCCACCGTGAAAGCGCTCAGATATTGGCCGCCCATGGACATCTTGCGCAGCCGGCCCACGGGAATATCCAGCGTGCCGGTCACGGCCACCGGCGTCAGGGCTTCGACCGTAGCTTCCTTGGTGTTGGGGATCACCTTGGCCCACTGCGTGCCGCTGGCGATGATGTCGCTGATCTCGTCCAGCGGCACGTCGCGCTTCAGCTTGATGGTCAGCGCCTGGCTATGGCAACGCATGGCGCCGATGCGCACGCACAGGCCATCCACCGGCGTAGCGGGCGTACCGAAGCCTGCGCCGCGGCCCAGGATCTTGTTGGTCTCGGCCTCGCCCTTCCATTCTTCGCGCGACATGCCGTTGCCCAGGTCCTTGTCGATCCAGGGAATCAGGTTGCCCGCCAGCGGCACGCCGAAATGTTCGCGCGGCAGGCTGGCGTCCTTCTGCTTGCCGAGCACGCCGCGGTCGATGTCCAGGATGGCCGAAGCCGGATCGTCCAGCAGCGACTTGACCGAGTCGTTCAGGATGCCGAACTGGGTCAGCAGTTCGCGCATATGCTGCGCGCCGCCGCCGGAGGCTGCCTGGTACGTCATGGAGGTCATCCACTCGACCAGGTCGCTGTTGAACAGGCCGGCCAGGCCCATCAGCATGCAGCTGACCGTGCAGTTGCCGCCGATGAAGTTGCGCACCCCGCGCTTGAGCGCCGCGTCGATGACCGGCCGGTTGACCGGATCCAGGACGATGATGGCGTCTTCGGCCATGCGCAGCGTGCTGGCGGCATCGATCCACAGGCCGTTCCAGCCGGCGCCGCGCAGCTTGGGATAGACCTCACTGGTGTAATCGCCGCCCTGGGCGGTCACGATAATGGGCAGTTTCTTGAGCGCATCGATATCGTAGGCATCTTGCAGAGCGCCCGCGCCTTCGGCCCATTTGGGAGCCGCGGCGCCAGCGTTGCTAGTCGAGAAGAAAACCGGCTCGAACAGCGCGAAATCGTTTTCTTCGCGCATGCGTTGCATCAATACCGATCCGACCATGCCACGCCAACCGACGAGGCCCACTGCATTGCTCATTTCGTACGCTCTTGAATGTCAGGAATAGAGGAAGAGAGGGAAATTCGCGAGAAAACGTCCGAAAACACGCCTTTTCGCTGGACAAAACCGACAATTTATCAGAAAGCACGCCCTCGCCCCTCCGACAGTGGAGCGGCGAGGGCGTCCCCGATACTACGCGATGACGGTTTACGACGCCAGAGCCTTCAGGACGGCATCGCCCATTTGGCTGGTACCCACCTTGGTGGTGCCCGCCTCGTGGATATCGGCGGTGCGCAGGCCCTGGGCCAGGACCGCCCGCACGGCGGCTTCGATGCGGTCGGCCTGCGGGGCCAGGTCCAGCGAGTAACGCAGCATCATGGCAGCCGACAGAATGGTAGCCAGGGGATTGGCCACGCCCTTGCCGGCGATGTCGGGCGCCGAGCCATGGCTGGGCTCGTACAAGCCCTGGCCGCTGGCATTCAAGGAAGCGGAAGGCAGCATGCCGATGGACCCGGTCAGCATCGCCGCCTCGTCCGACAGGATGTCGCCGAACAGATTGCCCGTGACGATGACGTCGAACTCACGGGGCGCGCGCACCAGTTGCATGGCGGCATTGTCGACGTACATGTGGGACAGCGCGACATCGGGATAGTCGCGGGCGACTTCCGTGACGACCTCACGCCACAGCTGCGAGGTTTCCAGTACGTTGGCCTTGTCCACGCTGCACAGCTTGCGGTTGCGCTTGCGCGCGGCTTCGAAGCCGATGCGCGCGATGCGGCGGACTTCCGGCTCGCTGTAGCGCATGGTGTCGTAGCCTTCGCGTTCGCCGGCGAAGTTGCCGTCCGGCGCGCTGCGCACGCCGCGCGGCGTGCCGAAATAAATGTCGCCCGTCAGCTCGCGCAGGATCAGGATGTCCAGGCCGGACACCACTTCAGGCTTGAGCGACGAAGCGTTCGCCAATTCCGGATAGAGGATGGCGGGACGCAGGTTGGCGAACAGGCCCAGCGACTTGCGCAGGCCCAGGATGGCCTGCTCCGGCCGGAATTCGCGCGGCAGGCTGTCGTATTTCCAGTCGCCGACGGCGCCGAACAACACGGCATTCGACGTTTGCGCCAGCTGCAGCGTGGCCGGCGGCAGCGGGTGTTCGAATTGATCGAAGGCGGCGCCGCCCACGGCGGCCTCGCGCACGTCCAGATCCAGCTTGAGCGCGCTCAGCACGCGCAAGGCCTGTTCGACGATTTCCGGGCCGATGCCGTCTCCGGCGAGGACCGCGATCTTGTGTGTCATCAGTGCATCTCGATAAAAATGGCGCCGCGGGCTCAGGCCAGCGGACGGGATTGCAGCCAGGGATGGCGCGCCAGGCGTTCGGCTTCGAACGCGCGTATCTTGTCCGACTGACGCAGCGTCAGCGCGATGTCGTCATAGCCGTTGACCAGGCAGTACTTGCGGAAGGGTTCGATGTCGAACGGAATGCCGCGGCCTTCGGGCGTCAGCACGACCTGCTGTTCGAGATCGATGCGCAGCTTGTATCCGGGAAAAGCCTTGACCTCGTCGAACAGCCGCGCCACGTCCAGCTCCGACAACACGACCGGCAGCAGGCCGTTTTTGAAGCTGTTGTTGAAGAAAATATCGGCATAGGACGGCGCGATGATGGCGCGGAAGCCATACTGCTGCAGCGCCCACGGCGCGTGCTCGCGGCTGGAGCCGCAGCCGAAATTCTTGCGGCCCAGCAGGATGGAAGCGCCCTGGTAGCGCGGCTGGTTCAGCACGAAATCCGGATTCAACGGACGCTTGCTGTTGTCCATGCCGGGCTCGCCATGATCCAGATAGCGGATCTCGTCGAACAGATTCGGCCCGAAGCCCGAACGTTTGATGGACTTCAGGAATTGCTTGGGGATGATCAGATCGGTGTCGACGTTTTCGCGGTCGAGCGGGGCCACCAGGCCTTCGTGATGGGTGAATGCTTGCATGATCTTTAGCGGAAATTCCTGACGTCAACGAAATGGCCGGCGATAGCCGCCGCGGCCGCCATGGCGGGACTGACCAGATGGGTGCGTCCGCCCTGGCCTTGCCTGCCTTCGAAGTTACGGTTGGACGTGGAAGCGCAGCGTTCGCCGGGCTCCAGCCGATCGGCGTTCATCGCCAGGCACATGGAGCAGCCCGGTTCGCGCCATTCGAAACCGGCTTCGCGGAAGATCTTGTCCAGCCCTTCGCGCTCGGCCTGCTGCTTGACCAGCCCGGAACCGGGCACGACCATGGCCTGCTTCACGTTCGAAGCCACGCGCTTGCCGCGCGCCACGGCGGCGGCGGCGCGCAGATCCTCGATGCGCGAGTTGGTGCAGGAACCGATGAAGACGCGGTCCACGCGGATATCGGTGATCGGGGTGTTCGGCTTCAGGCCCATATAGTCCAGCGCGCGCTCCATGCCGCTGCGGCGCACGTCGTCTTTTTCGCGATCGGGATCCGGTACGCGGCTGTCGACGGACAACACCATTTCCGGCGAGGTGCCCCAGGTGACCTGCGGCTTGATCTGGCGCGCGTCGATTTCCACCACGCGATCGAACTTGGCGTCCGGATCGGAATGCAGGGTGCGCCAGTATTGCACCGCCTGGTCCCACAAGGGCCCGACGGGCGCGAATGGACGGCCGCGGAAGTACTCGATGGTCTTGTCGTCGACCGCGATCATGCCCGAGCGCGCGCCGGCCTCGATGGCCATGTTGCTGACCGTCATGCGGCCTTCGACCGACAGCGCGCGGATCGCCGAGCCGCCGAATTCGATGGCATGGCCGGTGCCGCCGGCCGTGCCGATGACGCCGATGATGTGCAGCACCAGATCCTTGGCGGTACAGCCGAACGGCAGTTCGCCTTCGACCTTGATCAGCATGCTCTTGCTTTTCTTCATCAGCAGCGTCTGGGTGGCCAGCACGTGCTCGACTTCCGACGTGCCGATACCGAAGGCCAGCGTGCCGACGGCGCCATGGGTGCTGGTGTGCGAATCGCCGCAGACCACCGTCATGCCCGGCAGGGTCGCGCCCTGCTCCGGTCCGATGACGTGAACGATGCCCTGGCGCAGATCGTTCATCTTGAATTCGGTTATGCCGTACTTGGCGCAGTTGTCGTCCAGCGTATCGACCTGCAGGCGCGACACGGGATCGCTGATGCCCTGTTCGCGGTGGATCGTCGGCACGTTATGGTCGGCGACCGCCAGATTGGCGTCCAGCCGCCAGGGCTTGCGATCCGCCAGCGCCAGGCCCTCGAACGCCTGCGGACTGGTGACTTCATGCACCAGGTGCCGGTCGATGTACAGCAGACAGGTGCCGTCGGATTCTTGATGGACGACGTGCGCGTCCCAGAGCTTGTCGTAAAGGGTTTGGGCCATGAAAAATCACCGAACAGGGAAACAGCCAGATAGAAGGCCGGCCATGGAAGATGGCCGGAAACCGATTATGCGCTGGTACTGAACCTAGTACAACGGCAGCATGGATACTGGTACAAGCAGTACCACGTTAGTGGCTGGCGCCCCCCTCCCCGCCCGCTATCCGGCACGGCGGCGCGACGATGAAGGCATTGCCTACTTGCCCGCCTTGGCCTGCTGGTACAGCGGCATCACCTGTTGCGACGCGGCCTGCAGATCGGCGATGCGCGATTCCGCCGACGGGTGGGTGGAAAGGATTTCCGGCTGCTCCTTGCCCTGGGAAAGCTGGGCCATCTTCCGCCACAGCGAGATCGCCGCCGATGGGTCATAGCCCGCGCGGGCGGCCAGCTCCACGCCCATCCGGTCCGCTTCCGCTTCGTGGGTGCGGCTGTTGGGCAGCGTGAACATGACGTCGGAAAGCTTGCCGCCCAGGTCGGACACCGCCGACGATCCGGTCACCACGGACAGCACGGACAGGCCGACGCTGGTCGCCATCTGCTGCGAAACCCGCTCGCGCGCATGTTCGCGCAGCGCATGCGAGATCTCATGCCCCATGACGGCCGCCAGTTCGTCGTCGGTGGGCTTGATCTGGGTCAGCAGGCCGGTGTAGACGGCGATCTTGCCGCCGGGCATGCACCAGGCATTGATCTCATCGGAAGAAATGACGTGGACTTCCCAGCCCCAGGAGGCGGCGTCGGGGCGGAACACGCCCACCTGGGCGATCAGACGCTGCGCGATGGTCCGCACGCGCGCCACCTGCTGCGGGTCCACATCCAGCAGCTTCTTCTGCTTGGCCTGGGCCAGAATGTCGGCGTACTGCTTATCCGCTTCCTGTTGCAGCGCCTGCGAGGACACCAGGCTGGACATGTACTGCTGGCGGTCGACGCCCACCGCGCCGCTTTGCGTGGTATTGACACTGGAACAGGCACCCAGCAGCGACAAGGCCAGCACGCCGGCGCCCAACAGGAGGCGCGGACGGCGGCCATGAATTTTGTGATCAATCATGTCCGGTCTCCAAGTTTTGCTTAGGGTCTGGCCGGCGGCCGCGGGGTTGCGCCCCCTCAACCGCATTGACCGCGATGCCGCAAGGCGTGATCCATGAGCACCAGCGCCAGCAGGGCCTCGGCGATGGGCGTGGCGCGGATGCCGACGCAGGGATCATGGCGGCCCAGCGTCTGTACGGTCGTGGGATTGCCGGCCCGATCCACCGAGCGGCGTTCGACGCGGATGCTGGACGTGGGTTTGATGGCCAGCGAAACGGTAATGTCCTGGCCGGTGGAGATCCCGCCCAGCACGCCCCCTGCATGATTGCTCACAAAACCTTGCGGCGTGATTTCATCGCCGTGCTCCGACCCGCGCTGGGCGACGCAATCGAAACCCGCGCCGATCGACACGCCCTTGACCGCGTTCAAGCCCATCATCGCGTGGGCAATATCGGCGTCCAGGCGGTCGTACAGCGGTTCGCCCCAGCCGGCCGGGGCGTTCTGCGCCACGACTTCGATCCGCGCGCCGACCGAATCGCCATCGCGGCGCAGCTCATCCATGAAGGTTTCCAGCCGCGGCACGATGCCGGCATTCGGGGCGAAGAAGGGATTGTCGGAGACCGCATCCCAGCTTTCGAACGGAATAGGAATAGGGCCCAACTGGCTCATGTACCCGCGTATGCGCACGCCATGCGTGGCCGCCAGCCATTTCTTCGCGATGGCGCCCGCCGCGACGGTGGGCGCCGTCAGTCGCGCCGAAGAACGTCCGCCGCCGCGCGGATCGCGCACGCCATACTTCTGGAAGTAGCTGTAGTCGGCATGGCCGGGCCGGAACGTATCGACCAGGTTGGCGTAGTCCTTACTGCGCGCGTCGGTATTGCGGATCAGCAGGCCGATGGGAGTGCCGGTGGTCGCGCCTTCGAAAACCCCGGATAGAATCTCCACCTGGTCCGCTTCCTGGCGCTGGGTGACGTGGCGCGACGTACCCGGCCGGCGCCGGTCCAGCTCGGCCTGGATGTCCGCGGCGGACAAGGGCATGCCGGGGGGGCAGCCGTCCACCACGCAGCCGATGGCCGGCCCGTGGGACTCGCCGAAGTTGGTAACGGTGAAGAGTTTGCCTAATGTATTGCCGGACATAATTGTTCTGGGTTCGAAGCGTCCAGGACGGACGCGGAAGCTGGTGTGGATTATGACACCCACTGACGGCACCGCCCATTCCGGCGCACACAATGGTTAAACAGCGATAGACGCCGCATACAAAGAGACGGACGGCAATAAAACCTCGATGTTCGGCAACTCAGCGCGATTATTCGTTGTTGATACATGCCCGTCCGGACCCCAAAATGTTAACCCGCTGAAAATCCCGGATGCTTTTTGTATCAGGCGGCCTTCATTGCGCCCTCTAACGTCCCGCATCCATGTCTTTTCGCATGCGTAGCCCGTGCCGGACAGCATCTTGCGCCGGCACCCGAGCCGTTGGTTACGCTGCGCACACCATCCAGGCAGGAGAAAGACAGCATGTACGACCGTTTGCCCGCGCAGCTTGATACTTCACACGGCCCCGCCATGGCCTGGCGGCCGGTTGCCCCGCGGGCCCGCCCCGCGCGGACCTGACCGCTTGCATCGTCCAGCGCATCCATGACCCCCCCGCAACCCGCGACCGCCAAAGAGTCCGGCCTTCCGCAGGACGAGACCTGGCACGCCGCGGCCCCGACTCCTCGGCGGCGCGGGCTGGCGCTCGCGCTCATTTCCTTGCTGGCCACCATGGCGGTGCTGGCATTGCTAACGGGGGCCACGCTGTTCAGCCAATCGCGAGTGGTGTCCCAGCCGGGCGGCGCCGATAGCGGCCTGTACAGCTACCGCCTGGTATCGCAGATGAACCGGTTGATCGCGGATGCCCAGAAGACCGTGGCCGGCGGGGACTACAAGGAGTTCGTGCAGAACCTGCAGGCGCTGGCCACCTTCGTCAATCCCGGCACTGCCGAAAGCGCCCCGGGCGTCGCCCTGGTGCGTTCGTTGCCGGCGGCGCGGGTCGATGTGCAGATGCTGGACGATCGTCTCAGGACCTGGCGCGACGCCGCCGATACCGGCGACGCGGAGCGCATCCGCGCCGCGGCGAAAGACCTGGCCGACCATGCGGACGAAGCGCGCATGCTGGTCGACCGCCTGGGCGGCGCCGTACACCAGGCCCAGCGTGGCGACACCACCCAGCACAATACGGCGGTGGCGGACGGCTTCAAGCGACTGCAATGGTCTTTCGTCGGCCTGCTGCTCTGCAGCGGAATATTGGCGATCTGGCTGCTGGTGCTGAATCGCCACGCGCGCCATTTCAACCAGCGCATGGCGCAGGCCAACGCCCGCCTGGAATCGGCGGTCGCGCATCGCACCCGCCAGCTGGTCTGGCTGGCCAATACGGATCCGCTGACCGGTTTGAAGAACCGGCGGGCATTCATGGAAACCGCCGAGGCGCAGATCCTGCAATGCCGCCGGTACCCGCATCCGCTGGCGGCGCTGCTGATCGACATCGACCACTTCAAATCGATCAACGACCGTTACGGCCACCACGTGGGCGACCAGGCAATCCGCCGCGTCACCGACACCATCACCAATACCTTGCGCGACAGCGACATCATCGGCCGCTTCGGCGGCGAGGAATTCGCCGTACTGATGCCGCATACCGATCTGCCGGCGGCGCTGGTGGCGGCCGAACGCCTGCGCCAGGCCGTCGCCGGCATGAAGATAGGCCTGCTGGAAGGCGGCCCGCTCAGCATGACGATTTCCCTGGGCCTGGCGATGCACGAGCCCGGCGTGTCGCTCGACACGCTTTTGATGCGCGCCGACATGGCGCTGTACCGGGCCAAGAGCGGCAGCCGCAACCGCGTCGAAGTCTACGGCCGCGAGCGCGAAGAGCTCGCGCAATAACCGGCGGCGGGCCGGGACGGCCTGCGATCCGCCAAAACGCCCTACACTATGCGCGCCTATCCCGGCACGGCGGTACGGCGGCCGGCACGAGCCTGCCCCCAACGATGGAACGCGCAGTCCCCTATGTCCCTATTGCGCCAATTGCTCGTCAGCGTCGCCGCGGTAACGGCGCTGCTCCTTATCGGCTCGCAGATGCTGAATATCGATGCGGCGCGCCGGTACCTTGGCGATGAATTGCGTGCCCGCGGCGAGATCGCCGCCACCACGCTGGCCGCGGTATTCGGCCGCGAACCGGCCGGCGATGAGGATACCTGGCGCGCTGTGGCGCGGGACATTTTCGCCAGCGGCGCCTATCGGCGCATCGAAGTCCGCGGCGGACCGGCATTCGAGTACGTCAAGCAGGATCCGCCCGGCGCGGTGCCCGACTGGTTCGCCTCCTTGATCGCGCCGCGGCCGCCCGCCGCGGCGCGGTCATTCAAGACCGTGGAAGGCGTCCCGGGCACCGTTACCGTCATCGCCGACGATACGGAGGCGCTACGGGCGCTGTGGCGACATTCGGTCGGCCTGGCGCTGCTGGTCGGGTTCGCCGGCCTGTGCTGGCTGGTGTACGCCAGAGGCATGGTTCGCCGCCTGCAGAAACGGGTACTGCAAGGCATCAGCGCGCAAGTGCGCGCCCTGGCGCGGGGCGATTCCGATCCGCCCGTTGCCCTCCCTCCCTGGCGCGAAGTCGCCGACGTGGCCGATGCGCTGGCCGAGGCGCGCGCAAGGCTGCGGATGACGGCGGAAGAGGCCCACGCGCGCATTGAATCGCTGCAGTTGGAATTGAACCTGGACGCCGTCACGCGACTGCCCAATCGCAAATACTTCTTCAACGAGCTGCGCCGCGCCCTGACCGCCGGCAGGCAGGATTCGAACGCCGAATCGGGCCATGTCCTGATGTTCCGCCAGCGCGATCTGGCCGCCATCAATCGCCATATGCCGCGCGACATCACCGACCAATGGCTGCGGTCGGTCGGCCTCAGGCTCGACCAGAAGCTGGGCCGGCACCACGTACCACCCTATCTGCTGGCCCGTCTGAACGGCTCGGACTTCGCCTTGCTGCTGCAAGGCGTGCCGGCGTCGCAGGCCGGGCCGCTGGCCGAGCAATTGCGGCAGGAGCTGCGCGCGCTGCGCGTGTCGCTGGGCGAGAACCAGTGGTGCCGCTGGGCGCTGGCAGTGGCTCCGTACTCACGCGGCGATCACGCCAGCGAATTGCTGGCCCTGCTCGACCACGCGCTGATGCGCGCGGAGAGCGCCGATACGGACGTTCCCGTCGGCGCCGAGCCGCTGGGCACCACGGAGACCGCCGGCGAGCTGCAATGGCGCGACACCCTGGTGATGGCGCTGGAGCAGCACCGCTTTTCACTGACGTCCCAGGCGCTGCGGGTCGCGGACGGCGTCACGCTGCGCCATGAAGGCACGCTGATGCTGCACGACGCCGACGCGCAGGCGCCCATCCCCGCGCACGTATTCATGCCGGCGGCGATCCGGCTGAGCCTGTCGCCCGAATGCGACATCCAGGCCATACGGCTGGCGCTGGATTGGCTGGTGTCGCACGGCGGCGACCTGTCGGTCGCGCTGGCCCTGCCGTCGCTGGGACAGTCCAACTTCCTGCCGCGCCTGGGCCAGATGCTGGGGGACCGGCCGGCGCAGGCGGGACGCCTGGTGCTGGAAGTGGAAGCGCGCGGGCTGCTGGAAAATTTCAACCACGTGCGCGCGCTGTGCACAGTGGTATGCGAGGTTGGCGCGCGCATCGGCGTGAGCCGCCTTGCGGACGATTTCAGCGTCATGACCCGCCTGCATGAACTGCCCGTCGCCTACGTCAAGCTGGGCGCGTCGTTCGTGGAGGCCATGGCGCGCAGCCCCGGCAGCCGGCATCTGGCGGCGTCCGTCCGTGAGACGGCGAAGGGCCTGGGCGTGGAAGTCTACGCGGATGGCCGCGCGGACGAGGATACCGCGGCATTCCTGGCGCGCCAGGGCATCGTGCTCGTCGGCTATGCCGCCGAGACCCTGCCCGCCTGAACCTGCCGCGGCGGGCGCCAGCCCAAGACTGCGGCCGCCGGGCCCGCGGCCCTGAAGCCGCAGGCCGGCAACGCGGCGCCGTGCCCGCGGCCCGGCGTGGCCCCATTGATGCGCCGCGGCACGGCGATGCGACGCTCTTCAGCAAGCATGCCGCTATACTTCCGCGCAAACTAACGCCAAGGCACTATCGCGAGGTGCCGCACGCACCACGTCTGCCGCACACCGCACCGGCCCCTACGAAGTCTGCATGAATCCTGATTCCTGGTATCCGGCCGCCGCCGGCGCGCTTTTGAACTCGCACCGTGCCAGTCTGGCCGGCCTGGCTGCCGCCGTGCTGATCGCCATCCTGGTGGTCGCGGCCAGGCGCCGCACCGGTTTCCCGCCTATCGCCACGCTGTTGCTCCTGCTGTCGCAAGCCGCGCGGGTCGCATTGCTGTGGGGATTGCTGGCTGCATGGGTGCCGCCGGCCGCGCAAGCCGGCATGTCGGCCGCCTGCCTGGGCTTGGGCGCGAGCGCCGTGCTGTGGATGGCGGGATGCGCGCTGCGCCGACGCAGGGCGCCCTTATGGGCGATGATTTTCAAGATCGCCGCATGGGTGGCGGCGATCGCGGCGCTCTGCGTCGCCTACGCCGTGGATGCGGTCGCCTTCTACGTCCAGGCAAGCCCGGCGGCTGTCGCGCCGGCGTTCGCCGTGCTCGCGGCCGCATGCGGCGGCATCGCGCTGCTGGTCGTGCTGGCGGCGGCCGCCATGCCGGCACGACGCAGCTCGCTGGGCGATGCGGGATCGGCCCTGGGCAGGCATGCCGGCCCGCGCACGGAGGTAAAAGCCACGCCGGCATCGCTGGCCGCCGGCCAACGGGAAATCGAAGCACGGCTATCCATGCTCAACGAAGTCCTGGAGCGGCAGCGCCAGATGAATGCCTTGCTGTCGCACGAAATGCGCTCGCCGGTGGCCACCATCAGCGCCGCGGTGCAATCCCTGGAAATGGTGCTGGAAGGCAGCGATGAACAGATCGACAGCCGCCTGCAGCGCATCGGGCGCGCCGTGGCCCGGATCAGCGAATTGATGGACCAATTGCTGGTGCAGGAAAGCGCCTACGATGAAGCCGTCGCGCCCCGCCACGAAGTCGTCGATCTGGCCCGCCTGGCGGCCGATGTCGTAGCCGCGATCCAGAACGACGTGGCGCATCGCCTGCAGCTCGAAGCGCCCACGCCGGCGCCAGCCTGGTGCGACGGCCCGCTGACCGGCGTCGTGCTGCGCAACCTGATCCACAATGCGGTGAAGTACTCGCCGGCCGACCAGCCTATCGTTATCCAGGTGGGTACGGTGACCACCCCGGGCGAACGCACCGCCTGGATCGCGGTCGCCGACCGCGGCCCCGGCATCGAAAAGGAAGATCAGGCGCGCATTTTCGACCCGCACTTCCGCCGCGCCGCCCATCGCGAAACGAAGGGGCTCGGGCTGGGTCTTTTCCTGGTGCGCAAGATCTGCGAACGCCAGGGCGGCACATTGACCGTTGAAAGCGAACCGGGCAAAGGAGCGCGCTTCACGATCGCGCTGCCCGTCAGCAAAGTGCGCTAGGAGCCAACCAGGCCGCTCAGGCCGCGAAAACGTAGCCTTGTCCGCGCACGGACAGCACGGGCAGTTTCATGCCGCCGGATTGCGCCTTGGCGCGCAGGCGGCTGACCAGTACGTCGATGCGCCGCAGCTCGAACTCGCTGGGATTGGCGGGGCTGAACAGCTCCGACAGCGCCTGGCGGCTGACGACATTGCCGCTGGCTTCGATCAATGCGTTCAGGAAAACGCGCTCCTGGGCGCTCAAGTGCAGGCTGCCACCGTCCGGCGACACCAGGATCCAACCACCGTCCTGCAGGCTCCAGTTCTGGTTGCCACGTTCCGCCACCGGCTGCGGCGCGGCGTTGCGGGACAGACGCATGCGTCGCGCCAGGCTGCGGATGACGGAACTCAGTTCCAGCAGGTCGACCGGCTTGGTGATGTAGATGTCCGCCCCGCCTTCCAGGCCGCGTACGCGGTCTTCCAGCGCGCCGCGGCCCGTCAGCATGACGATGCCGACGGCATGCAGGGCCCGCAGCCGGGTCGCCACCGAAAAACCGTCTTCCCCGCCCTGCACGTTGGCGTCCAGGATGACGACGTCGCAGGGTTGGCTTTCCATATGCCGGTAGAAATCCGCGGCACTGGCGCACGCGAAGTTGACGCGAAAGCCGTATCCGCCGAGGCCGAGCTTCAGCTCTTCCCGAAAGTCCGCATCATCCTCTAACAGACCGATACATAACACGCCGTCTGCTGCTTGCGTTTGCACGATATATCCCCGGAAATCGGCCTATGAACTGCATGGTCCATAGGGCCCAGCCGCTGTGAACAGGCAGGATGCTGCTTGAGCAGCGGCGCAATTCTATCATTGGTAACAATGCGAAAACGGCGCCAAAAGATGGCAACTATCGGAATTCGTCTCTCATAGTTGCCGCTTCTTCCCATGGGCGAGAATGCACCAAATTTCCACACGTTGCAACAATCTATACACTCCTTATCGCAAAGAACTGAGTTTTCGCAATTTTCGTCGCGCGGAAGCCGCGTTCAGGATGAGCAGCTGACTTCGAGATCGCCTGCCCAGTCCGGCGGCAGCCCGGCATATTGGGCGAACTCCGGTCGCTCGGTATAGGGATCCCGCAGCGCGCGCAGCAGCGCATCGATCACGCTGGCATCCCCTTGAGCGGCCGCGCGGATGGCCAGTTCGGCCAGATGGTTGCGCAACACGTACAGCGGATTGACCCGGTCCATGGCGTCCGCGCGATCTTCGGCGGCGCCCGGCGCGCCTTCCTGGCGACGCAGCAGGCGCTCGAGCCATGCGCGCGCGGCGTCGCGGTCGATGAACAGGTCCACGAAGGGCTGCGCATCGCCACGCACGGCGTTGGATAGCCGGCGGAACGCCAGGGTGAAGTCGGCGCGCTGCTCATGCATCAGCCGCAGCAGATCATCCAGCAGCGCTTCGTCTTCGGGGCGCCACACGCCCAATCCCAGCTTGGCGGCCATGCCATCGTGGAAAGCGCGGCTGAAAACGGCTTCGTAGCGGTCCAGCACCGCTTTCAGGGCGTCCGCGTCCTGCCCCACGCTGTTGAAGCTGCCGGCCAGGCGGTACAGGTTCCACAGCCCCACGGAAGGCTGGCGGTTCCAGGCATAGCGCCCTTCCGTGTCCGAGTGATTGCACACATGATCCAACCGGAAGGCATCCATGAACCCGTAAGGACCGTAATCCAGCGTCAGTCCCAGGATGGACATATTGTCGGTGTTCATCACGCCATGGGAAAAGCCCACGCACTGCCATTGGGCCATCAATTTGGCGGTACGCACCATGACCGCGTCGAGCAGCCGTACCAGGGGCGCATTGGCCGCCGGGCTCGCCCCCGCCACCGGGCGGCGGCATTCGGGATAGAAGCGGTCGATGATGTAGTCGGCCAGCGTCTGCAGCATGTCCGGCTGGCGGCGCGCCGCCCAATGCTCGAAAGAGCCGAACCGCACGAAACTGGGCGCCATGCGGGTCACGATGGCCGCCGTTTCCACGGTTTCCCGGTAGACGGGATCGTCGGAAGCGACCAGCGCCAAGGCGCGGGTGGTCGGAATACCCAGACCGTGCATGGCCTCGCTGGCCAGATACTCGCGTACCGACGACCGAAGAACGGCGCGGCCGTCGCCCATCCGGGAGTAAGGGGTCATGCCGGCGCCTTTTAGCTGCAGCTCCCAGGACCCGTTGGGGCCGTCGACCTCGCCCAGCAGATGGGCGCGGCCATCGCCCAACTGGCCCGCCCAGACACCGAACTGGTGACCGCTGTAGACCGCCGCCAGGCTATCCCCGCCCGGAAGCGGCACCCGGCCGGAGAAGACGTCCAGGAAAGCCTGCGTACGCAAGGCTTCCGGCGCCAGGCCGATCAACGCCGCGGCGTCTTCGTTCGCGTGTACCAGCCTGGGCGCATTCAGCCCCTGCGGGTTCAGCCTGGTGTAAAAAGCGTCCGGCAAGGCGGCGAAGGAGTTGCTCATCGGCAACTGGTCCAGCGCCGTGGCCAGGGCGGCAGGCACGGGCGTTTCGGATACAGCGGACATAATTCCTACCCTATAAAGGGATCAATGACGGACAGCGCGCCGCGATGGCCGGCGCCGCGGCGGCGCCGGCGGCCGGATTGCCTTGGTCAGGATCAGGCGGCCGGCGATCGGCGACGGCGGGCCGCCTGCTTGGCGGGCCGCACATACAGCACGGCGCAGGCGAAAAATGCCAGCGACAGTGCAAGTTCCGCGCCAGCCAATACGGCCGAAAGCGTGGCGGTGTCGGACATCACCCGCACGGCGCCCTCCATGACATACAGCAGTATCAGCATGGACGCCCACTGATAGGTGTACAGGTTGCCGCGCGCGATACCCCGCAAGGGCAGCAACAGCGGCACCGCCTTCAGGAATAGCCAGGAGCCGCCCGGCCGCAGCGGCGCCGCGACGGTCTCCCATACTACGCACAATATCGCCAGCGCCAGCAGGGTCAGAATGCAGGCTAGCCGGAAGTTACGGTTGAGTTCGATATCCATGCTGCTATTATCGCCGCATGAAACCGCCCGTCGAAACGGCCGCCGCGGACGCGGAACCGGAGTCTCCAAACCACCGCGCTTCGTGGGTAAGCCGGGTGGGGAAGGTGCTGCGTTTCGCTTCGCAGCGCGCGGGTGAAGAACAGCTGCTCCAGGTCGCATCCAGCCTTACGTTTACCACCGTCCTGGCCATCGTGCCCATGCTGGCCGTGGTGCTGTCGCTGTTTACGGCTTTCCCCGTCTTCCAGGAATTCCGGATCGCGTTGGAGGACTTCCTGACGCACAGCCTGATGCCGCCCGCGGTGTCGGACAACATCATGAATTACCTGAACCAGTTCGCGCGCCAGGCCAGCCGCCTGACGGCCATCGGCGGCGGGCTGCTGCTGGTCACGTCGATTCTGTTGATCATGACGATCGACAAGACCTTCAACGATATCTGGCACGTCACCCGGCAGCGGCCGCTGTCGCAGCGCGCCCTGATGTACTGGGCGGTCCTGACGCTGGGGCCGGTGGTCGCGGGCGCCAGCCTCTGGGGCACGTCCTTCCTGGCGCGGGAATCGCTGGGACTGGTCAGGGACGTGCCGAATTTCATCGGGCTGGCGGTGTCTTTCCTGCCCCTGGCGCTGACGGGACTGGGCTTCGCCGCGTTGTTCATCGTCGTGCCCAACCGCCGCGTGCTATGGACCGACGCCCTGGCTGGCGGCTTCGGCACCGCCATCGTGCTGGAGCTCATGAAATCGGCCTTCGCCTATTACCTGACGCGCTTTCCCACGTATACGGTCATCTACGGCACCTTTGCCACCCTGCCGATCTTTCTGCTGTGGATCTACCTGTCCTGGCTGGCCGTACTGTTCGGCGCCACCGTCGCGGCCAGCCTGCCCATGATCCGCGTGGGCCGCTGGGACATCAACCGCGAGCCGGGCGCGGCCTTCGTCGACGCCGTCGAGGTACTGCGTTGCCTGTATCGCAATATGGGCGCCAACCCGCCCGGCCGCAGCGCCAGCCGTCTTGCCGTCGATTTGCATCTGCATCATGACGAACTCAACGCCGTCCTGGAAGCGCTGGCCGACCTGGGCATGGTGGTGCGCACGCAGGAGCAGCGCTGGATACTGGCCTGCGACCCGCGCCGTGCCGCCCTGGCGCCGCTTTTCGACCGTTTCCTGCTCGATCGCCACCAGGCACGGCTACGCGAATCGCCGGAAATCCTGCGCACCGCCCGCGCCATTCTTACGACAGACGCAGCGCCGACGCTGGAAGATCTGATGCAGGAGGCGCAAAATACCCGGAATGGCTCGGCGGACGTCGTGAAGATCGAGGCCGTCAAAAAATAAGCCTGGGCAGCAGCCCATGGAGGACATCATGTTGAAAGTCAGCGAAATTCTTCGCGTCAAGGGTGACACCCTGTATACGGCCTCGCCCGATACTCCTGTCAGCAAGGCCGTGGAAACCATGAGCCTGCAGGACATCGGCTCGCTCGTGATCATGGAATCCGGCATGCTGGCCGGCATGTTGACCTTCCGTGAGATCATCCAGCACCTGAACCGCAACGGCGGCACGCTGGGCGCCACCACGATCCGCGCCATCATGGACGATGCGCCGGTCAGCGTTACGCCCAATACCAGCGCGGAAGAAGTGCAGCGCCTGATGCTGGAAAAGCACGCGCGGTACATCCCCGTCATGGACGGGAACATGCTGATGGGCGTGATCTCTTTCTACGACATGGCGCAGGCCATCGTGAATGCGCAGCGCTTCGAGAACAATATGCTCAAGGCCTATATCCGCGACTGGCCCATGGACGAGGAAAGCGCGGCGTCCAAGGAAATCTAGCGTGCAAGTCCGGCTGGCAAATCCAGCCGGCTACTCCAGCTCCACCGGTTCGGCATGCCGTGCCGCGGGGTGGGAGACGCTGCGCCAGGCTTCATAGATCAGCCCTGGATCATCCGATTTCAGGGCGGCCGCATCGGACAGCATGCGGCGCCAGCGACGGGCCCCGGCCTGTCCGTTCACCAGGCCCAGCAAGGGCCGCACGATCACACGCAAAGGAACGCCGCGCGCCACGGCCTGCGCGGCGTAGCGCGTCATGGCATCGACCACCTGCGCATCGCCCGGCAGTCGGCTGCCGGGCCAGAAGCGCATGGAGAGCTCCGACAGCACGCGCGGGGTATGCCAGGCCGCCCTTCCCAGCATGACGCCATCGAATCCGTCGCCCGCCTGCGCCGCCGTCCCGGCATCGGCCAGGCCACCGTTCAACACCACGACGCAGTCGGGAAAGTCGCGCTTCAATTGCGCGGCGGCATCGTAGCGCAGGGGCGGAATCTCGCGATTGTCCTTCGGCGACAGGCCTTTCAACACCGCATTGCGCGCGTGCACGATGAAGACGCGGCAGCCGGCGTCGTAGAGCTTGCCGACGAAATCGCGGACAAAGGCATACGAGTCGTCATAATCCAGCCCGAGCCTGTGCTTGACGGTAACGGGGACGTCAACCGCGTCCTGCATGGCCTTGACGCAGTCCGCCACCAGATCGGGTTCAGCCATCAGGCATGCGCCAAAGGCGCCCCGTTGGACGCGCTCCGAAGGACAGCCGCAGTTCAGGTTGATTTCGTCATAGCCCCAGCGCTGCCCGAGGCGGGCGGCGTGGGCCAGGGCGTCCGGCTCGCTGCCGCCCAGCTGTAAGGCGACGGGATGCTCGGCGGTGTCGAAGTCCAGGTGCCGCGCGACGTCGCCATGGAGCAATGCCCCCGTGGTGATCATTTCGGTATACAGGCGTGCGCGTGGCGCCAGCAGCCGATGGAAATAGCGGCAATGGCGATCGGTGACATCGATCATGGGCGCGACGCACAGCCGCCAGTCGGAAGAAAGCACGGACAGAACCTGGAGGGAAGATGCAGCCATTTTAGCCGTGGCGCCGGGCGACCGCGCCGGGTGGTCTAAAATTGCGCCGCCGCAGCCTGGCGCGGCCGACGATACCCGACAACCTTAGCCGCATCCTCCATGGCCGTATTCACATCCGTCACCGACGACGACGCCCGCAGCCTGCTGACGCAATTCGAGCTGGGGGAATTGGTTTCCCTGCAGGGCATTACGGCCGGAATCGAAAATACCAACTACTTCCTGACCACGACTGCCGGCGAGTACGTATTGACGGTATTCGAGGTGCTTACCCGGGAACAGCTGCCCTTCTATATCGAGCTGATGCACCAGCTGGCCGGTCGCGGCGTGCCGGTGCCGCAGCCGCAGACCAGCCGCGGCGGCTCCCGGCTGGTCGACCTGCACGGCAAGCCCTGCGCCATCGTCACCAGGCTGCCTGGCGGCTACGAGCCGGCGCCCGGACCGCTGCATTGCGCGCTGACCGGCCGCACGCTGGCCCTGGCACACATCGCGGCGCGCGACCTGCCGCTGCGCCAGCCGAATCTGCGCGGCCTGTCCTGGTGGCGGGAAACAGCGCCCAAGGTACGGCCTTTCCTGGATCAGCCCCAGGATGAACTGCTGCGGCAAAGCCTGGACGAGCAGATTGCCGCGGCGGCGAGCCCTTTGTGGCGCGGCCTGCCCAGCGGGCCCGCCCATTGCGACCTGTTCCGCGATAATGTGCTGTTCGCCGGCACGTTCGAGAACCCGCTGATGGGCGGATTTATCGATTTCTACTTCGCCGGCTGCGATACCTGGCTGTTCGACGTGGCGGTCAGCATCAACGATTGGTGCATCGTGCGCGAGACGGGGCAGATCGTGCCGGAACTCGCGCAAAGCTGGCTGAGCGCCTATGCCAGCGAACGCCCGTTCACGGAACAGGAACGGCAGGCGTGGCCGGCCATGCTGCGCGGCGCGGCCCTGCGGTTCTGGCTGTCCCGGCTGTACGACTTCCATTTGCCGCGGCCCGCGCAGACTTTGAAACCCCACGACCCGCGGCATTTCGAGCGAGTGTTGCTCGCGCGCCACCGCGAAACACCGCCGACCTTGCCCTGACGCGGGCTGGCTCCATAATTCAAACATGACTATGTGCTTGGCAGCATAAGCAAAGAGATAAGCAAAGAGGAAAATGCAAGCAGCATCCTTACCTGCAACCGCCGGATGGCAATGGGCGCGAGACGGGTTCCGGCTATTCATGCGTCAGCCGCTGGCGTTGTTCACGTGGTCCCTCGTCGTCAGCCTGCTGTTGCTGTTCGCGATGTTCACGGTGCCCATCGGCCCGCTCTTCTGCACCGCGCTGATGCCCTGCGTCACATTGATGACGCTGTCGGCCTGCAAGCACATCGAAGCCGACCGCACCATGCTGCCGTCCATGTGGCTGAAGCCCTTGCAGAAGCCCGGGGTGCTGAAGAAGCTGCTTATCCTCGGGGGCTTGTACGCCGGCCTCTGCATGCTGGCCGGTCTTATCGCTTTCGTACCGTTCTCGAACGAACTCGCGGACGGCATCCGGGCCGCATCGGTCACCAATGACTATGTGCCCTTCTTCGAAACCCTGCACACCGCCCTGCTGGTCTTCGGCGTGCTTTACCTGATCATCGGCGCATTGTTCTGGCACGCACCGGTGTTGGTGGCCTGGCACAACGTCAAGCTGCCGCAGGCGCTGTTCTTCTCCGGTGTTGCCTGCTGGCGCAACAAGTGGGCCTTCCTGGTCTACGGTTTGACCTGGGCCGCGGTGTTCCTGGGCATTGACTTCTGCGCCAGTACCTTGATTTCGCTGGACGTGTCGCAGACCCTGGTGAATACGGTGCAGGTTCCCGTCAGCATTGCGGCGTTCGGCATCCTGTATAGCAGCTTCTATCCGGCCTATACCTCCGTTTTCGAGATCGACGGCGCCGGCTTCCAGCTCGACGACGGACACGGCACGCAGGCATAGCGCCACCCGCCAGGGCCGGAGGCCCGCGACGACGGCCGCCACGCGGCCGCTCCCGTCCAGGAATACGAGGTCCAGCGGGTATTTCATTCCGAAGGTATGCACGGCTCGGCATGGCGTCAGCCACAGCCCTATCCCGGGCCGCGGCCTGCGCCGGCATAGCAGGCCGCGCAGGCGCCCGCCCCATCCACTCGCGCGCAGTATCCGCAAGCGGCAGCCTTGCGTTCCGGCGACGGCGCCTCGGGCTACGCCGCTCATTGCAAGGCCTGCCAAAACTGGACCGCGATCGGAAAGGCCAGCACCACAAAAGTGCAGGGAAAGATGCAGCAGACCAGCGGGAACAGCATCTTGACCGGCGCTTGCATGGCAAGTTTCTCCGCTTGTTGAAATCGCTCCGCGCGGCGGCGTTCGGATTGCGCCCGCAAGACCGGCCCCAGGCTCATCCCGAGCGTATCGGCCTGGGCCAGCGCGGCGGTGAGCGCGCGCACGCCCGGCAGATCGACACGATCTGACCAGGCGTACAGCGCCTGCAAGCGCGGCAGGCCCGCGCGCATATCCGCCAATGCGAGCAACAGCTCGTCGCGCAAGGGGCCGTCCGGGCCCTGCTCCGCCGCCTGCTTCAAGGCGCCTTGCAGATTCAAGCCGGATTCCACGCACAACGTGGTCATATCCATCAGGAACGGCAGTTCGCGCGCCATGCGCCCGCGGCGGCGCCTGATTTCCGCGCGCAGCCACAGGCATGGCATGGCGGCCCCGGTCATGGCGGCGCCAGATGCGATCGGCAGGAGCAGGTGGCGATCCGAACCGTAGTCCAGTCCGAGCAGCAGCGCCAGGGTGGCCGTGGCGCTCGCGGCCGCGCATAACCACTGCGCGGCCACGACCTGGCCGGGCGCCAGGGCGCCTGGCAGCCCGGCGCGCAGCAACTGCGTGGCCAGGCGTTTGCGCCGGCGCCAGGACAACAGCGACGCGGCCAAGGGCGCCAGGAGCTCCAGACAAGGCCACGCCGCCCGCCACGCCGGCGGCAGCCGCCCCGCCGCCGGATGGCTGCGCCCGGCCGGCCGGAACAGCGGCCGCAACAAGAGGAATGCCCCCGCCGCGAAAAGCGCGGCCATCATCAGAGCCAGGATATGCATGGTGTTGCCGCCCTAGTCAGACGTTGATGTTTACGATGCGCCGTATCCACATGATGCCGGCTGCTTCCAGCATGACGATGATGCCCAGCGCGCCCCATCCGGCCCGGGTATGCCACAACAAGGACATCGAGGCCGGATCCAGCCAGGTCAGCACGATCGCCAGGCAAGGCGTCAGCGCTCCGACGATCCAGGCCTGCAGGCGGCCTTGGGCCGTCAGGGTGCGGATGCGCTCCTGAAGTTGGAGACGCGCGGATAACACGGCGGCGATCCGGTCCAGCGCCTCGGCCAGATTGCCGCCGGTGTGCGCGGCGATACGCAGCGCCGCCACGACGAGGCCGGTGGCCTCGCCGGGCATGCGCGCCCGCAGATTGAGCAGCGCCTGGTCGAAGGAAACGCCCAGGCGCTGCTCCCGCAGGATCAGGCCGAATTCCTGCGATAGCGGCGCCTCGCAATGCTCCACCAGCTGCCGCAAGGCTCCCGCCAAACTGGTCCCGGCACGCAGGCTGGAACCCAGCGCCAACAGCATGTCGGGTAACTGAGCGTCGAAGCGATGCTGCCGTCGGCGCCTCAAGACGCCGATCAGGACTTGCGGCGCCCGGATCGGCGCCAGACCCGCCGCCATGGCAATCACGGCGCTGCCGCTGGCCGCGTAGGCCGCCAGGGCGGCCGTGCAGCACAAGGCCAGATTGATGGCCCATAGCTGGCGCGGGTCGACGAAGAGAAAGACCTCGCCCAATCGCGCCCCGGCGTCGTCGGTATAAACCTGCCGGTAGCGCGACCAGGCCCCGGCAAGCCAGCCGGAAACACCCCAGCAGGCCGCCGTCACGCAGCATGTCGCGGCCAGTGCCGCCAGCCATATCATGGCGCATCCGTGCGCGGCATGCCGTGCGCGCGACGCGTCCGCCCGCTTTCGGCTCGGGCGATACCGTCATCGAGGGCGGTGCGTGCCAACGGTGCCAACGGTGTACGACCCGTAAATAGCCCGGGATCGAGCGGCCGGCCCGCTTCCCGCCACGCATCGGCAAAGGTGGGCATCGTTCCGCATCCCGCGAACCCGCCCCCCGCGCGTCCGCTCTCGTGTATGAACAGCGGCTGGGTCTGGATACGGCCGGCCTCCATTCCCGTCACTTCGACGATCGCCGTTATCAGGCGCCGGCCGTCGGGCAGCCGGGCCTGCTGCACGATCAGATGGATGCTGGACGCGATGTGTTCACGCACGGCCGCCAACGGCAGGTCCATGCCGGCCATCAGGATCATGGTTTCCAGCCGGCCCAGCGCGTCGCGCGGACTGTTGGCATGCAGCGTGGTCAGCGATCCTTCGTGGCCGGTGTTCATGGCCGCCAGCATGTCGAAGGCCTCCGCGCCACGGCACTCGCCCACCACGATGCGATCGGGCCGCATGCGCAGGGCATTGCGTACCAGGTCGCGTATGGTGATGTGGCCGCGGCCCTCCATATTGGCGGGCCGCGCCTCCAACGCCACGACGTGGGCGTGGCGCAGGCGCAGCTCGGCGGCATCCTCGATGGTGATGATGCGTTCGCCGCAGGGAATGGCGTTGGAGAGAATATTCAGCAGTGTCGTCTTGCCCGATCCCGTACCGCCGGATACGACAATGTTGAGCCGCCCGGCGACGCAGCGCGCCAGGAAGTCGGCCATGGACGAGTCCAGGGAGCCGCGCGATACGAGGTCCTGCATGCCGAGCGCCCGCTGTGGAAACTTGCGTATGGTCAGGCTGGCGCCCTTCAGCGCTACGGGCGCCACCACCGCGTTCACCCGGGATCCGTCGGCCAGGCGCGCGTCGACCATGGGAGAACTTTCGTCGATGCGGCGTCCTATCGGCGCCACGATGCGTTCCAGCACCCTCAACACCGCTTGCTCACTGCTGAAGACGGCCGCATGGCGGACCAGACGGCCCTCGCGCTCCACATAGATTTCGTCGTAGCGGTTGACCATGATTTCCGTGATGCGTGGATCCTGCAGCAAGGGTGACAGCGGGCCGAAACCCAGGGCTTCGTCCAGCACGTCCCGCATCAAGGCTTCCGGATCGATACCGTCGGGAAGCTGCGTATCCGCGCGGACGATGGCAAGCAGACGTTCGGTGGCTTCGCTGCGCAAGAGCCCGTCGCTCATCTTCGCGACATCGCGGCGCCGCAAGTCGAGCGCATCGAGCAACGCGGACTGCAGTCGCTGCCGATGCGGCAGCAACTCGATCGCGGATCGCAGATCGCTATCCGCGCCATAGACTTGCCGGTCCACGGCGGCATCACGCAAGGTGGGTCCGGTCAGTGGAATCTCCGATGATGCCGGCAAGGGCATGGCTTCCGTCCCATGCGGCGGCGCGTCCGCCAGCATGGCAAGGAACGGCTCGCGGCGCACCTTCATCAGGCAGGGGCCGACCAGGACCTCATCCGTCGACGTCAAGGGCCCATACCGTGCAATGCGCTTGCCGTTGACCAAGGTGCCCGACAGCGTACCGGCGTCTTCGATGACTACGTCCTGCCCGGAAACAAGCAGACGCGCGTGTTCGCGACCTACGCGCCAATGCCGGATCCGTATCCCGCAATGAGGGCCTCTACCCAAAGTGACCGGAGGCGCGACACGCACGATACGGTGCGTGCCATCCTCGAATTGGAGTTCGATTTCCAGCACGATTCAGTCCTTGAAGTCATATTGATTGGCGCCCGTGCGCACGTTCGGCTCGGACCATTGCGAGCCCGGGCCGCGGTAGGGATCCCAGACGCCAACAGGGGAAGCCGCGGCGGGATCCGCCGGGTCGGATGTCAATAGGCGTGGCGGCTCCGGAAAGGCGTTGCGCAATCGTTCGTCGGCCTGCGCCGTGGTCCGGCGCATGACGCCATGGTCTTCGGACACCACGACGGGCGTGACGAAAATGGCCAGCTCCGTCTCGCGGAACTGATCGCGGCGTGCGCCAAACAGCCATCCAAGCAAGGGGATATCGCGCAAACCGGGCAGGCCGCTGGATTGCGTGTGCCGCTCGCGCGAAAGAAAGCCGCCGATCACCAGCGTGCGTCCGGAACGGACATTGAACTCGGTGGAGGCCCGCCGCGTTTTCAGCGCCGGACCGCCGTTGCCGGTCACCGTCGCATCGACCGCGCTGGCTTCCACTTCGATACGCGAACGCACGGTGCCGCTGGACGCTATGGTGGGTGTGATACGCAAGGACACGCCGTAAGGCTTGAACAGCGTGGACGCGTTGCCGTCCTTGTCCACGGTCGCATACGGCACTTCGCCGCCGGCAAGGAACTCGGCGGTAGAGCCGCTGCGCGCCAGCAATTGCGGCTGAGCGAGCACGACCGCCTCGCCGCTTTCCGCCAACAGATTCAAGCGCGAGGAAAGCAGCATATTCATGCCGGCGTAGCCGGCGCCCGGCGCGGCGCGCAAGGCAACGGGCACGGGCGATTCGCCGGGGCGCTCGTTCAGGCGGCTGGAAGCCGCCGCATCCAGCGCCCAGCCCGCCATCAGGCCGCCCTGTGTCGTACCGTCCCATCGCACGCCAAGCTCGGTCAGGCGCGACCGCGGCAGTTCCACCACCTTGACGTCCAGCAGGACCATGCGATCCCATCCGACCTTGCCGGTGAAGTCGATCACCTGCGGATAGCGCTCGGCCAAGGCCGCGATACGCGCCCGATCGGCGTCCGACAAATCATGGCCTTCGATCACGATCTGGTCGCCTATCGATTCGCCCCGTGCGCCGGGAATGCGGGCCAGCAGCGCATCGACCTCGGCTCGCATGCTGCGGGATCGCGCGGGCGCGACGCGCACGGTATAGGCACTGCGCTTCCTGCCAGCCCAGACATGCAGCGAGGACTCGCCTTCCGCACGTGCGAAGACAATGACCTCCGCGGTATCCGCGGGAACCGCCTGGAGTATTTCGCCATGCCCCACCGCGACCCTGCTGACGCCGGGATGGGCGAGCACACGTGTTTCGCCCACCTGCATGTCCAGGACCGCGGCGGCGCGCGCCGATGCCGGCGAGGACGCGAGCAACGAGCACAGCAAACACAGCAACGTCGCGTGTCGCAATCCCCGACGTGTAGCCATGGTCGCGCCGATCCCCGGATCACCGTACGCGTGATGAGAGTGCATGTTCAAGGCCTCGATCGTCCTCTTCGCGCGCTGCCGGGAGGGGGAGCCGGGCGCGTGCGGCCCGCGCTGACGACTTCGTCGGGCACATCGGCATCGAACCAACCGGAACCGGGAGAGCCGGCATCAGCGTCGTCGCGCGGCTCGCTGGCGCGGCCATCGGGTCGATCGCCATACAGAACAGGCACGGGAGGCGGCGGCGCATCGTCCGCGGCGTCTATACCCAGCAACGCCGCCAGATCGCCGCGCGCCGCCGTGGCGTTGGTATTGGCGTCCCTGTGATGGCGCAGGATGGCCGTGATGCGGCCGGCTTGCCGGGCGGCGACGAGTTTCACCGCGTCTTCCGGGCCTGCGTCCAGCGTGATGGTGGAGTACGCACCCGTCGTCGCCTCGCCGTCATCGCCAGTCCGGCCCGTGGCCAGAACCAGTACGCCTTGCAGCAGCGGCGCCGTGATCTGCCGCCGGCCATGCTCAAAGGAAACGTAAAGATCCAGCAGATCTCCCGTCTGCAACATGCCGGACAGGGAATTGATATCGTCCACCGGAATGGTGATGGCGCGACGGCCCGCCGATACGCGGGACGACAAAGGCGCGGACTTTTGTGGCACCAGATGGGAGCGCAATACCGGATCGCCGCGACGCAGCGGATGCGCCAGAACGTTGTAGGTATACGCGGCGAAGTCCTCCGGCGCCAAGGCATCGCTGGGAGCCCATGCGGTGGGGATATCGCGCACGGCGACATAGGCTTCTTCCAGACGGGTGCCGGGGGTCAGGTCGTAGGCGGCCACCAGGCGGGGGACGGTGGCCACCTGGGCGTCCGCCTCGATCTGGGCGATGCGGCCTTGTATATGCTGTCGCGCGGCCCAGGCGGCGAGCACGCCGGCCGCGACCGTCACGGCCGCCATCAGCCAGCGTTGGGGGATGCGGTCCAACATGGCGCCTATGCTCCGACGCGGATCACCGCGGTGATGCCGCTGCCCTGGTCGAGGGGCGCGATGGTAATGAGCAGCGTCACGCGGCCACGCGACCATCGCTGCGCGGCCTGTGCCGCAGCGTTCGGAGCGCCATGTCGCCCGTTCTGTTGCACGTCCCGTTGCACATCGTGTTGCTCGCCGTGTTGCTCGCCGTGTTGCTCGCCGTGTTGTTCGCCGTGTTGTTCGCCGTGTTGGACGTCCTGTCTCGTGTCCGGTGGCATGCCCCGCCGCGTGCCGGATGGCGCCGCGAAGCCGTCAGGGTTCGCGGCGCCATCCGGCGTTTCCACACCGGCCACCGAGCCTATCCATCCCTCTCTCGCCAGATCGCGTGCCAGCCTTTGCCGCAGCGCCGTCGGCGCGGCCACGTGCGTCCATACCTGCTGGACGACCGCTGCATCGTCATCCCGCGACCTGAGCTCGAAATGCAGCCGTCCGCCTGGCAACCGCCAATAGGCGGCATCGGGCGAATCCATATTGGCCGACGCGGCAGGCCCTCCGATCGGCAGCGCGGAGATCGTGCCTTGCGTACGGCCCACGCCGGCATCGGCGAAGCGAACCACCCAATGCAGCCCATCCGCGACACCGGCCAGGACGACGGCATCGCGCATGACCCACATGTCCCGTAGCGCCGGCTGGCGAGCGGTCAGCCACGACGCCAGTTCGGAAGGCGCCACAGGGGCATCGAAGATGTAAGCGTGCAAGGGCAAGCCCTGGATATACATCGCCTCGCCTAGCGGCATGTAGCGGCTACCGGCCGGCAGCGCGGGCAGCGCCACCAAAGAGCCCGCGATTTCCGGCCGCGCGCCCTCTGGCAAGGAATGGGCGGGACAGGACCACGGCAGCAGGCCCGCGCCGGCCAGCAAGCCGGCAATGGCGGATCGCACGAACGTCGGAGGACGCCCGCCCGGCAGTGGAAAGGTCATCATGGACGCCATCCTGCTGTGCCTGTCCCGGCACGATGCAGCCGGTCGGCGGGGACCAGATCGGACCACGGCCCCAGCCAATCCAGATCCGGCGGCGGACGACGCCATCCCGTATCGATGCGCTTCAATAGCGCCTGTGCCTGGCGTGCCGGCGTCAGGCTGCCGCGCGCGGCTTCCGCCCAGGCCGCCCGCGACGCCCCGATGCGTCGCTGGACCGCGCTATCGCTGTCCGCATGCCCAGCGTCGGCCAGAATCGCCGCATGACGGCGCACGATCAGGCCGGTGCCGTGATGGGGATGCGGCGACACACGCACGGAGGCAAGCGCGTGCACCATGCCCTGGTCTTCGGCCCCGAGTTCGCGCCGCAAGGCAGCAGCCCGCGGACCACCCGGGCCGACAAAATCGGCCGCCCGCGCGGCGCGCATAACTTGCACATTGGCGCCGCCGTATCGTGGCAACGGTGCCGCGGCATGGACCGCCCCGCCCCGGGAGAGCGATGACGATGACGATCCCGGCGCGGCCACATCGCCAGCGCGGTCTCCCAAGGCATAACGAAACGCCTGCGTACGAGCGGCATGGGACGCCCACAAGCCTTGCCATTGGAAGCGCGCGACGCTGAGCACGGCCGTGGCAAGCAGGCCCAGCACGGCCAGGCCCGCGACCGCTTCCACCATGGCTTGTCCATGCTGCGCCTTATTCCCCATGGCGACCCGCCTTCAGCGCGGCAATCCCGGTCAGCCGGGCTTGCCAATATGGCCGGAACAAAGTGGCAATTTCGTCCAGGCCATCGCGACGCGCCCGCGGCCGGGCGAAATAGGTTTCAGCGGCGCTGATGACGGTGACGTCGTCTTCGCGCTTCAAGCCAGCGTAGGAAAAGCGTCCCTTGGGCGAGGCCACCGTGCTGCCGGCGTCGGTCGTCGCCAACAGCGGCGCGGGTTGCCGCAGCACCAGTGCGAAGCGCGCGCCCCGCCCCGCGCGATGCAGGGGGACCTCGGCGTACGACGGCAGCCACGTGCCCGTCCAGCGTGCCGCATCGCGCACGGCATAGGCATACGCGAGCGGATTCGAGACACCGTTGACGATGTCCCAGGACGTATGCTGCCGTACCCATCTCCAGAAATCCTGCCGCGCGAAATCGTCCGGCACGGCGGACACATCGGGTGCACGCGAGTCCGCCGATTTCGCACGGGTGCTACGCGCATCCGCCTTCCCCCACCCCATTGCGTATTCGCGGTAATAGCAGCCGATGTACTTGTTGGAACGCACCTTGTGGAAAGACTGCGTATCGATGGACCGCCACGACCCATCGCTCCCCAGCCGCGTGCCACCGCGTCGTCGCAGCTCATGCCGCCACGTCGGACAGCGAAAGCTGACGGGCCAGGCATTGCGCGCGTCCTGGTTGCGAGGCCCCAGAAAGCCGTAGCGGCCGGTGGCGTCCAGTACCGTGGCGCGCAGCGCGCCGCGGCCATTGCCGGCATAACGCCGCACAAAGCCGGGCCATTCGTCCGAGCGCACTTGCAGGCGCAGCGCATCGCGCGGACCGCCTTGCGATGCGGGCGCCGGCTCGGCGACCGGCGCTTGGAACTCCGGATAGTTCGCCAGGACAACGGCCCGCATGGCCTGCATACGGGTATCCGGCAGCCGCGCCAGCGTTTCGCGCATAGTGGCGGCCAGCACGCGATGCACGGTAGCGTCATGCTGTTCGTAGGCGCGCTCGAAACGCGGCGCCAGGGCGCCGGCGTTCGCCGCGATGGCGGCGCTGGCATAGCCCCGGCCATGGGTCGGCCCGAACAGCATTCCAATGACCGGCGCCGGTGGATTGCCTCGCAACACCCGCTGCCCTTCGGCCTGCCCGAAACGCGTCCAGGTCGCCAGCGTCACAAGATGCGCCATTGCAACCTGATGCGCGATCTGCGCGCGGTTGAGGTAGGCGATCAGGTTCAAGGCGCGCGCCTGCACCAGCGCCCCGCTATAGGCGGCGGCGTCCGCCGCATGCGTAAGCCGGGCACGCGCGGCGATGGTTTGTCCGAGGTTGTAAAGCATGACCAGCGACAAGGCCCCCAGCCCCGCCAATCCCAGGGCCAGGGGCAAGGCCTGGCCGGATGCATGGCGCCGCATGCTCATTGCGCCGCGCCGGCGTTGCCGGTGAATGACTTCAAGGATTTGGCCTTGGCCTGCGCCGCCGCCTTGCCGGCGGCCGTCTGCGCCGCCCGTGATTGTTCCGCGCCGCTTTCGCCCGCCAGTTCGCGCGCCATGGCGGCGGTCTGGGAACGCACCACCTGACCGAACAGCTGATACACCGCGATAGCCGCCACGGCGACGAGCGCGACGACGATAACGTACTCGGTCATACCCTGGCCGAGCTGCAGCCGATAGTGCTTGCGCATGGATGCCTCCGTGAATCTGGTAGGCCTCCAGTGTGCGCAACGCCTGCGGCGGCGCCTATTCGTACATGCCGAGCTGGATCAAAAGATCGCGCATCGCCATGCCGCGCGCATCGCGACGCGTCGGGACGCGCGGAAACGTCGCGCCGCATACACCGCAAAACAAAACGCCGCCCGAAGGCGGCGTCATGGCCATGCACGGCAACGTCGTCTCTACTTTTCCGCGGCGTTGGTAATGGCATTGCCGGCGCGCTGCAAATCCTTGCCGGCGCCGGCCACTGTATTGCAACCCGCCAAAACCATCGCAAAGACCACCAACGTCGTCAGCATCATCTTCGAGCGCATGGTTTGCTCTCCTTGATTTCACGCTGCCTGTTCCGGCAGCGACCGTTCACACCACCTGGACGCGCAGCTCGCCCAGACCCGCGACACCACCGACCATCAGGTCGTTCTTCACCACCGCGCCCACGCCTTCCGGCGTGCCGGTGAAAATCAGATCGCCGGGCTGCAGTTCGAACAGCCCCGACAGATAGGCGATGCTCTCCGGGATATTCCAGATCAGTTCGCTGATGTTGCTGTTCTGCTTGCGGGTGCCGTTCACATCCAGCCAGATGTCGGCTTTTTCCAGGATGCCGGTCTTGGCCACCGGGTGGATGGGGCCCAGGGGAGCCGATTGGTCGAAGCCCTTGCCCACTTCCCAGGGACGTCCCAGCTTCTTTGCTTCGCCTTGCAGGTCGCGCCGGGTCATGTCCAGGCCCAGGGCATAGCCCCAGATGTGCTCGTTGGCCTTCTCGACGGGGATGTCCTTGCCCGCCTTGCCGATGGCCACGACGAGCTCCATTTCATAATGCAGGTTCGAGGTCTTGGACGGATAGGGCATCTTGCCCGTTTCGCCGTCCCGCACGGCGATGACGGCATCGGCTGGCTTGCAGAAGAAGAACGGATCCTCGCGGCCGGTGAAACCCATCTCCTTGGCATGCTCGGCGTAATTCCGTCCAACGCAATACACGCGGCGAACCGGGAATAAGGCGGCGCTTCCCGCTACCGGAACGGCCATGACGGGCTGAGGGGGCAAAACGTAGTCCATGCTGTTGACCTCGTTTGAGACGCGACCGGTGCACCGGCGCTGAAATAATCATGCGCGAGTGTAATCGTTTCGCGGCGGGCGGGCAGCAAAAAGGCCGGCAGGCCGGCCTTTTTTGGTTTCGTCGAAAGCGGGGATGCTTACTTGCCGCCCTTGCCGTAGCGTTCGGCGCTGCGCGTGATCTCTTCGTGCGCGGCATCGACGCCCTTCCAGCCTTTCACCTTCACCCACTTGCCCTTTTCCAGGTCTTTGTAATGTTCGAAGAAGTGCTGAATGCGGCTGATGTCTTCCTCCGGCAGATCCTGATAGGACTTGATGTGCCGGTACGGCGGATACAGCTTGTCGACAGGTACGGCCAGCAGCTTGGCATCGCCGCCCGACTCGTCGTCCATCTCCAGCACGCCCAGCGCGCGGCAGCGGATCACCGAGCCGATCTGGATCGGGAACGGGGTAACCACCAGGACGTCCGCGGGGTCGCCGTCTTCCGACAGGGTCTGCGGGATATAGCCGTAGTTGCACGGATAGTGCATGGCGGTCAGCATGAAGCGATCGACGAACACGGCGCCTGTGTCCTTGTCGACCTCGTACTTCACCGGATCCGCGTTCATGGGGATTTCGATGATGACGTTGAATTCATCCGGCAGCTTGGAGCCGGGCGGGACGCGATCGAGACTCATGGTTCAACCTTCATGATGAGAAAGAATCAGGACTTGCCACCGTCGCCGGAACCGCCCGGCTTGAATGGCGTGTCTCCGGCGAAGTCATCGCGCCTGGACGAAGCGGCGCCGGTCGAGGCGGCTCGCCGCGGCTCTTCGTCTTCGTCATCCAGGCCGGCGACGGGAAGCGGCGCGCTGTCGAAATAGTCCTCGACATCGGCCGGCGATGCGGCCGCCGGAGGCGCGGACACGGGCGACGGCGACGACGGCGCCGGCTCGCCCAGCAAGGGCTGCGCGTGCTCACGGGCGTCGGGATCGAGTACGTAGTCCGCTACCGGCGCCTCGGCGGGCATCGGTTCATGGATATGACTGCTTGCCGGCGCGGGCGCTTCCGCGGCGTCCGACAGGAAGCCGCTTTCGGGATCCACGCGCGACGGATCGGCGTAGGTTTCGGCGGGAGGCAAGGCTTCATCGGCCGCCAGCACGGGCAATGCGATACCCGCGGCCGTGGCCAGCCGCCAATGCCGGATGGCATCGCCCTGCCGGTCCAGGCGGTCGTACAGGCTGCCCAACAGCGCATGGGTACGCGCATCGGCGCGACGTTCCACCGCGCGGCGGAGATAGCGTTCCGCCTGGCCCCAGAGCTGGCCGGTCAGGCAAAGCATGCCCAGCGCCGTCAGCACATCAGGGTCGGCGGGACGCTGCTGCAGCCATTTTTCGGCGCGCTCCAGCCGGCGGGGAACCTGCTGGGCGTCACAGCGCGAATAGGCGTTCAATAACCGCGGATCGAAGCCCTGCGCGATGGCGGTTTCCAGTATGCGGGCCGCTTCGTCGGCTTCGCCGGCATTTTCAAATGCGGCCGCGCCGGCCAGCGCGATATCCGGCAACAGGCGTTCCTCGGCCTTGAGGTCCTTCCAGACGGCACGCCACAGGTCGCCATCGGCGGCGCGCAGGCGCGCGGCCCCGGACACACCGATGACGCGCACGGCTTCATCGCGCGCCATTGCCCCCCGACGCGACAGGCCGCGCGCCAAGGTGAATACCCGCTCGTGATGCCCCAGCGCGCGCTCGGCCCGCAGCAATAGCCGCAAGGTATGCAAATGACGGGCGCCGCCATCCTGAAGAGGCGCCAGGACTTCCAGCGCCCGCTCGGCCTGGCCTTGTTCGAGCAGCAGGTCGGCGGTAACGGTGGCCACGGCTTCGATCAGCCCGGGATCGCTGCCGGCGGCCTCTCGCGCACGATCCAGCATGACGTCGCGCCGCACGAACTCGCCCAGGCCCTGCGCCGCCCGCGCCGCCGACAAGGCCGCCAGCACGCGCCGATTGCGCGCCTTGGTCTGGTCCAGCAGTTTGACCAGGTCCTTTTCAGCGTGCGCGTAGCGTCCTTCCAGCAGGCCGATCCAACCGCGCTCCAGCAGTTCGTGATCGCGCGCCTGCGCCCGGCGTCCGCGCCAGGCCCGCATGCGATCCGGTATGGCCAGCAACCACGCCAGCACCCGCAGTCCCACGTAGATCGCCACGAAAAGCGCGACCAGCAGCAATACCGCGAGCGTGAGCGAAAGCTCGATGCGATACGGCCAGACCAGCAGCAATACATTGCCGGGATGCGCCCGAAGCACCACGGCCACCGCAACCGCGACGACCGCGAGCAACAACGTCCAGAACCAGGCGCGCATGGGTCAGTCCCGTCCTTTGACGGTGCCGGCGCCATCCGCGCGCAGCGCGGCGATGGCGCCCAGGCTGTCCGACAGGTCGGGCATGGGCGTCGCGATCTGCAGCTGCGAAAGCTCGCGCGTCAATCCCAGAGCGGCCAGCGTATCGGGCGAACGGCGATCGTAGTAGGTGTCCAGCGTGCGTGTGATCGTGTCGAGTTCGCTCTTCCAGATGGCAGGCTGGCGCATCAGCAGGGCCAGCTGCACGGTCAGCAGGCGCTGGCGCAGCGTCGCGCGCAGCTGCTCCGCCTGTTCGGTGGACAGCAGCAAGGCCGCCGGTTCATCGACGCGCTGGACGCGAACCAGATCGCCCAGCTCGCGCGTCAAGGCGCTGCCGGCGCGCCCCGGCCAGGACGCGATTTCCGCGCGCCAGCGCTGCCACCACGCCGCGTCGGCCGGCACATCCGGCGGCGCGGCCGCGGGCGCCGGAGTGCTATCGGGAGATGCCGGCGCGGCAGGCGCGGCGCCGCTCGCCGTGGCGGTATCCGGCACCAGCAAGGGCGCCTTGCCGACCAGATTGACCAGCCGTTCGATGCGCCCGGCCTGGACCGGGACATCGATGGTCTTGACCGCGCGCAGGCGGTCCAGATCACCGTTGATCGTCTGTTGCAGGCTGGCGTAGCGAGGACGCGCCGCGCGCGCCAGGCGCGATTGCGCCGTTTCCATTGCGACGATGGCATTGCTGACGCTGCCGCCCAGACGCAGTTGCTGGTCGGCGATGGTCAGCAGGCGTTCGACGTCGTTGATCAGCACGTCGTCGCTGACGTTGTCGTTGAAGTCCTGCCATGCCTGCTGCAGCGCGGTGTACTGGCTCTGTGTTTCCTGCAGCGTGGACTCCAGGGCGGCCACTTTGTCGCTCTGCTGTTGCGCCAGCGAGAGTGCCTGGCGGGTATCCGACCGGGTCTGCGCGAGCGTGGCGTTCAAGTTGTCCAATCGGGTGGCGACTTCACGCCCCGCGGCCAGGAATTGCTGTCGTTGCATCCACAGCGCGGCCACCAGGACCAGCGCCAGCAGACTCACGACGACCAGGGTGGCGACCAGGGGCGAAGCACCGCCCTTGCGCGCCCGCTGCGGCCGTTCGACCGACGCAGCGGCTTTCGAGGCGGTTGTATGCATATCGGGCGATGCCGGGTCGCTGGAAGCAGCCGGCATCGCGGCCGGACCAGTGGCAGGAATCTTTTCTGTCATGAGGCGATTGTATTCGGTACGAATGCGAAACGATGACTCAACCGGAAACAAAAGCATTAAAGATGGCATCATCCGCCGGCGCGCACAAGCGGACCGACGCGGCGGCCCGGGCCGCCGGCACGCCGAGCAGCTCGACCAGCCGCGGATGGGTAAGGACAAAGCGGCAGCCCTGCCACCAGTCCTGCGACGCGACCCCGTCCACATTCGCCCGCACGGCCTCGACGCTGGCGCCGCTGGTCAAGAGCCAGGTGGGATGACAGTCGGCATCGGCCCAGCGCCGGAGCTGCGCCAGCGCATCGCCGTCCCAGCGCACGGACACGCGCCGGTAGACGGCATGGGCATGGACTTCGGCGCCATGGCCGCGCAACTGCTCGGCCAGCCAGTCCCGGCCGGCCGTGCCGCGTACCAGCAGCACGCGACGCGGGATGGGCCCCCGCGCGGCCAGCAGATCCCACAATGCTTCGGAGTCATGGCGCGGCGCATCCAGGGCGGGATGCACGATGGTGCATAGCTCGTCCAGGCTGCCGGATTCGCGCACGCGGGCGGCGGTGGCGGGCCCGACCGCCCCTATGACGCAGGACGGAGGCCAGGCGGCCATGCCCAGCGCGCGCAATTGACTCAGATATTGCGTGGCGGCATTGCCGCTGACGAATACCGCCAGGTCGAAGTCCCGCGGCAGGGGAATACCGGCAGACCCGGCCGGCAGCGGCTCTATGTCCAGCGCCGGCCAGATGCACACCTGCCAGCCCGCCGTCCGCAAACGCGTCGCCAGGCTTTCGTTGCGCCCCGGAGGGCGCGTCAATATGGCAGTGCGGGTTTCGCTGGCGTGCACGGATGCTCCGCCGGCCTCAGCCGGATGCGGACAGGTCGGCCAGAATGGCACCGGCGCCCTTATCCAGCAGCTCGCGCGCCGCCGTGGAACCGATGCTTTCCGCCTGCGCCGCCGGCCCCGAGGCTTCGGCGCGCAGCATGCGCCGCCCATCGACCGAGGCCACCATCGCGCGCAGACGCAGGGCATCGCCATCCACCGTAGCGTAGGCGGCCAGCGGCACCTGGCAGGAACCGCCCAGAACACGCGAGACCGCTCTTTCGGCGGTCGCGCAAGCCGTGGTATTCGCGGACGCCAAGGGCGCAAGCCAGTCCCGCAGGTCCTTGCGGTCCTCGCGGATCTCGATGCCCAATGCCCCCTGCCCCGCCGCCGGCAGGCTTTCTTCCACTTCCAGCATGGCGCGGATGCGGCCCGCCAGGCCCAGGCGCTCCAAGCCCGCGGCGGCCAGGACGATGGCGTCATAGCCGCCGGCATCCAGCTTGGCCAGGCGCGTATCCAGATTGCCGCGCAAGGGCTGCACGACCAGATTCGGATAGCGTGCGCGGATCTGCGACTCCCGGCGAAGGCTGGACGTCCCGACCACGGCGCCATCGGGCAGTTCAGCCAGGGAGGCATAGCGGTTCGATACGAGCGCGTCGCGAGGATCGCCGCGTTCCAGAATCGCGCAGAGATCGAACGGCGCCTGCAGGTCGATCGGTACGTCCTTCAGGGAGTGCACCGCCAGGTCGGCCCGGCCGTCCAGCAAGGCGTTTTCCAGCTCTTTGACGAACAGGCCCTTGCCGCCCACCTTGGAAAGCGTGCGGTCGAGGATCTGGTCGCCCCGCGTGGTGAGCTCCAGGAGCTCGACCGTACAAGCCGGGTACAGGGTGGAAAGGCGGCCGCGCACATGCTCGGCCTGCCAGACTGCCAACCGGCTGGCCCGGGTGGCGATGATCAAACGGCTGGGGTCCGACACAGTGGCGCGTTCAAGCAAAATGGGCAGCGGCCACGGTGACGATGACGCCGATCACGGCAAGGATGAACAGGCCTTGGAGCAGGCTCAGGCCCGTTTCGGATTCCTGGGATTTACCGGTTTTACGCAGACTCATGAAGCGATTCCTTGGAGACGACTTTCCGGCTTGCCAGCCAGCGTCCCAAGAGAACGACGAGCAGCGCGCCGATGATTTCAGCGCCCAATTTAACCATAGCCGGTTGCGGCCCGAATTGACTTTCGACAACTACATCGGTGACGATCATGCCGCCCGCGATCCAGCCCAGCAGGCCCGCGCCGAAGGTGACCACCAGCGGGTAACGGTCGATCAGCTTGAGCACCAGGGTCGAACCCCAGATGATGATGGGCACGCTGACCAGCAGGCCGAAGACGACCAGGCCGATCTGGTGACCGGGATCCGCGTTCTGCGCGGCGCCCGCGATCGCGATGACGTTGTCCAGGCTCATGACGAAGTCGGCGACGATGATGGTCTTGATGGCCGCCACGACCGACGAACCGCCCTTGATCTTGTCGTGCCCTTCGTCTTCCGGCATCAGCAACTTGACGCCTATCCACACCAGCAGCAGACCGCCGGCGACCTTCAGGAAGGGGATGTTGAGCAGGGTGAGCGCAAAGGCGATCAGCACCACGCGCAACAGGATGGCGCCGGCGGTGCCCCAAAGAATGCCTTGCATCCGTTGCTTGGGCGCCAGGTTGCGGCAGGCCAGCGCGATGACCACCGCGTTATCCCCGCCCAGCAGGATGTCGATCAGGATGATCTGGAAAACGGCCGCCCAACTGAGCGTCTGGAAGAATTCAAGCACGTCACAACCCCCACAACATGATTTTGATCCAAGCCGATTGGAGCAAAAGCTCTGCCCGCGCGCCAGCGGTGTGCACGGCGGCGGGCCACGGCCCTAAGCAGGGATTGTAATTCAGCTTTAAGTCAGATTCGCTCCGGCCTATTAAGATTTTTGTCAGCTTGATGACGGGATGACATCAGCTTGCCCAGGATGAGCACCAGGATGGCGCCGCAGGCGCCGGCCATCAGGGCCAGGTTGTGCTCCGTCGTCCCCAGCGCGGTATCGATGCGCACGACCGAATCATGCAAGGCGGGATCGCCCACCAGCAGCTCGCCGGCGATAAAGCCCAAGAGCGCGGCGCCCACCCAGACGATCAGCGGGAAACGCTCGATGACCTTCAGGAGCAGCGTGCTGCCGAAGATAACCAGCGGAATGCTGATGGCCAGGCCCACGACCAGCAGCGTGGTGTCGCCCATTGCGGCCGCCGCGACGGCCACGACGTTGTCCAGGCTCATGACCAGGTCGGCGATCATGATGGTGCGTATGGCCGACAGCAGGTTGCCGTGCGACTTGGCATCGCCCTCGTCGTCGTCTTCCGGCTTCAGCAAGGACACGCCGATATACACCAGCAGCACCGCGCCGATCAGCTTCAGCCACGGCAGCAGCAGCAATTTGGCGGCGACCAGCGTCAGCACGATACGCATGATGATCGCCGCGGCCGAACCGATGACGATGGCTTTCTTCTGCTGGGCTGGCGGCAACGAGCGGGCCGCCAGCGCGATCACCACGGCGTTATCGCCGGACAGAAGAATATTGACCCAGATGATTTGCAGAAGCGCGAGCCAGAAAGCGGCTTGTGTTAATTCCATACCCCTCGTCCTCGATCCCTCAGTGGTTTGAAAAGCCGAACCCCATCCCGGCGCCGCGATCGCAAGGGCCGCTTTACGCACGTGTTTATTTATCGTGGGGAACGCTCGACATTATATCGAGGCGATAACAAAACATTCAGCTGATTGTCGGATTTCTGACGGAATTTCGGAGGTTTTTTGGCAGATTCGGGCGTTATGGCCGAGCTGCTTCCCATATTCTTTCAAACATCTTTCTTATAGCTGAATAAAAACTGAATAAACATCAACACATCACCGCGCCCGACGATTCGCGATACTCATTAAGTCTGAATTTAAACTGAAAAGAAATTGAATAAATTCTGAATGATAACTGACTATAAACTGAACATAGACAGGGGACTCAGTTAGCCTCGAGCGTAAAAAAAACCCGCCAGTGGCGGGTTTTTCAGCGCGGGATAATCCAGGAATCGGATCATCCCGTTGCCGGACGAGCGACGATCAGAGGACCGACTTCAGCAGCTTGCCCATTTCCGACGGATTGCGCGTGGTGCGGATGCCGCAGGCTTCCATGACTTCCAGCTTGGCGTCCGCGGTATCGGCGCCGCCGGAGATCAGCGCGCCGGCGTGGCCCATGCGCTTTCCGGGAGGCGCCGTGACGCCGGCGATGAAGCCGACCACCGGCTTCTTCATGTTGTCCTTGGCCCACTGGGCGGCGGCGACTTCGTCCGGACCACCGATTTCGCCGATCATGATGACGGCATCGGTTTCGGGATCGTCATTGAACAGCTTCAGCACGTCGATGTGCTTCAGGCCGTTGATGGGGTCGCCACCGATACCGACGGCGCTGGACTGGCCCAGGCCCAGTTCGGTCACCTGCGCAACGGCTTCGTAGGTCAGCGTGCCGGAACGGCTGACGATGCCGACGCGGCCCTTGCGATGGATGTGGCCGGGCATGATCCCGATCTTGATTTCATCGGGCGTGATCAGGCCGGGGCAGTTCGGCCCCAGCAGCAGCGTCTTGCTGCCCTTCTGCTTCATGCGGTTGCGCACTTCCAGCATGTCGCGCACCGGGATGCCTTCGGTAATGCAGATGGTCAGGTCCAGCTCGGCTTCCACGGCTTCCCAGATCGCCGCGGCGGCGCCGGCGGGCGGCACGTAGATGACCGACACGGTCGCGCCGGTGTCGGCCTTGGCTTCCTTGACCGAAGCGTAGATGGGAATGCCTTCGAAGTCTTCACCCGCCTTCTTGGGGTTCACGCCGGCCACGAAGGCGGCCTTGCCGTTGGCGTAGTCACGGCACATGCGGGTATGGAATTGCCCCGTCTTGCCCGTGATGCCCTGGGTGATGACTTTAGTGTCCTTGTTGATCAAGATCGACATTTATGAATCCTTGGCAATAACTCTTATTTGACGGCGGCAACGACTTTGGTGGCCGCTTCGGCCATGGTGTCGGCGCTGATAATGGGCAATCCGGACTCGGCCAGCATCTTCTTGCCGAGTTCTTCGTTGGTGCCCTTCATGCGGACGACCAGCGGAACGTTCAGGTTGACGGCCTTGCACGCGGTGATGACGCCTTCGGCGATCACGTCGCAGCGCATGATGCCGCCGAAGATATTGACCAGGATGGCCTTCACGCTCTTGTTCTTGAGCATGATCTTGAAGGCTTCCGTCACTTTTTCCGCGGTGGCGCCGCCACCGACGTCCAGGAAGTTGGCCGGCTCGCCGCCGAACAGCTTGATGGTGTCCATCGTGGCCATGGCCAGGCCGGCGCCATTCACCAGGCAGCCGATGTTGCCGTCCAGCTGAATGTAGGCCAGGTCGAACTTGCTGGCTTCGATTTCAGCGGGATCTTCTTCGTCCAGGTCGCGGTAGGCGACGATTTCCGGGTGGCGGAACAGCGCGTTGGAATCGAAGTTGAACTTGGCGTCCAGGGCGATGATATTGCCCTTGCTGTCGCGGTTCAGGGGATTGATCTCGACCAGCGAGGCATCCGTTTCCATGTAGCACTTGTACAGCTTCTGGAACAGATCCACGGTCTGGGCGGTGGAACCGGCCGGCATGCCGATGGCATCAGCCACCTTCTTGGCCTGCTCGGCGGTCACGCCAACCAGCGGATCGATGTATTCCGTGATGATCTTGTCCGGCGAGGAGTGAGCCACTTCCTCGATGTCCATGCCGCCTTCGCTGGACGCGATCAGGGCGACCTTCTGCGTGGCGCGGTCGGTGACCAGCGACACGTAGTATTCCTTCTGGATATCCGCGCCTTCTTCGATGTACAGGCGATTGACCTTCTGGCCTTCCGGACCGGTCTGGTGCGTCTTCAGCTGCATGCCGAGGATTTCGCCGGACAGCTTGCGCACTTCGTCGATGGAACGAGCCAGCTTGACGCCGCCGCCCTTGCCGCGGCCGCCGGCATGGATTTGCGCCTTCACGACCCAGACAGGTCCGCCCAGTTTTTCCGCCGCGCTAACGGCCTCTTCGACGGAGAAGGCGGGAATACCGCGCGGCACGGGCACGCCAAATTTCTTCAGCAGTTCCTTGCCTTGATACTCGTGGATTTTCATGTGTTACCTGTCAGGTCGTATGAGAAAAAAGAGAAGAATCAGAAGCGGCATCCTCGGCCGTGACTTCGCCGGTATACCACTTGGGGTAGTACTTGAGGACCACCGGCCCGTCGGTACTGAGGGCATGGCAGCCGTCCAGCTGGAATGGCCGCTTGCCCGGATCGGGACTTTCGCGCCGCCTGCCCGCCATGGTCTGAACCGCCGCGGTCGGCAGGACCAGCGCCAGCTCGCTCATGTGCGTACAGCCCGCCACGCGCCCGAAACGCGTCTTGACTTGCTGGCGAAACCCCTTGACCAGATTCATGCCCACCAGATCCCGATAGGCGTCATCGATGACGGTGCAGTGATCGCCATAGGGCGCCGCGTCGTAAGCCGCCTGCGCGGCAACGATCGTATAGCTGTCGTCGATGGTGATCCGCAGGTGCATATGGTGCACGGGCTCTCCGGCGTGCAGGGTATCGCCTTCGTGCTTGACGAAGTCATACGCCTTGACGTCGATGAGCTCGGCTTCGATGTCCCATAGGCCGTCTTCGCGCGCATAGCCCTGCACGCGTATCGAACGCGTGTGCAAGGGCTTGCGGGGAACTTGCGGCGGGGGCAAAGGCATGCTTATCCGATGAGGTTGCTGCAAGACGGTTGCTGCAAGGCAACAAAACCTTCAAAGTATAGCGCACGGTCCTTCTTCAAAAAACCGGGGCCGGTCTTCGCGGGGAAGACCGGCCCCAGGATGGGGACAGAACGGTATCAGGCCTGGGCGCGCAATTGCCGCGCGGCGTCAACCATGCTGACCAGGGCGGCTTCGGTTTCAGGCCAGGCACGGGTTTTAAGGCCGCAGTCCGGATTCACCCACAGCCGTTCCTTGGGCAGGCTGCCGGACGCCTTGCGCATCAGGCCGACCATCCAGTCGACGTCCGGCACATTCGGCGAGTGAATGTCATAAACGCCCGGACCGATATCGTTCGGATAGCGGAAATCCTCGAAAGCCTTGAGCAGCTCCATATTCGAGCGCGAGGTCTCGATGGTGATGACGTCAGCGTCCATCGCCGCGATGGATTCGATGATGTCGTTGAACTCCGCATAGCACATGTGCGTATGGATCTGCGTATCCTCCTGCACGCCGCCGGTGGATAGCCGGAAGCAATCCACCGCCCAGTCCAGGTAGGCCTGCCAATCGGCGCGCCGCAGCGGCAGCCCTTCCCGAATCGCGGGCT
Organism: Bordetella sputigena; assembly: GCF_965137885.1. Classification (NCBI taxonomy): domain Bacteria; kingdom Pseudomonadati; phylum Pseudomonadota; class Betaproteobacteria; order Burkholderiales; family Alcaligenaceae; genus Bordetella; species Bordetella sputigena. The sequence goes on from NZ_CBCSCA010000012.1 coordinate 120,154, forward strand.
CGTCGATCTGGATGACCCGGATGCCGGCCTTTTCCAGGTCGACGACCTCATCGCGCAAGGCCAGCGCCAGCTGCCGGCAGGTCTGTTCGCGCGGCTGGTCGTCGCGCACGAAAGACCACTGCAGGATGGTCACCGGACCGGTGAGCATGCCCTTGACCGGCTTGTCCGTCAGCGACTGCGCATAGGACGACCAAGCCACCGTCATGGGCGCCGGACGGGCGACGTCGCCGAAAATGACGGGCGGCTTGACGCAGCGCGAGCCGTAGCTCTGCACCCAGCCATTGCGGGTGAAGGCGAAGCCGGCCAGCAGCTCGCCGAAGTACTCCACCATGTCGTTGCGCTCGGGCTCGCCGTGCACCAGTACGTCCAGGCCGACTTTCTCCTGGAAGCGGATGACGGATTCGATTTCCTTGCGTATCGCCGCCTCGTAGGCCGAGTCGCCCAACGCCCCGGCCTTCCAGTCGCGCCGCAACGCGCGGATTTCCGCGGTTTGCGGGAAGGAGCCTATGGTCGTGGTGGGAAATGCCGGCAAACGCAGCTTTTCCTGTTGATGGACGATGCGTTGCGCGAAGGGAGCGCGGTCGCGCCGCACTTGCGCGGCATCGGCCATGCGCTTGGCGACCGCCGCATTGTGGATGCGCGGCGAGCGCGCCCGGTCGGCGAGCGCGGCACGTTGTACGCGCAATACATCCTCCACCGGCGCCTCCTGGCTGCCATCCAGCGCGCGCGCCAGCGTACGGACTTCGTCCAGCTTTTGCACGGCGAAAGAGAGCCAGCTCTTGAGCTCGTCATCCAGTTCCGTTTCATAGGCCAGGTCCACCGGCACGTGCAGCAGCGAGCAGGACGGCGCCAGCCAGAGACGGTCGCCCAAGGCGGCCTTGGCCGGCGCCAGGGTCTCCAGCGCGCCATCCAGATCCGTGCGCCAGATATTGCGGCCGTTCACGACACCGGCCGATAGGACCTTGGAGCCGATGACCTGCAGCAGCGGCGTCAGTTGTTCCGGCGCGCGTACCAGATCGACATGCAGGCCGGCGACCGGCAAGGCGGCGGCGGTCGCCAGATTGTCCTGCAAGCCATCGAAGTAGGTCGCCACCAGCAGCTTCAACGAACCGCCGGCCAGGCGAGCGTAGCTGGTGGCGTAGGCTTCGCGCCAGGCGGCTGGCAGATCCAGCGCCAGGATCGGCTCATCGATCTGCACCCATTCGACGCCCAGCTCGGCGATCCGCCGCAGCACTTCGATATAGACGGGGATCAGTCCGGCCAGAAGGTCCAGTTTGGCGGCATCGCCCGCGCTCTTGTAGGCATCGCCCTTGCCCAGCCACAGCCAGGTCAGCGGGCCGGGGATGACGGGCTTCACGCGATGGCCGGCCTGGCGCGCTTCGCGGATCTGGTCGAACAGCGACTCGCGCGCGATGCGGAAGGTCTGTGCCGGCGTCAGCTCGGGCACGATGTAGTGGTAATTGGTATCGAACCACTTGGTCATCTCGCAGGCGGCGGCCGGCGTGCCGGTGGGCGCGCGACCACGCCCCATGCGGAACAGGGTATCCAGGCTGACGGGGATATCGTCAGGCTGGCCGAAACGGGCCGGCACGGCGCCCAGCAGCGTGCTCCATTCCAGCACATGGTCATACCAGGCAAAGTCGCCGACCGGGATCAAGTCCATGCCCGCGTCGGCCTGGACCTTCCAATGCCGCGCGCGCAATTGCCGGCCTGTTTCCTCGAGTTCGGCCAGCGACGATTTGCCGGCCCAGTACGCTTCCACGGCGCGCTTCAGCTCGCGCTGCGCCCCTATGCGCGGAAAACCCAGATTATGAATCGTGGTCATAGAAATCGAAGATCCAACAAAAATTGTTCAAGTCCGGGCATTTTGCGCGCGTTCGTGCTTGAATCAAAATCAATGTTTGCAACGATTACTTGAGATATTCTCATATAGAATTGCAAACCTGGCTGGCAGGGAGATGGCGCCGCTCCTTCGCTCCACTGCAGCGCCGGCCCGCAGGCCTTTCCCCGGATATACCGCCCCATACCCCTATGCTCGAAATTCGCCACCTGGAAACGCTGGCAGCCATCCGCGACGGAGGTAGCCTGCAGGAAGCCGCCGAACGACTGCACTTGACGCAGTCCGCGCTGTCGCATCAATTGCGCGAGCTGGAATCCCGCCTGGGCACGCCGCTGCTGAACCGCAGGACGCGGCCGGCGCGCCTGACCACCGCCGGGCTGCGCGTGCTGGCGCTGGCCGACGACATTCTCCCCAGACTGCGGGCGACCGAACGCGAACTGCAGCGGCTGGCAGCCGGGCGCACGGGCCGGCTGCATCTGGCGATCGAATGCCATTCCTGCTTCCAGTGGCTCATGCCGGCCATGGACGCGTTCCGCGTGCAGTGGCCTGAAGTCGCGCTGGATCTGTCCGCGGCATTTTCCTTCGCGCCCTTCCCCGCTCTGCTGCGCGGCGACCTGGACCTGGTGATCACGTCGGATCCGCAAACGCTGGAAGCCATCGAATACGTGCCGCTGTTCGGATATGAGCTGGTGCTGGCGGTGTCCGAATCCAACCCCCTGGCCAACCAGCGCTATGTCCAGCCCGAGCAACTGGCCGACCAGACGCTGATCACCTATCCGGTCGACCGGCAACGCCTCGATGTTTTCACGGCCTTCCTGGACCCCGCCGACGTGGAACCCGCCACCGTACGCAAGGCGGAACTGACACCCATCATCGCGCAGCTGGTCGCCAGCAATCGTGGCGTGGCGGCACTGCCGAATTGGGCGCTGACCGAATACCTGGGACAGGGATGGCTGAAGGTGTGCCATCTGGGACCGCAGGGGGTATGGCGCACGCTGTACGCTGCGATCCGCAACGAGGATGCCGATGCGCCCTTCATCAAGGACTTCCTGACCATCGCCAGGGATGTGTGTTTCCGCACCCTGGCCGGGATCAAATCAGCCGGGCACGGGTCGGCGGGCCGGTAGGCGCGTCAATCTTCCCCGTCGTCGCCCAGGACCCGACGGATGACGTCGTGGGCGAATCCACGCGCCGCCAGAAAACGCGCCTGCTTGGCATAGGCGGCACGATCGGCCGGCCGAGCGCCAAAGCGCTTATTCCACACCGCGAGCGCGCGATCGTATTCGGTGGCTTTCAGGCCATCACGCAATTCCCCGATCTGCGCCTCATCCACGCCATGCTGGCGCAGTTCCTGCACGATGCGCGCCGCCCCCTGGCGTTCGGCGCGGCGGTGGACCAGGCTTTCGGCAAAGCGACGGGTGGATAGCCAGCCTTCCCGTTCCAGGTCATCGAGCAGCGCATCCAACGCCGCCTGATCCTCGGTGTACGCACCGAGCTTGCGCGCGAGTTCCACCCGGGCGTATTCGCGGCGTGACAGATAAGCGACCGCGCGCGCCTTGAGCGAGGGCCCGCGCTTTTCCGGAGCACGGTCGCGGTCTCGATCGCCGAGCGCAAACGGATCGTCGTCCGAGCCATCCGGCGCATGGTCCGGACGCCATGCGCCGCGGCGACCGGCCACCATGGCGGTTTAGTCCTCTTCGGCTTCGCTGGCGGCGAACGTGTTGGCGCGGCTGACGATGCCCTGGTTTTCGCGGATGCGGTTTTCGATTTCGAGCGCCATGTCGCGATGTTCCTTCAGGTACTCGCGCACGTTGTCCTTGCCTTGTCCGATACGGTCGCCGTTGTAGCTGTACCAGGCACCCGACTTGTCGACGATGCCCGCCTGCACGCCCAGGTCGATGATTTCGCCTTCGCGCGAGATGCCGCTGCCGTACATGATGTCGAATTCCGCCTGCTTGAAAGGCGGCGACACCTTGTTCTTGACGACCTTGACACGCGTTTCGTTGCCGATGACTTCCTCGCCCTTCTTGATGGAGCCGATGCGGCGGATATCCAGCCGGACGGAGGAATAGAACTTGAGCGCGTTGCCACCGGTGGTGGTTTCCGGATTGCCGAACATGACGCCGATCTTCATCCGGATCTGGTTGATGAAGATCACCATGCAATTGGTGCGCTTGATGGTGGCGGTCAGCTTGCGCAGTGCCTGGCTCATCAGGCGGGCCTGCAGGCCCGGCAGGGAATCGCCCATTTCCCCTTCGATTTCGGCCTTGGGCACCAGCGCGGCGACCGAGTCGATGACGATCAGGTCCACCGAACCCGAGCGCACCAGGGCGTCGGTGATTTCCAGTGCCTGTTCGCCGGTGTCGGGCTGCGAAATGAGCAGATCGGTCAGGTTGACGCCGAGCTTGGCGGCATACTGCACGTCCAGGGCATGTTCCGCGTCGACGAAGGCGCACGTGCCGCCGATCTTCTGCATTTCGGCGATGACTTGCAGCGTCAGCGTGGTCTTGCCCGAGGATTCCGGGCCGTAGATTTCGATTACCCGACCGCGCGGCAGGCCGCCGACGCCCAGGGCGATGTCCAGGCCCAGCGAGCCCGTGGACACCACCTGGATGTCATGCTCGACCTCGTTGTCGCCATACCGCATGATCGATCCCTTGCCGAACTGCTTTTCGATCTGCGATAGCGCGGCGGCGAGCGCCTTGGCTTTTTCCGAGGCGGCTGCCTTGCTGGTTTTATCGTCCATGAAATGTCCTGTCTGACGTTCTAGCGATTGGTTCTGGCGAATGGGTATAGCGAACGGGTATAGCGATCGTCCGGCGTGATGATCGGGTGACCTGCCCCGCGGCCTGGCGGCGCCATGTCCGCGAAGGGACAACCGAGGATCACGTCCCTGGCCGGGATTATGGCACCTGATTATACTGTACAAAAAAACAGTATGACAAATTCTTCCGCGCCCCGCCGCGATGTGCCCGCCCGTGCCGGCGCCCTCCCGCGTTATCCCGTCTGGGCAAGGCCCAAGGGACATGACAGAATCCGCGCCAGGAGACCAAACAGCCCGGAGACCATCCGGCACCATAAGAATCCACGGGAGAGCGGGTCCATGCGCATACTCATCGCCGAAGACGACAGCATCCTGGCCGACGGTCTGTCCCGCTCATTGCGGCACAGCGGCTACGCCGTCGACGCCGTCCGCGACGGCATGGCGGCCGACCTGGCGCTGACTGCCCAGGCTTTCGATCTGCTGATCCTGGACCTGGGGCTCCCGCAGTTGACGGGATTGGAAGTCCTGCGGCGGCTGCGCGCCCGCAACACCCAATTGCCGGTGCTGATTTTAACCGCCGCGGACAGCATAGAGCAGCGCGTCAAGGGCCTGGACCTGGGCGCGGACGACTATATGGCCAAGCCTTTCGCCCTGTCCGAACTGGAAGCCCGCGTGCGGGCGCTGACCCGGCGCGGCGCCGGCGGCGGCGCCAGCCTGATCCGCCACGGCCGTCTGGTGTTCGACCAGGCGGGCCGCGTGGCGTCGGCGGACGACCAACCGCTGGACCTGTCCGCGCGCGAAATCAGCCTGCTCGAAATCCTGTTGATGCGCAGCGGCCGCATGGTCAGCAAGAACCAGTTGGTGGACCATCTGTGCGAATGGGGCGATGAAGTCAGCACCAATGCCATCGAAGTCTACGTCCATCGCCTGCGCAAGAAACTGGAACCGACCGGCGTCCGCATCATGACCGTACGAGGCCTGGGCTACTGCTTGGAACGGGACCATGGCACCGCCGAGCTGGCGCACTGAAACACACCGCGTCGCGCCGCTGAACCAGGAAGCGCTGGACATTCTGCGCAACGGGACGCGCGGCCCCTCCGTCGCCCTGCCCCGGCGCTCCCTGCTGGGTGAAATCCTGGACTGGATGCTGGCGCCGCTGTTTCTGCTGTGGCCCATGAGCGTGGCCATCACCTATGTCGTCGCGCAGAATATCGCCGACGTGCCGTACGACCGCGCGCTCGCCAGCCATTTGCGCGTGCTGGCGCGCAACGTCCAGACGGTCGACGGCAAGCCCGCGCTGGACATGACCGAACCCTTGCGCGGCATGCTGCGCGCGAACGAAACCGACAGCGTGTTCTGGCTGGTGCTGGGCGGACACGGCCAGTATCTTGGAGGCGACCGCGAACTACCCCTGCCCAAGGGCGCGGACGTGGTCGCGCCAGGGACCATACGCTACGAAGACAGCACGCTGCGCGGCTTCGCCATTCGCCTGGCCTATACGCGCGTGGACGCCGGCGCGCCACACGCTGCCCCGGCGCTGGTCATCGTGGCGGAAACGGCGGAACGGCGCGCGCAGCTGGCCAACGACATCATCAAAGGCGTGATCATCCCGCAGTTCGTCGTGCTTCCCATCGCGGTACTGCTGGTGTGGTTCGGCCTGACGCGCGGCGTCGCGCCCTTGAACGCCCTGCAGCAGCGTTTGCGGGCGCGCCGGCCGGACGATCTGTCGCCCATCGACGAACGGGCCACGCCCAGCGAGATCGCGCCGCTGGTCGCGGCGATCAACGATCTGCTGGAACGGCTGTCGGCCACGGTACAGACACAGCGCCGCTTCGTGGCCGACGCGGCGCATCAATTGAAGACGCCGCTGGCGGGCCTGCGTACCCAGGCGGAACTTGCCTTGCGCGATGCCAGCGCGGACGAAATGCAGACCAGCTTGAGGCAACTGGTCGCCGGATCGGAACGCGCCACGCGGCTGGTCAATCAACTGCTGCTGCTGGCGCGCGCGGAAAATCCGGCGACCGTCGGCATGGCGTCGGTGGACCTGAATGTATTGGCATACGAACAAACTACGCAGTGGGCGCCACAGGCCCTGAACATCGGCATCGACCTCGGATTCGAGGAAGCCGGTCACTCCGTCACGATTGCCGGCAATGCCATTCTGCTGGCGGAACTGCTCAATAATCTGATCGACAACGCGCTGCGCTACACGCCCGGCGGCGGTCGCGTCACCGTGCGTGTATGCGCCCTGCCCGGTGCCGCATTGCTGGAAGTCGAGGACTCCGGCCCGGGCATACCGCCCGAAGAACGGGAGCGCGTATTCGACCGCTTCTACCGCGTGCTGGGAACGGCGGCGGAGGGCAGCGGGCTGGGGCTGGCCATTGTGCGCGAAATCGCGCAAAAGCATGGCGCCACGGTGCAACTGATGGATCACCCGACACCGGGCAGCACGCAGCGCGGACTGAAAATCGCCATACGCTTTCCGCTTAATTTACAAACAGACACATAAATAGCGGACCGCGTCAGGCAAACGTCAGACCCTCGTCAGACTTCTTGCCTACCGTGGCGGTCAGCCTCCCCGCTTCGCGGGCGAGTCTGCACATACCGAGCACGGCGGACAGCGCCGGCCATCCTTGAGGAGACATCATGAGCACAGCATCCATGCCGCGCCCGGGAGCCGTTGCGGCCCCGACTCCCATGACCCGCAATGAACGCAAAGTCATCTTCGCGTCTTCGCTGGGCACCGTTTTCGAGTGGTACGACTTTTATCTCTACGGCTCGCTGGCGCCCATCATAGCCCTGCACTTTTTCTCCGGTGTCAATCCAACCGCCGGCTTCATTTTCGCCCTGCTCGCCTTCGCCGCCGGTTTCGCGGTGCGGCCCTTTGGCGCCTTGGTGTTCGGCCGCCTGGGCGACCTGGTGGGGCGCAAGTACACATTCCTGGTCACCATCGTGATCATGGGCCTGTCCACCTTCCTGGTCGGCGTCCTGCCCACCTATAGCTCGATCGGCATCGCCGCGCCGGCGCTGCTGATCGTGCTGCGGCTGCTGCAAGGCCTGGCACTGGGCGGCGAGTACGGCGGCGCCGCGACCTATGTGGCCGAACATGCGCCCATGGGGCGCCGCGGCTTCTACACCAGCTGGATCCAGACCACGGCAACTCTGGGCCTGTTCCTGTCGCTGCTGGTCATCCTGGGCGTGCGGTCCTACGCGGGCGAAGAGGCCTTCCGCGAGTCCTGGGGCTGGTGGCGCGCGCCCTTCCTGCTGTCCTTCGTGCTGCTGGCCATCTCCGTATGGATCCGGCTGCAGCTCAGCGAATCGCCCACCTTCCAGCGCATGAAGGAAGAAGGCAAGGGCTCCAAGGCGCCCATCAGCGAATCGTTCGGAGAATGGAAGAACCTGAAGATCGTGATCCTGGCGCTGCTGGGGCTGACGGCGGGCCAGGCGGTGGTCTGGTACACCGGCCAGTTCTATGCGCTGTTCTTCCTGACGCAAACGCTGAAGGTAGACGCCAACACGGCCAACATCATGATCGCCGTGGCGCTGCTGATAGGCACGCCCTTCTTCGTCATCTTCGGCGCCCTGTCCGATCGTATCGGCCGCAAACCCATTATCATGGCCGGCTGCCTGATCGCCGCGGTGACATACTTTCCGATCTTCCAGGGCCTGACGCACTTCGCCAACCCCGCGCTGGAAAAAGCCCAGGCCTCCGCGCCCGTAACCGTTATCGCGGACCCGGCGACCTGCTCCTTCCAGTTCAATCCGGTCGGCACCTCGTCGTTCACCAGCAGTTGCGATATCGTCAAATCGTTCCTGGCCCGCAACTCCGTGAACTACAAGAACGAGGCCGCCCCGGCGGGTTCGGTGGCCAAGGTGCGCATCGGCACGGACGAGTTCCAGTCCTTCGACGGCAAGTCGCTCGCGCCGGCGGACTTCAAGACCCGCTCGGCCGAACTGGACAAGTCGCTGACCGCCGCGATCCGCGGCCATGGCTACCCCGCCAAGGCGGATCCCGCGCAATCGAACAACGTCATGGTGGTAGTGCTGCTGACCATACTGGTGATCTACGTCACCATGGTCTACGGCCCCATCGCGGCGATGCTGGTGGAGATGTTCCCGACCCGTATCCGCTACACCTCGATGAGCCTTCCGTATCACATCGGCAACGGCTGGTTCGGCGGATTCCTGCCGCCACTCGCATTCGCGATCGTGGCGGCCACGGGCAACATCTACGATGGCCTGTGGTATCCGATCATCATCGCGGTGATGACGCTGATCATCGGTGTCCTCTTCGTGCGCGAGACCAAGGACGTCGACCTCAACAAGGACTACTAGTCCACCCGGCCCCTGCCGGCCGGGACGCTGCACCCGACCGGCCTTTTACAAAGCTCCCTGTCGGGGGCTTTTTTTTCGCCGGGCGGCCGACGGCAACAATACCCTCCTGGAGGCCGGCAAGCGCTTTAGCGGCGCGGCGTGGGTGATTTTCTACTTCACACGGTGCCGGCGGGGATTTCATCCGTGCCCCGGCCATAGCGTATCGGCGACTGCCCCACATGGCGCGCGAAGGCAACACTGAAAGTACTGGCCGAGCTGTAGCCCACCCGCTCCGCAATGCGATCGAGACTCAGCGCCTGCTCACGCAGCCAGCGCTTGGCCAAGGCCATTCTCCAGGCAAGCAAATACGCCATCGGTTTCATCCCGACGACACGCTCGAAGCGGGCAAAGAAAGCCGAGCGCGACAGGGCAGCCTGTGCGGCCAGCTTTTCCACGGTCCACGGCAGTCCCGGGTCGGCATGCAGCGCACGCAAGGCAACGCCCACGCGCTGGTCGGCCAGGCCTCTCGCCAGGCCGGGCGCTGTCGTCAAGCTCGCGCCGCCGCGCAACGCTTCTATCAGCAGCAGCTCCAGCAAACGATCCAGCACGGGCTCACGAGCCGGACGCTGCGCGCGCGTTTCGTCGCCGACCCATTGCACAAGCGCCGCCAGCCGTGGCTCGCCCCGCACCAGCATCACCTGAGGCAAAAGCGGCACCAGCAATGCGGCATCGGCGGGACTGAAGCCGCAATGACCAATGCGCATCCGCACATCGGCGGGTCCGTCTTGCCGTCCGACTCGGAAATGCCCATCGCCGATCCGCACCGGGGACGTTTCAGCCGCGCTTTTCCGGCCGCTCACATTGGTATTGACCAATTTGCGCATCGCGGGCACCAGCACGAAATCCCCTGCCTTCAGCACCATCGGAGCATGGTCGTCCACCGCCAGGCAGCACTGCCCCTCAAGCACGGCGCAATAAAACGGCTCGCGCGTGCGAGGCGGTACCACGCGCCAGGCGCCAGCGCCTTCCACCAATTTGGAGCCGCGCGCCGAGGGCTGCAACAACGCGACTATTTCAGCAAGCGGATCGCTCAATCAGGACTCTTGCAAACAAAAAGACGACTGCGGATTGTATTTGGTCCTGTGACACGCGCCTATCATGCCCCATCCAAGCACACCAGGAGCAACACATGCCCACTGTTTTCATCACAGGTTGTTCGTCGGGATTCGGGCTTGACACCGCCCGCCTGTTCCTCGACCGCGGCTGGAATGTCGTCGCCACCATGCGCACTCCCCGTCCGGACGTCCTTGCAGAATCGGACCGCCTGCGCGTGTTGCCGTTGGACGTCACGGACCCGGACAGCGTGGCCCGCGCCATCGCGCAGGCTGGCGAGATCGATGTACTCGTCAACAATGCCGGTTTCGGTGCGCCGTCGCCTATCGAATTGACCTCGCTGGAGACAGCCCGTTCGCTGTTCGAAACCAATACCCTGGGTACGTTGAGCGTGATCCAGGCGGTGCTGCCGCGATTCCGTCAACGGCGGGCCGGAGTAGTGATCAACGTTTCCTCGACCGTCACCCTCAAGGCGCTCCCGGTGGTGGGGATATACCGGGCCAGCAAGGCGGCGGTGAATGCGCTGACAGAATCGCTGGCCGTGGAGATGGCGCCGTTTGGCGTGCGCGTCCATCTGGTGCTGCCGGGCCGTTCTCCGGAAACCCGCTTTGGAGAAAACGCTCGCGCTCATATGCGCGGGCTGGACCACCCGCAGTATGCGCCAATGATCCAGGGCTTCATCGCCAGCGTGATACAAGATACCGGCCCCGTCACGCAGCCCGCGGATGTGGCTGCGGCGGTCTGGCGAGCCGCAACCGATCCGGCGGCCCCCGCGCGCATTCCCGCCGGCGACGACGCCAGACAGTGGTTCGCTGAAGCAACATGAACGGACCTTGCCCGTGCTGATCCGATTCAGGACGATGTCAGAGCGTGGCGAATAGACTCAAGACTCAGATCACGGCCTTGCGCATGATCTCCGGACGATCGATCCCCCTGTCCGGCGATTGCAGGGCCGCACTCTGACACCGATGCCGCGCTCCCCGCGAGCCTTAAACAGCGCGACATCGTGTGCTCCCGTACCGGCCCGACTTCCACAGTCGGGCCGTTTTTTTTTCGCGGTTCGTGGCGCGCCGCTATGCCTGGGCTTTCTCGCCGTCGTCATGCGCGGCCGCCGCGCGGCGCATGGCGGCCGTCAGCGCCTTACGCGCGCCGGCGTACCCCGCCCAGGGATCGTCCCGCCACGCATGTATCCGTTCGACGACATTACGTACATTGAACGCCGGGCCGCGTGGATCCTCATCGCTATCCAGAACGTCCCAGGAGATCGGCATGGCAACCGGCGCGCCGCCGCGCGCACGCACCGAGAACGCCGCGACGGCGGTAGCGCCATCGCTATTGCGCAGGTAGTCGATAAAGATATGTCCCTGCCGTTTGGCCTTCGCCATATTCGCGACAAAGACATCCGGCTGCTCATGCTCCAACTGCTGCGCGATGGCTTTGCAGAAGCCGCGAACCTCGTCCCAGCCCAGCGTTGCGCGTATGGGCACCACCACATGCAAGCCCTTGCCACCCGTGGTTTTCAGGAAGGGCGTTAATCCCAATGCGACCAGCCTATCGCGCACCGTACGGGTCGCCTGCGCCACGGACCGCCACGCTGTGCTCGGATCGGGGTCCAGATCGAAGGTCAGTCGGTCCGGCTTGTCGGAACCCGGGAGCTTCGCGCCCCAGGTATGGAATTCGATCACGCCACGCTGCACCAGGCCGATGACGCCGGCGATATCGCGGATCACCAGCATATCGCCGTCGACCTCCACGCCCGCGGGCAAGTGGTCGTGCATATGCTTCTGGAAAAAACACTCGCCGGCTATCCCTTCCGGACAGCGCAGCAAGGCCACGCGGCGGTTGGCCAGATGCGGCATGATGAAAGCCGCCACCGATTCGTAGTACCGCGCCAGATCCAGCTTGGTGATGGCGGGGTCGGTGAACAACTGGCGGTCGGGATGCGTGATCGCGACCCCGAGCACGCGCGAGTCAGCGGCGTTGACCGCCGTCGAAGTTTCCGCGGCCGCGTGATCGGGCGCGCGGGCGGCACGCTTCGCAGGGCGTACACCCTTGGACGTGCTTGCAGATCCGGTCTGTGCCATGGGGCGACTCCTTGCAATACCAACGCGCCGCGAAGGCAATCCACATGCCCGGCCACCACCGCCCTGGCATCCACTTACCCCGGCGGCCGGCCGCCGCGGGCGCCCGGCCGCGTCGCGATACGGGCGGTCCGCTATCAGCGGCGCATGCCGACGCCGATCGCCACCACACCGACCACGATCGCGGCAATGCCGGCCCATTGCGGGATAGGTACCGACTTCGTGGTTTCCGCGGTGGCCTTGACCGATCCGATCTGCACAATGGTGTCCTCGGACTTGTAGCTGAAGCCCTGATAGACCAGCGCAACGACCCCAAGAACGATCAAGATCGCGCCAATGAAGGTGACAGGTTTCATAAAAGCCTCCCGGTTCTGTTGTTGTTTCGCGGCCGCAGGTCGGCGCTGCGGCGGACGATACCCCAGAGCAGAACGGCTGTCCGTGACAGAACGTGTCGGCCCTCGCCGGCGCCGTGGACGCTTGGGACAGGGACGCCAAGCGGCGGATCGGAAGGGTCGTATAGAATCCACGCTTTTGCCCGACGCTTATGTGGTTCAAGAATCTGAAGATTTACCGCCTTTCCCCGTCCTGGGCGATGAAGGACGAACAGCTGGAAGAGGCGCTGGCCAAATTCGCCTATCAGGGCGGCAACACCCTGGAAATGCAGAGCCTGGGCTGGATACCCTCCCGGGAAAACCGCGGACTGGTCCATACCGTCAACGGACAGATGCTGCTGACGCTGCGGGCGGAAAAGAAACTGCTGCCGGCCACCGTGGTCAACCAGGTCGCCAAGGCGCGCGCGCAGGAAATCGAGGAGCAGCAAGGCTACAAGCCGGGCCGCAAACAGATGAAGGAAATCAAGGAACGGGTCACGGATGAACTGCTCCCCAAGGCCTTCAGCATCTACCGCGATACACGCGTCTGGATCGACCCCGTCAACCGCTGGCTGGTCGTGGATGCCGCGGCGTCGGCCAAGGCCGACGAGGTCCTGGGCCTGCTGGCGAAGTCCATCGACCCCTTCCCGCTGGAAAGCCTGTATGTCGCGCAATCGCCCGCCGCCGCGATGACGGGCTGGCTGGCGGAAGACGAAGCGCCCGCCAATTTCAGCATCGACCAGGACACGGAACTGCGGGCTTCCGGCGAAAGCCGGGCGGCCATCCGCTACGTCAAGCACACCATAGACGCCGACGACGTGCGTCGCCACATCCAATCCGGCAAGCAGTGCACGCGGCTGGCGATGACCTGGGCCGATCGCGTTTCCTTCGTACTGACCGAGTCGCTGGACGTCAAACGCGTGGCGCCACTGGACGTGCTGAAGGAAAACACCGACAGCATGGCGCAGAACGACGATGAAAAGTTCGACAGCGACATGGCGCTGATGACGGGCGAGCTGGCAAAGCTGATGGCCGAACTGGTCGAAGCCCTGGGCGGCGAGAAACGCGGTTGATGGGGCGTTTAGCGTCGCGATTGCAAGTGCAATCGACAGCGCAACGGACGACCCGGTCGCCAACCCGGTAGGCAGCCGCGTCCGCGGCTGCCCGCGCGATCAATCCAGGCCGTGGAAGGCCGAGTCGTCCGGCCCCACGTGCGAGGGATGCCGCCACGTCACATCGCGCATCGAATGCTGCACCAGGCCTTCCACGCCCAGCAGCACCGCGAAGATCGCCATGCGGATGGGAATACCGTTATCCGTCTGGCGGAATATCGCCAGGCGCGGATCATGGTTCAGGTCCACGCTCAGGTCGTTGGCGCCCGGCCGGCTGTCGCGCGGCAGCGGATGCATGACGATGGTCTCCGGACCGCAATAGGTATCGATGATCGCGCGATTGATCTGGAAGTCCGGGGTATAGCCCTCCTGCGCTTCGTCGGCGAAACGTTCCTTCTGCACGCGCGTCGCATAAATGACGTCCGCGCCCTGCAAGCCGTCCAGCGACTGCTTCTGCTCGATCACATTGTCGTGCTTGGCGGCCTGCTCGATGATGTACCCGGGCATTTCCAGTCCAGGGGGCGAAATCAACGTGAACTTCACGCCGCGATATAGCGCCAGCAGCTTGATCAGCGAATGCACGGTACGGCCGTATTTCAGGTCGCCGACCATCGCGATGTGGGCACCGTCCAGCAGCTTACCCAGGCGGGAGAACTCGGTAAGGATGGTGTACAGGTCCAGCAGCGCCTGGCTGGGATGTTCGCCGGGACCATCGCCGCCGTTCACCACGGGAATATTGGTGGCGCGCGCGAACTCCGCGACCGAGCCCTTTTCGGGATGGCGGATCACCATGGCGTCGACGTAGCCGCTCATCACGCGGCTGGTGTCATAGATCGACTCGCCCTTGGCCATGGACGAAAAGGTGAAGCCGGTGGTGTCGCACACCGACCCGCCCAGGCGGCAGAAGGCGGCGCCGAAACTGACTCGCGTGCGGGTGCTCGCTTCGAAGAACAGGTTGCCCAGGACGGCGCCTTCCAGCACGCGCGAGACCTTCTGCCGCCGCGCTATCGGCTGCATCATGTCCGCCACGCGGAACAGGTCTTCCACCGATTCCCGCGAAAACTGGTCCACCGACAATAGCTGGTGCTTCCCTTCCACGGCGATGCGGTCGCGCAGCGGGCCATCCTGCCCGTTCTGCGCATACTTTTCCCGCAGATCGCCGTTCTGCACGATCTCGGTGACGAAACGTTCCACCACCTCGGGCATCGCGCGAAATTCCTGCGAGCCTTCCGGTAACAGCCAGGTATCCAGGGCACGGCGCTTGACGCCGATGCGGGCGGCGAAAACGTCGCGCGTCAGGTTCAGGCGACGCATCGCATCGCGCAGGAAAGCTTGCTGGGAAATGGACATGGCAGCCTCGATGTATACGCTCTGCGTATATTAACCAGGCCACCCACGAACGTCCAATGGATTTTGCGTATATCAGGCGACCACCGCCCCCACACGTGTCTTGGCCTTCCGGATCTGCAACGCGATGACGGCGGCGATGATGCCGGTCGCCCCGGAAATAATGAACGCCATGAAATAGCTGCCCTGGGCCTGCCGCACGGCGCCCGCCATGAAGGCGGCGCTGGCCGCTCCCACCTGGTGCCCCGCCACGATCCAGCCGAAAACGATGGGAGCATCCCGCTCGCCAAAGCTTTCCACCGCCAGCTTCAGCGTGGGCGGCACCGTCGCGATCCAGTCCAGCCCATAGAACACCGCAAAAATCCCCAGGCTGTAGATCGAGAAATCGGAGAACGGAAGAAAGATCAGCGACGCCCCGCGCAGCCCGTAGTACATGAACAGCAACTTGCGGGGATCGTAGCGATCAGTCAGCCAGCCGGACGCGGTCGTCCCCACCAGGTCGAACAAGCCCATCATGGCCAGCAGGCCGGCGGCGCGCACTTCGGCAATGCCCTGATCGCTGCACAGCGCAATGAAGTGCGTACCGATCAGGCCGTTGGTGGTAAAGCCGCAAACGAAAAAGGTCGCGAACAAGAACCAGAAATTGCGCGTGCCGATGGCGCGCTTCAGGGCGCCGAACGCGGCCTTTAAGGGATTGGCATGAACCGGCGCCGGGGGCACGTGATCGGGTTCCGCGCCATAGGGCACCAACCCGATATCGGAAGGGCGTTCGGGCATCAGCCACCAGGCCAGCGGTACCAGCGCCAGGCAGACGAGCGACACCGCGATAACCACGGGGCGCCAACCGCCGGCTTCGGTCAAGGCCGCCATGCCAGGCAGGAAAATCAACGTGCCCGTCGCCGTACTCGCCGTCAGGATGCCCATCATCAAGCCCCGATGCTTGACGAACCAGCGATTGATCACCGTCGCGCCGAATACCACCGCCACACAGCCCGTCGCCAACCCCGAGAGCACGCCCCAGGACAGGATCAAGTGCCACGGCTGGGTCATCCACAGGCTGGCGCCGCTGGCCACCGCCATCAGCGACAGGGCGCAGATCAACGTACGGCGCACGCCGAAACTTTGCATCAGCGCGGCGGCGAAAGGACCGACCAGCCCGTACAGGAAAATGCCGATGGCGGCCGATAAGGACGTCACATCCCGGCCCCAGCCGAATGCCTGTTCCAGCGGCACGATCAGTACGCCCGGCGCGGCGCGCTGGCCGGCGCCCACCAATAGCGCGATAAACGCCATCGCAACGACGACGAAGGCATACTTCTGTCCAAATGGCCTGGAACGGGCTATAGTCATGTTACTTACCGGTACGTTTCTGAGTCGCGAATCTTACGTACCGATCGGTAACATTGTCAAGCGATACCTATGACCCAAGCCTTACCCCCTACCACCCCGGCCGGCAGCCATACCGCTTCGCCCAAGCAGCCCCGCGCGGCCGAGCGTATACGCCGCACCGCGCACGAGCTTTTCTACCGGGACGGCATACGCGCCGTCGGGGTCGATGAAATCGTCACCCGGGCGGGCGCGACCAAGCCGACGCTTTACCGCAGTTTCGGCTCCAAGGACGAATTGGCCGCCTCGTACCTCAAGGACTACGACGCTGCTTTTTTCCAACGCTTCGATGAAGCCATACGACCTTACGCGGGCGATCCGCGGGCGCAACTGCTGGCGTACTTCCGGCACGTCGTCCAGCGTGTCGCCAGCCCCGGCTACCGGGGCTGCGCCCTGACCAACGCCGTTGTCGAATACCCTGGAGACCACGACGTCCATCCAGGCCGGGCCGTCGCGGAAGCGAACAAACACGCCCTGCGCGCCCGTCTGCGCGAACTGGCCGCCGCCGCGGGGGCCACCGATGCCGACGCATTGGGCGATGCCCTGCTACTGCTGCTTGAAGGCTGCTTTGTCTCGGCCCAGATCTTCAAGCAATCCGACGGCGGCCCGGCGCGTAGCGTCGCGGACGCGGCGGACAAATTGATATCGGCCTACCTGGCGGGGTGAAACTCGCCCCCTAGTCGCAGTGATGGGACGGCCAGCGCCGCATCCGTGCGATAGGACACATCGTTTTGCGGCGCATTGGCCGCCGCGCCGGCGGCGCCCCAACACCCCATCACAAATGCCGCGACGCTGGCGAAGTACGCCAGCGCGGCCAATATCAAGGGCAGCCAATGGCCCTTGCCGGCCCTTCCCGCGGCAATTTGCCGGAAGACGCTGAAATGCGCCAGATAGGAAAACAGGACGCCGACGGCGCAGGCAGCCAGGCCCAGCGCGTAGGCGGCGATCGGCTGCCGCAGATCCGGCGGATCTACGTCGCCCCCCACCACCCCGAGTGAAAACGCCAGCAGCATCAGCGCGGCGATGCCATTGATCCATCCCAGGAAACGGAAACCCGACAGCGCGTGGGAAGTCAGCGCTTGATAGGCGTTGGAAGAGCGAGGGTGATCTGTGTAATCCATGGTTCCATGGCTAGAACGGCGGCAGACGCAAGCATAGCGGGGATTGCCCGCGACGGGAACGCGCCTTGCAGCCGATGACCCGCATCACAGGAGCCCATCATGAGCAAGCCAACACCACGCGATAACGCCGCGGGCAAGACATCCCGGCGGGCGGAAGCCGGCGAACAAGGCAGAGTATTCCCACCGGACTCCCCAGTCGACGTCCCCAACCTGCCACAAGCGCCGACGGCGGGGACGCCCGACGAAGCCCGCAATGCCGGTCAGCCGGAAGAGGAAACCCGTGGCGACGGCAGCTGGGCGGACAACACCAAGCCGGCCCCGTACAAAAAGCACGTACGCGACTCGAATATTTTCTGAACCCGCGGCGGCCATGCTTGCCTGGCAAGAAGATCGGCCGCCGCCAGGCGCCCCGCCGAGACACCGGCGAGGCGCCCATCTACGCAGGAGCATCCATGCCCGAAATCACTGAAAACCGTCCGGATCCCCACACTTCCATGCGCGACGCCGATGAAGACACGCGCCGCGGCACTCGCATCCTGCCGGAGCCCGACAAATCGCCCACGGTAGCCGGCATGCCGCGCGACGGCCGAGCCTTGTCCGACCCGGGCGACCCCGGCATTCCCCGTCCGGAAGACGACGTTTACGCCAATGATCCTGCGGACCTGTCGGACACCAAGCCCAAGGACACGCAGCGATAAGCGGCATCCGGCCTACCGGATAGGAGGGGTATGGATCTCATCCCCCGGCCATTCTGGCGAATGGAAGCAGGTCTATTCAGCCGGCTGCCCGGCACACCGGGGTGGCGGTCTGAATGGACCGCTGGGCCGCTTCGAGCTCCCGCGCGTCCCAGCCATCCCGCCCTACGACGGTGACCGTCACGGTGGAGTCCGTCTTGCCTTTGGGCTTGAACTCCATCACCTCCAGATGCACGGCAGGCTCGGGCACCTTGAACACCACGATACGGCCGACGGCGAACTTCTCGTCCAGTGTGCCGACGTCGCGATATTCCACGCCGTAGGGGTGTTCCGGCGCGGTATGGCACGTACGCGCGAACTCGCCGCCACGGCGGTAGGCCGCGTCATACGGCGTCGCGACGTCGAAAGTCACACTGGGAAAGTTGCCGCCGGGTTCGATACCCGAGGCGCAGCCGCCCAGCAATACCAGCGCGGCAAACAATAACGGACGGCATCCGGGCATCACCCTGCTCCACGTTGCTAGATCAACCGTGGATTATGCATCAGGGGCGCAGCGGCTCCCGGTACGAGCCCAGCGCGGCCGCGCCCGGCCGCGTGACCGTCGACTTGCCGTCACGGTCTTCGATGTAGTTCAAGGCCTCCAATTGTCCCCGCACGGGTTGGGGTACCTCGAATCCCACAAGCGACGCGCGAGACCGCAATTCCTTCAGCCAGCGGAATTGGTCCGGCGTGAGCGAGGGCAGGGTTCTAAACATTGTTATCGCCTCCAGCGGATTTCAACCAACCTCAAGCCAAGCCGGCGGCTCCGCCCTAGGCGGGACCGCCAGCGCCCCGAAACGTCACTTATTTCGATCGGCCGCGCCCTGGATCTTTTCGCCGCCGCGCTCGATATCCTTACCGGCGCCGGAAACGGTATTGCAGCCGGCCGACAGGGCGGCAATGGCGAGCAGAACGGCGAGAATGGCTTTGCTTTTCATCGGTCTTTCCTTTTAGAGTCGAATGGATGGAAGTTGCCGGGTCCTGGACGGTTTTACCCGCCGTCCAGTCGCGCCGCATTCAGCAAGCGTCGTGCCCAGCAATTCCGGACTGCTTCCGCTGGACGCCGGCCTACGGAACAGGTACGACGCTTGCCTCTGCATGGCCTCTTCCACACTGGGGGATCGTCATGTCCATCGCACCCAACACTCTGAATCCCCGTACGCCCAGCTCGGCGAATATCGCCGAAGAGCTCATCGAGCTGGCGGACGACGCACCGCACAGGGAACCCGCCCCCGGCGAACCGCCCATCCCGGGCGACCCGCCGACCCCGGGCGATCCGCCGGATTCCCCTCCGTCTCCCCAAGGGGGCGGATAGCGACGGGGATAAGGTCGGACCGGGCCCCGGCTGCTTGCTACACTGCAGCCTGCGGGCCCGCCGGGCATCCGCGCCTATGCGCCATAAGCGGCGCCGGATTCCCAGATCATGCTACGTATTTCCGAAGTCAAGCTTCCGCTGGACCATCCCGAGCCAGCGCTTTCGCAAGCCGTCGCCGAGCGCCTCGGGATCCCGCCCACCGAACTGCTGTCCCTGCATGTTCATCGCCGCGGCTACGACGCGCGTAAGCGGGATCACATTCAACTGGTCTATACCGTCGATGTACAGCTGCGCGACGAAGCGGCCGTGCGCGCGAACTGTGCGGGCGATCCGCATGTCGGCGACACGCCTGATATGCAGTACAGATTCGTCGCGAACGCCAGTATGGCGCCACATGCTCCACGCCCTGTGGTGGTTGGCATGGGGCCCTGTGGTCTGTTTGCAGGACTGATTCTCGCCCAGATGGGTTTTCGGCCCATAATTTTGGAGCGCGGCAAAACTGTACGGGAAAGAACGAAGGACACATTCGGCCTTTGGCGCAAGCGCGTGCTGAATCCCGAATCCAACGTCCAGTTCGGCGAGGGCGGCGCGGGAACGTTCTCGGACGGCAAGCTCTATAGCCAGATCAAGGATCCCCGCCACCTGGGCCGCAAGGTGCTGGAAGAGTTCGTCCTGGCCGGCGCTCCGGAAGAAATTCTGTACGTCAGCAAACCCCACATCGGCACCTTCCGCCTGGTCAGCATGGTGGAGAAAATGCGCGCTTCCATAGAGGCGTTGGGCGGAGAAGTCCGCTTTCAAAGCCGGGTGGAGGACCTGGACCTGGATGGCGGCCGCGTACGCGGCCTGAAGCTGGCGGGCGGCGAATATCTGCCCTGCACCCATCTGGTGCTGGCGGTCGGCCACAGCGCGCGCGATACCTTCCAGATGCTGCACGACCGCGGCGTCTACCTGGAAGCCAAACCGTTTTCGATCGGCTTTCGCATCGAACATCCGCAAAGCCTGATCGACCGCGCCCGCTTCGGCAAGCATGTCCGCCATCCCGTGCTGGGCGCCGCCGACTACAAGCTCGTTCATCACTGCGGCAACGGCAGGTCGGTGTACAGCTTCTGCATGTGCCCCGGGGGTACCGTGGTCGCGGCCACGTCCGAACCGAACCGCGTGGTCACCAATGGCATGAGCCAATACTCGCGCGCCGAGCGCAATGCCAACGCGGGAATTGTGGTGGGCATCACGCCGGACGATTACCCCGGCGGTCCGCTGGCGGGCATCGATTTCCAGCGATATTGGGAATCGCGCGCCTTTGAATTGGGCGGCGGCGGCTATCTGGCGCCCGGCCAGCGCGTGGAAGACTTCCTGGCGCGGCGGCCCTCCACCACGCTGGGCGCGGTGCAGCCCTCTTATACGCCTGGCGTAACGCCCACGGATCTGTCGACCGCGCTGCCTGACTATGCCATCGAGGCCATACGGGAAGCCCTGCCGGCGTTCGACCGCAAGATCAAGGGTTATGCGATGGGCGACGCGGTATTGACCGGCGTCGAAACCCGCACTTCCTCTCCCCTGCGCATCAAGCGCCGGGACGACGACTGCCAAAGCATCAACACGGTGGGGCTATACCCCGCTGGAGAAGGCGCCGGCTATGCGGGCGGCATCTATTCCGCGGCCATCGACGGCATTGAAGTCGCTGAAGCCGTCGCCCGGGACATTGTCGCGCGCCACGGAACGCAAGCCGCCTGACGCCCGCTATACGCCATGTATATGGCGGCTGACGGCGGAAGCCGTGTGCTGCAGACTTTTCAGCATGCGCGCGCACCAGGCGCGCCAATTGGCGAAGTAAGGCTGCGGCGGCACGATACGCAGATGCGAAATCTGCGTGGCGCGCACCAGCACCTGTCCGCCATAGGCCAGTACGTGCGTCTCGCCGCTGCGCACCGGGATGCACAGGCTGAAGCCGGCATCACCAAGGCCATCCACGCGTTCGACGACGGTAACGTGCCCTTTGACGCCCAGGATAAGCGCACGCGGTGGCATATAAACCACGCGTGTTTCACCGCATGAAAGCGAAATATCCCAGGCCGAGCGGTCCCTTTTCACGGTCACCTCCAAGGTTGTTGCGAGACGTTGTGCAGCTTATGCGCCCGCAACGCGGCGTCCCAGGCACAGCGTCCGGATTTGTGCACAGGAGCAATTGATACTTAGGATTTCTGTTACCGTCGGATTCCTCATTAACTGTGCCTATTCCGTCTCTGCTGGCATACGCATGATTGCGCAATGGAACAGCCTCTGTATCAGCGTTTGGCCGAACATTACCGGCAAGCAATTTATTCTGGAGTCCTCGCCCCAGCTTCGCGCATGCCGTCGGTGCGCACCCTGGTCCGGCTCCATCAAGTCAGCATAAGCACCGCGCTGCAAGCATGTCGTAGCCTGGAAGACGACGGCTTGATCGAAGCGCGGCCGCGCTCCGGCTACTTTGTCCTGAAGACGCAGCGCGCCAAGCTATTGCCCGTGGACGAGCCGGACACGCGCCAGGTCCTGGACGCGGCGTCCTATGTGGGTATCCACGACCGCGTATCCGACTTCATCGCCAAAAGCGCGATGCATCCGCCGCGCGTTGACCTGGCCAATTCCGTCGCGCCACCCGACGCCTATCCGGTCGATGCCTTGAAGCAGGCCATGTTGCGGGCCGTGCGCCGCTATCCCGAAACACTGGCGCGGCCGGCACCGCATCAAGGCCATCCGCAGTTGCGGGCAACGCTGGCAAGACGCGCGCTGGACGCGGGCATCAGCGCCAGCCCTGACGACATCATCGTTACCCATGGGTGCATAGAAGCGCTGAACATCGCGCTGCGCGCGGTCGCCGGCCCGGGCGATACGATTGCCGTTGAATCGCCCGCCTACTTCGGCCTGTTGCAGGTCATCGGCAGCCTGGGCATGCGCGCGCTGGAAATTCCCACCAGCCCGCAGCGCGGGCTGTCCATCGAAGCCCTGGACCTGGCGTTCCAGACGCACGCGGATATCAAGGCGGTGGTGGTGGTGCCGAACCTGCACAATCCGCTGGGCAGCATCATGCCCGATGAAGACAAGGCACGGCTGGTGGCGCTTTGCGAGCGGCAGGCCATCCCTCTGATAGAGGACGATACCTATGGCGCGCTGGCCGACGGCGATGAGCCGCTGCGCGCGGCCAAGGCATGGGATCGCGACGGCAATGTCATCTACTGCGCCTCCATGCAAAAGACGCTGGCGCCCGGGTCGCGCCTGGGATGGATGATAGGCGGGCGCTGGAAGGCCCGGCTGGCCATGCTGAAGTTCGTGCAAAGCCGTCCGAACGGCGCGACGCCCCAGATCGCGATTGCGGAGGTCCTGCAATCCAAAGGCTATGATCGCCACCTGATGCGCCTGCGGCGGCGCCTGAAGATGCAGCGCGAGGGCATGGCTCGCGCCATTGCGGAACACTTCCCGCGCGGAACGCGCCTGAGCGTGCCCAGCGGCGGCATGCTGCTATGGGTGGAGATGCCTGACGGACGGTCGTCCAAGGATGTTTTCGAACTGGCGCTGGAAGACGGCATACGCGTCGCGCCCGGCCGCATGTTTTCCAATTCGGATCGCTACGAGCACTTCCTGCGTATCAGCTGCGCGCATCCGATGAGTAGCGACCTGCAGGCGGCGATCAAGGCGCTGGGACGTATTGTGGGCGGCAGGCACTGAGCCTCGCCGCTCACCGCAGACACTACCATCCGTGCCGGCCTTCACCGGCGAAATCCGCCTGGCCCAGCATCACCGGCACGGGATGGCTTTCGAGGAATTTGCGCTGCGCCAGCGCATGCAGCATGCGGCTGTTGCCGCGATACGCCGTCAGCAGGTCTTCTTCCTCCATGCGGGCGCCGAAGCGGTCCCGCAGGACTTCCCAGGACACGCCTGCCTTGATCGTCCTGGCGCCGGCCGAGGTCTCGAACCAGATCACATGCGCGGCGCGATCGTTAATAGCATTGTTATCGTAGGTCATGTCCGATCTCCGTGCGATGGTCGACTTATCGTATCGAAGCGGCATATGTCAGTGTGTAACGCTTAAGGCGTAACGACGTATTTGGGCAACATCCTTCCTAAGGACGATTTGCTTTTTTGGCGGGATGGTGCTGCACGATTAAGTCGGGTCCGATTTTTGCTCATCGTCAGGTGTGATGCGAAACGCGCATCGCCTATCGGTTGCACGGCTCTTCAACCGGCATAAGGAGAATGACATGACTCTCGGAACCATCTTGTTGATTATTCTGATTCTGCTCTTGGTCGGCGCGCTGCCCACATGGCCGCACAGCCGCAGCTGGGGCTACTACCCCAGCGGCGGTCTGGGGCTGGTATTGGTCATCGTCATTGTGCTGTTGCTGGTGGGCGCCATATAGCGTCCCGTCCGCACGGGGAATGAACGCCGGCTCCCCACGCGGGAGCCGGCGTTTTTTTGGAGTATTCATTGCGAACCGCGCAACCGCGGTGCACTGCGTACCACCGTGCGGCGTTGCGCCGCGCCAGCCGACGATGGCCGGCGGTCAGCCAGCCAGGCGTTGCTGGGCGGCCTTGAAGTTGTCTTCCAGCGTTGCCAGGACTTCGTGGCAGATCCGGATCTGCTCGGCGGACAATCCCTGCATGGCATGGTCGAAAAACGCCGCGCGGCGCGGCAGCGCCTCGGCAACGACACGCTCGCCCTGCGAAGTCAGCACGGCATTGATGACGCGATTGTCATGTTCATCGATGGCGCGGCTGATCCAGCCCATGCCTTCCATCGCCTGCAGCTGCCGCGTCAACGATGCGGGATCCAGGCGGCAGCGCTCGGCCAAGATCTTCTGCGACAGCGCGCCCGCCTCGTGCAAGGCAAGCAGAATGCGCCAGCGCGGCAAGGCATGGCCGACGTTGGCTTCGAAAGCCGCCATCATGGCGCGATAGGCCTGGCCCAGCATCTGCACCGTATGCAGACCTTGTTGCTCCTTCGGCATGATCACTCCGCGGGGGCGCTGGCGACTTTGCTGCGGCGGGTAAGACGCACGGGCGGGACCCGGCGCACGAACCACAGCGACAAAATGCCGATCGCCAGCACGATGATCTGCCCATCGTGAATGGCACCGACCAGCGACACGCGCGCCGCTTCCAGGTAAGTGGCGCCGTCATGGCCCAAGGCCGCCACCCGCTGCAGGAACTCCGTCTGCGCGGCGGGATTCACCAGTATCTGCGGATCGTCCAGCGTATCGAGCCACCGCATCGCCTGGCTGCTGTCCAGCGACGCGCGCACGCCGCTGACATAGCTGTGGTTGACCATGGTCCCCACGACGGCGGTACCGACCATGCCGCCCACCATGCGCAGCGACTGCAGCAAGGCGGTGGCGATGCCCAGGTGCGCGCGGCCTGCCGTTTCCTGCGCGAAAACGGTCAGATTGGGCATGATGAAACCCAGGCCGAGCCCGGCGGCCAGCATATAGGTAGCGATCAGCCAGCTTGGCGTGTAGTTATGGGTGGAAATGATCCCCGCCGTCGCCAGGCACATCAAAAGGAAGCCGACGTAAAGCATGTTGTTCGGGTTCTTGATGCGGGTCACGATGCGGCCGTTGGCAATACTGCCGATGGTGATGCACACCACCATGGGGGTGATCAACAAGCCGGCATCCTTGGGCGACAAGCCGAAGCCGCCCTGCAGCAGCAAAGGCGCATAGAAAAGCAAAGAGAACATTGACACGCCGACCAGCAAGGCCAGCATGAACAAGGGCGCCAGGCTGGCGTTGCGGAACATGTCGAAAGGCAGCAGCGGCTGCTCGCACCGCCGCTCCCACCAGTACAGGAGCCCGAAGGCCACCACGCTGGCCGCGGCCAGCGACAGCGTCAGGCTGTCGAAGCCTTTGGCGGGCAGCAGTTCCACCACCAGTTGCAGCCCGCCCAGCGCCAGCGCGATCAGCAAGGCGCCCGGCCAGTCCAAACGGATTTTCTTGCTGGGATCGCTGTGACGCAGATGCGGCAGGTGACGGGAAACGAACCACAAACCCAGCAGGCCGACCGGGATGTTGACGTAGAACACCGAACGCCAGCCGTAGTACTCCGTAAGGAAACCGCCGAGCGAGGGTCCGATGGCATTGGCGATGCCGAAGGCGGAACTGAACATGACCTGCCAGCGCAGGCGCACATAGGAATCCGGGAACAGGTCCGGTATGCAAGCGAACGCGGTACCGACCAGCATGCCGCCGCCTATGCCCTGCAGCGCGCGGGCAATGACCAGGAATAGCATGCTGTCCGCCGCGCCGCACAGGGCCGAGGCCGCGGTGAAGACCACGATGGCCAATACCACGAAGGGCTTGCGGCCATAGTAATCACCCAGGCGCCCGAAGATGGGCACGGTGATGACCGAGGTGAGCAGATAAGAGGTCGCCACCCAGGCATACAGGTCGAAGCCTTTCAATTCGGCGACGACGGTGGGCAGCGCGGTGCCGACCACCGTCTGATCGATGGCCACCATCATGACCACGAAGCACATGCCCAGCATCGCCATCAGCGACTGGCGGAACGGCAGTACCTGGCCGGCGGAGTGCGGCGTGGCGGGAGCGCGGGGAGCCATTTTATGGATGCATCAATAATTGATCTATCAAAGATTCTAGCGCAAGGCTGCCCAAACGTCGAATACCCGGGATGCCGGCGTTTGCCCGGTGCTACAGTAGCGCAGCGCCCTATGGCGCCCACCCGGCACTCCCAGGCAACACCGCAGCTCCCATGCAAGAAGCCCTAGACGATCTGGATCGCCGTCTTATCGCCCTGTTGCGCGACAACGGCCGCCTGAGCACCGCGACGCTGGCGAAGAAATTGTCGGTGTCGCGCGGCACCGTCCATAACCGCATAGACCGCCTGTTGCGCGCGGGTACGATCCTTGGATTCACGATACGCCTGCGCAGCGAAACCGAGGATGAAGGCGTACGAGCGATGACCTTGATCGAGGTGCGAGGCAACGAAACCGATGCGGTGCTGTCTGCGCTACGTCGTTTGCCGGAGATCGTGCAGGTTCATTCGACCAGCGGGCGCTGGGATTTGGTGGCGGAGATCCGGGTCCAGGATCTGGCGACATTCGACCGCGTGCTGCGCGACCTGCGCCGCATCAAGGGAATCGCGAATTCGGAAACCAATCTGCTGTTGGCCGTGTACAAATAGCAGCTACGCCGCAACGCGCAACACGCTTCCGTCCCCCGCCAGGGCAAACCCATATAAATCCTTGGGATCGTCGCCGGCCGCGATCAAGGGCAGTTCCATGCCGATGCCGTGCTTTTCCGCCAGATCGGCGATCAGGCACAGCGCCGAATAATCTTCCAGCGCAAACCCCACCGAATCGAACACCGTGACTTGCAGCGGCGACTCGCGCCCTGGCCGCCGCCCGCTCAGCACCTGCCACAACTCCACCACGGGAAACTCCGGTGGCAATTGCTGGATGTCACCTTCAATGCGCGACTGCGGCTCGTATTCGACGATGACGCGCGCCTGGCGCAAGATGTCCGGATGGATTTCGGTCTTCCCCGGACAGTCCCCGCCTACCGCATTGATATGCATGCCAGGCTCCATCATGTCCGGTGTCAGGATGGTGGCGTAGGCTTTGTCCGCCGTCACCGTGGTGACGATATCGGCGCCGCGCACCGCCGCGGCGGTATCGGCGGCCACGACGACGCGCAGCGCGGGCGCGGCCGCCGCCAGATTGCGCCGCAACTTGATCGTGGCCTGCTCGTCGATATCGAATAAGCGGATTTCATCGATACCCAGCATGTCATGGAAGGCGGTGGCCTGGAATTCGCTCTGGGCGCCATTGCCGATCAAGGCCATGGTGCGCGAACCGGGCCGCGCCAGGGCCGCGGCGACGACGACCGACGTGGCCGCGGTGCGCATCGCGGTCGTCAGGGTCAGCTCGGACAGCAGGCGCGGATAGCCCGTGGCGACGTCGGCCAGCACGCCAAAGGCCATGACGGTCGGCAAGCCCAAGGTCGTGTTGCCCGGATGGCCGTTGACATACTTGAAGGCGTAGCGCGCCGCGTCGGACACCGGCATCAACTCAATGACGCCGACCGCGGAGTGGGAGGCCAGCCGCGCGGACTTTTCGAATTCGGGCCAGCGTTGATAATCGGCGCGTATCCGCTGCGCGAGCTGGCGCATGAAAGAGGCGAGGCCCACCTGTCGGACCAACGCCGCCATTGCCGGTACATCGATCAATCTCGTCATGATTCGCTCTGTTGTCTGGACAGAAGAGAATCATGATCGGGACGTGGACTAACGAAAAGTCAGCAAGATGCCTACAAGTGTGCAAGAAGCTGACGTTCTGTCAGTTCTTTTTGACATAACGTCAAGCTCCCGCGAAGTCTATGCGATCACGCCGGCGGCTTTTCGTTCATCAGGCCGTAGACCCACAGCCGCATGCCGTCCCAGCCGCGCGACAACATCCCGCCCTGCTCCACGGGCTGCAAGGCGACGATAGGATAGCTCTGGATCGTGCGGCCATCGATCTGCAGATCCGCTGTCCCCACCTGGCTGTCCAATGCCAATGGGGCGATCAAGGGGCTCTGGCGATTGATGACTTTCTGCAGCTTGGGCACCCATGCGCGCGGGACGGTGGCATAAATGTCACGATCGAAACCGACCTGCACCTGCGCCTGCTGGCCCTTCCACACGGTGGAGTTGCCCAAGGACTGGCCCTTGGCGTAGAGCTTCACGGTTTCGTAGTTCTGGAAGCCCCAGTTCAACAGCATGCCGGTGGCGGCGGTTCGCACCTTGTCCGACGGGGTGCCCATTACCACCGCGATAAGGCGACGCGGGCCCGCCGCGCCGGGACGCAACGCGGAAGCCACCATGCAATATCCCGCCGCCTCGGTATGGCCCGTTTTGCCGCCGTCGACCGAAGGGTCGCTCCACAACAGCCGGTTGCGGTTGGGCTGCGTGATGTTGTTGAAGCGGAATGACTTGACGTGGTCGTAGCGCACGTAAAGGTCGGGAAAGTCGCGAATCACGCGCGAGGTCAGCGTCGCCAGATCGCGCGCGGTGGAATAAGTCTGCGGGTCCGGCAGCCCGTGCGGGCTATTGAAATGCGTGGACTTCAGCCCGAGACGTTCGGCGGTCTCGTTCATGCGTTGCACAAAGGCCGCCTCGGAACCGGCGGCGGCTTCGGCGAGCGCGACCGCGGCGTCATTGCCGGATTGAATGAGCAAGCCTGACAGCAGATCGTCGATGCTGACGCGCATGCCCGGCTCCAGGAACATCTTGGAGCTGCCGGGCGCCACCTTCCATGCATTGGCCGATATCGTCACCTTCTGGTCTAGCTCCAGCGTCTTGTCACGCAGGGCCTGGAAGATCAGATAAGAAGTCATGATCTTCGTCAGCGAGGCCGGCTCGACCCGCTCGTCGGCATTATTGGACGCGATGACCTGACCACTGGTCGCATCCAGCAGCAGCCACGCTTTCGCGTCCGGCGTGGGCGCATCGGGCGCCGGCGGCGTAGCGGACGGAGCTTGCGCGGGCGCGGCAGCTTGTGTCGAGGACGGCGTAGTGGCGGGAGCGGCGGCCAGGACGGCATCCGTCGTGCATAGGGCCGCGGCGGACCACAAAACGACAAGTAGCTTCTTAGACATGCTTTACAAAAATTCCACGGATTGGGGGCGTAAGAACCGTGAGCCTTAGTCCAAACGCCGGGGATAAGGTTCAGTCGCGCGCACGCGGGCCGGCGTGGCATGCATCGTCCGACGTACGGCATGGGCCGGTCGTGCGGGTGCCGTAGTACGTCAATCTGATACCCGACAGGGATGAGGCTGCCTAGACTTGAGACTGACTAACGAATGACCCATTTGCCCGGGCCACGCTGCGCGGGCGCAATGTTAACCCCTGGACTTAGGGAGGATGCGATGGCGGGGATCTGGGAAATAGCGATGGTCGAGGACGGAGCCGTGTTCTGGCTGGAAACGGGGCATCGATACGTGGCCTGCCGTTGCACCACGGACGTACTGCGCCGGGTCGAGCGCAACACCGGCCTGAGCGGAGTCGCCGCGCTGCGCGCGGCCGAGGATGAACTCGTCGAAGAAGCCAGCCGCAGGCTCGCCGATCGCGAAGACCTGCCGCTGCGCCTGGCGTATCACGATTGATGTGTCAGGCCGTGCGCACGCATCATGACGCCGCGCGACGCAACGACGCGGATCGCCATGGCGCCCAGTCCCTTGCCAACGTGTACTCAGCGTCCGGCGACGACCGCCAGCACACGCCGGGCAAACAGCCAGGCAACCATCAGGAAAACGGCCAGGCCCAGCCATGAAGCGATGGTTGCGAATCCCGGACCCGCGATCGCCAGGGGTGCTTCCTTGCCGCTGGCGCCGATCACCGCGGCCATGACCACGCCGACCAGGCTCTCGCCCACGATCAGGCCGGAGGCGATCAAGGTACCGCGGCGATCAGCGGCATCGGCCACCGCGGCATCCGCCTGCCCCGCGGCGATACGGCGGCGCAACGCGCGGGACACCAGCCACGCCAGCACCGCGCCCAGCACCAGGGGCGCGCTTACGGTGGGCGGCAGATAGATGCCGATACCGACCGCCAGCACCGGCATGCGGGCGATCCTGCAGGTGCGCTTGAGGATCTGGTCGACCACGATCAAGGCGACGCCGACGGCCATGCCGATCAGGATCATGGCCCAATTCAATTGATGCTTGAAGATGCCGCGCACGATGGCGAGCATCAACGTGGCCTGTGGGGCCGACAGGACCTGCGAGGGGTCCATGCCGGGGCGTGGCAAGGCATCCGCGAAACCATAGGCGTTGTACAGCAGTTCCAGGATAGGCGAGATGACCACGGCGCCCGCCACGCAGCCTATCAACAGCGCGACCTGCTGGCGCCACGGCGTGGCGCCCACCAGCCAGCCGGTTTTCAGGTCCTGCAGATTGTCGTTCGAGATCGACGCCACGGCGATCACCGCGGACGTCGTGAAGATCGCCACCGCGATGGCGAGCTGCCGCCCCGAGTCGGTGGCCAGCAAACCATCGTGACTGGTAATCGCCAATATCAGCAACGATACAAGCACGATGGCGACGATGCCGACGCCGGAGATCGGACTGGTCGACGAACCCACCAGGCCAGCCATGTAACCGCAGGCCGCCGCCACCAGCAGGCCGAACACGAAGGCGAAGACCACCGCCGCCGCCACCAGCCGCCACGTCAAGGCCGCGGCCAGCGGGGCGCCGGACAGGAAGGCGTGGAAGGTCAATACCAGCACGACCACCATGACCAGGCTGATCACCGCGATCCAGAAGCCCGGCAGGTCGCGATCCGTACGCGGCACGCCGTGGCCGCCGCGCGCGGCCTGCGAGCCCATGGCGGAAAACGTGGTCTTCAGCCCGCGGGCCATGGGCGCGGCCAATGTGGCAAGCGTCCAGATGGCCCCGACGCCGATCACCCCGGCGCCGATGAAGCGTACCTGCGAAGACCAAAGGCCCGTGGCATAGCTCGCCACCGAGGTCCCCGCCGGCATGGGATGGAGCGCCGTCAGCACGGGTACGGATACGCCCCATGCGATTACCAGCCCGGTCAACATCGCCAGGCCGGCCACGATGCCGATCAGGTAGCCCGCTCCCAACAAGGCCAGGGAGAAACCCATGGGAATGCGGAAGATCGCAGCCCCGGCGGAAAACCAGATGCTGACGCCGTCGCCCAGCACCCGCAGCCCGCTGCTGGCGAAGCTGACCGCCGCCGCGACCACGCCGCCGGTGGCGATATCCGCCAGGCCGGTCCCTTGCGCGCCACGCGCCGCCCTGCCGCGGCTGGTGCCGCCGGCCGCCGGGTTGGAAGAAACCGTGCCGCCCGCGGCCGCGGCTCCGGGCGCCTGGCCGGCCGCGTCGCCGACGGCCGACGCCGCCCCCACGCGCAGGATCTCCGCCGCCGCGACGCCCTCCGGATAAGGCAGATCGCTCTGCACCACCATCACGCGGCGCAGGGGGATCGTGAACATTACGCCCAGCATGCCGCCGGCGGCGCATACGGCCAACGTCAGCCCGAAGGGAAAGCCTTGCCAGTGCCCCATCATCACCAGCGCGGGCAGGATGAAGATCACCGACGATAAAGTGCCGGCCGCCGACGCCTGGGTCTGGACCATATTGTTTTCCAGGATGTTGGCATCGCGGAACAGCCGCAATACCGACATGGAAATCACCGCCGCCGGAATGGCCGAGGAGAACGTCAGGCCCACTTTCAGACCCAGATAGACGTTCGACGCCGTGAACACCACCGTGATCAAGGCGCCGAGGATGACGCCGCGCAGGGTCAGTTCGGGTAACGACACCTGGTCGGGAACGCGGGAGTTATCTGTCATGTCTGTCAGGGGCTGTATAGGAAACGGGCGATTTTATCCGCGCGCCGGCAGCGAGCAGACCGCGCGCCCCCGGGCCGGGATGGCCCATATCATGATTATTTATCGCTGCACCGGCGCCCCTTAAGAGGTCCAACCAGTTGCAAGGTTGTATCGACCCGTATAAAAGCCAGCTGTCAACTTTTCGTCAGTATTGGCGTCAAGCCAGACATATCAACGGTTTGCATCTCGCTGCATACAAAAATACAAGGTGCATTAGGTTACAGCGGCAGAGGGTCGGCGCCCTTTGTACGGAAGAGTGCTTTGGTACTGTTGCGCGTCGCTTTAATGACGGTAACGCAGCATCCGTATGAGCGAACGTAGCGCAATTCCGCCACGGCTTCGGCCGTGGCGTTTTTTTTGCCTTGGGGCGGCAAGTCGGTTTATCGGCGCGGCGTGGGGGTTTCCCTTTTTAGGCAGCGCTGCGTGGACGCCGTATCGCGAGGCCCAGCAGAATGGCCGTGGGAACCAGCCCGCACCAGAAGGAAAATTGCTTGAATGCCAGGGCGCCGATGATGGCGCCGGCGGCGAAGCCCGCCACGGCCGGCAGCATCTTGCCGAGCCGGCGCCGTATGGCGGCACGCGCCTCCGGCGAGGCGCTCCGCAGGTCGACGGCATCGATAACGATCTGCGTCGTGTTGCCGGTCATGATGGTGGTGGGACCGGCTTCGGAAAGCACCGTACGGGACATCGCGTTCTGTATGCCCATGGCCGCGACGCCCAGCATGCCGCAAATCACGATACTTGGCGCCCCGGGATCGGTCACCGGTTCAGCCGCAAGGCCGGCCGCCATGAACAGCGCCAGCAGTACGCATTCGACGGCAAACAATATCGGCACGACCGGCATTGCGCGGCGGCGCAAGGCTGCTTCCAGCAGCCGCGTGCCGCCCACCGCGACGATGAAGACGGGCAGTGCCAGCAGCTTGGCCAGCAAGCCATCCGACGCGCCGATGAGTTGCACGCCGATCATGACGAAGTTGCCCGTTACATGGGCGGTGAACAGCCCGAACAGCGCCGCGAAGCCCACGACGTCCACATAGCCCGCGGTGAACGAAAGCAGCCACGCCGGCGTGTCTCCAGCGGTGGCCGTTCCGGCGGCAGGCATTCCGGTAGCCGCCGCCATCAGTGGCTCCCGTTCCCGGTATCGCAGCCCGCCTCGACACGGGCAGGCTCCTTCGGCGCGGCGCCGGTGATCTTGGGCATGCATTCCTGGCGGAACCACGCCGTCGTCACCGCTTCGCCGGCCATCATGCGCTTGACGGGCGGCAGCACCTGCTCCCCTATCAGCATGCCCAGCAGGCCGATCAGCGCGATGGCCGGAGGCGCGGGAGAGCGCACGCCCAAGAGCGAGTAAATAATGCCCACGAGTATGCCTACGGCCAGCGAGATCAGATAAACCTTCATGGATTTGCTCCAGTGATATCGTGCCAGGCCACCAGCAGGAACGCGCCCACCAGTCCCAGGTGCTCGAAGAACGCGTTCGCCATCATGAACCTGGCCTCGGGCGGCGCGCTCCAGAATCGCAACGCCAGGAAGGTGGCCGCAAGCGTGAACGCCGCCAGCGCCAGCGCGCCCAGCCAGCGCCGCCAACCCGACAGTATCATCGCCGATGCGCCCAACTCCAGCGCAATGACCGCCGCGGCCATCGGTCCGGCGGGCGCCATCCCGAAGTGCTGCATCTCCGCCACCGCGCCGGCGAAGTCGAACAGCTTCACCAGGCCGCCCTGCAGATAGGCGGAGCAGAGCAGCAGCAAGGCCAGCCACCGCAGGGATCGTGGCAGCGCGCGGCCGCCCTCGCCTCGCCGTGCCGCGGACGCCTGTGATCGTTCCATCGCCGATGTCTCCACGATGCCGTCAGAAGGCCCAGCAGGAGCAGCCCAGCGCCCCCCAGAACGTCGACGCCTCGGACGTCGGCGTACTCGTCAACCACGACCGCGCGTGCGCATGGCCATGCACCCCGCAGCTGTTCGCGCAACCGCACATGGTTTTCAGTGCCGCCTGGGCGCGCGCCCGCGGCGGCCTGGGCTGGTAGCCGCCCTGGTGGCGGACGGGCGACCAATCCGGCATGGCGGGCGGGATGTCCGGCGAATGCTTGCCGAACTCCTTGTCGCCGTAGACGACTTTGCCACCCAGCACGGTCATCACCGACGTAATGTCCTGGATCTCATCGCCCGGGACGGCAAAGTAGTCGGCCGACAGCACCGCCAGGTCGGCCAACTGCCCCACCTTGATCTGGCCTTTCTTGCCCACTTCGGACGAGAACCAGGTATTGGACTCCGTCCATAGGCGCAGCGCGGTTTCGCGATCCAGCACATTGGCCTGCGGATACATCGCCAGGCCGCCCACCGTCTTGCCAGTGGTCAGCCAGTACAGCGACACCCACGGGTTGTACGAAGCCACGCGCGTCGCGTCGGTGCCGGCGCCTACCTTCACGCCCTTCTCCAGCATTTTCTTGACGGGCGGCGTGGCTTCGGCCGCCCTGGCGCCGTAGCGCTCGACGAAGTATTCGCCCTGATAGGCCATACGGTGCTGCACGGCAATGCCGCCGCCCAGCGCGGCGATGCGATCGATGTTGCGGTCGGAAATCGTCTCGGCATGATCGAAAAACCAGTTCAAGCCATCGAAGGGCACATCGCGCGCGACCTTCTCATAGACGTCCAGCGCACGCGAAATCGTTTCGTCGTAGGTGGCATGCAAGCGCCAAGGCCAGCGCTTCTCGGCCAGCAGGCGGATCACGGGCTCGAGATCGGCCTCCATGGATGGCGGCATGTCGGGCCGTTCCACGCGGAAATCCTCGAAGTCCGCGGCCGTGTAGACCAGCATCTCGCCCGCGCCGTTATGGCGGTAGAGATCGTCGCCCTGGCCCGGCTTCACCGCGGCGGTCCAGGTGCGGAAATCGTTGAGTTCTTCGCGCGGCTTCTGCGTAAACAGGTTATAGGCCAGGCGCACCGTCAGCTGATTGGCGGCGTGGAGCTGTTCGATGACGGCATAGTCGTCCGGATAATTCTGATAGCCGCCGCCCGCATCGATGACGCCCGTCACGCCCAGGCGATTCACTTCCCGCATGAAATGGCGGGTGGAATTCAGCTGATACTCCAGCGGCAGCTTGGGCCCCTTGGCCAGCGTCGCGTACAGGATCGTGGCGTTGGGCTTGGCCAGCAGCAAGCCGGTGGGATTGCCCTGCGCATCGCGCACGATCTCGCCCCCCGGAGGGTTGGGCGTGTCCTTGCCGTAGCCGACCGCGCGCAAGGCCGCGCCGTTCAGAATCGCGCGGTCATAAAGATGCAGGATGAAGACCGGCGTATCCGGCGCGGCGGCGTTCAACTCGTCCAGCGTCGGCAGGCGCTTCTCGGCGAACTGATGCTCGGTGAATCCGCCGACCACGCGCACCCACTGCGGCGCCGGTGTACGCGCCACCTGCTCCTTCAACATGCGCATGGCGTCCGCCAGCGAACGCACACCGTCCCAGCGCAGCTCCATGTTGTAGTTCAGCCCGCCACGGATGATGTGCATATGGCTGTCGATCAGGCCCGGAATAACACGCCGGCCGTTCAGGTCGATTACCTGGGTCTTGGGGCCGGCAAGCTTCATCACATCGTCGCGGGCACCCACGCTGGTGAAGCGGCCGTCCTGCATCGCGACAGCGTCGGCCTGTGGATTGGCGCGATCGAGCGTGCTGAACTTTCCGTTGACGAGAATCAGATCCGGCACGGATGGCGCGGTCATGGCGAAACTCCTGGAGCTGATGGCGGCCGGCGCGGCGGCCGCGCCGGCGAGAAACTGGCGGCGATTGACGGGAGACATGGTACTGGGCCCCTGAAAATTGCGGCGGCATGCCCCTTACGGAAGTACGGGAGCTGTCGCGCTGCTTACGAACGAATACTGCCGCGCAAGATACCGTGGGCATCGAGGGCGGTATTGGACGAAAACGCGCGAATATGTACGAAACGGACACGCCCGATCAGGCGCTGGCAACGCGGGCGGCGCGCCTGGCGCCGCTGCTGCTGTCCCACGTGCCGCTGGCCGCGCGCCGCTAGCCGCGCGCCGCTGGCCGCGCGCCGCTATTTCACTCGCCATCTGGCTGGCGAATAGCCCGTGAACTTCTTGAACACGCGGCTGAAATGACTCTGATCCGTGAAGCCGCAGCTGCTCGCGACCGCGGCGATATGGACATCCTTGCGCAATAGCGCCTTGGCCATATCCACGCGAGCCTGCAGGATCCATTGATGCGGCGTCAGCCCCACGGAGTTATGGAAAGCCTTGGTGAAATGTCCTGCCGAAATCCCGCACTGCGCGGCGACCTCTTCAACGGAAATATTGCTCGCGACGTGATGCCGCATATAGTCGAGAACTTGTCGCTGCTGCGACGGCGTCAGCGCCGGCGCCTTCGCGCCGCGCCCCACATCGCGACCGTACGTGGCGATGAGGTGGGCCATCATGCCGCTGGTGATATGGGCGACGAAAAGACGGCTGAATTTTTCCTCAGAGTGCAGCGCCGGCGCAATAGCGCTGACCAGCGCCTGCATGGTGCGATCGATCACGCCGGCGGGATTGCGCAGCACAAAGCCGCGGCCGGCCCCGTGCCGCGCGGCGAACTCGCGCAGGTCATCATGGCTGATCTGGATGCGGAAGTTGTCGAAGGCGGACAAGTGGTGGCATTTCCACTCTTCTTCCAGGTTGGTGATGGCCAGGCCGCCGGCGTGATGCGCGCCCTGGTACACCAGCTTGCCCGACCGCCAAAGCTTATGCGAACGAAAAGGCCGGGCCTGCACGATGATGGACGTGCGCCGGGCGACCGGCACTTCGATAGGCTGGGACAGTGGTCCGAGCGACTGTGCTCGCTCGACCTGGAAGAGGCCCGCTTCCAGTTTCCATAACCTGCGCGCCACCGATCCGGGGGTATCCGCTGATGCCATGCGTGTTCAATGCCTGGGTAAGACAAGAAGTGCTTATTTAAGCAGGTCTGGCGGCATCGGAAAAAGAAAAAGGGCTTGCAACGCGAACGTTGCAAGCCCCGGATTTGCTGGTAGGCCCCCCGAGAGTCGAACTCGGCACCAACGGATTATGAGTCCGCTGCTCTAACCAGGCATGAGCTAGAGGCCCTTATTGATCTTTTATCCTGCTCGCGGGCGCGCCCTTATCCTTACTGGCCTTCCAGGAAGCTCTTGAGCTTGTCGGCACGGCTGGGATGACGCAGCTTGCGCAAGGCCTTGGCTTCTATTTGGCGGATCCGTTCGCGGGTGACGTCGAACTGCTTGCCGACTTCTTCCAGCGTCTGATCGGTGCTCATTTCGATGCCGAAGCGCATGCGCAAGACCTTGGCCTCGCGCGGAGTCAGAGAGTCTAGCACTTCCTTGACCACATCGCGCATGGAACCGTGCAAAGCGGCATCCGAAGGCGCCAGCGTCGCCGTATCTTCAATGAAATCGCCCAGGTGCGAATCATCGTCGTCGCCGATGGGCGTCTCCATGGAGATCGGTTCCTTGGCGATCTTCAGGATCTTGCGGATCTTGTCTTCCGGCATGTCCATCTTCTGCGCCAGCGTCGCGGGATCGGGCTCGGCGCCCGTTTCCTGCAGGATCTGGCGGCTGATCCGGTTCATCTTGTTGATCGTTTCGATCATGTGAACCGGAATACGGATGGTCCTGGCCTGGTCGGCGATCGAACGCGTGATGGCCTGGCGGATCCACCACGTGGCGTACGTGGAGAACTTGTAGCCGCGCCGGTATTCGAACTTGTCCACCGCCTTCATCAAGCCGATGTTGCCTTCCTGGATCAGATCCAGGAATTGCAAGCCACGGTTGGTGTACTTCTTGGCGATGGAAATCACCAGACGCAGGTTGGCCTCGGTCATCTCGCGCTTGGCCTTGCGGGCCTTGGCTTCGCCAGTGGCCATGCGCTTGTTGACTTCCTTCAGGTCCTTCAACGGCAGGACGACGCGCGCCTGCAGGTCGATCAACTTCTGCTGCAGTTCCTGCACGGCCGGCACCTGGCGTTCCAGGGTTTCGGCGTATGGATGGCCCGCGGCGACTTCGTCCACCACCCACTGCAGGTTGGTCTCGTTGCCGGGGAACACCTTGATGAAATGCGAGCGCGGCATGCCGGCGCGGTCCACGCAGGTGTGCAGGACGGCGCGTTCCAGCTGGCGCACTTCCTCGACCTGGTTGCGCAGGGTGTCGGCCAGGCGCTCCACCATCTTGGCGGTGAAGCGGATGCCCATGAGCTCGTTCTGGATCGCTTCCTGCGCCTTCAGGTAGGCGTCGGAACGATAGCCGTCCTGTTCGTAGGCGCCGCGCATTTTTTCGAACTGCTTGGCCACTTCATCGAACTTGGCCAGCGCCTTGACGCGCAGGTCTTCCAGCTGCTTGCTGCTCATGCCGCCGGCCGGGCCGTCGTCGTTTTCGTCCTCTTCGGCCGTGACGCCGGCGCCGGCGTATTCCTCGCCGTCTTCCGGATCGACCAGGCCGTCGACCACTTCGTCGATCTGCGCCTGGCCTTCACGCACACGGGTGACATGGGCCAGGATTTCGTTGATCGTGGTCGGGCAGGCGGAGATCGCCATGACCATGTGCTTCAGGCCATCTTCGATCCGCTTGGCGATTTCGATTTCGCCTTCACGCGTCAGCAGCTCGACCGAACCCATTTCACGCATATACATGCGGACAGGATCGGTGGTGCGGCCGAAGTCGGAATCCACCGTGGTCAGCGCGGCTTCGGCTTCGTCCTCGACGTCGTCGTCGTTGGACGCCACCGGCGCGTTTTCGCTCATCAGCAGGGTCTCGGCATCGGGCGCCTGGTCGTAGACCGCGATCCCCATGTCGCTGAAGGTGCTGATGATGCCGTCAATGGCTTCGGCGTCGACCAGATCGTCAGGCAGATGGTCGTTGATTTCGCCATACGTCAGATAGCCGCGGTCCTTGCCCAGCTTGATGAGCTGCTTGAGGCGGTTGCGGCGCGCTTCGTATTCTTCGGCGCTGACGGGACCGCGAGCGATCAGATCCTTGGGATCGCCCTTGCCCCGCTTGCCGCCACGCTTGACGGGCTTGAGTTCGGGCAGCACTTCGCCTTCGCCGTCGCCGGCGTCACCGAAATCGGCGTCGTCGTTGTTCTGGTTCTTGGCGGGCCGGCCGGGACGGCGGCCGCTGGGCACGGACGCAGGACGGCCGACCAGCTCGGCCAGCTTGTCTTCGGCTTTTTTCGCCTTGGCGGCCTTGTCCGGCGAGTCCGCCTTGGCGGCCTTCTTCGCGGCGGGAGTCTTCACGGCAGCGGACTTGGGCGCAACCTTGACGGCCGCTTTGGCCGATGTCTTTTCCGCCGCCTTGCTGGCAGCGCGCCTGGCCGTTTTGGCTTCTTCGGCCATTTCAACTGCAGAGGAGGTTTTGCCGATGGATTTGGTCATAGTCGCTTCCGTGGTCGTTGCAGGCGAAAAGCCTACCGCACCGCTATCGACGGCCCGGGCTAAGCCCTGGCCGGGTCAAGACGCGTACTTTTAAAACTAACAACAGTGCTTGGGAATCGGCCGTACGTCACGACCCATGCGCGAAGATTGCAGAAAGCCCTCTAGGGGCGAGGCTGCGAGCCGAATATTGGCATGGTGCGGCACCTTGTCTTGCAGTCTTCCGGCACATGTGCCGCGGCTTCCGCCCCATCCCCGATCGGGCACGCAAGAATTTCCGTCCCGCGCCACCCGATCAATTGGGCCCTGCCTTTCCTGATTTCTGGTACCTTGGGTAATGTCGTGTCAATGCTTTGTTACGTTGCCTTCGGTAGAATGGACGCAGTCGTCTACGACATCACCCTGGCGAGACAACGCATCCAATATGGCCTATAACGGCTGGCGTATACGGGCAGCACCGGGCAACATCACCCGACACACCGGCCGGCAACACCACCCGACAACACCGCCTCGCAGGCACCACTATTAGACAAGGCCGGAACCGTCTGGTTCTGGCTGCTCGCCGTGGCGAAGCTCTGGCACGTCAGGAAAACCCTTGATTTTACCCTATTGAGCTGCTGCCGGCATGCTTAATTGCCGCCAAACGCCTCGAAAGCTCCTGATAACGCTGCCTATCCTCTTCAGTTTGCAGTCCTGACCGCGCCAATTCGTCGATTTCAGCCCGAATGGCGCCGAATTCGATGCGGTGCAAGGCGTCGTCCCATTCGGCCTGCGGGTTCGGAAGTTCCTCCTCCCCCACGAGGTCCGCGCTCATGCTGCGCAGCACCAGCTGAATATCCGATTCCGGTTCCGCCGCCTCCAGTAACGCGCCCAGGTGGCGCGCGCCACTGCGCTGCGCCAGGACAACCAGATCGCGCACCATACCCAGATGGGGCCCGTGATCCAATACTTCAAGCTGCTGGTCGCCCATGGAATCGACCAGTTCGGGATGCGATAACAACAGCCGCAGCAGGCGCTTCGCCATCGTCGGGACAGGTCGGCGCGGCTCGATCACGCCGCCTACCCGGTCCTTGTCGTCACGACGGGACCATTTACCGCCCTGCCCGCCGCCTCGGCCGCCGGCATTGAACCCTCGACCGCCGAAACGGCGTTTACCTTCGCCACCGCCTGGTTCCCATGCCGGCTCTTCCATGCCGTCGACGATGGGTTCATAGGCAAAATCGGGCGGCGCATGGCCGTCCATGCCGACGTCAAACGGCGCATCGGCTTCAGTCCTGGACGGCGCCCCGCCAGCGCCATGCCCGGCCGCCGGCTGCGCCGCTGGCGGCCCGACGGGCTGGGCCAGCGCCTGCGCGACCTCTTCCGGCGTCAATTGCACCAGCTTGCCCAGTTCGCGCTCGATCTGGGTTTTCAGCCCACAAGCCGGAATCGCGGCCAGCAGCGGCTTGGCTTCGTGCATGCAGGCGGCGCGCCCTTCCGCTTCCGCCAGATTGTGACGCGATGCCAGCTCATCCAGCAGGAAACGCGACAAGGCTGTCGCTTCGCCCAAACTGGCGCGGAAGGCTTCGGCGCCGAATTCCCTGACATAGGAGTCCGGGTCATGCTCGGCCGGCAGAAACAGGAAGCGCAGATTAATATCGTCGCGCAGCACCGGCAGGCAGGCCTGTAGCGCGCGCCATGCGGCACGGCGCCCGGCCTTGTCGCCGTCGAAGCTGAAGACCACTCGATCACTGGCCCGTAACAGCTTTTTGACGTGGTCCGGCGTAGTGGAGGTGCCCAGCGTGGCTACCGCATTACCCAGGCCCAGTTGCGCCAGGCCGACCACGTCCATATAGCCTTCGACCACGATGACCTGGCCTTCCGTGCGTATGGCTTGCCGCGCCTCCCACAGGCCGTACAGCTCCTGGCCTTTGGAAAAAATGGGAGTTTCCGGCGAATTCAGATACTTGGGCTCGCCCTTGCCGATAATGCGCCCGCCGAAACCAATCAATACGCCGCGCGCATTCCGGATAGGGAACATGACCCGTTCGCGGAAGCGATCGTAACGCCGACCGTCCTCGGACTCGATGACCAGGCCGGACTCGACCAGCACGGGATCGTCGTAGCGGCTGAACACCTGCGCCAGCCCCTGGCGATCGGTGCCGGACCAGCCCAGGCCGAAGTGACGGGCGATTTCCCCCGTCAGGCCCCGTTGTTTCAGATACCGGATCGCCGGCGCGGACGTGCGCAACTGCTTCAGGTAGAAAGCCTGGGCGGCTTCCAGCACCTGGGTATGACGCGAGACTTCTTCTTTGCGCCGCGCCGATTCAGCGCGCTGCCGCGGGCTGCGATCTTCTTCCGGTACGGCCATGCCGGCGGAGCCCGCCAGCGTGCGCACGGCTTCCGGAAAGCTGGCGCCGGTGTGCTCCATCAGGAAAGTGATGGCGCTGCCATGCGCGCCGCAACCAAAGCAGTGATAGAACTGCTTGGCAGGGCTTACCGTGAAGGAAGGACTTTTCTCGTTGTGAAAGGGGCACAGGCCCAGCAGGTTGGCCCCGCCCTTACGCAACTGCACATAACGCCCGACCACATCGACAACGTCGACTCGGGCGAGAAGTTCCTGTATGAATGAGTCCGGAATCAACCGATTAGGATCGATTCAGATCGATCCGGAAAATCAATACAGGCGCGGGGGCAGCTGTTGGCTACGAATCCGCTTGTAGTGGCGCTTCACCGCGGCGGCGTGCTTGCGCTTGCGTTCCGCCGTGGGCTTCTCGTAGAACTCGCGCGAACGCAGTTCGGTCAGAAGACCCGTTTTTTCGATGGTGCGCTTGAAGCGGCGCAGGGCAGCTTCGAACGGTTCGTTTTCCTTCAGACGGACAATAGGCATAGGTTTGAACGAGAGTTGGACAAAAGGAGCGACCCAGTCCGGACTACAGTCCGTAGTACTGATCCGCAGACGAGTCGGCAGTACACGCCTGTAGCGAACTAAAAGTCCACTCGGTAACAGGAGATTCTAGCACGCCAGGGATCAGGACGTCGAGCCCTTCCTGCTCCAGGCTTCCAATTGGTGCGGGCGCAGGCTGTCGTATTCCTCGAAAGGCTGATGTATCCAGGGGTTGGTCATCAGCTTTTCCATGTAGTAATCGGGGACAGCCTGGGAGTGGCCTTTCCACCACAGGACGGCGCTGCGCAGCTCCGTGATGGCGGGAAACTGCTGGCGCAGATGATCCAGCACCCGATTGAAGGTCAGCCCGGTATCGACCATATCGTCCACCAGCAGAACCCGGCCGGCCAAGGTGCCGCGGGTGATCGTGATGAACTGGGCGATATCCAGGGCCCCCTGCTTGGTGCCGGCGGCTTCGCGGTAGCTGCTGGTGGCCAGGATGCCCAGCGGCACGTCGAAAATGCGCGACAGCACGTCCCCCACCCGTACGCCGCCCCGCGCCAGGCACAGGATCTGGTCGAACTTCCAGCCGGACTGATAGACCTTCAGGGCCAGTTGTTCGATCAGGCGGTGATACTCGTCCCAACTGACCCAGAGATCTTTGTCGGTACTGGGTAGAGCCATGGCGGTACGCTCCTAGCCTTTCAGCGGGTGACGCAGGACGATGGTCTCGGTGCGGTCGGGACCGGTGGATACCAGGTCGATCGGCACTTCGCATACCTGCGCGACGCGCTCCAGATAGGCGCGCGCGGCGGCGGGCAGTTTTTCGTATTCGGTGATACCGACGGTCGACTCGGACCAGCCCGGCAGCTCTTCGAATACCGGTTCCGCCTGGGCCACCTGCACGGCGCCGTAAGGCAGCACATCGCGGAACTCGCCGTTGACCCGATAGCCCACGCCCAGGCGTATCGTTTCCAGCCCGTCCAGCACATCCAGCTTGGTGATGCAAAGACCGCTGATGCCATTCAGGCGCACCGAGCGTTTCAGGGCGGCGCCGTCGAACCAGCCGCAACGGCGCGGACGGCCGGTCACCGAACCGAATTCCTTGCCGATGTTGGCCAGCCGGGCACCGACTTCGTCCAGCAGTTCGGTCGGAAACGGTCCCGAGCCGACACGCGTGGTGTATGCCTTGGTGATGCCCAATACGTAGTCCAGCGATTGCGGACCGACGCCGGCGCCGGCCGCGGCCGCGCCGGCGATGCAGTTGCTGCTGGTGACGTAGGGATAGGTGCCGTGATCGACGTCCAGCAGCGCACCCTGGGCGCCTTCGAACAACAGGCGCTGGCCGGCCTTTTGCGCGGCGAACAGATTGCTGGACACGTCGCGCACCATGGGCGCGATAGCCGGCGCCAGGGCCATGGCCTGGTCGCGAACCTGGCTGGCGGACACGGCTTCCCCGCCCAGATATTGGGTCAGCACGAAGTTATGGTAGTCCAGCAGCTCTTCCAGCTTCTGGTCGAAAAGCGCGGGCTCGAACAGGTCCTGCACCCGCAGCGCGCGCCGGGCGATCTTGTCCTCGTACGCCGGGCCGATGCCGCGTCCGGTCGTGCCGATCTTGCCCTCGCCCTTGCGCTTTTCGCGGGCCTGGTCGATAGCGACGTGATACGGCAGGATCAGCGGGCAGATTTCGGAAATCTGCAGGCGCGAACGGACGTCCAGGCCGGCGGCCTCCAGCTCTTCGATTTCCTTGAGCAGGGCTTCCGGGGACAGCACCACGCCATTGCCGATGTAGCACGTTACGCCGGCATGCATGATGCCGGAGGGAATCAGGCGCAGGATGGTCTTCTTGCCGTTGATCCACAACGTATGGCCGGCATTGTGGCCGCCCTGGAAACGCACGACGCCGTGGACGGACTCCGCCAGCCAGTCGACGATTTTTCCTTTGCCTTCGTCACCCCACTGGGTGCCGATGATGACTACGTTCTTGCTCATGATCGAAAATGAATATCGAGTTTCGCGGCAAACCGCGGATCCGTCGGGC
The DNA here is from genome assembly GCF_965137885.1 of Bordetella sputigena. Lineage (NCBI taxonomy): Bacteria > Pseudomonadati > Pseudomonadota > Betaproteobacteria > Burkholderiales > Alcaligenaceae > Bordetella > Bordetella sputigena. The sequence goes on from NZ_CBCSCA010000012.1 coordinate 164,334, forward strand.
CCTCTGAAGAGGGATGAGTCAAAGGTTGCGAATCTTCCAGGCGCCGTCCTGCAGCGCCAGTTCGCGGTCGCAGATGAATTCGTCCTGGTCGTGCTCATGGCCCGGCAGGACCTGCACCACGATTTCACCGGCCTGGCGCAAGGCGCGCACCGCCGCCACCAGCGCGGCATCCTGGCCCCAGGGCGCCCGCACCGCGCGCGAGCGTTCCGCCGGTGGCAAGCCGGCGGCCAGCTTGCGCAGATCCAGGCTGAAACCGGTAGCGGGCCGGGCGCGGCCGAATACGCGGCTGACGTCGTCATAGCGCCCGCCGCTGACCAGCGCGTCGTGCCAGCCTTCGGCATACAGGGCGAAGGTCACGCCGGAGTGGTAGCCATAGCCGCGCACGTCGGCCAGGTCTATGCTGGCGTGCAGTTCCGGCAAGGCGCGCAGCAGCGCTTCCAGCGCGTCCAGCGCCTGGGCGATGCCCGGCAAGGGCGGCAATTCAGCGCGCGCGCGCGCCAAGGTGCCGATATCGCCGTAGAGCCCGGTCAGCGCGCGCAGGGCCTGGATCGTCTGCGCGCCCGGACCGTCGGGACGAAGGCCCAGGTCCAGCAGGCCCGGCACGTCCTTGTCGCGCAGCAAGGCATGGATTTGCGCGCCATGGGGCCGCGCCGCGGGATCGGCGTCGATGATGGCCCGCACCACGCCGGGATGGCAGAGATCCAGCCGCGGCTGGCGCACCCCGGCGATCGTCACCGTATCGAGCACCAGCCGCAGGATTTCGATATCCGCCTCCACGCCCGCGTGGCCGTAGATTTCCGCGCCGATCTGCAGCAATTCGCGATTGGACAGCAGATCCGCCGGCCGCGCATGCAGGACCGTGCCGCAATAGCACAAGCGCGTCACGCCGGCGCGATTCAGCAGGTGCGCATCGATGCGCGACACCTGCGGCGTCATGTCCGCCCGCACGCCCAGCGTCCGGCCGGAAAGCTGGTCGACCAGCTTGCTGGTGCGCAAGTCCAGGTCGGTGCCGGTGCCGGACAGTAGGGAATCGATGTATTCCACCAGGGGCGGGGCGACCAGCTCGAAACCGTAGGTGCGGTACAGATCCAGCAGTTCGCGACGCAGTTCCTCGATGCGCCGGGCCTCAGCGGGCAGAATGTCCGCCAGACGCTCCGGGAGCAACCAGTTACCCATGTTAATTACCTGATCCTGCCTGAAGATGAGGACGCGGCCGCGGCACCGATAGCCGGCATCGCGTAGGCAACGCCCAAACGAAAAAGCGGCTGAGGGGCGTAAGCCCGCTCAGCCGCTGCGGAATGTTTTAAAGCTTACGGGGTATTGTACATGGTTCGGAGGCTCGCGCCAGCCCGTGTACCCTGCCCCGGCTCCCGCTATTTCCTGCTGTCCGGCGAGGCAGCCGGCGGCGTGGCGGGCGTCGTGCTGCCCGGAATGCCGCCCAGGGTGCCGCTGGGCGCGCCCGGCACGCCCACGGATGACTTGAAGAACTGGAAGAATTCGGACGTCGGGTCCACGACCAGCAGGTCGCCCAGCTTGGAGAAGGACGAACGATAGGCTTCCAGGCTCTTGTAGAAGGTGTAGAAGACCGGATCCTTGCCATAGGATTCGGCATAGATGCTGCTGGCGCGGGCATCGCCCTCGCCCATGATGGCCTGCGACTTGGCGTAGGCATCGGCCAGGATTTCCTCGCGCTTGCGATCGGCTTCGGCGCGGATTTTTTCGCCTTCCGCGGCACCGATGGAACGCAGCTCATTGGCCACGCGCTTGCGTTCGGCTTCCATGCGGCGATAGACCGACTCGGAGATTTCCGGCGCGAATTCGATGCGGCGCAGGCGGACGTCGACGATCTGCACGCCCAGCGGAGCGGCGCGCTTGGCGACGTTGGACAGGATTTCCGCCATGACCTTTTCGCGCTCGGCCGACACCACGTCCTTGACGGTGCGGATGTTGACCGCGGCGTTCAACGCATCGCGAATCTGGGCCTGCAGCCGCTCCTGGGCGGCGCGCTCGTTGCCGCCGAAGGTAACGTAGTACAGGCGCGGATCGGCAATGCGCCACTTGACGTAGGAGTCGATCAGCAGGTTCTTCTTTTCGGCCGTCTGGATGCGTTCGGCATCGGTGGACTCGATGGTGAGGATGCGCTTGTCCAGCGTAACGACGTTCTGGAACGGCGGCGGAGCCTTGAAGTAAAGACCGGGCTCGCTGATGACCTTGCGCACCTCGCCCAGGGAGAACACCAGGGCGTAGTCGCGTTCGCGGACAATGAAGACGCAGGAGGAAAGCGCGGCCAGGATAATGAGCAGGCCGACCAATATGGGCAGTAGACGTTGCATGTTCGGGGCTCCTCCGGTTAGCGCGACAAGCGATCGCGGGTCAGCGTGTTGCCGCTGCCGGGGTTGCCGGATGATGTCCCAGGTATGGGGCGGGGCGATGGCGGAATGGTCGGCTGGCTGGCGCCGGGCAGGCTCAGGGACCCGGACGGAGGCGACTGCTTGCCGGCCTCCTGCGCGGCCTGCTGGATGATCTTGTCGATCGGCAGGTAGACGACATTGTTGCCGCCGCGGGTGTCGATCATGACCTTGCTGGCGCGCGAGAAGATTTCCTCCATCGTTTCCAGGTACATGCGCTCGCGCATGACGGCGGGCGACTTGCGGTATTCGCTGACCACGCTGTTGAAGCGCGCGGTATTACCCGTGGCGTCACCCACGACCTTGGCCTTGTAGCCTTCGGCCTCCTGGATCATGCGCGATGCCTGGCCGGCGGCCAGCGGCACGACCTGGTTGGCATAGGCTTCGCCTTCGTTGATCTGGCGTTCGCGATCCTGGCCGGCCTTGACGGCGTCGTCGAAAGCGGCCTGCACCTGTTCGGGCGGCTGAACGTTCTGGATGGCCACGGTGCTGACCTGGATGCCGGTGTCGTAGCGGTCCAGGATCTGCTGCATCAACGCCTGCACCTGCGTCGCCACGTTGGTACGGCCTTCGTAAAGGACATAGTCCATGGGCTGCTTGCCGACGACTTCGCGCATGGCGGTTTCAGCGGCCTGACGGACCGATTCGTCCGGATCGCGAGTGCGGAACAGATAGTCGGGCGCGCCGTCTGCGCGCAGGCGGTACTGCACCACGAACTGCATATCGACGATATTTTCGTCGGTGGTCAGCATGAGCGCTTCGGGCAGCACTTTATTGCGCGAACTGCCGCGGAAACCGACCTCGAAGGTCCGCAGCTGGGACACGTTGACGATTTCCTGATTCTGGATCGGATAGGGCAGGCGCCATTGGAAGCCGGCCTGCGCCGTCTTGTGGTACTTGCCGAACTGGGTGACCACGGCCACCTGGCCTTCCTGCACGATGTAGAAACCGCTGGCCAGCCAGAGGGCGACCAGCACCAGGATAATCAGGCCGGCGCCGATGCGCGCGTTGCGCGGCCCGTTGCCTCCGCCGGTACCGGCGGGGCCGCCGGGACGGCCACCCTGGTTGCCCTTGCGGCCGAACAAGGCCGCTATGCGATTGTTGAAATCGCGCCAGACCTCGTCCAGGTCGGGGGGGCCATCGCCGCTGCCTTGCGGACGCCGGGGAGGTTCGGAACCGTTCTGGTTGCCACGACCCCAGCCTGGATCATTCAGATTGAACAGTTTGGATATTGGACGCATTATTTCCCGCAATCTGACCAGCCTGTGCAATTGCCGCGCGCAACGCATCCAGACCGGCGCGCTCGGCGGCGCTGACAAACACCCGCGCAATCGTACCATGGGCATTCTGTTCGACCCTGGGGGGTAGTCCCAGGAGGTCGATCTTGTTATAGACCATGATGACCGGGATATCGCCCGCACCGATTTCGTTCAGGACTTTCTGGACTTCCAGGATCTGTTCATCGCGCTGCGGACTGGCGGCATCCACCACGTGCAGCAGCAGATCGGCATGCACGGTTTCTTCCAGCGTGGCGCGGAAGGCGGCGATGAGCGTAGGTGGCAGATCGCCGATGAAACCCACCGTATCGGACAGCACCACGGAGCCGGCGCCTTCGATCCAGATGCGCCGCGTGGTGGTGTCCAGGGTCGCGAACAACTGGTCGGCGGCGTAGGCGCCGGCGCGGGTCATGGCGTTGAAGAGGCTGGATTTGCCGGCGTTGGTATAGCCGACCAGGGAAACCGACAGCGCGCCGCCGCGGGCGCGCGAGCGCCGCTGCGTGACACGCTGGCGTTCGACCCGGTCGAGCCGTTCCCGCAGCACCTTGACGCGCGCGCCGATCATGCGGCGATCCATTTCCAGCTGCGATTCGCCCGGGCCACGCATGCCGATACCGCCGCGCTGGCGCTCAAGGTGGGTCCACAAGCGGGTCAGCCGCGTGGTGAGATGCTGCAACTGCGCCAGTTCGACCTGCAGCTTGCCTTCATGGCTCTTGGCGCGCAGCGCGAAGATGTCCAGGATAAGCGCGACGCGATCGACGACGCGAAGGTTGAATTCCCGTTCAAGATTGCGCTGCTGCGCGGGCGACAGGGGCTGGTCGAACAGAATGACATCGGCATCGTGCGCACGGGCGAGCAGCACGGCTTCCTGCACCTTGCCGGAGCCGATGAAGTATTTGGCGTCGGGCCGATCGCGGCGCGCCAGCACCGTGTCGACGATTTCCGCGCCGGCGCCACGGGCCAGCATGGCGAACTCCTGGGCGTGGGCCTCGAAGTCGGGATTGCCCAGGTCAACACTGATAATCAGAGCGCGCATGCAGCCTCCTGGCCGGCGCGGGCGAAACGAACGGCACGAAAAATGGGAATATGAACCGGCATGGGCGCCTGGATGGACACGGCGGGCGCGGCATGCGGAGCGATGTTGAACGGGGCCGCACAGTGAAAATGCCCGCCGACACGATAAGTGCGGCGGGCACGGAAAACACAGCGGCCATGGAGCGGCGCGGAGCCGCGCGATTGACCGTCCACGCCGCCGCCTGTCGAACAGGGGCCCACGCGACGGTCGGTCGAACGTTTATTCAGAAGGGATTTCCACCTGGAAGTTGACCGCGCGGGCGGGAACAACGGTTGAAATGGCATGCTTGTAGACCATTTGGGTCACGGTATTGCGCAGCAGCACGACGTATTGATCGAACGATTCAATCTGCCCCTGAAGCTTGATGCCGTTGACGAGATAAATGGACACGGGTACGTGATCCTTACGCAGCGTGTTCAAGAACGGATCTTGCAGAGTTTGCCCTTTATTGCTCATTGGCCAGGCTCCATTGTGTTGTTGTTCGGGGGTGTTGTTTTGATAGTGGCAGACGCCGAAATAGCTACTCTACAGGGTTTTCCCGGGCGGTGCCACTGAATGATGTGACGCAACATGACACCAAAAGTTCACACCAGAATCGTGCGCAGCGCGTGCACCAAGGCATCGCATTCCTGCTCCGTTCCGATCGAAATTCGCAGGTACTGAACGATGCGCGGATGGCTGAAATGGCGCACGATGATGCCCTTTTGCCGCAGCGCGGCAGCGAGCGCGGCGGCGTCATGCGCGGGGTGCCGCGCCAGCACGAAATTGGCGGCGGACGGGATGACATCGAAGCCCAGTCCGCGCAGCGACACGGTCAGCGCGTCGCGCGTCCGGATGACGGCCGAACGGGTGAACTCGAAGTACTCCGTGTCCTCGATCGCCGCGGTGCCGCCGGCTTCGGCCAGCCGGTCGACCGGGTAGGAATTGAAGCTGTTCTTGACTCGCTCCAGACCCTCGATCAGCGCGGCGCCGCCGATGGCGTAGCCCAGCCGCAGGCCGGCCAGCGAACGGGACTTGGACAGGGTTTGCACCACCAGCACATTGTCGTAGCGCTTGACCAGGGACACCGCCGATTCCGCCCCGAAGTCCACATAGGCTTCATCGATGACGACCACGGAGTCGGGATTGCCCGCCACGATGCGCTCGATGTCGGCCAGGGGCAGCGCGCGGCCGGTGGGCGCATTCGGGTTGGGAAACAGGATCGGCCCCTGGGGCTGGCCCGCCGCGGGCAGGTAGTCCCGCACCTCGATGCGGAAGTCCTCGGTCAAGGGGATGACCTGGTAGCGCACGCCGTACAGCCCGCAATAGACCGGGTAGAAACTGTAGGTGATGTCCGGAAAGCGCAAAGGGGCGTCGTGGCTCAGCAGCGCCTGGAAGACGATGGCGAGCACCTCGTCCGAACCGTTGCCGACGAAAATCTGCGGCAGCGCAACGCCGTAGTGGCGGGCGATGGCCTGGCGCAAGCGGTCGGACGCCGGGTCCGGGTACAGGCGCAGCGCATCGTCGCAGGCTGCCCGCAGGGCGGCCAGCACCTTGGGCGATGGCCCGTACGGGTTCTCGTTGGTATTGAGCTTGATCAGGTTCGCCAGCTTGGGCTGTTCGCCCGGAACGTAAGGGCTGAGCCCGGCGACGACGGGACTCCAGTAACGGCTCATGCTAGTCCTTGCCTGCTATTTATCTTGCACGTAGGGATTGCGCGAAGATTTGAATTCGATCCGCAGCGGCGTACCGGCCAGGTCGAAAGCGTTGCGGAAACGGGTTTCCAGGTAACGCCGGTAGGAGTCCGGCACGGCATCCAGCGCATTGCCGTGGACGATGACCAATGGCGGATTCTGGCCGCCCTGATGGGCATACCGCATCTTGGGCCGGAAGATGCCTTTGCGGGGCGGCGGCTGCTGTTCGACGGCGGCCTGCAGTTCGCGGGTGAGCCTGGGCGTGGAAAGCTTGGCGAATGCCGCGGCATGCGCGCTGTTGACCGACTTCAGCAGGGTCTTCACGCCCGCGCCCTTCAGCGCGGAAATGGTATGCACGCGCGCGAACGACAGGAAACGCAGCTTGCGTTCGAACTCGCGCTGGATGCGCTCGCGCTGGTCGGCGTCCAGGCCGTCCCATTTATTGATGGCGACCACCACGGCGCGCCCGGTTTCCAGCACGAAGCCGGCGATATGGGCGTCCTGTTCGGAGATTTCCGTTTGCGCGTCCAGCATCAGCAGCACGACATTGCTGGCCTCGATGGCCTGCAATGTCTTGATGACGGAGAACTTTTCCACCGCTTCGAAGACCTTGCCGCGCTTGCGCAGGCCGGCCGTATCGATCAGCGTGTAGCGCTTGCCGTCGCGGTCGAAGTCGATTTCGATGGCGTCGCGCGTGGTGCCGGGCATGTCGAAGGCAATCACACGCTCTTCACCCAGCAGCGTGTTGATGAGCGTGGACTTGCCGACATTGGGCCGGCCGACGATGGCCAGCTTGATCCGGTGGTCGGGCGGCGGCGCGGTGTATTTGCCTTCAGGCAGGGCCGAGTCGTCGCCGGCGTCCAGTTCGGGCTCCGCACCGGACAGCCCGGCGTCGTCGTCGGACTCCGGTTCGGGTTCAGGCTCGACCAGGCCTTCGAGCGCGCGTTCGATCAGGTCGACGATGCCGTCGCCATGCGCGGCCGAAATCGGCCAGGGCTGGCCCAGGCCCAATTCGTGGAAGTCGGTGGCGGCGGCCATGCCCATGCCTTCGGCCTTGTTGACCGCCAGCAGTATGCGGCGCTGCCCCGAGTGGCGCAGCAGATCGGCGATTTCATGGTCGTGCGCGTTCACGCCGGCACGGCCGTCCACCAGGAAAACCACCACATCGGATTCGGCGATGGCCTGGCGGGTCTGGCGCGCCATTTCGCGCAGGATGCCGTCCTTGGCCACCGGTTCGAAGCCGCCGGTGTCGATGACGATGAAGGGATAGTCCCCCACCCTGCCCTCGCCATAGTGCCGATCGCGCGTGAGACCCGAAAAATCGGCGACCAGCGCCGCGCGCGACCGCGTCAGGCGATTGAAAAGTGTGGACTTCCCGACATTGGGACGACCGACGAGAGCGACAACAGGCTTGAAGGACACGGATGAAGGGCAGTTTGGGTTCAGTTGGTACCGATCATGACCAGGTTGCCGTTCCCGGTCTGGACCAGCACGCCTTGGGATGTCGTTTGCAGCGGCGACAGCACGGCATCGCCCCCGACGGACAGACGGGCCAGCAGATGGCCATCGCTGCGCGACAGGAAGTGCACGTAGCCATCATAATCGCCCATGGCGATGGCGGGGCCGATGGCGACCGGCGCGGTCAGGCGGCGGTTGCGCAGGGCGTCCTGCTTCCAGAGTTCGCTACCGTCGCGCAGGCTATAGGCATACACGACGCTGTGCGAATCGGGCGCGTAGACCGCGTTTTCGTCGGCGCCCAGGCCGACGGCGCCGGAGAAGTCCTTCGCCCACACCGGGCGGCCGCCTTGCGAGACGTCGAAGCAGACGATGCGGCCCTGGTACGCGACCGCGCACATCAACGGCCCGATCAGGCGCGGCGCGCCGACCACGTCGTTCAGGCGCTCCAGATCGCTGCCGCCCTTGGGCGTGGCGACGGTGCCTTCCCACTGGACATTGCCGCTGTCGGCGCTGATGGCCATCATTTTGCCGCCGGGCAGACCGGCGATGACGAGGCCCTGCGCCATAATCATTTGCGTGGTGGTGCGCAGCGCCAGCGCCGGTCCGGGACGCTGCACGCTCCAGACGCGATCGCCATTGCGGGCGTCGAAAGCGGTAATGCGGTAATCACCGGTGCGGACCACGACCAGGCCGTTGTTGACGAGCGGCGGTTCGGAAATCTCGCTGGTGGCGCGGACCTTCCATTTCTGCTTGCCAGTGTCGTCGTAGGCAATGACGTCGCCGGCGTTGGAGGCGACGACGGTAGTCGTGCCGTCGCTGCCGGCGCCGGCGGTCAGGTCGGCCTTGGCATCGGTGCGCCAGATGGCGCGGCCGCTGAGCAGGTCGTATTTGCCGACCATGCCATTGGGCGTCGCGGCGTAGACGGCCTCGCCCACGACGGACGGATAGAAGCCCAGGCCACCGCCGCTGCCGATCGACACGGACCACACCTGTCGCACCGACATGCCGGGCTTGTAGTCGGTCAGCGGCGCCGGGTCATAGCGCGTATCGTCCTTGGAAAACAGCGAGCACGCGCCCAGGCTGAGCACGGCGGCAAGGCAGGCCGCAACGACGGCGGGACGACGGAAGGCAAACTTAAACATCGGAATCAGGCTCCGGTCAGGGCATCGAGTTTCAATCGCACGACGGGGGTCAGGGGGTTGGTCGTACCGAGGCCATCGATGGCGCTCTGCCAGGCGGCGCGCGCTTCCTGGACCTTGCCCTGGGCCGCGAGAATGTCGCCGCGGCGATCGGCATACAGCGCCGCGAAGGCCGGCGGCGGATCCTGCAGCTGGGCAAGCGCCGCGTCGTATTGCTTCTGATCGAGCAGCAGCCCGGCCAGGCGCAGCCTGGCGACGGGCTGCAGCGCGGGCTGTTTGCGCTGGCCGGCCAGCCATTCGAGCTGTTCGCGCGCGCCCTGAAGATCGTTCTGCGCCTGCAAGGCCTGGGCGGCGACAAGCACGCCGCGGCCGGCATAGCCGGTGTTGGGATAGTCATTGCGCAAGGTACTGGCGGCCGCCTTGATGCGCGCCGTGGCGTCGGTGCCCCCCAGGCGCGCGGCATCTTCCAGGGCCTCGAAATAACCCATGGCCTGGCGGCTGGAATGCGCCTGCCAGGCCTGCCATCCCATCCAGCCGCCATAGGAAACGGCCGCCACCGCCACGACGATGGCGACCAGCAGGCCATAGCGGGCCCACCACGCTTTCAGGGCGTCGAGTTTTTCCTGTTCTTCGAGATCGTATGCCATGCTTACATGTCCTGCCGCATCAACGTTTCATAACCAGGGGGCCGCCAGGTATTGCCGGGCCGGCGGCCAGGCTGTCATCCCCGCAGCGCCTGCGCCAGTTCCGCGAGCGGCACCTGACGCTGTTCGGCGTCGCCGCGCAAAAACTTGACGCTGGCCGTGCCAGCCGCCACTTCGTCGGCGCCAAGGATAACCGCAACCCGGGCGCCGCTGCCGTCCGCGCGCTTGAACTGCACCTTGAAGCTGGCGGCGCCGGCGTGGACGATAACGGAAAGTCCGGCGTCGCGCAGCTGTTCGGCGACTTTGGCGGCCAGTCGCTGCGCTTCCGGGCCCTGGTGCACCACATACACGTCGCATTCGGGCACGGGTTCAGCGGGCGCGGTCTGCTCCCACAGATCGAGCAGCCGTTCCATGCCGATGGCGAAACCGACCGCCGGCGCGGGCTTGCCGCCCAGGAGTTCGATCAGGCCGTCGTAGCGGCCGCCACCGCACACGGTGCCCTGCGCGCCCAGGCGATCCGTGACCCACTCGAACACGGTCAGGTTGTAGTAGTCCAGGCCGCGCACCAGGCGCGGATTCAGGCGATACGCAATGCCGGCATCGTCCAGCAACTGCCGCACGCCGTCGAAGTGCGCGCGCGACTCGTCGCCGAGGAAATCGAACAGACGCGGCGCGCTGTCCGCCATGGCCTGCATGGCGGGGTTCTTGGTGTCCAGCACGCGCAGCGGGTTGCTGTACATGCGCCGCTGCCCGTCTTCGTCGAGGACGTCGCGGTGCTTTTCCAGGTGCTCGATCAGCGCCGCCCGATGCGCCGCGCGCTCGGCCGGCTGGCCCAGCGAGTTGAGCTCCAGCCGCACGTCGGTCAGGCCCAGCAGCTTCCACAGCCGCGCCAGCATGATGATGAGTTCGGCGTCCACGTCCGGACCGGCGAAGCCCAGCGCTTCGACGTCGATCTGGTGGAACTGGCGATAGCGGCCGCGCTGCGGACGCTCGTGGCGGAACACCGGTCCGAGCGAATACACCCGGTGCGGACGGTCGTAGAGCATGTTGTGCTCGATGGATGCGCGCACGATGCCGGCGGTCATCTCGGGCCGCATGGTCAGCGAGTCGCCGTTCGAGTCGGTAAAGGTGTACATCTCTTTTTCGACGATGTCGGTGACCTCGCCGATGCCGCGGGCGAACAGCCGCGTGTGCTCCAGGACGGGCGTGCGGACGTTGCGATAGCCGTAGGCCCGCAGCCAGTTCCGGACGATTTCCTCGAACTGTTCCCAACGCGCGCCCGCGCCGGGCAGGATGTCGTTCATGCCGCGGATGGCGGCCACTTTCTGGAAAGCTTGCGTCATGTCGTGAAGCGCGCCGCGGATCCGACCGCGGCAAGGCGCCATACCCTTTGGTTTTATTGTGAGACCTGCGAGCCGTAGCGGCGCGCCACGTAGTTTTCGACGATCGTCTGGAATTCCTCGGCGATATGGTCGCCCTTCAGCGTCACGGTCCGTTCACCGTCGATGAACACCGGCGCGGCGGGGACTTCGCCGGTACCGGGCAGGCTGATGCCGATATCGGCGTGGCGGCTTTCGCCCGGCCCGTTGACCACGCACCCCATGACGGCAACATTCATGCTTTCGACGCCGGGATAGCGGGTGCGCCAGAGCGGCATCTGGCGCCGCAGATAGGACTGGATGCTGTCGGCCAGTTCCTGGAATACGGTACTGCTGGTACGGCCGCATCCCGGGCAGGCCACCACCATGGGCGTAAAGGCGCGCAAGCCCATGCTTTGCAGGATTTCCTGCGCCACCACGACTTCGCGCGTGCGATCGCCGCCCGGTTCGGGCGTCAAGGAAATGCGTATGGTGTCGCCGATGCCTTCCTGCAGCAGCACGGCCAGCGCGGCGGTCGATGCCACGATGCCCTTGCTGCCCATGCCGGCTTCGGTCAGGCCGAGGTGCAGCGGATAGTCGCAGCGGGCGGCCAGGTCGCGATACACGGCGATCAGGTCCTGCACGTGGCTGACCTTGCAGGAAAGAATGATCTTGTCGCCCGCCAGGCCAAGCTCTTCGGCGCGGCGGGCGTTGCTGATAGCGGATACCACCAGCGCGTCGCGCATCACCGCCTGGGCTTCCCATGGGGTCGCGCGCTGGTTGTTTTCATCCATCTTGCGAGCCATGAGCTCATGGTCCAGGCTGCCCCAGTTCACGCCGATGCGCACCGGCTTGTCGTGGCGGCAGGCCACTTCGATCATCTGCGCGAAGTTGTCGTCGCGTTTCTTGCCGCCGCCCATGTTGCCGGGGTTGATGCGGTACTTGGACAGCGCCTGGGCGCATTCCGGAAACTGCGTCAGCAGCTTGTGGCCGTTGTAATGGAAGTCGCCGACCAGCGGCACGTCGACGCCCATGCGATCGAGCTGTTCGCGGATCGCGGGCACTTCACGCGCGGCTTCCGGGGTGTTGACGGTGATGCGGACGAGCTCCGATCCGGCCTGGGCCAATTCGCGCACCTGGATGGCGGTGGCGATGGCGTCGGCGGTATCGGTGTTGGTCATGGACTGCACCACCACGGGCGCATCGCCGCCTATCGTGACCGCGCGGCCGCTCCATTGCACCCGCACGCCCCGCGTAAGGTGGCGCGACTCCGGGCCCACGGGTGGGGGCGCTTGATCCTGGCAGGGTGGTGAGGGTTCTTGCATGGTGTGTTCAAAACGCGGTAATGGAGTACGGGGTACGCCGGACGTTGATGCGCCGGGCTTCGGGCGCCTGTACCGGGCGTGATCCGGTACGGACAGCGGCGAGCGGCACAGTCCGGCCTGGCACGACGACCGGTCAATGGCCCCCGCGGGACAACCAGCCCGGCAGCCAGTGCGCGGGCAGCCAGCCTTGCCAGGCGGCATACGCCAATGCGGCCACGATCACCAGCAAAATCACGATCAGCCAGCCCCATGAGGAGGAACTGCGCTCCTCTTCCGCCGGGATGGCGCCGCGCGGTGACTGCAGGCTGCCCTGGGTCGCCAGGCGCGCGGGGGCGCCGCCGCGCAGTTGCGGCTCCAGCGAGCCGATGATGGCTTCCGGGTCGGCGCCCAGCAGGCGGGCGTAGCTGCGGATCAGGCCGCGCAGGGAAATACCTTTGGGAAGATCGGCCCAGCGCTCTTCTTCCAGGGCCGCGATCTGGCGCGGCGCGAACTTGATGCGGGCGGCGACTTCCTCCAGCGACCAGCCCTTGCTTACGCGCAGCGCCCGCAGCGCACCGCCGACCGCGCTTTCCGCGGCCGGGTCCAGGCTGCGATCGATGGAAACGGGCGTGGAGGCATTCTCGCTCACTGTACTACTCCTGTCGGTGCGCAACCGCTCCCCGCGGCATCTCGACACGCCGTTCGGCCGGCCGCGCCGGCGCGGCGGCGCCGACCTGCTTGATGGGGATGGCCTGTCTTTGGGCAGCGATGCGTTCGGTGATGCGAGTCCGGTCGCGCACTTCGCCGGCCAGCTGGCCACAGGCCGCGTCGATGTCTTCGCCGCGCGTCTTGCGCACGGTGGTCACGACGCCGGCGTCCATCAGGCGCTGCGCGAAAAGCCGCACGCGCGCCGACGGCGAGCGTTTCAGGCCGGACTGCGGAAACGGATTGAACGGGATGAGGTTGATCTTGCAGCGCACTTGCGCCGCGATGCGGATCAATTCCCGCGCATGCTCGTCGGCATCGTTGACGCCGTCGAGCATGACATATTCGAAAGTGATGAAGTCGCGCGGCGCGTGTTCCAGGTAGCGGTTGCACGCGGCCAGCAATTCCGCCAGCGGATACTTGCGGTTCAGCGGCACCAGGTCGTCGCGCAGCGCATCGTTGGGCGCGTGCAGCGATACGGCCAGCGCGACGGGGCAGTCGCGCGCCAGGCGATCCATCATGGGCACAACGCCCGAGGTCGATACGGTAACGCGACGGCGCGACAGCCCATAGGCATTGTCGTCCAGCATGAGCCGCAGCGAGGTCAGCACCTGGTCGTAGTTGAGCAGCGGTTCACCCATGCCCATCATGACGACGTTGCTGATGACGCGGCTATCCGGCTGGGCCGCGGCGGCCTTGTCCGAGGGCAGGCGGGCGCTGGCCAGATCGCCTTCCAGGACTTTGCGCGCCCACCACAGCTGGCCGATGATCTCGCTGGCCTGGAGGTTGCGGTTGAAGCCCTGGTGGCCGGTGGAACAGAAGCGGCAGGCCACGGTGCAGCCGGCCTGGCTCGAGATGCAGAGCGTGCCGCGATCGTCTTCCGGAATGAAGACGGTTTCGATGGCATTGCCCTGCCCTACGTCGAACAACCATTTGCGGGTGCCGTCCGTGGACTTCTGCTCGGTGACGACCGGCAGCGCCTGGATGGTGCATTCCCCCGCGAGCTGCGCGCGAAAATCGCGCGCCAGGTCGGTCATGGCGTCGAACGTGTCCGCGCCGCGCTGGTGCACCCAGCGCTGCAGCTGGCGGGCGCGGAAAGGCTTGCCGCCCCAGCGCTGCACCAGGGCAGTCAGCTCGGCGCCATCCAGGCCCAGCAGATTGACACGTTCGTTTTCGTTCATGACTTCGGCAAAACAGCTCAGCGGCTGTGGATGTTGATTTCGGGGAAGAAGAAAGCGATTTCGACGGCGGCGGTTTCCGGCGCGTCGGAACCGTGGACGGCGTTGGCGTCGATGCTGTCGGCGAAGTCGGCGCGGATGGTGCCCGGGGCGGCCTTCTTGGGATCGGTGGCGCCCATCAGGTCGCGGTTCTTGGCGATGGCGCCCTCACCTTCCAGCACCTGCACGAAGACGGGGCCGGAAACCATGAAATCGACCAGGTCCTTGAAGAAGGGACGTTCCTTGTGGACAGCGTAGAAGCGCTCGGCATCGGCGCGCGACAACTGCTGCATGCGCGCGGCGATGACCTTCAGGCCGGCCTGCTCGAAACGGGCCACGATCTGGCCGATAACATTCTTCGCCACGGCGTCGGGCTTGATAATGGAGAGGGTGCGCTCGGTGGCAGATACAGTCGACATGAAAACTCCAATAAAAACAGGGACTTCTACGTGGTTTACAGTAACCGGACATTCTAGCACGCCGCGATTCGCGACTACATCTTAAAATTACGGGTTTGCCCCGTGGAAAACTGCCCTCGGGGGCGTCAGTCAGCCGGAACCGCGTAATGAACAAAGCCGCACCCCAGAACGAGTCGCAGGAACTATCCAAGAGCTTCGAACCCGCCGATATCGAAGCGCGCTGGTACGCCGAATGGGAGCGGCGCGGGTACTTCACCGGCGGCCGCCACGTCGACGCGGCCGAGGGCACGCCCGGCAGCTTCGCCATACAGTTTCCTCCGCCCAATGTGACTGGGACATTACACATGGGGCACGCGTTCAATCAAACCATCATGGATGGGCTGACGCGCTATCACCGCATGCTGGGCGCCGACACGGTGCTGATACCGGGGACGGACCATGCGGGCATCGCCACCCAGATCGTGGTTCAACGCCAGTTGGATGCGCAGCAGATTTCGCGCCACGACCTCGGCCGCGAAAAGTTCGTGGAAAAGGTCTGGGAGTGGAAGCAGCAATCGGGCAATACGATCACCGGCCAGGTGCGTCGGCTGGGGGCGTCCGCGGACTGGAGCCGCGAATACTTCACGATGGATGACCGCATGTCCCGCGGTGTCGTCGAGACCTTCGTCCGGCTGTACCGCGAAGGGCTGATCTATCGCGGCAAGCGGCTGGTGAACTGGGATCCCAAGCTGCTGACCGCGGTTTCCGACCTGGAAGTGCAGTCCGAGGAAACCGAAGGCTTCATGTGGCGCATCGAATACCCGTTCGTCGACGGTCCCCAGACCATTGTCGACCGCGACGGCAACACGGTTACGTTGCGCGGCATGACCATCGCGACGACGCGGCCGGAAACCATGCTGGCCGACGGCGCGCTATGCGTACACCCGGACGACGAGCGCTACAAGCATCTGGTCGGCAAGCTGGTGGAACTGCCGTTGTGCGATCGCAATATTCCCATCATTGCCGACGATTTCGTCGATCCGGACTTCGGCACGGGCGTGGTGAAGATCACCGGCGCGCACGACTTCAACGACTATGCCTGCGCGCTGCGGCATGACCTGCCGCTGATCGTGATCTTTACCCCGGATGCGCACATCAATGAAAACGGCCCGGCGCAGTTCCGCGGCATGGAGCGCTACGAGGCGCGCAAGGCGGTGGTGGCGGAGCTGGAAGCGAACGGCTACCTGAAAGGCGTCGAAAAGCACAAGATGATGCAGCCCAAGGGCGACCGGACCGGCGTCGTGCTGGAGCCTATGCTGACGGACCAGTGGTTCATGGCGATGAGCAAGCCGGCGCCGGAAGGCACGCTGCATCCCGGCAAGAGCATCACGCAGGTCGCCCTGGACGTCGTGGCCGATGGCCGCGTGACCTTCTACCCTGAAAACTGGGCGACCATCTACAACCAGTGGCTGGACAACATCCAGGACTGGTGCATATCCCGGCAACTCTGGTGGGGCCACCAGATCCCGGCCTGGTATGCCAAGGACGGCAGCATCTTCGTCGCCCACGACGAGGCGGAAGCGCTGGAACAGGCCCGCGCCGCGGGCGTCGAAGGCCCCCTGCAACGCGATGAGGACGTGCTCGACACCTGGTTCTCGTCGGCGCTGGTGCCGTTCACCGATCTGGGCTGGCCGGACAAGACGCCGGACCTGGAGCGCTATCTGCCGTCCAGCGTGCTGGTGACGGGCTTCGACATCATCTTCTTCTGGGTCGCCCGGATGATCATGATGTCGATGCACCTGACGGGCCAGATCCCGTTCAAGCACGTCTACATGCACGGCCTGATCCGCGACGCGGAAGGCCAGAAGATGAGCAAGTCCAAGGGCAATACGCTGGACCCGGTGGACCTGATCGACGGCGTGGACCTGGAAACGCTGGTCGCCAAACGGACCTACGGCCTGATGAATCCCAAGCTGGCCGGCAGCATCGAAAAGGCCACCCGCAAGCAGTTTCCGGACGGGATCCCGGCCTACGGCGCCGACGCGCTGCGCTTCACGATGGCGGCCTACGCGACGCTGGGACGCAATATCAACTTCGACCTGAAGCGCTGCGAGGGCTACCGCAATTTCTGCAACAAGCTGTGGAACGCCACGCGCTTCGTGCTGATGAATACGGAAGGCCACGATACGACCGCGGCCGCCGGCGAAACCAGTTTCGTCGACCGCTGGATCGTCAGCCAGCTGCAGGAGTTGGAAGCGGAAGTCGCGCGCGGCTTCGCCGACTACCGCTTCGACAATGTCGCCAATGCACTGTATCGCTTCGTCTGGGACGAGTACTGCGATTGGTATGTCGAACTCGCCAAGGTGCAGCTGCAGACCGGTACGCCTGCGCAGCAGGCGGCGACGCGGGCCACGCTGATCCGCGTGCTGGAAGTCGTGCTGCGGCTGGCGCATCCCATCATCCCCTTCATCACCGAAGAGCTGTGGCAGAAGGTCTCGGTGGTGGCGGGCAAGCGGCAGCCGGGTACGCCGGACAGCGTCAGCGTGCAGCCCTATCCCCGCGCCAACCCCGCCGCGGTGGACAAGCAGGCCGAGGCGGACGTGGCGGAACTAAAGGCCCAGATCGAAGCGGTGCGGGCGCTGCGCGGCGAAATGAATCTGTCGCCGGCGCAGAGGGTGCCGCTGATCGCGCAAGGACCGGCGCAACTGCTGTCGCGCAATGCGCCCTATCTGGCGGCCCTGGCGCGACTGACCCAGGTCGACGTAGTCGGTCAATTGCCCGACGTGGGCGCGCCTGTCCAGGTGGTCGGCGACGCGCGGCTCATGCTGCACGTGGAAATCGACGTGGTGGCGGAACGCGCACGCCTGGACAAGGAAATCGCCCGGCTGGAAGGGGAAATCGCCAAGGCCAATGGCAAGCTGTCGAACGCCAGCTTCGTCGACCGGGCGCCGGCCGCCGTGGTGGAGCAGGAAAAAGCGCGGCTGGCGCAGTTCACCGAAACCTTGAACAAGGTGCGCGAGCAGCGGGGCAAACTGCCGGCGTGATCGCCGGCACGGCCTAGCGCGGGGCGCTTCAGGTGCTCCGCGCGGCGCGCCAGCACGGCGTTAGCCGGCCGGCGACAGGCTCTTCAGAAAACGCTCGTCCTGCGGCGTCAGCCAGCCTTGCGCCCGCGCCCGCTCGATCAGGTCCGGCCGCCGCTCGGCGGTCAGGCGCAGGGATTGTTCGCGGCGCCAGCGGGCGATATTGGCGTGGTGGCCGGACAAAAGCGGCGCCGGCACCGCTACGCCGTCATAGATTTCCGGACGCGTGTAATGCGGGCTGTCCAGCAAGCCGGACAGTGCCGGGTTGAAGGAATCCTGCACCGCCGACTCATCGTCGTTCAGCACGCCGGGCAGCAAGCGCACCGTGGCGTCGACCACGGCAAGGGCGGCAAGCTCGCCCCCGGAAAGAACGAAGTCGCCCAGGGAGAGTTCCTCATCGACGTAGCGATCGATGAAGCGCTGGTCTATGCCTTCATAGCGGCCACAGATCAGCACCGCGCCGGCGGATGCCGCCAGCGCTTGGGCCCTGGGCTGGTCGAAGCGACGGCCGGTGGGCGACAGCAGGATGACCGGCGCCGGCGGCACCGCATCGGCGGCGCGGCGCGCTTGCACGGCCTGTACCGCGGCGGCCAAGGGGGCAGCCATCATCACCATGCCGGGACCGCCGCCATAGGGCCGGTCGTCGACGGTGCGATGGACGTCGCTGGTGAAGTCGCGCGGATTCCAGGCCTGTAGATTCCATTTACCCTGGCCGTGGGCACGGCCGGTCACTCCCAGGTCCCGCACGACCGTGAACATGTCGGGGAACAGGGTAACGACGTCGAAACGCATCAGAAATCCAGAGGCCAGTCGCTATCGATGCGGCGGCCTTCCAGGTCCACGGCACGGATATGGGCCTGGACGAAAGGCACGAGGACCTCGACCGGACGACCCTTGGCGTCGAGCAGGGGTTCCGGCTCGCCTGCCCCAACGGGGGCCGGACGCTGGCGGAGGACTTTCAGGACTGCATGGGCGCCGTTGTCCAGGACGTCGTCGACGATGCCCAGCAAAGTGGGCGCGCCATCGGCATCGCCATACAGGGTGCAGCCGATGAGGTCCACCCAGTAGTACTCGTCATCGTCCGGCGCGGGAAAGGCGCTGCGCGGCGCGCAGACAGCCATGCCTTTCAGCGCTTCCGCCTGATCTCGGTCATCGATGCCGGCCAATTGGGCGACGACATGCGAACCATGCGCGCGCGCGGCCTTGACCACGTGCGGAATCGCGGACGGGGATTTGCTGGATGCCGCGGCGGAAGTGCCGGGCAGCGCGGGACGCATCAACCACCAGGTCGGAGCCGACGCGGCGGAAGATGGTTTTCCAGGCGAGGATGGTGCGGACGAGGTCGCCGGCGAGCCTGTCGCGATGGACAGCAGGACATCCGCGTCGGCCGAGTGCGGCTGGATCTTGATCCAGCCCTTGACCCCATAGGCCGCGGTGATACGCCCGAGCTCGACCAGGTCGGCGGGCGCCACAACGGGAAGTGCGGCGTTGCTCATTGCGCGGCGCGGGTCATGGAACCAGCCATGTGACCAGGCAAGGGGCAAAATGCCCCGCCCTGCTCACAGAGGCAAAGCGCGATATCAGGCCGAAGCCGAAACCTTGGCCGAATAGTCCTTGACCAGACGGGCGACGGCGGGGGACAGCTGGGCGCCGTTGCTGGTCCAGTACTGGACGCGGTCCAGGGCAATACGCAGCTTTTCCGTGCCTTCGCCAGCAACGGGATTGTAGAAGCCGACGCGTTCGACAAAACGGCCGTCGCGGCGGTTACGCGAATCGGTCGCCACCAGGTTGTAGAACGGACGCTTTTTCGACCCACCGCGGGCCAGACGAATCACCAGCATAGGTAATCCCTTGAATTGGTTGTGAAAAACAGTAGATTCTAGCATCGATGCCGGGTGACGGCAAATACGCCTGTCACCGCCGGCGCAGGTAGTGCACGCCCTGGCCAGAGTTGTCTTCCTGGCGCAACAAGGCGTTGCCCGTCTGCCGGCAAAACGCCTGGAAGTCGCGGATGGCGTTGCGGTCGGTCGTCAGGACCTTCAGCACTTGTCCGCTGCTCAGCTGCGCCAGGGCTTTCTTGGCGCGGAGTATGGGCAGTGGACAGGCCAGCCCCGTCGCATCGATTTCGAGATCCGCGACGGGCGCCGGCCTGGCCTGGGACGCGTCGGCGGCCGCGCCGACGCCCGCGTCTTTATCGCTGCTCACAGCCGTTCGTCCACCCATTGGCGGACGCTGGCGATGGCCGCCGGCAGAGCCGCCGTATCGCTGCCGCCGCCCATGGCCATATCGGGACGGCCGCCCCCCTTGCCGCCCAGTTGGCTGGACACGAATCCAACCAGATCGCCGGCCTTGATGCGATCGGTCAGGTCGGCCGTCACGCCGCCGACCACGCTGATTTTGCCGTCCGCCGCCGCAGCCAGCAGCACCACGGCCGGCTTGAGCTTGTCCTTGAGCTGATCGACCATGCCGCGCAAGGCTTTGGGATCTGCGCTATCGATGCCGGCGGCCAGCACCTTGATGCCCTTGATTTCCACCGTCTGGCGGGCGGCCAGATCGTTACCGGCGCTGGACGCCAGGCGGCTGCGCGCCTGATCCAGGTCTTTTTCCAGCGATTTGACCTGTTCCTGAACCTGGGCGATGCGGTCGGGCAGATCGGCGGCCGGCGCGCGCAGCGCCGCCGCCGCGCGGTTCAACAAGGCCGTCTGCGCCTGCACCCACGCCAGCGTGTTGTCGCCGGTAATGGCTTCGACCCGGCGCACGCCCGCTGCCACGCCGGTTTCGCCGACGATCTTGAACATGCCGATATCACCGGTGCGGGTGACGTGCGTGCCGCCGCACAATTCGCGGGAAAAGCCGATATCCAGGACGCGGACCGTGTCGCCGTATTTCTCGCCGAACAGCGCCATGGCGCCGCCCTTCACGGCCTCTTCATACGGCAGGACGCGCACCTGCGCGGGCTGGTTGGCCAGGATTTCCGCATTGACGATGGCTTCGACGCGGGCGATCTGCTCGGCCGTCATGGGCGCGTCATGCGCGAAGTCGAAGCGGGTTTTGTCCGGGTCCACCAGCGAGCCGCGCTGCTGCACGTGGCCGCCCAGGACTTCGCGCAGCGCCTTATGCATCAAATGGGTCGCCGAATGGTTGCGCACGGTGCGGGCGCGCCGCACCGCGTCCACGCGGGCCAGGACCGTGTCGCCGACCGCCAGGCTACCGGACTCCAGTTTGCCGTGGTGGCCGGAAACGCCCGTCTGTACCTTTTGGGTATCGGCAACCGCGAAGCGCACGCCGTCCGCTTCCAGCAGCCCGGCATCGCCGACCTGGCCGCCCGATTCGGCGTAGAACGGTGTCGCGTCCAGCACGACAACGGCATCCTGCCCGGCCTGGATGCGGTCCACCGAAGTACCGTCCGCATACAGCGCGACCACCCGCACGTCGTCCAGCTCGATGGATTCATAGCCGACGAAACGCGTGTCGGCGCCTTCGTAGGCCAGCCCTTCGGCCATCTTGAATTTGCCTGCCGCCCGCGCCTGTTCGCGCTGGCGCGCCATGGCGGAATCAAAGCCGGCAAGGTCGACTTCCACACCGCGCTCGCGGCAGATATCCGCGGTCAGATCCACCGGGAAGCCATAGGTGTCGTACAGCGTGAACAGCGTGGTGCCGTCCAGCTGGCCGCCCTTGGGGACGCCGGCCAGCGCGCCTTCCAGGATCTTCATGCCATTTTCGAGGGTTTCGCCGAAGCGCTCCTCTTCCTGCTTGAGCACCTGGGCGACGCGCTCGGCGGAGCGGGCGAGCTCTGGATACGCCTCGCCCATTTCGCCGACCAGATCCGCCACCAGGCGATGGAAGAACGGCTTGGTCTGGCCCAGCTTGTAGCCATGGCGCAGCGCGCGGCGCACGATGCGGCGCAGCACATAGCCGCGGCCTTCGTTGCTGGGAATGACGCCGTCGACGATCAGGAAGGAACAGGCGCGGATGTGATCGGCGATAACCTTCAGCGAATTGTCGTGCAGGTCTTTTATGCCGGTCTCGCGGCCCGCGGCGGCGATCAGCTTCTGGAAGAGATCGATCTCGTAGTTGGAGTGCACGCCCTGCAGGACGGCGGAAATGCGCTCCAGGCCCATGCCGGTATCGACGCAGGGCTTGGGCAGCTTGGACATATTGCCGGCCGCGTCCCGCTCGAACTGCATGAACACCAGGTTCCAGATTTCAATATAGCGGTCGCCGTCTTCTTCCGGCGATCCCGGAGGGCCGCCCCAGACGTCGGGGCCGTGGTCGTAGAAGATTTCGGAGCATGGGCCGCACGGCCCGGTTTCCGCCATCTGCCAGAAATTGTCGGAGGCGTAGCGCGCGCCCTTGTTGTCGCCGATGCGGATGATACGGTCGGCCGGCACGCCGATTTCCTTGGCCCAGATGTCGTAGGCCTCGTCGTCCTCATGGTAGACCGTGACCCACAGCTTTTCGGCCGGCAGCTTGTATACGGTGGTTAGCAGATCCCAGGCGTAATGGATCGCATCGCGCTTGAAATAATCGCCGAAGCTGAAGTTGCCCAGCATCTCGAAGAAGGTGTGATGCCGCGCTGTATAGCCGACGTTTTCCAGGTCGTTGTGCTTGCCGCCGGCCCGCACGCTGCGCTGCGACGAGGTGGCACGCGTATAGGCGCGCGTTTCCTTCCCGGTGAAGACGTCCTTGAACTGCACCATGCCCGAGTTAGTGAACAACAGGGTCGGGTCGTTGCCGGGAACGAGCGACGACGAAGGGACGATGGTGTGCCCCTTGGACTGGAAGAACTGCAGGAACTTCTGGCGGATCTCGGAGGATTTCATCGCGGATGAATCGGTCGGCATGAGGCGAATTTTTCATTATAGAGGCTAGCGGGCGTTCAACGCAGGCATACATAACCCTCGGTCCAGCCGACCTCGGCATCCCTTTCGCCGCCGGCGGCAACCAGTACCGCGCGATGGCCGGGCGGACAGGAACATTCGCCCGTCCTGGGGTTGATGGAAGAACGGCCGGCGGCGCCGCAGCCTATGCCGGTATTGATGGCATAAGCGCCGCCGAAGCCCCCGGGCGCCGTCCAGACGCCGCCGGCACAGTTCAGCAGGCTGCCCTCCCCGTCGCGCGCCAGCAACCCGTTTTCCGGGCAGGCTTCGCCGGGCGCCGCGATGGCGCCCAGCTTCAGATGCTCGCCCGCCACCAGGCGGCCGCTGGTCGACAAGGTTCCCGTCGCCGAGACGTCACCGCGAAACTGCGGGTCCCTGGCGTCATGCTTCTGCAAAAACCGCCCGGTGTCGGCCGCGGCCCGGCCGGCGCGGACCGCCACCGTGCCGACGGGCAGCCGCGCCATGCCGGGTGCCGGGGGATTGGGCAGATCGAAGCCCGCGCCGCGCAAGCGATGCGGCGCCAGTTCGGAGACGCTGGCGCCCACGCCGCCGGCCGCCATCACGACGCCCGCGATGCGCGAGACATCGGGCGGCCGGGCGGCCCCGCCGCCCGCTCCCGGTCCCGCAGGGCCACGCCCTGCCGCCGGGCCGGCCGCCACATGAGCATAGGCCAGTCCTTCGACGCGGCAGGCCGGTCCCGGACAGGCGTCGCCGCGCCATAGCTTGACGACGGCCCGCATGCCCAGCGGCCCGCTGTCCGGGAAGGAGGCGGACAGGTGCCCTCCGGCTTTCAGCTCGGCCAGGGTCGGCGCCCAGGGGTCCGCGTAGAGAGCCCGGCCCTGCTCGTCCACGGGCACATCGCCGGCACCCAGCGATGCACCGTGGCGGGCCAGCATACCGTCCAGCGCGCCGTGGATGTCCAGCAGCCATCGTCCCGCGGCGCGTTCCGCCACGCCGTCGACCTCGTGCAGCAGCCGCTCGGCGGCCCAGATCGCCAGCGCGCAGGTAATGGCGACGGCGATGGTGAGCTCAAGCAGCGCGAACCCGCGCTGGCGGGGGCGTCGGCGCGGCCGACCATGGTTACGGTTACGCTTGCAGGACATGTGGCAGTCCCGTCAGCGCGCGGTGAACACGAAGGTATTGGCGTCGCCGCGCGCGCACTGGGCCTGCGCCAGCATGGCGTCATAGCCCCTGGGCGGCGAGGCGCTGGTGTCCTTGACGACCACGGGTCCGCCCTGGCCTTCCACCGTGATGATTTCGGACACGCGCTGCATGACCGAGGCCAGCCCCGGACACGCGGCGTTGTGGACATTGGTCAGGGTCAACGTAAAGGCGGATCCCGGCCCGGCGCCGGCGAATGAGGCGGGCGCCAGGCCTATGGTGCCATTGCCCGCCGAGCCGTTGCCGCCCAGCCCATGCGCCACCACGGCCGACGCGTCGCTGCCCCGGACCGCAAACACGCTGGAATCGCGCAAGGCGTTGGCCAGCATGCCGTCGTGCAGATCGGCGTACGGCGTCACGACGTCGCCCTGCCCGTTGGCCTTGACCCGCGCCACGAAACGTTGCAGTTCCTCGCCGACCTTGGGGACCTTGTTTTCGATGACGTAGCCGCCGATCGCCGGGATGCCGACGATGGCGATCAGCAAGACGATGGCGGTGACGATGGAAATCTCGATCAGCGAGAACCCTTGTTGGATGTGATGATGGCGCCGGCGCATGAGGGCTCCTTGTAACGATGTGGGAAGAGAATTGGGAGGGCCGCGGCAGCTAACCCGATGCATGGACATGCATCATGGCGCGCCGCAATTCATCGATGGCCGCGTAATGCCACAGTGCCAACCCGATAACCGCTGCCACCGCGCCCAACAACAGCGTCCAGCGCAGCAGCTGGGCCTGGCGGTCGACATGCCGCAACGCACGCCGTTCGACCCGGTCCGCCGCCCGGTCCAGGCCGCGGGCCATGCCGTGGGCGGCGATCATGTCGCTCAAGTACCACCACATGCGGCGATCGATCATGCCGGTATCGAAACTGTCGGCACCCACCAGGCCGGCGTCGATGCGCGCGACCATTTCACGGATGTGCCACGATAGCCAGGGCCCGGCGTGGTCCGCCTGCATGGCCAGCGCCTGGCGCAGGCGCATATCGACGTTGCCCCGACGGCGCACCAGCACGGCAAGCATGGCCAGGAAGCGAATGGCGTTGACGTCGCGATACAGGCGCCAGATCGAACGGCCATCCAATCGGCGGCGCCACGGTCCGACCAGGTTGGGAAGCGACCACAGCATCAGCCAGGCGCCACCGGCCACCCCGGCGGCCAGCACAGGCAATCCGCCGCGGACGGCCGCGCCGAAGATGAATAGACCGCGCGTCAAGCTGCCATGGTAGGCCGGCGGCACGTCCTGGAATACGGCCTGCAGCCTAGGCAAAGTGAAATAAGGAACCGCGCAGGCCAGGACCAGCGCCACCGCCAGCGCCACCACGCCGGTGAGCAAAGTGTCGCGAAAGATGCGCCAGGCCTGCTGGACGATACGCGCGGCGCGCGCGAGATCGCGCAACGCGGCGGTCAGGGCGCCGGCGCCGCCCGTTTGCGCGGCATGCAGCAGTGCGAGCTCTTCGGCGGGCATGCTGCCAACCCAGGCGGTGGCCAGATCTCCGCCACAGGCTTCCAAGGCCTGTGACCAGCGGCGCGCCAGTCTTCCGCGCACGCTGCGCGGACCGTGACGGCAAGCGTCGTCATCGAATAAATCGCGCAGCGTCTTGCGGCCTTGCAATCCTTCGATCATGTCCGCAAGGTACTCGTAGTAGTCCGCGCGCATGCTGGCGAACCGCAGCAGGTCCCAGCGCAGTTGCAAGGCCTGGAAATCCGGCCGCCGTACACGGACGCCGGCCAGGACGGCGCGACTATCAGGCATGGGCGTCTCCGGCCGCGGCTCTTTCCCGCTCCACCGCCGCGTAGGACTGGAAGCGCATTTCGATCTCGCGCGGATCGATCTGTCCGGTCGCGGCCTTGTACACGGCGCATTCCATGGCGCTCTTGCCGGTCATATCGGGATGATCGAAGGGCGCAACGCGGCGCCCGCGCAGATGCCGCCGCAGCGCCAGATTGTCCCGTTGCCGTACGCAATGCAGGAAGACATCGTCATGCGCGGGCTCTATCATTTCCGCGACCACGGTGCGGCCCGCCGTGCCATTCAAGTGCGGCAGCTCGTCGTTGACGCAGCGCGCGCAGCCCGCGGCGTTGCGTATGCGCAAGACATCCGCCGGCACCCCATACAGAGCGGTGAAGCGACGAATCCAATGCCGCCAGGCATCCCCCTCCTGTCCGGCATGCAGACCGGACAGAGGCAGGGCGCAATGCGGGCACAACCGCGGAAGCAGGGCCTGGTACACCAGCAGTTTGAGCACGCCCGGCGAGGCCAGGAAATCACGCGAAACGCCGATGAAGTCCGAGGCCAGCCGCTCCGGGATCATGAAGGCCGCGGCCGCGTGGGTAGTGGTGTAAAGGTTGACGCCCGAACCGGCCAGGTCCATGAAGGCACGCCCTGTCTCGGCGTCGCGGATTTCGCCTATGAGCAGGTCGTTCATGGCGGATCGCTTGACGGTGCGCAGCTTGGCATCGAATACCGTGACGCCGCCGTCATCGAGGTTGCGCGCCACGCTGTTCTGGAGCGCATTGCCGATGACGTATTCGACCGGATCTTCCAGCGAGATGACCTTGCGATCGTCGGGTAGCGTGCGTATCAGCGTGGCGATGGTGGTGGACTTGCCGGATCCGACCACGCCGGCCAGCACGACGGCGCCGCCGTCGGAACGGCAGGCGTGCCGCAGCATTTCGATCTGGCTATCCAGATAGCCGAGCGCCTGCAACGATAAGCCGTCGGCCTGCATATCGAGGCGCAGCAGGCGCAAACATACCGAAGGGCCGTTGTCAGTGGCGAGCGAAGCCCAGCGCAGCATGACGGGACGTTCGTCGACCTGGATGTGAAGCTGGCCCTGCTGTTCGATCCGCGGATCGAAGACCGCCCCGTTACCGCCCTGGATATCCATCCAGGCGACGGCCAGCATTTCCATCAAGGTGGCGGTCGGCATGCGGCGGAAGCGTGCGGGGGTGACGTAGCGGCCGGCGATGGTGAACCGCACTTCGGATTCCGGACCGCGACGGTGGACGTTCAGATGCACATCGCTGGCTTCGTGGCGTACGCCCCATGTGACGATGTCGCAGAAGCCGGCCGCCAGCGCGGATTTATGCCGATCGGCCAATACGGTTCCGCGGTCACGCAGGCGCTGCAAGGTCAGTTGGCCGCGTGCGACGCTGAGCAAGAGGGATGGCGGAAGGATGTAGCGGGACGGCGATGCCAGGCGGCGCCCGTGCCGCTGCGCCATGCGCTCGACTTCTTCTATCGAGTCGCCGGCTGCGTATTCCGCCAGCGCGAAGATGGCGATGCTACCGTCTTGCAGGAGGACCGGGCATAGCCGGCCCGCCAGGGACGCCAGGTCGAATTCGTCGCCGAGCGCCCTTGCGAAGGGAGGCACGATGCGGGCGATATCGTCCTGGGTCGCCAGCACTGGCGTGGCGGGTTGGCCGGTGATGATGGGAGCCGGCGCCGGCGCGCTCCGGAGGAGCTGCGTGGCTTGCGTGGCCTGCGTGGCCAGGCCTGTGGGAAGACGTCGTACCAGCATGGTTGCCTCCTTAATCCGCGCGCGACAGGCAGACGCGCCGATTCCCGCCATCGCGGTCCAACAGGACGCAATGCCCCTGGATGGCGCGCAGCGCGTAGGCGCCCTCTCCGTCCGCCGCTTCTTCGGGCCATTTGCGTCCATGGCGATAGCGCAGCCGGCGCCCGTTCACCACGACTTCCACATCCAGGCGCTTGCCGACGCCATAGATGGCGGCCAGATCCAGGCGGTCCGGTTGCGGCTCGGCCGGCGCGTCCGGATCGTCGCGCGACGCGGCCCCCGGCGCCATGGCCAATGCCATGCCGCGCCGGCGGGCCTGGGCGAGCAAGGCGGCGCGCGTCTCCCGTCGCAGTAGTTGGTCGACGATGTCGGTATCGGGCCACTCCGGTGTAGACAAGGCCTGCGCCGGCGTGCCGGCCGGCCCATCCTGCTGCGCATGCGCCGCCCACGCCATGGCTACCGCCGTCACGGCCAGGCCGCGACGCAGGCTCCCGCATGAAGCCGAACGCCGCCTGGCGCGCTCATTCACGTTCATAAACGACTCCTTCCAACTGAGCCATCAAAGGACTCTGCGCGACATCCGGATGGCGATCGCCATGCAGGTCCAAAGCCACCGCTTTCCATGACGCCACCGCCGGCGGACTCGCGAACAGCGCGAAGGAACGCAGAGGGCCATGCAGGACCACATTGCGCTGGCGTACGCGGGGAAGATCGGCGGGCGGCGGCAGCGGACCGCCGTGCTCGTCGCGCGGTGGCGGCACGACGAAGGCGGCCGGCGCGCCGAGCGCGACGCGCGAAAAGGCGGGCGAGATCGTCTGCAAGGCACTGGCGAAGTCCAGATCCGTCCGCGCGGAATCGCCCAGGATGTCCGGCCGCAGCGCCACGGCGCGGCCGGGTATGCGCCAAAGCAATTGCGCTTCGCCCAATGACGTGAAGACCACGCGGACACCGGCCGGCACATGCTCCGCCAGCGCCCGGTTGGTGGCGTCCGCGGCGGTCCGGTCATAGCGCGCGGCACAGGACCACTCCGCGCCATCCGGACGACACCGGGCGGACCGCATGGTCCAGCCTCGCAACGCCACGGGCAGCGTCTTCAAGGTGGCAAAGATCTGGCCAAGTTGCCGCGCGTCGTGGATACGCACGGTGGCAGTTGCCCGATCCAGCGCGTCGCGCCATGCCTGTGCGGGGTCGACCGGCCTGGCCGTTCTGGCCTGGGCGTGGTCATGCCAGGCACGCCAGGCCGGCGGCACGAGCAAGGCGATAAGCAGGAGCAGGACCGTGCCCCGCACCGGCATGGGTAGCTGCGTCAGCGGTATGCCGACGCGCCACAGGCATGAGGCGGGATCGAGCGCGACGACGAGGTCCTCGATGGAGAGGGTCCGAAGCTGGCAGGCCAGGCCGGGATGTATCGCGTCCAGTTCGGCCAATGCCTCGCGCGCGGCGGCCTCATCGGCATGGACGCGATCGCCACGCGCCATCACGGCGCCATTGCGCGATGCGACCAGCCACACCCGGCCATCGTCCAGATGCAAAAGACCCGCTGCCGTGCCTTGGGCATGCAGGCGCGCGAAAACCTGTGCGGCGGCATAACAGGCCTTGGCGCGCCCGCGCAAACGCGCGCATCCGACCGCGGCCGCGCCCACGCCGCCATGCACATAATGCGTCGCGCCGGCTTCCCTAGCCTTGCGACGCGCCAGGATATCGAGCCGGCTACCTATCAGCGGCGACCACGCCAGCCCGAACACCAGTACCGCCCCATCGTCCACGGCCAGCAGAACGTGGTCTCCCACGGCCTGCGGAAGCGCCGGATTCGTACGTATCGTCGCCATGGTCAGAAACCCTCTTCCACCTGGGCGGTGACGATGATCACCGTCGTGGCGCGCTGGGTCGAAGCGCGGTCGCTGCCGCCCAGGGCATAGGGCGCCCCCGGCGTCAGGCGGCGGCGATCGTATTCGTCTTCACGGCGATCGAAGCCGGAGATGATCATGGGCTGCCCGGCGCGCAATTCGACCTGCTGCACCATGCCGTTGCCGTCGATGGTGATCTGCTGGACTTCCAGCGGATTGTTGGCCTTGCCGAATGTCAGGCTTTTGAGCGGCTGCGCCACCGTGTTGTCGTAGGCGATGGACAGCAGGATCTGGCCGTCGTCCTGGGCGTCCGGCACCAGGGTCAGGAAAGACCCGACCGTCTCCTGCTTTTGATTGATCGAGACAGTGGGCAGCAAACCCTGGTGCAGGGCATGCCCGGGGGCGACGGGACCGGACACGCCGCCCTGCACCTGGTCCACGTAGGAGAACGTCGTGCGTACCGCATGGGTGACGGGC
Organism: Bordetella sputigena; assembly: GCF_965137885.1. NCBI lineage: Bacteria > Pseudomonadati > Pseudomonadota > Betaproteobacteria > Burkholderiales > Alcaligenaceae > Bordetella > Bordetella sputigena. The sequence goes on from NZ_CBCSCA010000012.1 coordinate 193,952, forward strand.
CGTCGATTCAGCGTCAACACGGGCACGCTGCTGTGACGGACTATGGTGCCGATTTCGCTCAACGCCGCGATGATGGCCTTGCTGCCACCGAACAAGCCGTTCTCCACGCCGGCGGAGGCCCATCCCGTCGAGGACCCCGCCAGCCCGGCCGACGCCAGCGACGCGGCGGCGCGCGCGCCCTGATACAGCAGGTTCCAATCGATGCCAGCCTTGGCCTGGTCCTTGCCCACCACCGTGATTTCCTCGAAGACCAGGCGCACGCGGCGCGTCAATGCCTTGTTTTCGCGCTCAAGGAAACGCGCCACCTGCTCCAGCGCATCGCGGGTATCGTTCACCACGATGGAATTGCCCGCCCCCGGCGCCGCGGTGACGGTGCCGGCGCGCGTCAGGAAGGGCTCGATGCGTGCCCGCACCGAATCCATGGCGTCGTGGTCGCCGCTGGACAAGGTGGTGTTTGACGTGTTCTGGAAGCCTTCTTCCCCCGCGCTGGCGGCGCGTCCCAGCCGCGCGTCCGCGCGGGCGTTCAAGGTCAGGGCGCGCACATCGAACACCCGCGTTTCGGTGCGGTAGAACTCGATGGCGCCGTCCGTGTAGCGCCAGTACACGCCCAGGCGCCAGGCCAGCGCGTCGAGTACGCGCGGCAAGGGCTGGGCGCCGTCCGGCAAAGAGGCGCGCGCGGGGAAAGCCGTGCCGCCGCCGCTGGCCACGGCCAGTCTGGGCAGGAAGAGCTCGGCGGGCAGCAAGGCGTCCGGCCTGACCTTGACGCCGATGCCCGTGGCCCTGGCGATGCGGTCGGCGAGCACGGCCAGATCGGCCTGCCCGCCGGCGAACATGAGCGTCGTGTCGACGTTCCTGCGCAGGGCGGCCGGGAGCGTTGCCTCGCGCGCCAAGGGGCGTGCGCGTCCCGCCAGCCAGGGCCTGGCGACGTCCTGCGCCGCCAGGCGGGCCGCGCCATCGGACAACGATCTTGAAAAGCCGGCATACGCGGCCTCGCTGCGCGCCTGCGATGCCGCGGCGCGATCCTGAACGGCGGCGATGCGTTCCGGCGTGACGCAGGCGGGACATGCGGCCGTGAGGAACAGCATGACGGCCCGGCGCGCGATACGGCGTAAGGAAGACATTCCGCCGCGCTGCGTCGAATGGCGAAATGACGACGCGGTCATATCGCCGTCCCCGGCCGCAACGCCGTGCGATCGCAGGCCTGCGATAGCGGGATGACCCGCAGGACCTGGTTGGCGTAGAAGCACGGCTGCAGCGGGCGATCGCCCAGTTCCGTGGCCGCGACGAGTTCGCGCACCGAGCGTTTGAAGTCATCGCTGAAATCGGCGCTGCCCGCCAGCGGGATGTCGACATCCACAGCCCAGTGTTCGGCCTGGAACGTCCATCCCGCGAGGCCTGCCCAGCGCGCGAGTGCCCGGCGCATGTTCTCGTCGGCGGGGCCGACGCGATACAGGCCCGCGGGCGACGACGTCGTCGCGCCGTGCCCCGGGTTGCCACGCGCCGGGACCGGGGCACGCGGCGATGGCGACATGGATGCCGATGCGTCGGCGGTATGCGGGGACCGGAACCCGCCGTTCGCCGCACCCCGCGCGGCCGGCGAGCTCGCCGCCATCGCCATGGAAGACGACATCGCCGCCGACGGAGCAGCCGACATCGCCGCCGCATCTAGCGCCGCGCCCAGATAATCGGCGCGCGCCTGCAAGGCGCCGCCCCGCATGACGACCGCCGGCCATTTCCCCTGCACGACGACGTACGGCGCCTGTGTTACGTAACGCGCCGGCTGTTCGAGGCCATTCTGTTCGGTGAAGAGCGCCGGCACGGGCTGTCCCGGCGCGAACTGCAGCCAGGTGCGCGCGCCGTCGTCGAACACTTGCAGCGGGGCGACCTGCCTGTCGCCCGATAGCCGCCAGTTGAAGTCGTGGGTCGCCCCGGCCCGTTGGCCCGCCGGCCTGCCCGCCAGGCGACCGGCCAACGGCCCGGCCAACGAGCCCGCGGACGGACCGCTGTTCCAGTCCGCCGTCCCGCCGCCCGGCGACCACGAAGACGGCGCACAGGCCGACAGCCATGGCAACAGGATGAGGGTTTTGAACAGTCGATGCATGCCGGATCCCCGCGCTGCGCGCCCACCATGGCGCGACCCAGCCATGGTGCCGAGACCCGTATGGGGCAACAAGACGCACATCTACGCATGGATGCGGATGTCACGCCTCGCGCATGCAATTCATAGGCGCCAGCAAACATCGGCCGGCCCGGGGATCGCCGAGCCGGCCCGCCGCGCGCGGCATGCGATGCATGCGAACCACGGCAGGGGGCACATGAAGCGCGGCATGCAAAAAAAACCGGCGGGCCAGGCCCGCCGGATTACGCATCGAGCTTGCAGCCGCGGATCAGCGTTGCTGGGCGATGAGGTGCGCCTGGCTGGCGGCACTGGTCAGCGCGGCCACGGGCGGCGTCTTGCCGTCGAAGGCCTGATCCAGCTCGCGGCTCAGCACGGGCTCGATACGCTCATAGTTGTTGACGCGGAAACCGCGCGCGGTCACGGGCGTCTGGGCGCGCATGGCCGAGACCACGGCCTGGGCGCCCGGGATGCGGTTGTAGAACGACACTTCGGACGCGCGGAACGCGCCTTCGGTCAAGGGCAGGAAGCCCGTCGTCTGATGCCATTCCGCCGCCACCACCGGCTTGGACAGCCAGGCCAGGAATTCGGCGGTGGCCTTGTCCTGTGCCGCGGGATGGCCTTCCATCACCCACAGCGCGGAGCCGCTGACGAAAGGCTTGCCCGGCGTCTTGGTGGCCTGTTCGTAAAACGGCAGGGGCGCGACGCCAAAATTCAGGTTCTTGGCCGCGATCAAGCGACCCAGGGCGCCGGAACTGGACGTCAGCACACCGCATTGTCCCTTCGCGAAGGATTCATCGGGCGTGTTGTCGTTGGTATGCTGGGTCAGCAGCAGCGAGCGCTTCCACGTCGCCATCAGCGACACGTGCCGCATGTACAAGGTGTCGAACTGCAGCGATGCCGGCGTGGGCTTGCCCTTGATCGCCTCGATGCCGTTGCCGTTACTGGTGTACAGCTGGTTGTTGATGGGCGCCAGGTTTTCCAGATGGACCTCGACCTGGTCGCTGGACACATACGGGCATTCCACGTCGGCCGCGTCACGCAGCTTCAGCAGTTCGGCCTGCAGGTCCTGCCAGGTGCGCGCCGGCTGGTTCGGATCCAGGCCCGCCTTCTTGTACAGCGGGATGTTGTAGAACATCAGCGGGATTTCGGCCATGTAGGGGAAAGCCAGCAGGCGCCCCTTGCTGTCGCGGGTGAAGCTGCTGGTGGACGGCAGGAACCAGCTGGCATCCTTGATCGGATACTTGGCCAGCAGTTCGTACAGCGGCTTGATGGACTTGTATTCCGCCACGACTTCCGGCGAATGGTTGTCCTGCAGCTGGATCAGATTGGGCGTCTTCTTGGCGGCCACCGCCGATACGGCGGCCTGCTGCAGGGCCTGCGGCGTGGCGAAGTCACGCACGGTGACTTCCACCGCGTCCTGCTCTTTGTTGTACTGCTTGACCAGCTTTTCGAATTCCGCCTTGTTGGCGTCGGTCATTGTGTGCCAGACCTGGATCTGCACCGGCGCCGCATGCGCCACACCCGCCGCCATCAAGGCAGCGCCGAAGATCCAGACACGCCCGCTGGCGCGGATTGCGCGGGCCAGGCCCGTTTCATGCAATTTCTTCATAGGTCTACATGCCGAGGAAAGGAAACTCCGGTTCCGGCGCGCGTCCGCTGAGCAGATCGGCCAGAGCCCGGCCCGAACCCGCCCCCATGGTCCATCCCAGTGTCCCGTGGCCCGTATTCAAGTACAGGTTGGGAATGCGGGTGCGGCCAATCAGGGGCACGTTCGACGGAGTGGACGGACGCAGGCCCGACCAGTAAACGACACGCTCGAAATCGAGCGCGCCGGGAAAAAGTTCGCGCGCCAGCTCCGTCATGGCCTGGCAACGCTGGGGATTCAAGGCACGCGAATAGCCCGCGAACTCGGCCGTGCCGGCCATGCGCAGGCGGTTGCCCAAACGCGAGAATACGACCTTGCGGCTGCTGTCGGTCAGGCTGACGCTGGGCGCCGCCGCCGGGTCCAGGATCGGGAAGGTGGCGGAATAGCCCTTGGCCGGGTAGACGTTGCAGGGCACGCCCAGCGGACGCACCAGGAACGGCGTGTAGCTGCCCATGGCCACGACATAGGCATCCGCGGCGACCTGCTCATAACCGCCCTGCGGGTCGAGGAGCTCCACCGCGTCCACGCGTCCGCCGATGGAAACCAGCCGCGTCACCTGCGTGGAGTAGCGGAACTCGACGCCGGCGTCGGCGCAGCGCTGGGCCAGCGCAACGGTGAACAGGTGCACGTCGCCGCTTTCGTCTTCCGGCGTGAAATCGCCGCCGACGATGCGATGGCGCTGCCCCGCCAGGGCGGGCTCCACGGCGACGACTTCATCGGCGGTCAGGATGCGGCGTTCGACACCGAAGTCGCGCATCACGCCCGCCGCCTTCTGCGACAGCTCGAATTCGTGCGCGTCGCGATAGAAATTCAGAATGCCCCGTTCCAGATGGTCGTACTCGATACCCAATTCCGCGCGCATGGCGCGCAGCGTGGCGCGGCTGTACTCGGCCATGCGGACCATCGCGCGTATATTCGGGGCCAGCCGGCCGGGCAGGCATTCGCGCAGAAAGGCGAGCCCCCAGGCCCACTGGCGCCAATCGAGTTGCGGACGGAAGAGCAAGGGCGCGTCTTCGCGTCCCAGCCATTTCAGGAGCTTCAGGGGCGCCTGCGGATTGGCCCAGGGCTCGGCGTACGAGACGGAGATCTGGGCGCCATTGGCGAAACTGGTTTCCTGGGCCGGACCGGTGCGCCGATCCATGACCACGACATCATGTCCCGCCTGGCGCAACCACCACGCCGAGCAAATACCGATGATGCCAGCTCCCAATACCGCAATTCTCATTCGCGCCAAGCTCCTGGGTACGCATCAGCCCGAAGGCGGCCGCATGCGCGGAATCCCGTTGAAATTACGGGAAAGAAGTTTACCTTGCCGCCAGCCGCCAACACGCCGGGGCGAGCGTTGAAACGCATCGCCATTCGTCGGCTTGTAAGCGCCTATGTCAATACGGCGGATCAAGGACGTGCCTTGGCCAAATCCGCTTCCGATGTAAAGGCGTCCGCGAAGAACTCGTCTTCCGGCAAACCGCATTGGCCGGAGAATTCCCGCCGCGCCGCGTCCACCATGACAGGGGCGCCGCAAGCATACACCTGATACCCGGAAAGATCCGGCAGATCGCGCATGACGGCCTCATGCACGAAACCGGTACGCCCGGTCCAGCCATCTTCCGGAAGGCTGTCGGAGACGACCGGCACGTAGCGGAAATCGGGCACGCTGTCCGCCCATGACGCGGCCAAGGCATCCATGTACAGATCATGCGGGCGGCGGCCGCCCCAATAGAGCGTTACGGACCGGCGGATCTGTTTGTGGATCATGTGTTCGACGATGGCCTTGATCGGGGCGAAGCCGGTGCCGCTGGCCAGCAGCACGATGGGCTTGTCGCTATCCTCGCGCAGGAAGAAGGAGCCGAAGGGCCCTTCGATGCGCAGGATCTCCCGTTCTTTCATCTGCGTGGCGCCGGCGCCGAACACGTGGTCGGTGAAATAGCCGCCCGGCATGTGGCGGATATGCAGCTCCAGCGGACTGCCCGCGTGGGGCGGCGTCGCCATGGAGTAGCTGCGGCGCCGGCCTTCTTTCAATATGAGTTCAATGTATTGCCCGGCATGAAAGCGAAAGGTCTCCGAAGCGGGCAGTTGCAATTTGATGACCGCAACGTCGGGCCCGATTCGCTCCAGGGTCTGCACACGCACCGGCAGCTTGCGGATCTGGATATCGCTGGCCAGCCGCACCTCAGCCGATTCGACCAGCAGGTCGGACGACGGCCGGGCCTGGCACAACAGGGTATAGCCGGCGGCCAGTTCTTCCGGCGCCAGGATCTGGGCGGGATAGGGTCCGGCATCGTAGTCGCCCGACAGCACCTTGCCTTTGCAGGTGGAACATGCGCCGCTGCGGCAGCTGTAAGGCAGAACGTAGCCCGCGGCCAAAGCGGCATCGAGCACGGTCTGGCCCTCTTCGATCTTGAACTGGTGTTGGCTGGGCGTAAGGGTGACCTGGAAAGTCATGGCGCGACGGTAGCAGTGTGACGGAGCGGAATGGTGCCGAATCGGACATTCTATAATTTTTGCCGTCCCGGGACAGGCGCATCCGGGGCCCTACCGTTGGCAATGCGCCGGAAAGTCGTCCATGACCTGGGTCATACTGTTTGTCGCCGGAGTGTGCGAAGTCGTCTGGGCCGTGGGCCTGAAATACACCGACGGTTTCACCCGGCTTGTTCCCTCCGTCATCACCATCGTCGGCATGGTGGCCAGCGTCTGGCTGCTGGCGATCGCCATGCGCACGCTGCCGCTCGGAACGGCCTACGCGGTATGGGTAGGCATCGGTACCGTGGGCGCCTTCGTCGCGGGCGTCATCCTGTTCGGCGAAAGCATGGGATGGGTGCGCCTGGCCAGTGTCGGTCTGATCGTCGTCGGGCTGGTCGGGCTGAAACTGTCCGCGTCGTAGCGGAACAGGTCCGCCGGGACGCTAGAACTTCCATTCCGCCGAGATCTGGTCGCCCACCCGCAGGATCGCGCCGGGCCGCGCATCGACGATGGCGTTCTGGCCGAATACCACGCCCATGTCCATGCTGCGCGTGGCCGTCAGCGTCAGGCCCGGCTCGTCGCCCTGCCGGCCGGTTGCCTGGTCGACGTCCGGGATGCTGCAACGCGTACAGGGCTTGACCACCGCGAGGCGGATATCGTCGCCGCGCGCGAACAAGGCGATGTGGTCTTCTTCATAGGCGCCCAGGTCATCGCCGTCCAGGACGATGTTGGGGCGGAAGCGATCCATCGGGATGGGGTCGCGCCCTTTGGCGCGCAACCGCTGGTTCAATTCATCCAGCGAAGCCTGGTTGACGATCAACACGGGATAGCCGTCGGCGAAACCGAAAAAATGGTTGCCATCGAAGCCGGCGGCCAGATCGCCGTGTTCGCCGCGCCAGCGCCCTATCCAGTCCGGGCTGACGGCCCGGCCGGCCGCCTGGATGTCGATCTTGTAGAGGCGGCAGGGATGCCCCAGGAAATCGCTGAACCAGCGCGCCGCGGCCGCGCTTTCGGAGCGCGCGGGAAAGGTGTCGCGCCAGACGGTAACCGGCTCTTCGACGGCGGCCAGCTCCGATCCGTCCAGGGGCACTTCCAGCAGCGGCATGCCCGGCGCGCGCAGTTGCAGATGGGTGGCGGTCAGCGCGGTGCGGACCAGGGCCATGGTGGGAACCTGCCGCTGCGTCAGGAATCGCGCACCGGCAACGACCAGCCAGCGGCGGTCGTGCGCCAGGCCCGCGCCGTCGATCGCCGACGCATCGAGGTCGATGCCCGCGCACGATTTGACGGGATAGATGTGCAGGCTGCGGACGGACAGGGACATGGCGAGCGGTGGGAAAGCACGAGAACCGCCGAAGCATAGCAATTATCCCGGTCTCGCCAACGTAAACAAATTGGCGCGAAACGTTGAATCCGTCTCGCGCCACGCCCGCCCGGGGCGGAGCTCAACTCACCAGCTTCAGCGCGTCCAGCGGCGTCAGCGCCTTCATGTCCGCGCGGGTGGCGATATGTTCCGGCCGCGGCGCCAGGCCGTATTTCGGCGCCCCCAAGGCGTTTTCAACGCTGTTGTAGACCATGAACACATTCGACCGCGGCCATGGCGAAATATTGCTGTTGGACCCATGCATGGTGTTGCAATCGAAAAACACCACCGAGCCGGCCTTGCCCGTCATCGCCTGGATGCCGCCCTGTTCGGCCAGCAACTGCAGGCTGATCGCGTCCGGCACGCCGTACTCCTGCTTCTTCAGCGATTGCTTGTAGTGATCCTGCGGCGTTTCGCCTATGCAGGAAATGAATTGCCGATGTGAGCCCGGCACCAGCATCAGCGGGCCATTGCAGACATTGTTGTCGGTCAGCAGCACCGAGCAGCTGAGCGCCCGCATCGCGGGCATACCGTCTTCCACGTGCCAGGTTTCGAAATCCGAATGCCAATAGAATTCCTTGCCCTTGAAGCCGGGCTTCATATTGGCGCGGGATTGGTGGATATAGACCTCGGAACCCAGGATCTGCCGCGCCACGTTGATCAGCCGCGGGTCGCGCGCCAGGCGCGACATCACCGGACTGAGTTGATGCACCATGAAGATGGACCGGACGGCGTTGCTGCCCGGTTCGGTAATGCATTCCTCGCGGCGGATGATGGCCTGGTCGCGCGACATGCGCGTGATCTCGGCGATCAGGGCGTCGACGTCGGCCTGCGGCAGGAGGTTTTCCAGCAATAGGAAGCCGTCGCGGTCATAGGCCTGGACCTGTTCCGGCGACAGCGCGTCGGCATAGCGACCGTCCCCGTACACGACCGGGTCGTGGCGGGCGACGATGCCGGCGCTGCGGTCGGTGCGCGACGCGTAGCGGTCTTTGGCGGGTGAAATCATCGTGGTATCTCCTTGCGTATTTCCTTGCGAACGAGCAGCCTCAGGCGGCTTCCTTTGCAGGCAGGGGATACACGCCGTTTTTGTCATGCACTTCCTGCCCGGTCAGCGGCGGGTTGAAGACGCAGATGACGCGCAGCGGTTTTTCGCCGCCGCACAGCCAGTGCTCGTCGTTCTCGTTCAGGGCGTAGACCACGCCGGGACCCAGTTCATAGCGCTTGCCGTCGGCGATGGTTTCCAGCGAACCGTCGCCTTCGATGCACCACACGGCTTCCAGGTGATTGCGGTAATGGATGTGGGTGCGGGTGCCGGGGAATATGGTGGTTTCGTGGAAAGAGAAGCCCATGCCGTCCTTCTTGAGCAGCACGCGCCGGCTCATCCAGGTATCGGTGCGGACCTCGTCCTTGGTCCCGATGACGTCGTTTACGTTGCGTACGATCATTGGCGTTTTCCTCCGAATTTCAGAATGCGGGCGGATTGCCCGGTTTCGGCCAGTACGTCGGCCACGCTGGCCTCGATGGCGTCCAGGCCGCGCTTGAGCAGGTCGTCCTCGATGGTCAGGGCCGGCAGCAGCTTGAGCACCTCGTCATGGGCGCCGGAGGTTTCGATGACGACGCCGCGCTCAAAGGCCTTGCGGGCGATGCGGTTGGCCAGCTCGGGCTGGCTGGCCGTGACCAGCCCCTGGATCAGTCCCCTGCCCCGCACCACCAGCCCGCTGCCCGGATAGCTGTGCGCCAGGTTTTCCAGCCAGTCGCGCACCAGCCTTTCCTTGCGCAATACCTCGTTGGCGAAGGCCTGATCGGCCCAATAGGTATCGAGCGCCGCCGCGGCGGTGACGAAGGCCAGGTTGTTACCGCGGAAGGTGCCGCTATGCGCGCCGGGCTTCCAGATATCCAGCTCCGGCTTCATCAGCACCAACGACATGGGCAGGCCGAAACCCGACAGCGACTTGGACAGCGTGATGATGTCCGGACGGATGCCGGCGGTCTCGAAGCTGAAGAAGTTGCCGGTGCGGCCGCAGCCCACCTGGATGTCGTCCACGATCAGCAGCATGTCGTGGCGGCGGCACACTTTTTCCAGCTCTTTCAGCCAACGCAGGGTGGCGACGTTGACGCCGCCTTCGCCCTGCACCGTCTCGACGATGACGGCGGCCGGCTTGTCCATGCCGCTGCTGGGATCGTCCAGCATGCGTTCCAGGTAGGCCATGGTATCGACGTCGGCGCCGAAATAGCCGTCATAGGGCATGAAGGTCGTGTTGCTCAGCGCATAGCCGGCCGCATCGCGGAACTTGGCGTTCGCCGTGGCCTGCAGCGACCCGCCGCTGACGCCGTGAAAAGCGTGGGTGAAGGAAATGATGTTGGAGCGGCCCTTTACCTGGCGGGCGATTTTCAGCGCGGCTTCCACCGCGTTGGTGCCGGTGGGGCCGGTGAACTGCAGCGTGTACTGCCACTTGCGCGGCTGCAACAGCACGCGGTCCACCGTTTCCAGGAAGTGCTTCTTGGCGCTGGTGGCCATATCCAGGCCATGCACGACGCCGTCCGAGGCCAGGTAATCGATCAGGCGTGCCTTGAACAACGGGTTGTTGTGGCCGTAGTTGAGCGTGCCCGCGCCGCTGAAGAAGTCGATGTACTCCGTGCCTTCCTCATCGATCAGCAGGGAGCCGCGCGCCTGATTGAAAATCACCGGAAAGGAACGTATGTAGCCGCGTACTTCCGACTCCATGCGATCGAAGATTTTCAGGTCCATATCGTTTTCTCCTGGCTGGTGAACGTTAATGACTTACTTGCACTGCCCGCCGTAAGGGGCAGGCAGGGCATGTTCGGCTTCGGGAACCCGGCCGGGATGACCGGCCCGGCGCATGCGCGCGATCGCGCAGTGGCGCATGCCCGCGTCAGCGCGGTATCGAGGCGAAAGGCCCGACCCGGATCAGCATTTCATCGTCGTGCTCGGCGCCGCCGAACAGCTGCTTGCCGAAGAAGGGCTGCTCGGCCACATGGGCGCCGAGATCGGCCGCCAGGCTGGTGAAAGTGCGCCGCGACGCCTGGTTGTCGGGGCCGACGGTAGTTTCCAGATGGCGGACGTCCGCCAGCGCCGGACGGCGCAGCAGCGCATGCAACATGCGCCGCGCCAGGCGCTGTCCGCGGGCGCGCTCATGCACCGCGACCTGCCAGACGAAAAGCCGCTGCGACTGGCCGGGCGGCACGTAGGCCGACACGAAACCGTCGATGGCGCCGCCGGGGCTTTCGGCCACCACGCAGGTCCGCGCGAAGTGCTCGCACAGCAGCAGGTAGGCATAGACCGTATTCAGATCCAGCGGCGGGCAGGCGGCGATCAGTCCATGAATGGCGGCGCCGTCGGCAACGCGCGGCGTCCTGAAAAGATGCGAGGGTTCCTGCGCGGCCAGCGTAGCGGCCACGCGCGTGATGCCGGCCTGGCTCATACCACCAGCCCCGATTCGGGCGCCGGCCCGCTGGTCGGCACATCGAGGATGGGGGAATGGTCATGGGCGTCGGCCGGCGCTGCCTGGCCACCCTGCTCCATCAGCGCAACGATGCGTTCCAGCGACAGCGTGATGGTGGCCTGTTCCAGCTCGGGGAGGGCGTTCAGCGCATCGGCCAAATGCTTCTGCAGCGGCGATGGCGCCTGCTTGGCGAGTTCGATGCCGGGCACGGTGGCGGTCACGAAAACCGTGCGGCGGTCTTCCTTGCCGCGTTCCCGGCGGATCAGGCCCTTGTCTTCCAGGCGGTCGAGGATGCCCACCACCGTACTGGGGCTGACGTGGATTTCCCGGCTGATGGCGGTGGAGGTCAACGGCCCGCGGGCGATCACCGTGCGCAGGCACATCAGCTGGGGAGCGGTGATATGGCTGACCGCCGCCAGCTGCCGCGAATGCAGGGCAATCGACCGCGTGATCCGGCGCAGGGCGCGCAGGATGCGCAAATCGTACTGCTGGGCAGACGGCGCGGGCGCGGCGGTTTCGGTATGCGTAGGTTCAGTCATATGTGCTGAAATGAATCGGTTCGATAAGATTCCGACCAGAATGAATTGTGCTGAATTGATTTCAGTACGAATTATATGGATGCGAAGCGCTCCTGTAAACCCGCTGTCCACCCATGAGCGGCTTTTCGCCGCCCTCATCGGCGTGCCATCCCGGACACAGCCCTTCCTTGCCGGACGCGGCGCCCGCATTGTTGACCCGCAAGCAAATAGGTTTGACCGGGACGGGGCTTAATCCACCAGGACCGGGCGTGCACACTGAAGCCCGCACCCTGTTCCGGGTTTCCTTCCCTTTATGTCCATTCATCCTCTACCGGAGTCAATCATGAGTATTCCCAGCTTTGGGGTCGGCACTTTTCGCCTGACGGGCCAGACCGTCATCACGTCGGTACGCAGCGCCCTGGACCTGGGCTATCGGGCCGTGGATACCGCGCAGATCTACGGCAACGAGGCCGAAGTCGGCCAGGCGATAGCCGAAAGCGGTATCAAGCGGTCCGAGCTGTTCGTCACGACGAAGATCTGGACCGACAACTACGCCAGAAACAAGCTGGTGCCCAGCCTGCGGGACAGCCTGGACAAGCTGCGTACCGACTACGTGGATCTGACCTTGATCCACTGGCCGGCGCCGGGAAATGGCGTCGAACTGGCCGAATACATGGCCGCGCTGGCCGACGCGAAAGCCCTGGGCCTGACGCGCCAGATCGGTATTTCGAATTTCAATATCGAATTGACCAGGCAGGCCATTGCCGCGGTGGGCAAGAACGAGATCGCGACCAACCAGATCGAACTCAGCCCGTATCTGCAGAACCGCAAACTGGCCTCCTTTCTGCAGGAACAAGGCATTACCGTCACTTCATACATGACGCTGGCCTACGGCAAGGTGCTCAAGGATCCAGTGTTGGCGCGGATTGCCGAAAAGCACCAAGCCACCGTCGCGCAGGTGGCGCTGGCCTGGGCGTTGCAGCTGGGTTACGCGGTGATTCCCTCCTCCACCAAACGCGAGAATCTGGCCAGCAACCTGCTCGCCCGTGACCTCCGCCTGGATGCCGAGGACATGGCCGCGATCGCGCAGCTGGAACGGAACGGACGCGAAGTCGACCCGGCGGGCCTGGCTCCCGACTGGGACTGAGCGGGGATGCCGTCGGGCGCCATGCAATCGAATCAATACAGGAGATACGCAATGAAAGCCTTTTGGAGACTCGCGCTAGGGGCGCCCTTGCCGTTTGCCATGCAGGCGGCACCCGCCGCCGATTGGTATCCCTCCACCTACGGCCCGAACGATGAGATCGGTGCGGCGAACCTGTTGACGCCGGAAGTCGTCAAGCAGGCGGCCGGCCTGGTCAAGACCGGCAAGACCTATCCCCTGGCCGTCCCGGTGGACAAGGATCTGCCGGCGTTTCGCCATCGCAGCTTCCGCCTTTACAACGTGCAGGTCGGCCAGCAGGCCGGCAAGTCGCTGGGGCCGAACAAGTTCACCTTCAACGACGAACTGGTCAACGCGTGGACCGGCGTGGGCACCCAACTGAACGGGATCGGGCACATCGGCATCGACAACGTTTACTACAACGGCAATCGAGCCATCGATTTCGTCACCGTCGACGGCGTTACCAAGCTAGGCGTCGAAAAAGTGCCGCCCATCGTGACCCGCGGGGTGGTGCTGGACATGACCGCCCACTATGGCAAACCCATAGTGCCCGGCGGCACGGAATTCACCCTGGCGGACATCCAGGCCGTGCTGCGCAAGCAGGGCCTGACCCTGCGCAAAGGCGATGTGGTCCTGTTCAACACAGGCTGGCTGGAACTGATCGGCAAGGAGAACAAGCAGTTCCTGGAAGTGGAGCCCGGCATCGGCATGGAGGCGGCGCGATGGCTCGCCGACCAAGGCATCGTCGCGTTCGGCGGCGACACCTGGGCCTCGGAGGTGTATCCCAACCCGCACGGCGATGACGAGTTCCCGGTCAATCAGTACATGCTTGCCAAGCGCGGCATCTACAACCTGGAACTTATCGACACTCGCGCCCTGGTGCGCGACCAGGGCTGGGAATTCCTGTTCGTGCTGGGCCAGCCCCTGTATGCCGGCTCGACCCAGGTGAACATCAACCCTGTCGCGATTCGATGAATGCGTCGACGCCGCCCTACAGCACCGGCGACAACACCGGCTGCTTCGGCCGGACATCCAACTGCCGGCCCTTGCGGGCGCGCTTGCCCACGTAGGGCTGCAGGCTGTTGCCGACCAGGATGTCTTCCACCTGCTTGTTGCGGTACATCCCGGTGGCGCGCAGCCCGCCGGCGCCGATGGGCACCACCTGTGCCAGCGTGTCGTTGCCGTCCAGCCCCATCAGGATGGTGCCGCGCCCGCCGCCGGCCAGGGTCTTGACCTCGTCCAGCCCGAACACCAGGAACTTGCCCTTGGCCGACAGCAATGCCAGCCGCTGCGCGCCTTCGAACACAGGCACGGGGCGCAGCAAGGCATCGCCTTCCTCCAGGGTGACGAACTGCTTGCCGCCGCGCTGGCGGCTGTTCATGTCGCCCAGCCGCGCGATGAAACCGAAGCCGCCTTGGGTGGTGAACAGCCAGCGGGTATCGGCGGCCGCCGCGATCATGTGGACGATACGGGTGCCCGACGCCAGGTCGATCATCGTGGTGACGGGCTGGCCGTCGCCGCGCGCGGACGGCAGATTGGCGACCGGTACCGTATAGGCCCGGCCGTTGTCGCCCAGCGCGATCAGCGTGTCGGTGGTGCGGCATTCGAAAGCGCCGTATAGATCGTCGCCCTGCTTGAAGCCGAACTGCGTGGCGTCGTGGCCGTGGCCCTGGCGCGCGCGCAGCCAGCCCTTTTGCGACACGATCACGGTGACCGGCTCGTCCACCACGCGCGTTTCCATCACGGCGCGCTCCGCCGCCTTGATCAGCGTGCGGCGCTCGTCGCCATACTGCTTGGCGTCCGCTTCGATTTCGCGCACGATGGTGCGCTTCAGGGACGCGGGATTATCCAGCAGCTCCTGCAGCTTGAGCTGCTCTTCGCGCTTCGCGGCCAGTTCCTGTTCGACCTTGATGCCGTCCAGGCGCGCCAATTGGCGCAGGCGCATTTCCAGGATGTCCTCGGCCTGGCGTTCGGTCAGCTTGAAGCGCGTCATCAAGGCCGCGCGCGGCTCGTCGGCCTCGCGTATGGTCTGGATGACTTCGTCGACATTGAGGTAGACCACCATGCGGCCTTCCAGCACATGGATGCGGTCGATGACCTTGTCCAGGCGATGGCGGGTGCGGCGGATCACCGTGTCGGTACGGAAGGCCAGCCATTCCAGCAGGATCTCGCGCAACGGCTTCTGGCGCGGGCGGCCGTCGGTGCCGATGCACACCAGGTTGACCGGCACGCTGCTTTCCATGCTGGTCTGCGCCAGCAGCGTGTTGACGAATTCGTCGCGGTCGACGCGCGAGGTCTTGGGCTCGAACACCAGCCGCACCGCGGCGTCCTTGCCGGATTCGTCGCGCACGGCGTCCAGCAGGCCGAGCATCTGCGCCTTGGCCTGCTGCTGTTCCGCCGTCAGCGCCTTCTTGCCGGCCTTGACCTTGGGATTGGTGATTTCCTCGATCTCTTCGAGCACGCGCTGGCCCGATGCGCCGGGCGGCAGTTCGGTGACCACCAGTTGCCACTGGCCGCGCGCCAGCTCCTCGAATTGCCAGCGGGCGCGCGCCTTGAGCGAACCGCGGCCGCTGTTGTAGATCTGCGCGATGTCCTCGGCGGGCGTGATGATCTGCCCGCCGCCCGCGAAATCCGGGCCCGGCAACATGGCATAAAGCTCTTCGTCCGGCAGCTTGGGCTGCTTGAGCAGCGCCACGCAGGCCTGTGCGACTTCGCGCAGATTGTGCGAAGGGATTTCGGTCGCCATGCCCACGGCGATGCCGGATGCGCCGTTCAGGAGCATGACCGGCAGGCGCGCCGGCAGCATCTGCGGCTCCTGGTGGCTGCCGTCGTAGTTGGGGATGAAGTCGACCGTGCCTTCTTCCAGTTCGTCCAGCAGCAGCCGGGCGATGGGCGTGAGCCGGGCTTCGGTATAGCGCATGGCCGCCGCGTTGTCGCCATCGCGCGAACCGAAGTTGCCCTGGCCGTCCACCAGCGGATAGCGCAGCGTGAAGCTTTGCGCCATGCGCACCATGGCGTCATAGGCGGCCTGGTCGCCGTGCGGGTGATACTTGCCCAGCACATCGCCCACGACGCGCGCGGACTTGACGGGCTTGGCGGTGGGGCCCAGGCCCATGGCCTGCATGGCGTAGAGAATGCGCCGCTGCACGGGTTTCTGGCCGTCGCCCACGTCGGGCAGCGCCCGGCCGCGCACGACGGATACGGCGTAGTCCAGGTAGGCCTGCTCGGCGTAGCGCCCCAGGGTAATGGCGGCATCGCCCGATTCGGAGTCGAACAGGCCTTGTTGATTGCTATCGGTCATGGTGTCGCGTCATTGCGATGCCATTGCGATGCCGCGCCGGTCGCGCCGGCGCGGCATGCGGCATCAGATATCCAGTTCGGCGAGATTGCCTTTTTCTTCCAGCCAGGAACGGCGCTGCGCCGATTCCCCCTTGCCCATAAGCATGTCGAACACGCGCGTGGTCTGCTCGGGATCCAGGTCGCCGTAGCTGACCGGGAGCAAGCGCCGCGTGTCCGGATTCATAGTGGTTTCCCACAGTTGTTCGGGGCTCATTTCGCCCAGGCCCTTGAAGCGGCTGATGCTCCAGCTGCCTTCGCGCAGGCCTTCCTTGCGCAGTTTGTCCTGTACGGCTTCGAGTTCGCCGGCATCCAGGCAGTAGACCTTGCGCGCCGGGCGCTTGCCCTGCGCCGGCACGTCCACGCGGAACAGCGGCGGCCGCGCCACGTAGACATTGCCCGCTTCCACCAGCTTGGGAAAATGCTTGTAGAACAGGGTCAGCAGCAACACCTGGATGTGCGAGCCGTCCACGTCCGCGTCCGACAGGATGCAGATGCGGCCATAGCGCAGTCCCGACAAGTCCGGCGTGTCGTTGGGACCGTGCGGGTCGACGCCGATGGCCACCGCGATGTCGTGGATCTCGTTGTTGGCGAACAGCCGGTCGCGCTCGACTTCCCAGGAATTCAGCACCTTGCCGCGCAGCGGCAGGATGGCCTGGAATTCCTTGTCGCGGCCCATTTTGGCCGAACCGCCGGCCGAATCGCCTTCCACCAGGAAGACTTCGGTGCGCGACGCATCGCTGGATTCGCAATCCGTGAGCTTGCCGGGCAGCACCGCCACGCCGGAGCTTTTGCGCTTTTCCACGCGCTGCGCCGAACGCGCCCGCGCCTGCGCCTGGCGTATCGCCAGTTCGGCCAGCTTGCGGCCGTATTCCACATTGCTATGCAGCCACAGGTCCAGCGCGCCGCGCGTGAAGCCGCCGACCAGGCGCACGGCGTCGCGGCTGTTCAGCCTTTCCTTGATCTGGCCCTGGAACTGCGGGTCCAGCACCTTGGCCGACAGCACGAAGCTGGCGCGCGCGAATACGTCTTCCGGCAGCAGCTTGACGCCCTTGGGCAGCAGGCTGTGGAGTTCGGCGAAGCTCTTGACCGCGGCGAACAGGCCTTCGCGCAAGCCGGATTCGTGCGTACCGCCGGCCGGCGTGGGAATCAGGTTCACATAGGATTCCCGCACGGCGTTGCCGTCCTCGGTCCAGGCCACCACCCACTGCGCGCCCTCGCCTTCGGCGAAGGTGTCATGGTCGGCGCCGGCGTACTGGCTGCCTTCGAACATGGGAATCATCAGTTCGGCGCCGCCCAAGGCTTCGGTCAGGTAGCCGCGCAGGCCGTCCTCGTATAGCCAGGTCTTGGTATCGCCGGTCTTTTCCACGGACAGCGTCACGCGCGTGCCGGGCAGCAATACCGCCTTGCTGCGCAGCAGCTGCGTCAATTCGGCCAGCGGAATATTGGGGCTGTCGAAATACTTGGGGTCGGGCCAGACGCGCACCCGCGTGCCGGATTTCTTCTTGGCCACGCCGCTGAAGGGGGCCAGCGGTTCGGCGACCTCGCCGTCGCGAAACACCATGCGATGCACGCCGCCATCGCGCCACACGATGACTTCCAGCCTGCTGGCCAGCGCGTTGGTGACCGAGACACCCACCCCGTGCAGGCCGCCGGAAAACGCATAGGCGCCGCCGCCCTGCTTGTCGAATTTGCCGCCGGCGTGCAGGCGGGTGAACACCAGTTCCACGACCGGGGCGTTTTCCTCCGGATGCATGCCTACCGGGATGCCGCGGCCGTCGTCCTCGACGGAGACGCTGCCGTCCGCGTGCAGGATGACCTGTATGTGCTTGCCGTTGCCGGCGAGCGCCTCGTCGGCGGCGTTGTCGATGACCTCCTGCACGATGTGCAGCGGATTTTCGGTGCGGGTGTACATGCCCGGGCGCTGCCGCACGGGCTCCAGGCCCTTCAGGACCCGGATGGACGCCTCTGTATAACGTGGAGTGGCCAAGTTATCCCCAACCTCTGTGGAAAAAAACCGACATTCTAAGTAAAGAGCCAGCATTGGCGCCGCGCGGGGTAGGATGCGCAAATCCTGATCACCACGTGCGGGATACACCCGGCCGTCCCTGGGAAGGGACGGGACGGGCGCGCCTGGAAAACGGGGCTGTCGGCACCAGCCGCCCCTGCCGCGAGGCTGGTTATGCTACACAAAAACCCGTGACCGGCGCGGCCACGGGCCTGTTCGGATGGACAGTGGTATGCTTTAATCCTGCCAACTCAGAATGGCGGGTCGAAGCACGTCTCCCCGCCGCAAAGCAACGAGAACAGTCATGAGTGACCAAATCAAGCATGTCAGCGACGCCAGCTTCGATGCCGACGTTTTGAAGGCCGACGTCCCCGTCCTGGTGGACTACTGGGCGGAATGGTGCGGCCCCTGCAAGATGATCGCCCCGATCCTGGAAGAAGTCGCCAAGGAATACGCCGGCCGCGTCGCCATCGCCAAGCTCAACGTCGACGAAAACGGTGACACGCCCGCCAAATACGGTATCCGCGGCATTCCCACGCTGATGCTCTTCAAGGACGGCAAGGCGGCCGCCACCAAGGTCGGCGCCATGTCCAAATCCCAGCTCACCGCCTTCCTGGACAGCGCCTTGTAATCAGCGTTCGTTCCGCCGCGCGGGCCCGTCCGTGGCCCGCCGCCCCCTCCCTCTTTCCC